>JAGIBP010000100.1 GCA_017744285.1 Variovorax sp.
CGTCGATCCCAACGCGTTCGAGACGCTGCTGCCGTCGAAGCGGGCGATCCTGTTCAACGCCGGCATCAGCCGGCCGCTTGGCCCCTTCTCGGCCTCGCTCAGCCTCAACGCGGCCAGCACCGAGAGCAGCGCGCTGCGCGGCCTGCCCATGGCCTCGGTCGTGCTGCCTGGCGACAATCCGTGGTCGCCCTTCGCCGACGATGTCCTGCTGGTCCGCCCGCTGGCCGGCGGCCGAGCGCTGCGCAACGAGAACAGCGCCCAGACGCTGGGCGCGACCTTCAACCTGACGGGCCGGCTCTCCGGCTGGCAGCTCACCCTGTCGGGCAGCTATCTGCGCAGCTGGACGGACAGCCTGCTCGAGCAGGGCATCGATCTGGGGCGAGTGCAGGGACTGCTCGATGCCGGCGATCCCACGCTCAACCCCTATGGCCCGTGGAGCAGCACCCTGCTGCTGGCGAACCGCAACCGCTCGCGCGGGCAAAGCATCTCCGGCCGGATCAATGTCGGCAAGACTTTGGTCGAGCTGCCGGCCGGGCCGCTCACCGCCAATGTGGCGATCACGCTCGGACGCAATGTTCAGGAGAACAGGAGCACCGGAAACAACGGCACGCTGGTCACCAACCGCCGGACCAACCAGTTCGACGGCCAGGCCGCGCTCAGCATTCCCATCTCCCGGCGCACCAAGGGCGCGATCGGACCGCTCGGCGACCTGACGCTCGACCTGCTCGCCGGCGGCCGCTCGATGGCGGGTGGCAGCCTGCAGCGGCGCTATGGCGGCGGCTTCACCTGGGCACCCACCGACTTCTTCCAGCTGCGCGGTACGATGGAGAATGTCGACGCGGCGCCCAGCTCGGACCAGCTCGACGGCCCCGTCGTCACCACGATCAACCGGATCTTCGATTTCGCCCGCCAGGAATCGATCGACGTGGTGTGGATCGTCGGCGGCAACCCCGCCCTGCGCCGCGGCAGGCGGCAGAGCCGCGCGTTGAACGCGATGGTCCGCCCCCTTTCCGACCAGACGCTGACGCTCAATTTCGGCTATAGCGCACAGACCGCCAAGGGCGGCGTCGCCGGCTTTCCCGAACTGACGCCGGCGATCGAAGCGGCCTTTCCGGAGCGCATCGTCCGCGATGCGGCTGGCCATCTGGTCTCGGTCGATGCGCGGCCGATCAACCTGGCCAATGAGAGCAGTTCCGAGCTTAGCTCGGGCATCGCGCTCCGCCTGCCGCGCCGGGCCAGCGGCCCATCCAACGGCGGGGCCACGCAAGCAGTCGCGACCACGGCCAACCCGGCCATCTGGACCCTGTCGCTCAACTATCGCCGGCGGCTGACCAGCACATTGCTGCCCCGCGCCGGACTGCCGGTCATCGACCTGCTCGGCGGCGACAGCGGCCAGCCGCGCGAGTTCCTGACGATGCAGTTCAGCGTAGGCAAGCGCGGCATGGGCGCCAGCCTGAACGGGAACTGGAACGGCGGCGCGCGCCTGCGGAATGGAGCATCGGGCGGCGTCGACTATCGCTTCTCGCCTTCGTCGACGCTGAATCTGTCCCTCTTTGTCGAGCCGGAGCGCATCCTGCGCGACGCAGCCAAATATCCGTGGCTCAATAATCTGAAGCTGACGCTCGACGTTCGGAACCTGTTCGACGCCTATCGCCATGTGCGCCTGGCCGATGGCAGCGTGCCCATGGGCTATAGCCGCGACGAGATCGACCCGCTCGGCCGGACCGTGCGCCTTTCCCTACGCAAGCGCTTCTAGCGCACGGGGTCGCGGTAACGCAGCGCCTCGATCAGGACGGCAAAGGCGGAAGTGTGCTGCCGGCGGCTCGGATAATAGAGGTGATAGCCGGGGAATGGCGGGCACCAGTCCTCGAGCACGCGGACCAGCCGCCCAGCATCGATCAACGGCTGCACCTGGTCGTCGGTGATGAAGGCGATGCCGAGCCCGTCCATCGCCGCCTGGAGCGCGAGCATCGTGTCGTTGACGATCAGTTGCCCGTCCACCCGCACGTTCAGCGCGCGCCCGTCCTTCTCGAACTCCCAGGCATAGAGGCCGCCATAGGTCGGGAAACGCAGGTTGATGCAGTTGTGAACGCCGAGATCGTGCGGGACCTGCGGCGGCCCGTGCCGGGCGAAATAGTCCGGCGAGGCAGCGGCTGCCATGCGGAGGTCCGGCCCGATC
>JAGIBP010000101.1 GCA_017744285.1 Variovorax sp.
AGGTCGTAGATCTTGTCGAGATCCTCGATGCCCCATTTGCGCGCGCGGGCGCGCTCATCGTCGTTGCGGAACACGAGGCGCCCCTTGAACTGGCCGCCGACGCAGCGCAGCGCCGCGCAGGCCAGCACGCCCTCGGGTGCGCCGCCCTGGCCCATATAGACGTCGATCGTCGTCTCGGGATTGGTGGTGGCGATCACGCCCGCCACGTCGCCGTCGCCGATCAGCACCACGCCGCAGCCGATGCCGCGCAGCTCGGCGATCAGCTTCTCGTGGCGCGGGCGATCGAGCACGCAGGCGATGATCTCGTGCGGCTCCACGCCCTTGGCCTTGGCGATCGCGCAGACATTCTCGGTCGGCGACTTGGCCAGGTCGATCACGCCCTCGGGATAGCCGGGGCCCACTGCGATCTTGTCCATGTACACATCGGGCGCATTGAGCAACCCGCCCTGCTCGGCCACCGCGAGCACCGCCAGCGCGTTCGGCCCGGCCTTGGCGCAGATCGTCGTGCCTTCGAGCGGATCGAGCGCGATGTCGATGGCCGGGCCCTTGCCCTGCGCTGCGCCCACCTTCTCGCCGATGAACAGCATCGGCGCCTCGTCGCGCTCGCCCTCGCCGATCACCACGGTGCCGTCGAGATAGAGCTTGTTGAGCGCGTCGCGCATCGCTTCCACTGCGGCGGCATCGGCCGCCTTCTCGTCGCCGCGGCCGGTGAGCGTCGAGGCGGCGATCGCCGCCGCTTCGGTCACGCGCACCATTTCAAGGACGAGGACGCGGTCGAGGGCGTGGCTGGAAGTCTGCGACATGAAATGGATCACCCGGGCGATTGGACTTGGCCCGGCGCTTAGGCAGGGGCGGCACGCTTGTCGATCCCGCTAACGTTGTCAGCGAAGCTTGCCCCCATTTCCGCCACATCGTTGCGCTAGCGGAGTGGCTCCGGGGGCGGAGGATGTGCGATGCCGATCTTAGCTTTGCTGCTGCTTGCCCAGAGCCAGACTCCCGCGATCACCCCCGCCGAGGCGATGGAGATGCACCGCCGCAACTGGTCGGCCAATCCCGCTTGCGCGCGCGCCCGCGACGAGAATGAGATCGTCGTCTGCTCGCGGCGCGAGGCGGACAGATACCGGGTGCCGCTGGTCACGGCGTACAATGGCCCGGACACCGATGCCGGCCGGCTCACGCGCCTGTTCGATGGTGCGGACGGGCATGCGCCGTGTGGCGAGGGCGCCTTCACTGTGCGCTGCGGCTCGGTCGGCGTGACTGCGACGGTGAATGCCCGCGGCATCCACTATGTCCGGCGCGAGCTTGCACCCTGAGGGACACCGAAGGCCAGCCGTGCGTTGGGCGCGGTGAACCTCATTCGGGAGCTCCCATGCTGCTTCTCGCCCTCGCGCTCCACGGAGCGACCGCCATTGCCGACGATCCCCAGCGCCACCGCAAGGCGCGGACGACGCGCGTCACGCGGATTCCCGCGCGTGCGGCGCCCAGGGCGGCCAACCTCGCCGTCGCGCTTCCCGCCGACCCGAACCAGCGTTACCGGCTGCCGCTGCCGAGCAGCGAAGTCACCGATGCGAAGGTCGATGCGGTGAAGGACAAGGGCATGCCTTGCGGCACCACCGGCGCGCCCTGGTGCCCGCGCGACGGCCGCCAGGTGCTGAAGACCAACCTGGGCGGCGATTGAACTTTCTCCCCCGCTCCCCTGCGTGGAGGCGTTAGCCCAGGATATGCATCCACATCGGCTCGCCGGTCAGGCTGGCCGAGCCGCGCAGCTGGTCGAGCGCCTGCGCCACCGCGCGCTCCGGGCCCTCGTGCGTGACGATCGCCACCAGCACGCTGCCATCGGCGCTCACGCCGCGCTGCATCAGGCTCTCGATTGAGACGCCGGCGTCGCGCATCGCCGCGGCGATCTCGGCGAGCACGCCCACCTTGTCCGCCACGGTGAAGCGCACATAGGCGCGGCCGGTGCGCTCGCCTGTGTCGGCGGCGTCCTGCTGCGCCAGTGCGGCGGCGGGCATCGC
>JAGIBP010000102.1 GCA_017744285.1 Variovorax sp.
GACGCCGATGCCGTCGGCTTCGATCAGCAGGTTGATCTTGGCGCGGCCGTCGTGGGTCGCGCCGGCGTCGTATTCGGCTTCGCCTTCGGCGACCTCGTCGGCGTAGGGCATGCAGCCGGCGGCCTTGTCGGCGCGCTCGCGGCGGCGGAATTCGCGGTAGGCGGCGCGGGTGCGGCGGCTGAGGCCGGCGTACCAGCGGCGGTGCATCTGCTCGAGCTCCTCGAGGAAGGTCGGGCCGGTCAGGGCCGCTTGCTCGGCCTCCGCGCGCGCGGCCTGCTCGGCGTCCCACTCGGCGCGCCAGCGCTGGCGCATGCGCTTGAGCGTGGCCTGGTCGACCGCGCTGAGGCCGCGCGCGCTGCCGCCCTCGGCGAAGCGCTCGGGCGCACGGTTGCGCAGGATGAACATGACCAGGCGCTCGTTGTAGCGCACGCGTTTGTTCTCCTCGGTGAGGTCGACTCAGCGCTCGATGTCGCGGCGGGCGAAGCCGACCACGGTGAAGATCGCCGCCGAGGTGACGATCCAGCCGAGGATCTCCCAGATCGTGTCGAGGATCGCGAAGCGCGTCGCGCCGCCGTGGCCCTTGGTGTATTGCCGCAGGACGAACTTGTCGGCCACGGGGGGCTGGGTGGCGGCCTTGCCGAGGGTGCCGGGGCGCGCGAGCTTCTGGGTGGTGGGCAACGGGGTCTGCTCGATCGGCGGGTAGAGCGCGATGCGCGTCTCGACCACCGGCAGAGTCTTGTCGATGCCGTAGAGCAGCTGCTGCAGCACCTCGCCGCGGTCGCGGTCGGCGGGCAGCGCGGGGTCGCCCATCATCAGCGGGGTGGCGAACGCGGCCAGCAGCGCCAGCGCGACCATCGTGCAGATCGCGCGCAGGCCGCGCAGGCCGAACCCGAAGCCCCAGTCGATCACCAGGTAGATCGCCCACAGCAGCAGGTAGAGCGCGAGCGGGGCGAGCAGGGCGAGGATGAACCACAGGCCGAGGCCGCTCAGCTGCGGGAGGAAGGTGCCGCCGAGGCTCAGGCGGATCAGGCCGCTGGCGGCGAGGACCACCGCGGTGACCACGCTGAACACATGCAGCACGTTGAGCCGGCGGCAGAAGCTGCGCAGGCGCTTGCGCCACATGATGCTCAGGCGGGTGATGCTGATCGTGACCGCGGCCTCGATGTCGCCGCGCTGGAGGTAGGCGCGGGCGAAAGTCTCGTAGGCCTGCGGGTTGAACGGCGGGTAGCGCTCGAGCCGCTGGCGCGAGGTGTCGAGCGTCCAGCGGAACCAGCCGCGCAGGAAGTCGCCGACGAGGTGGGTGGTAAAGGGCGGGCCGTCGAACGGCCAGCGCGTCATCCACGGGTCGCGCCCGAGGGTCTCGTTGCGGTTCTGGTAGTAGCTGCGCAGCATCTTGATGCGCAGATCGGTTTCGTCGCCGGCGCTGATCACCATGTGCGAGCGCCGCACCAGCTTCAGGTACCAGGTGCCGCGCTCGATCGTGTCGACCTGGCTCGAGGAGTCGAGCCGGTCGAACGACAGGCCCTGCAGGCGCAGGCGCCAGGGGACGCCGCGGCCCTGGAACGGCGCCAGCCCCTCCCAGGCGGTGCCGTCGGCGTCGTCCCAGCTGACGCACGTGAGGCCGCGCACGTCGATGATGTAGTTGTTCGGCGGCAGGTCCGCCTGCGGCCAGGGCTTGGCGCTCGGCCGCCAGAACTGGCACCAGTGCCGGCGATAGGGCCTGGCGACCTTGCCGTCGTTGTCCTTGCCCTTGGGAGTCGCTTCGGGGCGCCAGAACTGCCCGTTAGTGCGCGGATCGATCCGGTCGCCCGTGTCGTCGAGCTTCGGGGCGACGATCCGCACGGCGTTGCGCTTGATGTTGATCCCGCCGGCCAGCGACAGGTCCTGCAGGTCGAGCAGCGAGGTCTCGTCGAAGCGCTGGCGGTTGGCGTAGGCCGCGATGTCGTCCTCGAC
>JAGIBP010000103.1 GCA_017744285.1 Variovorax sp.
GACTTGTCGGCCAGCACCCGCGCGACTCCGTCCTCGCCCAAAGCGCAGACCACGATCCCGCAGGCATCGCCGTCCGACGAGGCGGGCGGATCGACTCCGATCACCACCCGCCGCGCCGGCGCGCTCGCCGCGTCCTCGCGGCAATCCTCGAGCAGCTCGCGCTGCCACAGCGCGCCCTCGATCTCGTCGATGAGTTCGCCCTCGAGCTCCTGCCGCCCAAGCAGCGAACGGCCGAACTGCACCCGCACCGAACGCAGAAAGCCCGACGGCAGGTTGTCCTTATTCTCCACCGTGGTCCCGCGCGTGACGATGGCATCGCCCTGGCCGAGCAGTCTGCGTACCAAAGGCACGGCACGCGGGGTGGTCGTTGCAACCACCTGCGGTGCGACCCCCAGCCGCAAGCCCAGCAGCAGATTGTCCCACGACGCCTCGGCGCGCCGGCCGGCCTGGTCCCACTTGGCAATCTCGTCGCACCAGGCATGGCTATGCTGCGGACCGCGCAGGCTCTCCGGCTCGCCCGCCGAGTAGAGCGTAGCGGTGGCGCCGTTGCGCCAGACGAGCTCGCGCGTCGAGGGCTTGAACCTGGGTCGGTTCTCGTCGCGTGCCACACCGAGCAGCCCGGCCGTCCCCTCGACCATCACCTGCCGTGCTTCGCCGAGCGAAGCCGCCACCAGGGCGATGCGCGCCGTGGGATCGTGCTCGGCGACGTGGCGGACCCACTCCGCCCCGGCGCGTGTCTTGCCGTAGCCGCGCCCCGCCATGATCAGCCAGGTGTGCCAGGCAGCCGACGGCGGCCGCTGGCCCGGGTGTGCCCACAAGTACCAGTGCGTGCGAAGCTCGCGCCGCTGCGCCTCGTCCATCGCGCGGAGCAGCGCACGGCACTCGGCCGGTTCGAGCGAGAGGAGCACGTCGAGCCGGCTAAGCACGGTCATCGTCGTCTCCCGTCTCGGCGATCACCAGCGTGTTGGCCGCGCGGCGCTCGCGCATCTGGTCGATCATCGCGTCGATCGAATCGAGCACCGACTGCGGATCGCGGTTCTCGGTGCGGGCCCGCTCGGCGGCAACCGTCTCGCGATGCATAGTGAGCAGCCGGATCGCCGAGGCGACATCGAGCTTCGCTGCCGAGCCGCCGGCGCGCAGATGGCCGAGCACCTCCATCTCAAGATGGTCGTAGCCTTCGAGCAGCGCCTCGCGCCACTGCGCGGCGAAGTCGGGGTCCTCGCGGCGCGCCTTGTAGGCCCGGCTCGGTGCGACTTTGGCTGCCGCGGCGGACCTGGTGACGTTCGAAGTCTCCGCCAGCGTCTGCAGGAAATAGGTCCGCCAGTGCTTGTCGAGCTTGCCTTCGCCGGCTTCCCTGCGTTGCCGTGGAGTCAGGGTGACGTTCTTCTTCCTCTTGAGGTTCACGCCGTCGAACGCAACGAAGCGTCCGTCGGCGCCTCGGGCGCGCACGGTTGTCATAGGGACCTCGCTGAAAAAAGGGGGAGGGCGGTCAGGTTCGCCCGAATCGCACCATCGCGATGTTCTTCTTATGTACCAGAAGAGCGTCACAATGTCAATAGAAAAGTGCCAAATAGGTTTGTGACGGACAGGATGGCTCCAACCCCCCTCGGTCGCCTGCGCCACGTCCCCTTTACGGGGAGGTGGCCGCGAAGCGGACGCAGGGGGCCAGTCTCCTGCGGCTTGCCCTCCTGAGCTTGTCGAAGGGCCGCCGGTCCCCTAGTCCCGCCCGCGAACTGGGACCGGGATCGCGCATGCTCCGCAAGCTCTACGACTGGACGCTGGCCAAGGCCGCGCATCCCAAGGCCGAATGGTGGCTGGCGC
>JAGIBP010000104.1 GCA_017744285.1 Variovorax sp.
ACCGGCCACGCGCTGTCGCTCAACGTCGAGTTCGAGCGGCCGCTCGAGCCCGAGCAGGCGCTGGCGCTGCTCGAGACCGCGCCGGGCGTGGTGGTGACCGCGGTGCCGAACCCGCTCGACGCGACCGGTGCCGATCCGGTGTTCGTCGGCCGCGTGCGCAAGGACCGCTCGGCCGCGCACGGCCTCGCGCTGTTCGTGGTCGGCGACAACTTGCGCAAGGGCGCCGCGCTCAACGCGATCCAGATCGCCGAGGTCATGCTCGAGCGCCAGCAGGCGCGCGTGCCGGCCTAGGCCATTTCTCGCTTGCCGGAGTCCCGCTTCGCCTCGCCCGCCATGGGGGCGGCGGGGCGGGATGCGTCCGGCTAGAGCATAAGCCAGGCTTATAGGGCTTGGCACTCCTTTGGTTGGCCCAATGGGAAGAAACCTCCCAGATACAGGGCTCGCAACCGGCCGAACGGCGCGGTCTGCGCAACCGAAGGAGATAAAGATGCGTGATGAAATGGACGTGCGCATGGGGAATGCGCGCCAGGTGGAGTTCTCGCGTGGCCGGCTGATGGATGCGTTCCGCCAGCTGGTGGCGATCCAGTACGACGCGCCGTGGCGCGCGACGCCCAGCCGATGCCGTGTCTGACGAACGTTCAGCCGCCCTCTTGCGTCAGCGCATCGATCTCGTCGATGTGGCCTTGCAGCTTGCCCGCCGCTAGCTGGTTGATCCACCAGATCGCGCCGAACGCCCCGGCGATGCCCGCGAGAATCAGCCAGCGGACCCAGATCGCCGGGCCCGCCCGCTCGATCTCCGGGACGATGCCGTTGCCGACGAAGATCACCGCGAAGCCGGGAACGAACGGCAGCAGGTACCACCAGAACACCTCGCGCAGCGCGTCGCGCTGGCGGACGAGCTGCGCGCGCAGGAACAGGTAGAGCGGCACCTCGCCGGCGCGTTCGGGCGACACGGCCGAAGCGCGGCGGTGCAGCTGCCACACGACGCTGAGCGCGGCCAGCACCAGCAAGGTCATGCCGACCTTCTGGTGCATGTACTCCAAGGTGAGGACGCGCGACACGCCGAGCACGACCACGACCGCGCAGGCGACGTACTCGATCGAGTTGCGCAGGCGAATCTTGCGATAGAGCCTGTCCGCCCCCTTGCGCACGTCCTCGAGCGGCGGGGCGCCGGCGATCTGCACCGAGGCCTGCCAGGCCTGCTTGGCGGGATCTTCGGTCATGCGCGTTTCTCCTCGGCGCGATAGGGCTCGGCGAGCAGCGCCTTGATGCGGTGGATGCGGACGGCCACGGCCGAAGCCGACAGTCCGGTGACTTCGCCGATCTCGGCGGCGGTCAGGTCTTCGAGATAGAGCAGCATGACCTGGCGGTCGGCCGCCTGGAGCCGGTGGATCGCAGCGAGCAGCCGGTCGGCCAGCGTGCGCTCGAGCGCCCAGTGCTCGGGATCGTCGGCGCCGGGCAGCTCGGCGATTGCGTCGAGCCCGACGAGCTGCGCCTTGCGCACGCGCTGGCGGGTCAGCATGTGCGTCACGCCGACGTTGTGCGCGATGCGGTGGACCCAGCTCTTCTCGGCGCACTGGCCCTCGAAGATCGCGAAGCTGCGCCACAGCGCAGCGTGGATTTCCTGCACCAGGTCGCGGCGCAGCTCGACGTCGGCCTCGTAGCCGCGCGCGAGCCGCTCGATCATCGCCCCGTGCGTGCGCGCGGCGGCGAGGTAGCGGGCGTCCTGTGGTGTTTTCCCGGTCATGCCTCGTCCGATCC
>JAGIBP010000105.1 GCA_017744285.1 Variovorax sp.
GGCCAAGGCCGAGCACCTGCGCCAGGAGGTCGAGACCAGGTTCTGGATGGAGGACAAGGGTTTCTACGCCATGGCCATCGACGGCCACGGCAAGCCCTGCCGCGTGCGCGGCTCCAATCCCGGCCACCTGCTGTTCTGCGGCCTCCCCTCGCCCGCCCGAGCCAAGAAGGTGGCCGAGACCCTGCTGTCGTCGGTGTTCCACAACGGTTTCGGCGTGCGGACCCTGGCCCAGGGCGAGCCGCGCTTCAATCCGATGAGCTACCACAACGGCTCGGTCTGGCCGCACGACACGGCGATCTGCGCCATGGGCCTCGCCCGCTACGGCCATCGCGACGGGGTGGTGGAGATGACCTCGGGCCTGTTCGAGACCGCCGCCCACTACGAGATGCGCCTGCCCGAGCTGTTCTGCGGCTTCCCGCGCCAGCCGGGCGAGCCGCCTGTGGCCTATCCGGTGGCCTGCCTGCCCCAGGCCTGGGCGGCCGGCTCGGCCTTCATGATGCTGCAGGCTTGCCTCGGGATCACCATCGACGGCTGGCGCGGCGAGGTGCACCTGACCGACCCGCGCCTACCGATCGGCATCGATCACCTGCAGATCGACGGCCTGGCGATCGGCGCGGCCTCGACCGACATCACCATCGAGAACGTCGGCGTCCATGTGGCGGCCCACACCAGCAAGCACTCGACCATCCCGATCCTGATGCGGCGCTGAGCCGAAGAAGCAGGAGAAGCGAACTCAAGCATGCCCCAGACCCTCGACCTTTTCCCGATCGGCAACTGCGCGGTCAGCGCCCTGATCGACCGCTGCGGGCGCTTCGTCTGGGCCTGCGCGCCCCGCATCGACTCCGACCCGGTGTTCAGTTCGCTGCTGGGCGGACTGGAGCCCGGCGACCCGGCCGCAAAGGGGACCTGGGAGATCGCGGTCGACGGAGCCAAGACGGTCGAGCAAGACTATCTGCGCAACACCCCGATCCTGCGCACCGTGATCACCGACGCCGACGGCGCCAGCGTCGAGATCATCGACTTCTCGCCCCGCTATCAGCAGTTCGGCCGCAGCTTCCGTCCCACCGCCTTCATCCGCCTGGTCCGGCCGCTGACCAGCGTGGCGCGGATCACCATCCGCCTGCGCCCCACCGCCGACTGGGGCGCGCGCCTGTCCGAGACCACGCACGGCTCCAACCACATCCGCTACCTGTGCTCGGACATGACCCTGCGCCTGTCGACCGACGGGCCGGTGTCGCACGTGCTGGAGGAGCGCACCTTCCGGCTGGAGAAGCCCATCGCCATGTTCCTTGGCGCCGACGAGGGCTTCAACGCCGACATCGGGGCCACCTGCAACCGCATGCTGCAGCAGACCCAGGAGTACTGGATGGACTGGGTGCGCGGCCTGGCCGTGCCGCTGGACTACCAGAGCGCCGTGATCCGCGCGGCCATCACCCTGAAGCTCTGCATGCACGAGGAGACCGGAGCGATCGTGGCGGCCATGACCACCTCGATCCCCGAGCACGCCGACAGCGGCCGCAACTGGGACTACCGCTACTGCTGGCTGCGCGACGCCTATTACGTGGTCCAGGCCCTCAAC
>JAGIBP010000106.1 GCA_017744285.1 Variovorax sp.
CAACGCTCGGCCGCCGCCGCCAAGGAGATCAAGACCCTGATCGGCGACTCGGTCGAGAAGGTCGAGGAAGGCAGCAAGCAAGTGGCCGAGGCCGGCCGCACGATGGACGAGATCGTCGAAAGCGTGAAGCGCGTGACGGACATCATGGGCGAGATCACCGCGGCGAGCCAGGAGCAGACCTCGGGCATCGAGCAGATCAACCAGGCGATCACCCAAATGGACCAGGTGACGCAGCAGAACGCGGCACTGGTGGAGCAGGCTTCGGCCGCGGCCGGCTCGCTGCAGGATCAGGCCGGCCAGCTGTCGCGCGCGGTTCGCGTGTTCAAGCTCGAATCCGCATCGGCCTGACCGCCTCGCGAGCGGAGGAAGGCCCGCTCGCGGGGCCCTCCCCGCGCGGCTAGAAGCCCCAGACGCGGGGCAGCCAGGTCGACAGCGCCGGCACGAAGGTCAGGAGCGCCAGCACCGCGCCGTGCGCCCACAGGAACGGCACGAGCTCGCGCACCAGCGCGGTCATCGGGACTTTCGAGACGTTGCAGGTCACGAAGAGCAGCCCGCCCACCGGCGGCGTGATCATGCCGAGCGTGAGGTTCACGATGACGATCATCGCGAAGTGCACCGGATCGACCCCCAGCTTGACGGCCACCGGCGCCAGGATCGGCGCCAGCACCATCACGCCCGGCAGCGGCTCGATGAAGATGCCGAAGAGCAGCAGGAAGATGTTCACCGCGATCAGGAACATCCAGGGCGTGAGCTGCATGCTCACGAGCCACTCGGCGAGCTGCTGGGGAATGCCCTCGATGGTCAGCACCCAGGCGAAGGACGCCGACAGCCCGATGATGATCAGCACCGAGGCCGACAGCAGCGCCGAACGCGCGAGGATGTCCGGCAGCGCCTTCCAGGCCAGCGTTCGGTAGACGAACTTGCCGCACAGCAGCGCGTAGAACACCGCCACCACCGAAGCCTCGGTCGGCGTGAACCAGCCGGCGCGCATGCCGCCCAGGATGACCACCGGCAGCAGGATGGCGGGCAGCGCCTTCCAGGTCGTGACGAGGATCTCGGCCAGGGGCGGCAACCGGCCGTCGCCCTTGTAGTTGCGCTGCTTGGAGATGCGGTAGTTGACCACGCACATCGCCACCGCGATCAGGATGCCCGGGATGATGCCCGCCACGAACAGCTGCCCCACCGACACCGTCTCGTCCTGCAGCGCGTAGATGATCATGATGATCGAGGGCGGGATGATCGGCCCCACGATCGCGGTCGACGCGGTCAGCGCCGCGGCGTAGGAGCGGTCGTAGCCGGCCTTGTCCATCATGCGGATCAGCATCGCGCCGGGGCCCGCCGCATCGGCGAGCGCGGAGCCCGAGATGCCCGAGAAGAACGTGAGCGACACCACGTTGGTGTAGCCCAGGCCGCCGCGCTTGTGGCCGACGAACTGGCCCGCGAATCGCAGCAGCACCTCGGTCAGCGAGCCGCCGCTCATCAGCTCGGCGGCGAGGATGAAGAAGGGCACCGCCATCAGCGGGAAGCTGTCGATGCCGGTGAAGGTTTCCTTCAGCAGCACCATGAGCGGATAGTTCTCCGCCAGGACGAGGGTGGTGGCGGTGGCCAGGCCCAGCGCGAAGGCCACCGGCACCCCGATGGCCAGGTACACGCAGGCCGACACGATGAGGAGGAAGCTCGGATCCATCATGGCCGGTCCTCCTTACAGCGACGCCGACGCGTTGGCGTCGAAGTGCGCATCGGCGGCGAACGCGCGCCCGAGCACGTAACCCTTCACGATGAAGAGGAAGTGCACGATCAGCAGCACGCCCCCGATGGCCATGGCGCTATAGATGTAGGCAAAGGGGATCTGCGTGACCGCGGTGAGCTGGAACATGGTGCGCTCCATGTACAGCCATCCGTACCAGACCATGAAGCCGAAGAAGGCGAACAGCAGGGCCGCGACGATGGCCCGCAAGGCCACGCCGCCGGCCGGCGGCAGGCTGTCCTGCAGGTTCTCGACCGCGATGTGGCCGCCGTAGCGCAGCACCGGTCCGGCGCCCAGGAAGGTCAGCCAGATCATCATGTGGCGCGAGACCTCCTCGGCCCACTCCAGCGATTCGTGCGTGGTGTAGCGCATGACCACGTTGACGAAGATGATGACCGACATCGCGGCCAGCAGAACGATGAGTACCCAGCGATTGAGGGCGAGAAAGGCGCGCTCGAAGTGTGGCATGTCGTGTGTGTTGTTCTCGTTTCGAACAGGCAAGCCGAAAGCCGCCCGTGCGCGCGTGCGCGCGGGCGGCTTTCGGACAGGGCGCGTTACTGCACGTCCTGGATCTTCTTGATGTTGGCCGCGCCGAATTCCTTGGCGTAGCCTTCGTACGGCGTCTTGAGCGCGGCCTGGAAGGCCGGCTTGTCCACGTTGCGGACGACCTTCATGCCCTGCTGCTCGAGCTGGGCGATGCCGTTGTTCTCATCCTCGTTGACCTTCACGCGCTGTGCCGCGCCGCCCTTCTTCGCGGCCTCCAGGAAGACCTTCTTGTCGGCGTCCGACAGCTTGTTCCACACCTTGGGCGACAGCAGCAGCAGCGCCGGCGAATACACGTGGCCCGTGAGCGACAGGTGCTTCTGCACCTGCGAGAACTTGGCCGACAGGATCACGGGGATCGGGTTCTCCTGGCCGTCCACGGTGCCCTGCTGCAGCGCGCCGAACAGCTCGGGGAAGGCCATCGGCGTGGGCAGGATGCCGAACGCGCGGTAGCCGTCCATGTGCACCTTGTTCTCCATCGTGCGCATCTTCAGGCCCTTGGCGTCGGAGGGCTCGACGATGTCGCGCTTGCTGTTCGTCATGTGGCGAAAGCCGTTCTCCGTCCAGGCCAGCGCGATGATGCCGCGGCTCGGGAACTTGGCCAGCAGGTCCTGGCCGATCGGGCCGTCCATCACCTTGCGCGCATGGTCGTAGTCGCGGAAGAGGAACGGGATGTCGACGATCTTCACCTCGGGCACGAAATTTCCCACCGGTCCCGTGGAGGTATTGACCAGGTCCTGGGTGCCCAGCTGGATGGCCTCGATCTGCTCGCGCTCGCCGCCGAGCGCCGAATTCGGGAAGTACTGGCACTTGTAGCGGCCTTGCGTGCCCTTCTCGACCTCGTCGCAGAAGACCTTGGAGCCCACGCCGTAGTGCGAGTCGGGTGCCGTGGCGTAGCCGATCTTGAGGACCGTGGTCTGTGCGAAGGCGGCGCCTCCCAGCGCGAGTGCGGCGGCGGCCACGAGGGATCTCAATTTCACGTTGTCTCCTTGTTGTGATGGGACGCCAAGTATCGGATGGATTGGAGGCTCGCCTCCCCATCGAAATCCCACCCCCCATCCGAGGAGCGACGCGCTCAGATCAATTTGTCGAGCGTGATCGGCAGGTCGCGCACCCGCCTGCCCGTGGCGTGGTAGACCGCATTGGCGACGGCGGCGGCGACGCCCGTGATGCCGATCTCGCCGATGCCCTTGACGCCCAGCGGGTTCACGTGCGGATCGTCCTCGGGAACGAACTGCACGTCGATCCCGCCGATGTCCGCGTTCACGGGCACGTGGTATTCGGCCAGGCTCGCGTTGACGTAACGGCCGTTGCGCGCGTCGCGCCAGGTCTCCTCGAACAGCGCCATGCCCACGCCCCACACGATGCCGCCCATGAGCTGGCTGTGGGCGGTCTTTTCGTTGAGCCGGTTCCCGACGCCATAGACGCCGACGATGCGCGGCACGCGGACGATGCCGAGCGCCTCGTCGACCCGCACCTCGGCAAAGACCGCACCGAAGGCATGCATCGAGAAACGCTTCTTCTCGTCACCGGGCGCCGACTGGGCGCTCGCCTCCAGCGGCGCGCCCTGCAGGCGGCCGATCAGCGCGTTGACCGACTCGCCGCCGCTCTCCGCGCCGGCCGGCCGCACCCAGCCGTCGGCCAGGGCCAGTTCGTCGGCGGGGCGCCCGCGCAGCGACGACTGGGGGTCGGTGCGGGCCAGGTCCACGAGCTTCGCGCGCATGGCCATGCAGGCGGCCTGCACGGCCGGCGAGACGCTCGCCGCCGTCTGCGAGCCGCCCGACACGGGCGCCTTGGGCATGCGGCTGTCGCCGAGCTCGAAGCGCACGCGCGACAGGGGCATGCCCAGCGCGTCGGCGGCGACCTGCGCCATCACGGTCAGCGTGCCGGTGCCAAGGTCCTGCGAGCCGCACTGCACGAGCGCTGTGCCGTCGGCCATCATGCGCACGCGTGCTTCGGCCGCGCTGCGGTTGGTCGGGTAGGTGGCGGTGGCCATGCCCATGCCGACGCGCCAGGGGCCGTCGCGCAGCGTTCCGGCCTGCAGCGGCCGGCGCTGCCAGCCGAAGCGCTCCGCGCCGACGCGGTAGCACTCGCGAAGCGACTTGCTCGAGAAGGGCAGGCCCGACTCCGGGTCCTTGTCGGCGTGGTTGCGCAGGCGCAGGTCCAGCGGATCGATGCCCAGCCGCGCGGCCAGCTCGTCCACCGCGCATTCGAGCGCGAAGCTGCCGCTGGCCTCGCCGGGCGCGCGCGTGAAGGTCGGCACCGCGATGTTCATCCTCGCCAGGCGATGCGTGGTGCTCTGATTCGCGCAGGCGTACAGCATGCGGCTCACGAGGGCGCTGGGCTCCGTCCAGTCCTCCATCACCGAGGTCTCCGAGACCACGCCGTGGTGGAGCGCGGTGAAGCGGCCGTCCGCACCCGCGCCGACGATCAGCGTCTGCTCGGTGTGCGGCCGGTGGCCGACGGGGCCGAACATCTGGGTGCGGTCGAGCACCAGCTTCACCGGCCGGCCAACGTGGCGCGCCGCCATCGCCGCCAGGGCGACGTGCGACCACGACGAGCCCTTGCAGCCGAAGCCGCCCCCGACGAAGGGACACAGCACCACCACATGGTCCGGGGCGATTCCAAATGTTTTCGCGAGCGTCTCGCGGCTGCCGGAGATGGCCTGCGTCGCGTCGTGCACGGTCAGCCTCTCGCCCGCGGCATCCCATTGCGCGATCGTGGCGTGCGGCTCCATCGGGTGGTGATGCTCGATCGGCGTGGTGTAGACCGCCTCGTGGACCTGCACCGCCTCGCGCATCCCCTCGGCGATGTTGCCCCGGCGGGTGTCGGAAGGCTTGCCGAGGATCTGGCCCGGGTCGTAGGGCGAGGCCTTGGCCCGCTCGAAGGCCACGACCGCTTGCGGGTCTTCGGCGTAGCGCACGCGCAGCAGCCGGGCAGCCGCGGCCGCGCGCTCCAGCGTGTCGGCCACCACGATCGCGATCGGCTCGCCGTTGTAGGAGACGCTGTCGTCCTGCAGCAGCGAACGGGCCCGCCCCGTGGGCGGCTGGATCGCGGCACGGCCCTTGTCGGGCAGGGGCATCGCGTTGCGCGCGGTGATCACCGCCAGCACGCCCGGCTCGGCCTGCGCCGCGCGCGTGTCGATCTGCTCGATGCGGCCGCCCGCAATGGTGCTGGTCAGCAGCACGGCGTGCACCATGCCGGCCACTTCGACCTCCGCGGCATAGGGCGCGCGGCCGCAGACCTTGTCGCGCCCGTCCACGCGCGCGAGGGCTTGTCCGACCAGGTTCGTCATGAGGTGGCTCCCTGGGCCGCCGCGGTTCGCAGGGCCCGCTCGATGCCGCGGCGCGCCAGCTCGACCTTGAAGCCGTTGTCCGCGAGCGGCGCGTTGCCCGCGAGGAGGATGTCGGCGGCCCTCGCGATGCCGGCGGAGTCCAGGCGGCGGCCGGCGAGGGCCTGCTCGGCCGCCGGCAGCCGCCATGGCTTGTGCGCGACACCGCCAAGCGCGAGCGCCGCGTCGCGCACCGTGCCGTCGTCCGCCATGTCGAGCGCCGCGGCCACGGAGACCAGCGCGAACGCATAGCTCGCCCGGTCGCGCACCTTCAGGTAGTGGGCGGCACGCGCGAACCGGGGCGGCGGCAGGTCGATTGCGACGATGAGCTCGTCCGCCGCCAGTTGCGTGTCGCGGTCCGGCGTGTCGCCTGGCAGCCGATGGAAATCCGCCAGCGCGATCTCCCGCTCGCCGCCCGGGCCGAGAACGCGCACGCTGGCACGCAGCGCGGCCAGCGCGACGGCCATGTCGGACGGATGGGTGGCCACGCACTGCGGGCTGGCACCCAGAATCGCATGGATGCGGTTGCGTCCTTCGCGGGCGGCGCAGCCGCTGCCCGGCTCGCGCTTGTTGCAGGCGGCGAAGCCGGTGTCGTAGAAGTAGTAGCAGCGCGTGCGCTGAAGCAGGTTGCCGCCGGCGGTCGCCATGTTGCGCAGCTGCGCCGACGCACCGGCCAGCAAGGCCTGCGAGAGCAGCGGATAACGCGAGCGCACCAGCGCGTGGTTGGCGGTGTCGCTGTTGCGCGCCAGCGCTCCGATGCGCAGGCCGCCGTCGCGAAGCTCGACCACCTCCTGAAGCGGCAGGTGCGTGACGTCGATGAGCAGCGGGGGCCGCGCCACGTCTGCCTTCATGAGGTCCACGAGGTTGGTGCCGCCGCCGATGAATGCGGCCTCCGGATGACGGTGCTTGAGCGCCACGGCGTCGCCGGCGCTGGTGGCGACCTGGTAGTCGGCATTGATCATGCGCTGCTCCCCGGCCGTGCGCCCTGCGCGACGCTCTGCACCGCCTTCACGATGTTCGGATAGGCGCCGCAGCGGCAGAGGTTGCCGCTCATGCGCTCGCGGATCTCGTCGTCGCTCAGCGCGACGCCGCGGGCGCGCACGTCGGGCGAGACCGCGCTGGCCTCCCCGGCCTGGACCTCGGCGATCAGCGCCACGGCGGAGCAGATCTGCCCCGGCGTGCAGTAGCCGCACTGGAAGGCGTCCTGCGCGAGGAAGGCCGCCTGCATCGCATGCAGCGCCTTCGGCGTGCCCAGGCCCTCGATGGTGGTGATGGCCCGGTCCTGCACCATGACCGCCAGCGTGAGGCAGGCATTGATCCTGCGCCCGTCGAGCAGCACGGTGCACGCGCCGCACTGCCCGCGGTCGCAGCCCTTCTTCGTGCCGGGCAGGTGAAGCACTTCGCGCAGCGCATCCAGCAAGGTGACGCGGGGCTCGAGCATGAGTTGCCGGACGGTGCCGTTGATGTGCAGGCGCACGGGGCGCGGGGTGACTGGGGGCATGGTCGGCGCCTCGTCGGTTGGAGAAAAAGGAGGCTCGGCTGCCGGCGACGCGGCCATGCCGGTGGCGCCGACGATCAGGCCGGCCGACTGGAGCAACGCACGGCGGGACACGCCGCGCAGCGCCGAGGGGGTGGTCGAAGACATGGGGCGCCTCGCTGGGGAACCCCGATCATCGAAGCGCCAGCGGGCCGCGACGAAGCGCGATAGGAGTTTCGGGCGTGAGACAGGACCTACAGGACCGGGGGCGCGCCGGCTTCGCCCCGAGGCTCAGAGCGCCGGTGTCGCGGCGCCCACCTGCTGGTAGACCGCCATCTCGAAGCCCAGCAGCGTCTCGACCACGGGCATGTCGAAGAAGGGCAGGACCTGGGTCATCAGCACGCCGCCAATGCCCCGGGTCCGGTCGATCCAGTAGTAGGAATTGAAGACCCCGGCCCAGTCTCCGGTGCCCGCGCTGCGCATGCCAGGGAGGTCGACGAGGGTGAGGTGAAAGCCCAGGCCCCAGCCCTGCGGCACCGGCATGGCCGGCACGTCGTTCGACAGCTCGGGCATCGCGGACTTCAGGAAGTCCGGCAGCTTGATCGGGCCCAGGTGGTTCTGCAGCGCCAGCTGCACCGTCGCGGGCGAGAGGATGCCGCCGCCGTCGTCGAGCCAGGCGCGCACGAAGCGGCCGTAGTCCTGGATCGTTCCGTAGGAGCCGTGCCCGGCGGCGTCCCATTCCGAGGAGGGCGGCAGGTCGAGCTTCGAGGGCACGAGCGAGCCGTCGGGCTGGCGCTGCATCACGCGCAGCAGCCGCGCGCGCTCATCGGCGCCCGGTTCGAAGGTGGATTCCGTCATGCCCAGCGGGCCGTACACGTGCTGCCGCAGGTAGCTGCCGAGCGACTGCCCCGAGATCTTCTCGACGATGAGCCCCAGCCAGTCGGTGTTGACGCCGTATTCCCACGCCGTGCCCGGGTCGTTGACCAGCGGCGCCGACAGGCTGCGCTTGAGGCCCGTGAGCGCATGCGGCTCGCCCGTCACCTCGTGGTAGCGCTTGAGCTTCTCGCTGAGGAAGAAGTAGCCCAGGCCGCCCGAGTGCGTCATGAGCTGCCGCACCGTCGCCGCGCTCGCGGGCGGGCGCAGGCGCGGCGTGTCGCCGTCGAAGCCGTCCAGCACCTGCAGCCGGCCGAACTCCGGCAGGATCGATTCGACGGTCGCGTCGAGGTCGAGCCTGCCCTGCTCCATGAGCTGCAGCGCCGCCGTGGTCGCGACCGCCTTCGTCATCGACGCGTTCCGGAAGACCGTGCGCTCGCTCGCCTCGCCGGCCGCATGGTGGAACAGCGGACCCTGCCGGTCGACCACCAGCGCCGCGATGCCGTGCACCGCACCTTTGGCGACCGCGCCGTCGAGCAGCGCCTTGATCGATGAACCGTCGAAAGCCATGGTCGTCTCCTCGGGGTTGAAAGCTTGTCACCACGCCTTGAGCGGCAGCACGCGCTCGAGCAGCGCCTGCAACTGCTCCAGCGCCACCGGCTTGGTCAGGTGCGCGAAGAAGCCGGCGTCGTAGCTGGTCTCGCGGTCGCTTTCCTGGCCGTAGCCGGTGATCGCGATCAGGGTCGGCTGCTGCAGCACCTCGGACCGGACGCGCCGCGCGACCTCGATGCCGCTCAGGCCCGGCAGGCCGATGTCGAGCAGCACGACGTCGGGCATGCGCTCCTTGATCGCCTCGAGCCCGGCGAGGCCGTCGTAGGCGACGCTGGCTTCGTAGCCCAGCGCCTCCAGCAGCAGCTGCATGGTTTCGGCCGAATCGCGGTTGTCGTCCACCACGAGGATGCGGCGGCCGGCGGAGTCGCTGGCGCGCGCTTCGTCGCCCCCGTGGGGCGGCGCCGCGGCCGGGAGCTGCACCAGGAACTCGGCGCCGTCGCCTGCCTTGCCGCTGCTGAACGCGCTGACCGCGCCGCCATGCAGGGTCACGAGCTGGTGCACCAGGCTCAGCCCCAGGCCGAGCCCGCCCTGGGTGCGCGCGACGTCCTGCTCGCCTTGGGCGAAGAGGTCGAACACCCGCTGCAGGTCGCGGCTCGCGATGCCCGGACCATCGTCGCGCACCGAGATCTCGGCCTGCGGCCCGTTGATCCCGAGGCGCAGGTCGATGTGGCCGCCGGCGGGGGTGAACTTCGACGCGTTGTTCAACAGGTTCGATATGACCTGCACGATGCGCGCATGGTCCCCCGTGACCCAGGGGTCCGCCTCGGCCTTCACGCGCAGGAACTGCGACTTCGCGCTGCACATCGGCTGCACCGACTCGACCGCCTGGTTCGCCGCGTCGACCAGCCGCACCGGCTTGGCCTCCAGGTGGATCTTGCCGCTGGTGATGCGGCTCACGTCCAGCAGGTCGTCCACCAGGCGCGTGAGCTGCCTGAGCTGCCGCACCACCGTGTCGCGCACCTTGTCGATGACCCTCGGCTCGGCGGTTCCGCGCGACAGCAGCGCCATGGCGTTCGAGATCGGCGCCAGCGGATTGCGAAGCTCGTGGCCCAGCATCGCGAGGAAGGTCGCCACGCGGCGGCCTTCGTCCTCGAGGCTGGCCACGCGCCGGCGCTCGGTCAGGTCGCGCGTGACCTTGGCGAAGCCGCGATGGCGCCCCGAGGCGTCGTACAGCGCCGTGATGACCACGCTCGCCCAGAAACGGCTGCCATCCTTGCGCACGCGCCAGCCTTCGTCTTCCATCCGCCCGTCGCGCAGCGCGAGCTTGAGCTCCTGCTCGGGCCAGCCCCGGGCCGCCACTTCCGGCGGATAGAAGACCGAGAAGTGCTTGCCGATGATCTCCGAGGCCTCGTAGCCCTTGTTCTTCTGGGCGCCGAGGTTCCAGCTCACGATGTGGCCGGACGGGTCGAGCATGAAGATCGCATAGTCCTTCACGCCCTCGACCAGGAGGCGGAAGCGCTCTTCGCTCGTTCGCAGCAGCTCGTCCTGGCGGCGCCGGTCGGACAGGTCGCGCGTGATCTTCGAGAAGCCGCGCAGCCCGCCCTGCTCGTCCAGCACGCGGGTGATGACGATGCTGGCCCAGAAGCGGGTCCCGTCCTTGCGCATGCGCCAGCCTTCGTCCTCGAAGCGGCCCTCCGCCAGCGCCTGCGACAGCTCGTGTTCCGGCCAATGCTGGTCCAGCAGTTCGGGCGGGTAGAAGATGCTGAAATGCCGGCCCAGCACTTCCTCGCGCTCGTAGCCTTGAAGGAGGCGGCCGCCTTCGTTCCAGGTCTGGACGAAGCCGTTGGGGTCGAGCAGGTAGATCGCGTACTCGGTGACCCCGTCCACCATCAGCCGAAAGTCGGCGTCGCTGATCTGCGAGGCCGACCGGGCGCGCGGCGGTGGGACGTAGGGCTCTTTCATGGCTATACCAGGATCGCGGGCCATTGTGCAGCCGTTCGGGGCCGCTCGCCGTCAGCCGAAGTCGCGAAGAAGGGGCCTGCGACACCGCTGAAAACCCGGATTTCAAGTTCGAAATCCGGGTATCGATAGGCGGATTTCTTCGTGGGCGTGGCGCGCCCAAAGGAAAAGAATCCCGCGCTGGCGGCGGGCGCCCGCGTTTGCGGCCGGGCTTTTCCTCCACCTCAGCCTACGGCACCGGGCCGATCACCCGGGCGATCCTCGGCGAGCAGCAGCGCATCGCCGACACCTTCCTCGAACTCAAGCTGATCCCCAAGCGGATCGACGTGCTCGAAGCGGCCGCGCCGGGCATCGCCTGACGACCGCGGCGCGCCGCATCAACGCGCGTTCGGGTGCGCGGGCCGCGCGAGGCCGAGGTGTTCGCGCCGGGCCAGTCCGGCGAAGAGTTCCTGGGGGCTCTTCCAGCCTTCGGTGACCGGCAGGTCCTGCGGGAACGGGTCGTCCACTGCGTAGCGCGACAGGTCGACGTTGCCGAGGAAGGTCGAGAGCAGGCCCACCCCGAGGACGGGATCGATCAGCGACTGCAGCTGCTCGAATTTCGGCGGCCAGGTGGTGCCCGACGCCGAAGAAGAAGGCGCCCAGGTGCATCGTGCGGGGCGCGCTCACGGCTTGGCGGGCAGCACGGCGTCGCTGATCCGGATGGGCTTCGGGATGAGCTTGAGCTGGTGGAAGGTGTCCGCGATCTTCTGCTGGCCGGCCACCACCTCGGGAGTGATCGGCTTGACGTTGAACTCGTAGCGGCGCAGCGCGGTCTCGACCACGTCCACCGGCAGGCCCTGCAGCGGCGCGATCAGCTCGGCTGCCTGCCGCAGGTTCTTCTTGAGCCAGATGCCTTGCGCCACCGAGTCCTCGAAGAGCGCGTCGATCACCTGCGGGTGTTTCGCCGCGAAGCCGCGCTCGGCCAGGTAGAACTGGTAGTTGTCGACCACGTCGGGCGCGCCATCGGCGAGCACGCGGGCGCCGATGGCCTTCTCGGCGGCGGCCTGGAAAGGATCCCAGATCACCCACGCATCGACGTTCCTGCTTTCGAATGCCGCGCGCCCGTCGGCCGGCGCGAGGTAGACGGGCTGGATGTCCGAGAGCGAGAGACCGTGCTTCTCCAGCTGCTTCACGAGCAGGTAGTGGACGTTGCTGCCCTTGTTGAGCGCGACCTTCTTGCCCTTGAGTTCCGCGACCGACTTGATCGGCGAATCCTTCAGCACCAGGATCGCCTCGGCGCGCGGGGCGGCCGGATCGAAGCCGACATAGGCGAACTTCGCGCCCGCCGCCTGCCCGAAGATCGGCGGTGCCTCGCCGACGTAGCCCACGTCGACCGCGCCGACGTTGAGCCCTTCCAGCAGTTGCGGCCCGGCCGGGAACTCGACCCACTTCACGCCGAAGCCCAACGGTGCGAGCTTCTTCTCGAGCGTGCCCTGCGCCTTCTGCAGCACGAAAAGGCTCGCGGACTTCTGGTAGCCGATGCGCAGCTCGCCCTTGGCCTGCGCCCGCGCGGGCGATGCTCCGGACAAGAGCGCGGCGAGCGCGAACACGCCGATCAGGAGCGCGCCGACCCAGCGGGTTCGCAGGCTGTCGCGTGAGCTTGCAGGTGTGGCGCAGGAGGCGCAGTGTCGTGCGGTCGGCATGAGGTTCCTTGGATGACGGGACCGGCATTGTCGGAAGCGCGCGCGCGAAGCGGAACGACCGTTACGTCAGATGCATATGACGCAAACAACCGAGCGCCCCGGGGCGCACAATCCCCACACGATGCGCGCCATGGTCCTTCACGCCGCCGGCCAGCCGCTGCGGCTCGAACAGCGACCGCTCCCCTCTCCTGCGGCCGGCGAACTGCGCCTGCGGGTGCTGGCCTGCGCGGTGTGCCGCACCGACCTGCACGTGGTGGATGGCGACCTGCCACGGCACACGCTGCCGATCGTGCCGGGCCACGAGATCGTCGGCGAGGTCGAAGCGCTGGGCGCGCACGTGCAGGGACACCGGATCGGCGATCGCGTCGGCGTGCCCTGGCTCGGCCACACTTGCGGCCATTGCGCGTTCTGCCTCGGTGGCCGCGAGAACCTGTGCGATGCGCCGCGCTTCACCGGCTACGACCGCGATGGCGGCTTCGCGAGCCACGTGGTCGCCGAAGCCGCGTTCTGCCTGCCGCTCGGCGATGCGGCGCAGCCGCCGGAGCGCATCGCGCCGCTGATGTGCGCCGGCCTGATCGGCTGGCGCAGCCTGAAGGCCGCGGGCGAAGGCGCCAGGCGCCTGGGCCTCTACGGCTTCGGTGCCGCGGCGCACCTGATCGCGCAGGTGGCGGCGGCGCAGGGGCGCGAGATCCATGCCTTCACCCGGCCCGGCGACGATGCGGGCCAGGCGTTCGCGCGCTCGCTCGGCGCCGTGTGGGCGGGCGGCTCCGACGAGACACCGCCGCATCCCCTCGATGCGGCGATCATCTTCGCGCCGGCCGGCGCGCTCGTGCCGCTGGCGCTCCAGGCCGTGCGCAAGGGTGGACGGGTGGTCTGCGGCGGCATCCACATGAGCGACATCCCGGCATTCCCGTACCGGCTGCTCTGGGAAGAGCGCGAGTTGGTCTCGGTGGCCAACCTCACCCGGGCCGATGGCCGCGAGTTCCTCGAGCGGGTTCGCGCGCATCCACCCGAGGTGCACGTGACGACCTATGCACTGGAGCAGGCCAACGAGGCCATGGCGGACCTGCGCGCGGGCCGCGTGCAGGGCGCGGCCGTATTGCTGCCGTGAGGCTTCGATGCGCGGTCGCGCGCCCTTGCCGGTCTAACGCTGCTGCAGAAGGCTCCGGCGGCTGATGGGCGCTTCGGGCGCGGTCGGCGCCTCGCCGTCGGCGCGCGGACGCTGGATGTCGACCAGCAGGCCGTGCATCGTCAACATGCGCAGCGCCTCGATGCGGGTGAACTCCTGGTCGGTCGCGACGAAGCGCATCTCGTAGGTGCCCAGGCGGATCACGTCGCCGTCGGCCAGCACCTGGCTGTCGATCTGGACGTCGTTCACGAAGGTGCCGTTGCGGCTGCCCAGGTCGGTGATCGTGACGAACGCCTGCTCGACGTCGATCAATGCATGGTCGCGGCTGGCCTGTGCGGAGTCGACGATCACGTCGTTGGTCGCGCCGCGCCCCACCCGGTTCCCCTGCGCGACCAGCTGGACCTGCCGGGCCTCGCCGGCAGCGGACATCATGAGAAGCATTGGCATCGTTCGATCAAAGGCTCCGACGGGAATCCGCCGCGCGCCCTTCATCTATCGGCCGGATGCCGGATTTCTGAAGGGCTTACCGCCGCCGTCCGAACGGCGGCTGGCCGCGCCAGTAGCGCACGAGCAGCCAGCCGGCCACCAGTCCGCCCAGGTGCGCGAAGTGCGCCACGCCCTCGAAGCTGCCGGTCACGCCGAACAGAAGCTCCAGCGCGCCATACAGCGCGACGAACACCGGTGCCGGCATCGGGATCGGCGGGATCAGCGGGATGATCTTGCGTGTGGGAAACACCATGGCGAAGGCCACCAGGATGCCGAACAGGCCGCCCGAGGCGCCGACGGTCGGATAGACGCTTCCCCTGAGCGCGGCCACAGCCAGTTGCGCCGCCGCCGCTCCGAGCACGCTGACGGCATAGAGCGTCAACAGACGCCGCGGACCCCAGACGCGCTCCAGGTCCGCACCGAACATCCACAGGCCGAACATGTTGAACGCGAGGTGCGACACGCTGCCGTGCAGGAAGGCGTAGGTCACCAGTTGCCAAGGCCAGAACGCCCCCGAGCCGAGCGGCCACAGCGCCAGCGTGCCCGTGAGGCCCTCCGCCAGGCCCTGGGCCAGGAACACGAGAACATTGGTGATGATCAGCGCCTGGACGGCGGGAGGCAGGGCAAACATCCGGTCGGCTCCTTGAGGAGTGGGCGGAGCAGCGATTCGACCCGATGTCGGACGAACGCGGCGCGTGGTGCGAGCATGGTCATCCATGGCCGTCACCCACCGTGCATTTTTCTACATTCATCAAGTGGCCTTGGCCTCCGGATGCGAATGCAGGGGCAGCGCATTCAGGGGAATGCGCAGGTAAGCAACGCCGTTGTCGTCGGCCGGCGGGAACCGCCCGGCCCGCACGTTCACCTGGATCGATGGGAGGATGAGCGTCGGCACGTCCAGCGTCGCGTCGCGCGCGGTGCGCATCGCGACGAATTCGTCCTCGCCGATGCCGTCGTGCACATGGATGTTGCGAGCACGCTGCTCCGCCACGCTCGTCTGCCATTGCGGTTGGCGCGATGCGGGCGGGTAGTCATGGCAGACATACATCGCCGTGTCGGCAGGCAGGTCCAGCAGGCGTCGCATCGAGGCGTACAGCTGGCGCGCGTCACCGCCCGGGAAATCCGCTCGCGCGCTTCCTACGTCGGGCATGAAGAGCGTGTCGCCGACGAAGACTGCCCCGTCGACCAGGTAGGCCATGTCTGCGGGAGTGTGACCCGGCACCAGCAGTGCAGTCGCTTCGGTGTCGCCAATCTTGAAGGCCTCGCCATCCTTGAAGAGATGGTCGAACTGACTGCCGTCCGGCAGGAAGCTGCGCTCGAGGTTGAAGAGCTTCTTGAAGGTCGACTGGACAACGCGAATGTTCTCGCCGATGGCGATCAGCCCCCCGACCTGCTCCTGGACGTGGCGCGCGCCGGACAGATGGTCGGCGTGGGCGTGGGTCTCCAGAATCCAGTCGACCTTCAGGCCCTGGTCGCGGACATACGCCAGCAGCCTGTCGGCGGAGACGGTGCCCGTGTGCCCCGACTTGAAGTCGTAGTCCAGGACCGGATCGATGACCGCGGCCCGCTTCGTTGCATGGTCCCACACGACATAGGACACCGTCCACGTCGCCGGGTCGAAAAAGCCTTTGATGGTCGTCGAGCGTTTGGTCATGAAGAACCTCCGTGAGTGCCAGGTTGAATCTATTGACTAATATTATATTGGAATACATAATATGTCAATCGAAACAATAGACCCACGCCCATGAAGCACCCACCCGTCATCGACCCCGAAGCCCTGCGCGGTGCGGCAGGCACCGCCGTCGCGGCCCTGAAGGTGCTCGCCAACGAAGACCGCCTGCTCCTGCTGTGCCAGCTGTCGCAGGGCGAGACATGCGTGAGCGACCTCGAGGAAGCGCTGGACATTCACCAGCCGACGCTGTCGCAGCAACTGGGCGTGTTGCGGGGCGAGGGGGTGGTCACAACGCGCCGCGAAGGCAAGAACATCTTCTACAGCGTGGCCGACCCTTCGATGCTCGAGATCCTCGCCCTTCTCTACCGTCTCTATTGCCCAAAGGAAGCATGATGTCCATCGACTGGAACCACTTCACACCGCTTGCCGCTCTGGCCGGAGGTGTGCTCATCGGAACCGCAGCCGCCATGTTCGCGCTGCTCAACGGGCGTATCGCTGGCATCAGCGGCGTGCTCGGAGGCCTGTTGCGGCCGTCCAGGGGCGATATGGCCTGGCGCATCGCCTTTGTCCTCGGGCTGGTCGGCGCACCGCTGGTCTATGCGCTGTTCGCGGCGCTGCCGAAGCCCCAGATCGACGCGAGCTACGGCGCCCTGATTCTGGCGGGCCTGCTCGTTGGCGTCGGCACGCGGTATGGCTCCGGCTGCACCAGCGGCCATGGCGTGTGCGGGCTGTCGCGCCTCTCGCCGCGTTCACTGGTCGCCACCGCCGCCTTCATGGGCGCCGGCTTCGTCACGGTCTTCGTGACGCGTCATCTTCTCGGTATCTGAGGAACTCGCCATGATCGTTCTCGCCTCGCTGCTCGCTGGCCTCGTCTTCGGCCTCGGCCTCATCGTCTCGGGCATGGCCAACCCGGCCAAGGTGCTCGGCTTCCTGGACGTCACCGGCACCTGGGATCCGTCCCTGGCGTTCGTCATGGGGGGCGCCATCGCCGTGGGCGTGGTCGCCTTCATGGTGGCCGGCCGGCGCACTTCATCCCTGCTCGGCGCCGAAATGCGCCTGCCGTCGGCGCGCCACATCGATCGCCGACTGGTCGCCGGAAGCGTGCTGTTCGGCATCGGCTGGGGCATCGCGGGCTTCTGCCCGGGACCGGGACTCGTGTCGCTCGGAATGGGCGAAGTCAAGGCGCTGGTCTTCGTGGCCGCGATGCTGGCCGGCATGGGCGTGTTCGAGCTGCTGGAGCGTCGCAAGAACGCGCCGATGCTGCCACGCAGGGCCTGAGGTCGGACGATGACGAACATGGCCGCCTGGCTCGCAGCCGTGGCCACGATGGTCATCCTGGTGGCCTACGAGGTGGCGCTTGCCTTCGGGCATCGCCGCAGGCCCGGTCGCCTGGCTCGAACGGCGCATGCGGCGCTGCGCGAGGAATGGTTCGAGGCGGTCTCGGAGCAGAAGGGCTCCGAGATCCTGGCGGTGCAGACGCTGCGCAATTCCCTCATGTCGGCCACCATGACGGCATCGACGGCCGTGCTGGGCCTGATGGGCACGGTCACGCTGGCCGCCCCTTCGTTGCGTGCGAGCTTGGGCGATGCAAGCGCTGCGCCGGGCTTCACCGCCCGGCTCGCGCTGGAGCTTGCGCTCATGGCGCTGCTGTTTGCGTCGCTCGCCTCGTCGGTGATGGCGGTGCGCTACTACAACCATGCCGGGTTCATCGCCGCGATGCCGGTCGGCTCCGAGGCACGCCGTTCATGGAGCGATGCCGGGAAGTTCTACGTGCGCCGCGCCGGCATTCTCTACAGCTGGGGGCTCAGGCACCTCATCCTGGTGGCGCCCGTCCTGGCCTCGATGGTGCACCCGGCCGCCGGGCCCGTCGCGGCACTCGGCGTGGTCGCCGTGCTGGTCGGCTTCGACAGCTTCAGGAACAACGGGGACGCGCCGCGCGAGCGCTGAGGCCCGTGCGCGATGGGGACGGCGAAGCGCGAGTCGCCGTCAGCGTGCGGAAGTCACACCGCGCCCACGCCGGAGACACCGTCCTTGCTCACCTCATAGCGCAGTTCCGCCATGCCGGCCCCCATCTGATGAACGGAGAGCAGGCGCAGGCGCGGGCTGAGCACTCTGCGGGGGAACAGCGGCTTGCCCTTGCCCAGGGTCGCCGATCCGATCTGGACGATGATTTCATCCAGCAGACCCGCATCGTGGAACTGGCCGGCGAGGTCGCCGCCGCCGACGATCCAGATATTCGCGTCGCCGGCCGCGGCGCGCATCTCCGCATGGACCGTTCGCACATCGCCCTGGACGAACCGAATGTCCGCACCGGCAATGGCAGGGAGCTGGCGGCTGGAAAACACCCATGCCGCCTGGGTATACGGCCAGGGCGAGCCCGTCTCGGCAGCAACCGTTTCGGCATGGCGCACCATCCATTCATAGGTCGCGGAGCCCATGGCCAAGGCGCCGACCTTCGAGATGAATTCCGGATAACTGGAACTGCCCAGGTTTCCGAGGGGGAACAGCCACTCCAGCGAGTCGTCCTCGGTTGCCAGGAAGCCATCAAGGCTGGTCGATGTGTAGTACTGGGTTTTCAAGGGTTGTCCTGTTGCGACGGGGTTCAATCTCCGTCCTGAGTCGTGATTTCCTCGGCGCGCGCGATCAATTTGTCGACGGTGCGTCCCAGCACCGTCAATTCTTCCGCGGTCAGCACGTCGAGCAGATCGGCGGCCTGGCTTTCCGCATAGGGCGCGATCTGCTGGAAGACCTTCTTGCCCGACGGGGACAACCACAGCAAGACGCGACGGTGGTTCTCCGGATCGCGCGCCTCTTCCACCAGCCCCGCCTTGCGCAAGGCGATCACGGCCCGGCTGATGTTCATCGGATGCAGCCCGGTGGCGGCGCTGATGTCCTGCGCGGCACTCCCCGGGCGGGAGGCCAGGACCACCACGGACCGCCATTCAGTGAGGCTCAGCGAATGCTGCTTGGCGAACTGGCCGAAGAAAGGCCGGCTCATCAGGTTGGTGAGCTTGAGCAGGCGAAAGCCGACCATCTCTGGGGTCAGGGCCTTCGAGTTCGCGGGATTCCGGCGGCCTTTCGCGGCCGCGGAGGAGGTGGATGAGGCGTTGGGCATAGGCGGACCTCATTCTTTCAGTCTGGTTTCAAAAGGCAACCGAGCTAGGGTTAGCCCGGTGTCAATAACAAATGTGATCAATAACACTTGATGTAGATCAGAACTCTATCACCCCAACTGGACAAGGAGACACCGTGCCCATCCGATGCGCATTCCGGCTCTCGCCGATCCCTCTCGTGGCCGCGGCCTTCTGCCTGGGTGCCCTGCCCGCCGCGGCGCAGGACAACGGGCCGAGCCTGTTCTCCCGCCTTCCGGCCAACGTCCAGGCCACGAAGGTGGTACGGATGGTGGGCGACTCCTTCGCGCCTTACCGGATCGTCGGCGACGACGGCAAGGTGACAGGGGTCGAAAGCGACCTGGCGCGAGCGCTCGAACCCCTCCTGGGCGTGAAGATCGAGCAGACGATCGTCAATGGCCTGCCGGCCATCATCGCCGGGCTCGACACCGGGCGCTACGAGCTCTCTTCGGGTCCGCTGCTGTCGACCAGGACACGCGAGGATCGCTACGACATCCTGCCGTGGCTCTTGAGCAAGCCGGCCTACATCCTCCCCGCGAGCGCCGCCGGCAAAGTCAAACGCCTGGAAGACCTCTGCGGAATGCGCATCGCCTTCTCGGCGGGCTCCGTGAGCGAGGAATACCAGAAGATGCTCAGCCAGCGCTGCACATCCGCCGGCCTTCCCGGCGTGCGCGACGTCGCGCTGCAGGAGAAGGACACCATCGTCATGGCGATGCAGTCCGGGCGGGCGGACGCCGCCTCGATCCAGCTGGCGGCGGCCAGGTATCTGCAGCATCTCTCGCCCGACAAATTCCACGTTCAGACCGACCAGACGGACGCGCTGGGCGTGCTCAACCTGGGCTTCGTCATGAAGAAGGGTTCCCCGCTCGCCCCGGTTCTGCTGGACGCCATGAAGCGCCTGCAGGCCTCGGGCCAGTACACCCAGATCCTGTCCAAGTGGGGACTGGAGACCACGCAACAGCCCGTGATGCGACTGAATCCCGCCAGCAGCGAGGTGGCCAGGTGAAGTCCGGCGCCGTGCTGCCCCTGCCTCGCGCAGGCCTTGCGGAAGACGTGGCGCATGCTCGCGCCAGGCCCGCTCCGCTGCGCTGGATCGGCAATGCGCTGCTCCTCCTGGTCGCGCTGCAGATCGTGGTGTTTTTCGTCACCAACGCGCGTTTCGAATGGCACGTCGTGTTCCAGTACCTTTTCGCCGCAACGGTGTTGAAGGGGCTGGGCATGACGATCGTGCTCACGGTGGTCGCGATGCTGATCGGCGCCGTCATCGGAACGGCATGCGCCCTGCTCCTGATGGGCGACTGGAAGCCCGGCCGCTGGGCCGCCTGCGCGTACCTCTGGGCGTTCCGCGGCACGCCGCTCATGATCCAGTTGATCTTTTGGTACAACCTCGCCTACCTCGTGCCCACGATCTCGATCGGCATTCCCTTCGCCGCGCCGCTGGTGCAGTGGGAGTCCAACGAGCTGATCACGCCTCTTCTCGCGGCGCTGCTCGGGCTGGGGCTGGCCGAAGGCGCCTACATGACGGAGATCGTCCGCGCCGGACTGCTGTCGGTCGACGCCCGCCAGCACGACGCGGCCCGCGCGATCGGCATGACACCCGCTCGTTCGTTCCTGCGCATCGTGCTGCCTCAGGCGATGCGCTTCATCATCCCGCCCACCGGCAATCAGGTGATCAGCATGGCAAAGGCCACGGCGCTGGTCAGCGTGATCTCGATGAACGACCTGCTCCACGCGGTGCAGATGATCTACAACCGCACCTACCAGATCGTGCCCCTGCTCATGGTGGCGGTGATCTGGTACCTCGCGCTCATCACGGTCCTGTACGCCTTGCAAGGGCGGCTGGAACGCCGCTACTCGCGCGGCCAGCGGCACGCCCGCGCCGCCGACGCCCGCCCATGACGACCACCGACCGGACTCCACCCATGAGCGCACTGCCTGCCGCCGTTGCCATTCCCGCCGAGCCCGTCATCAGCGTGCGCGGCCTCGTGAAGAACTATGGAAGCTTCCAGGCCCTGCAGGGCATCGACCTGGACATCCATGAAGGCGAGGTCGTCGCCATCATCGGGCCCTCCGGCTCGGGCAAGTCGACCCTGGTGAGATGCCTTCACCAGCTCGAGCCGATCGACGGCGGCGCCATGTACCTCGATGGCCGCCTCCTCGGCTTTCGCCGCGACGGGCGGCACCTGCGGGCCCTGGGCGCCGCCGCCGTGGCCGAGCAGCGCCGGCAGCTGGGCATGGTGTTTCAGCAGTTCGTCCTGTTCCCCCACATGACCGTCGAGCAGAACGTGATGGAAGGCCCCATGCAGGTGCTCCGCGACCGCGAGGCCGATGCCCGCGCGAGGGCGCACCACCTGCTCCAGCGCGTGGGCCTCGCGCACAAGGCACACGCCTATCCCGCGCTGTTGTCGGGTGGCCAGCAGCAGCGCGTGGCCATTGCCCGCGCGCTGGCCATGCGCCCGCGGGTGCTGCTCTTGGACGAGCCCACCAGCGCGCTCGACCCCGAACTGGTGGGCGAGGTGCTGAACGTGGTGACCGACCTCGCGCGCGCCGGCAAGACCATGATCGTCGTCACGCACGAGATCGGCTTCGCCCGCGAAGCGGCCAGCCGGGTCGTCTTCATGGAGGCCGGGCGCATCGTCGAGCAGGGCACGGCGCGGTCCACCCTGGCGCAGCCACGGACCGAACGGCTGCGCGCCTTTCTCTCGCGCGTGGTGTGAGCGCGCTGCGCCCGACCCTTCGCACGCCCTCTCAATAACATCTGATATTGAATTCTCAGCACCAACTCTTCCAAGGAGCCACCCCCTCATGAGTCAGCAGATCCTTCGCTCGATCGTCACCGACGCCACCGCCTGGAAAGGCCCCCAACTGGTCGGCGACGACTCGTGGGTCCACCACCTGGACCCGGCGGACAACCAGGAAATCGAACGCGCGTTCCAGCACGTCAAGGGCCGCGGCCTGCGCTGGGGCGACTTCGGCAAGCAGGACTTCCCGCTGCCGCGGCTGTCGCAGCGCCTCCAGGCGGTCGACGAGCAGATCCGCAACGGCCGCGGCTTCGCGCTGCTGCGGGGGTTCGACGTCAAGAAATATGCGCTCGACGACCTCAAGACCATCTACTGGGGCCTGAGCGTGCACCTGGGCCAGGTGATCTCCCACAACGTCGCAGGCGACTTCGTTGCGCCGGTGACCGATCTCGGCCTGAAGGGCGATGACCCGAACCGGCGCAACAACACCACCAGCCAGTTGCTCGATCCGCACACCGACCTCGCGGACGTGGTGGCGCTCCTGTGCGTGGAGAAAGCCAAGGAAGGCGGCATGAGCAGCCTGGTCAGCTCGGTGGCCATCCACAACGAGATCGTCAAGCACCACCCGGAATACCTGGAGCCGCTGTACGAGGGCTTCTATCACGACTATCGCGGTTATGGCCCGAGTGCCGATCCCAACGAGGTCACCGCGACGCCGATTCCCGTCTTCGAATACAACAACGGCCGCGTCAACTGCGCCTTCGCGAAGAAGATCATCGAGACGGGGGCCAGGAAACGCGGCGTGCCGCTGACGCCGCTGCAGCAGGCCGCCATCGACTACGTCCACGACCTGGGCACGCGCGAGGACATGCGCATCGACATGATGCTGGAGCCCGGCGACATCCAGATCATCAACAACTACATCACGCTGCACTCGCGCAGCAACTACATCGACCACGATGACGGCCGCAAGCGCTTCCTGCTGCGCGTGTGGGTCAACCTGCCCGACAGCGTTCAGCTCTCGCCCGACTTCGCCGCCTTCGTGCGACGCGGCATCCCGGCGCTGAAGAAGGCGGCCTGAGGGGCATGACCATGCAAGCTTCTTCACAGACCCCTCCGCCGCCCGTCACGGCCGCGCTGTCGCGCTTCGCGACCGGCCTTGCCTTCGAAGACCTCCCGCGCGAAGTCGTCGAACGCGCGCAGCTGCTCGTGCTCGACCTGCTCGGGATCATGGTGCGATCGCAGGCCCTGGACTCCACGCAGGCCCTGGTGGCGGCGCTGGAGGACCTCGGCCTGGCGGGCGGAGCCTGCCGCGTCCCGGGCCGCCAGGACCGATGGACGCCGCAGGCGGCGGCCCTTCTGGCCGGCGCGGCGGCGCACAGCCTCGACTTCGACGATACCCACGCGCCAGCACAACTGCATCCGGGCGCGCCGGTGATTGCCGCGGCGCTGGCCGCCGCGCAGATGAATGGCGCCAATGGGCAGGAACTCCTCGCCGGCATCGTGGCCGGCTACGAGGTGATGATTCGCGCCGCGTTCGGCGTCAACGCCCTGCGCCACGGCGAGCGCGGCTACCACGGCAGCGCCACGGTCGGCGTCTTCGGCGCGACGGCGGCGGCAGCCCGGGTGCTGGGCCTGGACGCCTCGCAACTCGAGCACGCCTTCGGCACGGCGCTGAGCGAAGCGGCCGGCACCGGGCAGTTCGTGGTCAACGGCGCATGGACCAAGCGCTTTCAGGTCGGCAACGCCGCCGCCGGGGGCGTGCTCGCCGCCGCCCTCGCCCGCCGTGGATTCACTGGCGCGGCCGAGGCGCTGGAGGGGCGCGAGGGCTTCTTCCGCGTCTACTCGCCCGAGCCTAACCCGGCAGCGGCGCTCGAGGGGCTGGGCGAGCGCTGGGAAATCCTCGAGACCGGGGTCAAGCCCTATCCCTGCTGCCGTGGCATCCATACCCCGCTGGACGGCATCCTGAAGCTGCGCGCCACGGAGCAGTTCGACTTCGAGCGGATCGCATCGGTGCGCATCGGCATGGCACGGCGCAGCGTGTACGTGGTCGGCGAGCCGCAGGAGCGCCGCCGCGATCCCAGGAACGTGGTGGATTGCCAGTTCTCCACGCACCTGTGCGTCGCCATCGCGCTCAAGCATGGCCGGCTCGGATGGGACGACTACGAGCCGGCGCTCGCGGACCCGCAGATCCGCGCGCTGATGCAGCGCATCGAGGTGTTCGAGGACGCGCAATGCGAGGCCAACTTCCCGAAGGCCTTTTCCGCCGTGGTGGAGATTCGGGCCGACGACGGAAGGACGTGGCGCGAGTTCGTCTACGCGCCGCAGGGTGATCCCGACACCATGCTCAGCCCCGCGCAATTGCGTGCCAAGTTCTCGCTGCTGGTGCACGGCGCGCTGGGTGCGGCGGGTGAAGAGGCGCTGTTCGACGCCGTGAGGCAGTTGTCGCAGGGTGGGCCCCTCCACACCTTGCTGGACGCGGCCACCCCGCCGATGCAACGGGCGGCCCCCGGGACTGATCACAAGGACCATCGATGAAGCCTTCCTTTCGAGACCCCATCTCCCGCGGACGTCGGGTGACGCTGATGGCGATGCTTGCCGGGGCCTTGCCCACGCTGGCGCGCGCGCAGGCGTACCCCGCCCGCGCCATCAAGCTCGTGGTCACCCAGGCGGCCGGCTCCGGAAGCGACGTGATCGCGCGACTCGTCGGGGACCGCCTGGCCGAGGCCCTCAAGCAGCCGGTGATCGTCGAGAACCGGCCCGGCGCCTCCGGGATCATCGGGCACCAGTTCGTCCTGGGCGCACCGCACGACGGCTACACGCTGCTGATGAGTTCGACGGCCAACCTGCTGGTCGTGCCCGTGATGGCGAGCAATGCCCGGTTCCGCTACACCGACTTCACGCCCGTGGCGGCCTTGCTCGAATCGGCCTATGTGGTCGTGGTCGCGAACGCACCGGGCAAGCCTTCGACCCTGAAGGAACTCCTCGATGCGGGCCGCACCCGGCCCTTGAGTTTCGCGTCCTCCGGCACCGGGAGCATGGGGCACCTGGGGGCCGAACTCATCCTCGAACGCGCCGGCAGCCCGCAGCGCCACGTGCACGTTCCCTATCGCGGCAGCGCGCAAGCCCTGGCCGACGTGGTCGGCGGCCAGGCGGCCTTCGCGGTCGACACCTTGCTGGCCGCGGAGCCCCTGATCAAGGGCGGGCGTCTGCGTGCGCTCGCGGTGACGTCGGCGCACCGCCTGGACAGCCTGCCCGAGGTCCCCACGCTGCAGGAAGCAGGACTGCCCGACATGGACGTGACGACGAAGGCAGGCATCTTCGCGCCGTCCGATGTCCCGCCCGTCGTGGTGACGACCATCAGCACCGCGGTGAGCCGGATCCTGGCCGAGCCGAACGTGAGAGCGACCCTCCGGTCGCTGGGCAACGAGCCTTCGGGCCTCAGCCCGGCGCAATACCAGGCATCGCTCTCGGACGAAGCGCCCGCATGGGAGCGCCTTGTCCGTCGGCTCGACCTGCGAATGGAGTGAACCATGAGCACGAATGTCGTGACGGGATGCTCACCGCGGGACGTCGCCGGTGCCCGCACCCTGCTGTTCGTTCCGGGTGACCGGCCCGAGCGCTTCGAGAAGGCCGCGGCCGCCGGCGCCGGCGGCATCATCCTCGACCTGGAAGACGCGGTCGGCGCGGACAGGAAGCCGGCGGCCCGGCAAGCAATCGCCGACTGGCTGCCGCGGCGTCCTTGCGGCGCGCGCGTCGGCGTGCGCATCAACGGAATCGACACGCTGGCAGGCCTGGACGACCTGCGCGCCTTCGCGGACACGGCGGTCGCGCCCGACTTCTACGTTCTTCCCAAGCTCGAGTCGGCCGCGCAGGTGCGCCTGTACGCGACGCACCTCTGCCGCGGCGAGCGGCCGCCCAGGCTCGTGTGCGCCGTGGAGACCGCCCAGGGCCTGGACGCAGCCCCGGAGATCGCCGCCGCGTCCCCCTTGCTTGCGATGCTCGGCTTCGGCGGGGGCGACCTGGCGCGCGACCTGGGCAACGACGGCAGCTGGGACGCCATGCTGTATGCGCGCTCGCGCGTGGTCCAGGCCGCGGCCGCCGCGCGCGTGCTCGCCCTGGACATGCCGTGGATCCATCTGCGCGACGAAGCTGGCCTGATCGACGCCACCCGCCGCGCGCGCGCCCTCGGCTACCGGGCCAAGCTCGCGATCCATCCGAGCCAGGTCGCCGCGCTGGAGCGGGAGCTCGGCCCCACCAGCGACGAACTCGCGGCCGCGAGACGCATCGTGCAGGCCTACCAGTCGGCGAACGGAAGCGCCTGCGTCGTGGATGGCCATCTCGTGGATGCGGCGAACCACGCCAGCGCACAACGCCTCCTGGTTTCGGCCGGCGAGGCGGCGCCCCCTCCTCCTGCTCTCCTGCAACCCGATTCCCCAAGGACGTGAACATGGCATTGAAGACACTCAACGGCATCAAGGTGCTCGATTTCTCGGCCTACCTGGCCGGTCCCTACGGCTCCACGCTGCTGGGCGACATGGGGGCAGACGTCGTCAAGATCGAGATCCCCGGCGGCGACATGATGCGCCACTACCCCAGCACGCTCGCGGGCGAGAACCGCGTGCACCTTGGCGTGAACCGCAACAAGCGCGGCATCGTGCTGGACCTCAAGACACCCGAGGCCCGCGCGATCGCCCACGAGCTAGTGGCGCAGGCCGACGTGGTGGTGCTGAATTTCCGCCCGGGCGCGGCCCAGAGGATCGGACTGGACTTCGAGACGCTCAAGAAGCTCCAGCCGCGCCTCGTGTACTGCAACGTGACGGGCTTCGGCGAACGCGGCCCCTATGCACATCGCCCCGGCTTCGACCAGGTGCTGCAATGCATGACCGGCATCGCCGATGCGCAGGGGGCCGACCACGGCGAACCGACCGTGGTCTGGGGTTCGGCCGTGGACTTCTACGCGGCCGCGCTGGTGGCGATGTCGATCAGCGCCGCGCTCTTCGACCGCGAACGAACCGGCGAAGCCCAGCGCGTGGAGGTATCGCTGCTGCGCGCCGCCTTGGCGATGCAGGCCGGGCGCATGGTCTGGGCCGAAGGCGAGGGACGCGAGGTGGAGCGCGACCTCAAGCCCGGGCGCCTGTCGGGCATCCACCCAGCGCGCGAAGGGCACATCTATCTTCAGGCCAACAGCAAGGCGTTCTGGACGGCACTGTGCGAGCTGACCGGGCTCGGCCACCTGCTGGCCGACGACCGCTACGATTCGATGGCCAAGCGCAAGGAGCACGAGCCCCTGCTGCTCCCCCTGCTGCGCCAGGCGCTCCAGGCCCACACGGCCACGGAGTGGGAAGCGATCTTCGCGGGCAAGGTGCCCTGCACGGTGGTCGGCACCTTCGAAGACATGTTCGATCATCCGCAATCGGTGGCGGAGGGGCTTTTCGAGACGCGCGAACATCCGGTCATCGGCAGCTACAGGGTGTTCACCGGGCCGGTGCTCATCAACCGCGACCGGGGCATGACCACCGACCGGCGGGCGCCGCTGGTGGGCGAGCACACGGCGCAGGTCCTGTCCGAGGCGGGCATCTCGGCCGAGCGTATCCGCGCGCTGGCCGAGCCCTCCGCAGGACTCGCATCATGAAGGCTTGCATCTACGGCGCCGGCGCGATCGGCGGCTGGATCGGCGCCCGGCTCGCGCAGGCGGGCTGCACGCTGGACGTGGTCGCGCGCGGCGCGACGCTCGAGGCGCTGCAGCGCGACGGGC
>JAGIBP010000107.1 GCA_017744285.1 Variovorax sp.
ATGGGCGAGATCACCGCGGCGAGCCAGGAGCAGACCTCGGGCATCGAGCAGATCAACCAGGCCATCACGCAGATGGACCAGGTGACGCAGCAGAACGCGGCACTGGTCGAAGAAGCGGCAGCCGCCGCTGCATCCCTGCAGGAGCAGGCCGGAAGCCTCTCGGGTGCGGTGAGCGTGTTCACGCTCGACGCCGCGCAGCGGGCCCGGTCGTGATCGCTGTCTTAGTGAGTTAGTGAATTCAATGCGCGTCAATCTTCCCGTTACTTCCATCGAGTACCCGCTGCCGCAAGACGCGGCACTGGTGTCCCGCACCGACCTCAAGGGGCGGATCACCTACGTCAATCCCATCTTCGTGGAGGTCAGCGGCTATCCGGTCGAGGAACTCATGGGCAAGGCCCACAACATCGTCCGGCATCCCGACATGCCGCCGGAGGCCTTCTCCGACATGTGGGAAACGCTCGGCCGCGGCATGCCATGGACCGGCCTCGTCAAGAACCGCCGCAAGAACGGCGACTACTACTGGGTGCAGGCGAACGTGACGCCGATCCGCCAGGGCGGCGCGGTCGTCGGCTACATGTCGGTGCGCGGCAGTCCGGACCGCGCCGAGGTGGAGCAAGCCGAGCAGGTCTATCGCCGCATTCGCGAGGGCCACGCCGCGGGCCTGCGCATCGTGCAGGGCGAGGCCGTGCTGCAGGGCTGGCGCGATCCGCTGGGCCAGCTGCGCCGCATCCCGGTGCGCCATCGCATGTCGGTGGTGACGGGCGCGGGCGCCTTGCTCACGCTTGGCTTCGGCGCCGCCGCCTGGTCGGAGGCTTCGGCGCTGGCCAAGGCCGCCGGTGACAGCGAGAGCTGGCTGCCGACGCTGATCGCCACGGGCACCGTCTGCGCGACGCTGGCCTGGGCCGGCGTGGGCCGCTTTCTCGCCCAGACAGTGTTCCGGCCGCTGGATGAGGCGGTGGACGTGGCGCGCTCGATCGCCAGCGGCGCACTGCTCAAGTTCCAGGTCCGTCCCGCCGACGAGACCAAGGGTCTCCTGCGTGCGCTCAACCAGATGAGCGCCAACCTGTGCGCGATCGTCGCCGACGTGGGGGTCAACGTGTCGGGCGTGATGTCCACGTCCGGGCAGATCGCGAGCGGCAACCAGGACCTGTCCTCGCGCACCGAGCAGCAGGCCAGCTCGCTCGAAGAGACGGCCGCCTCGATGGAGCAGCTCACCAGCACCGTCAAGCAGAACGCCGACAACGCGCGCCAGGCCAACCAGCTTGCGGTGATGGCCTCGGACGTGGCCGTGAAGGGCGGCAGCGTGGTCTCGCAGGTCGTCGACACCATGGCCGCCATCAATGCGTCGTCGCGAAAGATCGCCGACATCATCGGCGTGATCGACGGCATCGCGTTCCAGACCAACATCCTGGCGCTGAACGCGGCCGTGGAAGCGGCGCGCGCCGGCGAGCAGGGCCGCGGCTTCGCGGTGGTGGCCTCGGAAGTGCGCAGCCTCGCGCA
>JAGIBP010000010.1:0-83140 GCA_017744285.1 Variovorax sp.
ACTCCTTCCAGGTGGTCGGGACGTCCGACTCCTTGAAGCCCGCCTCGGCCAGCATGTCGATCCAGTAGTTGATGTGCATCGTCTGCTGCTTGATCGGGAAGGCGTAGTAGGCCTTCGACTTCGTCTGGTCGTTGTAGAGGAAGGTGGTCTCGACCGTGTTGGGCGCGAAGCGGCTGGCCATGGGCGAGATCACGCTGCTGATGTCTTCGAGCTTGCCGTCGAAGGCCCACTTGCCGGTGACCTGGAAGTCGTACACGTCGGCGTAGGCCACGTCCGGCGGGCTGCCGGAATCGAGTGCCGAGACCGTCTTGGGGATCATGTCCTGCACGGGGTATTGCGACAGTTCGATCTTGACGCCCTTGTGCTTGTCCTCGAACTTCTTGATGGCGGCGAAGAGCGCGTCGTCTTCCGCCTTGTAGAAGCCCTTCACCCACCAGACGGTGAGCTTCTCCTGCGCCGACGCCTGGCCGGCGACCGCGAGACCCATCGCCATCAGCGCAGGGACCATCAATGCCTTGAACTTCATACAGCTGTCTCCTTGTTGTGAACAGGACGCGCTCGATGCGCGAGCGGGGTGCGAAGAAACGTCGAATCCCTGCCGCTTCAGGCGGCCTTGAGCCTCGGCGGCGGCCGGCCCAGGCGCGGCAGGCGGCGGCGCGAGCCGAGGACTTCCTCGATGTCCTCGCGCGCACCGTCGATGAGTTTGATGATGGCCCGCTCGGCACGCGCCGGGTTGTGCGCGATGACCGCGTCGAGCACCGCGCGGTGCATCGGCAGCGAGAGCGCCGGGCCGTCCTTCTTGATGGTGGAGATCTCGAAGCTGGTGCGCAGCAGCGCGTGCAGGGCCTTGCTCATCTGCGCGAGCATGCGGTTGCGCGCGGCGCGCAAGAGGCCGTGGTGAAAGCGCAGGTCGAAGGTGACGTAGTCGCCGCCGAACTCGACGGCGTGCTTCATGCCGGCGAAGGCGGCCTCGATCTCCTCGATGTCCTCGGCGGTCGCGCGCTCGGCGGCCAGGCGCACCGCGGCGGGCTCCACCGCGCGGCGCAGGTCCTGCAGGTCGCGCAGGAACTCGGGCGTGAGCCCGGCACGGGCCTGCCAGGTGATGACGTCGGGGTCGAACCAGTTCCACTGGTCGTCGGGCAGCACGCGCGTGCCGAGCTTGGGCCCCGTGACGATGAGCCCCTTGGCCACGAGCGACTTGACGGCCTCGCGCACCACCGTGCGGCTCACGCCGAACTCCTCGCACAGGAGCGGCTCGGCCGGCATCGGCGCGCCGAAGGCATAGCGGCGCGAGACGATCGCCTCGCCCAGCAGGTCGAGGATGCGCCGGCCGTGGGTGGTGGTGCGGGTCATGTGGCGCTCGTTCAGGCGTCGACCGGCGTCAGCAGCGGTGCGCCGGTGAAGTGCGCGCGCAGGTTGTCGAGCACGAGTTGGCCCATGGCTTCGCGCGTCTGCCGCGTGGCGCTGCCGATGTGCGGCGTGAGCACCACGTTGGGCATGGCACGCAAGGCTTCGGGCACGTGGGGCTCGCTCGCGAACACGTCGAGCGCCGCGCCGGCGATGACGCCGCTTCGCAGCGCCTCGATCAGCGCGGGCTCGTCGACCACACTGCCGCGCGCGACGTTGACCAGATAGCCTTCGGGCCCCAGCGCCGCGAGGACCCGCGCATCGATCATGCCGCGCGTGGCGGCCCCGCCCGGCGTGATGACGACGAGGAACTCGACCGCCGCCGCGAGCGAGGCCGCATCGGGGTAGTGGGTGTGGTTGACGTTGGCGCGCGGCGAACGCGCCGTGTAGGCGATGTCCATGCGGAAGGCGGCGGCGCGGTGCGCGATGGCCTGGCCGATGCGGCCCATGCCGACGATGCCGAGGCGCCCCCCCGAGACCTTGCGCCCCAGCGTGGGCGCAGCGCCCGGCCATTCGTCGGCGCGCACGAAGCGGTCGGCCTGCGGAATGCGCCGCGCCACCGCGAGCAGGAGGCCGATCGCGAGATCGGCCACGTCGTCGTTGAGCACGTCGGGCGTGTTGGTGACCGGAACGCCGCGCTCGTGCGCGGCCGCGACATCGACACCGTCATAGCCGACGCCGAACACGGAGATCACTTCGAGCGCGGGCAGCCGGGCAATGAGCTCGCGCGGGACCTTGGCTTCGCCGTTGGCGACCACGCCGCGAATGCGGGGCGCGGCGGCGGCGAAGGCCGCCGGGTCGTTCGTGTGGATGCGGTCGTGCACCGTGTAGTCGCGCCGCAGGGCCTCCATGACGAAAGGCATCAAGGGGGCGACCACCAGCAGCTCGGGGCGAGCAGTCATGTTCGAAGCACTTGTCCCTGCCATGCGACTGCCCCCTGGTGGTCTCGGTGATCTCGGCCGAATCATATGATGATTGAACTCGGCGCTCGCGGGGACAAACCCTGATGGCCAGGGCCGCTCGAACCCACTCAGAAGCGGGTGGTGATGGCGCCCGTCACTGAAAGGTCATCGTCGACCAGCGCCATCCAGCGCCATTTGTCGAAGGTCGTGCACGGGTGCGAGATGCCTAGGGCCACGCGATCACCCACGCGCGGCGGCTGCGCCGCGGGATCGAAACGCAGGTAGGCGTGCTGGTCGTTGAGCGCGGAGATCTTCCAGCCCGCGGGCGCCTCGGCCGCCGCGCGTGCACCGCGCGGCGCATGGCGCACCGGGATCGGCATCTCGATGTCGAAGGAGATGTCGCGGCGCCCGCAGGTCAGCAGTGCGAGCCCGGGCTCGGGCACCGACTGCACCATGCACCACACCTCGAGCGCGGGCTGCAGCGAGCTGCCCAGCCCCTCGCGCCGTTCGAGCGCCTTCAGGAAGCGGGCGTACTGCCCGTTGTCGTGCGTGACGTAGCAGCCGGAGCGAAGCACGCCGCGCACCGGGCGCGAGAGTCCCTCGCCGCGCAGGAGCGGAATGACGAGGTCGAACACCGAGGAGCCGCCGGCAGAGAGGATGAGTTCCTCGTCGCCCAAGAAGCCGCCGCGATCGCATTGCCGGGCCACCTCGAGCACGCGTTCCACGAGCGCGGTGACCTCGCGCGCGTCGTGTTCGCTGTCGCAACGGGCGAGGCCGCCCTCGTAGCACTCGATGCCGCCGAGTTGCACGCACGGCGAGCGCGAGATCGCCGCCGCGAGCGCGAGCGCCTCGCTCGCCGTGCGGCACCCGGTGCGCTGGCCCGGAATGCCGATTTCGAGCAGCACGTCGAAGCGCCTGGGCGACCGACGGCGCCGGGCCCAGTCCTCGATCAGCGACAGCTGGGCCAGCGAATCGACCAGGAACCACACGCGCAGATCGCTGCGCGAGGCCAGCAGGACGTCCAGCCCGTCGAGATCGGCGTCGCACACGACCTGGTTCGCGATGATGGCCCGGCACGCGCCGGCCTCGACGCCCACGGCAAGCTGGAAGACGCTGGCGAAGGTCAGGCCCCAGGCGCCGGCCGCCAGCTGCAGCGCGAACAGTTCGGGCGACATCGTGGTCTTGCCGTGCGGCGCCAGCACGACGCCCTTGCGTTCCGCATACGCTTGCATCCACGCGATGTTGTGGGCCAGCGCCGAGCGGCGCAGGACGGCCAGGGGATACGCCATGTCGTCGGCCAGCACGTTCCAGCCGTTGCCGCCGATCTCGGCGGGGCTGCGCGGCGGCGAGCCCTGCGGGTAGCTCTTGCAGCGATGATCGAGAATGAACGCTTCAGTCATGGGATGCCCCCGGCTCCGGTCAACGTGGTCCCCGCCTATTTTGTTATTTAATGGCACCCCGCCCACCGTGGCGCCCATTCCATCGTCCGGCACACACCCATGAGCCACACCCGACTTGTCGCCGTCGACTGGGGAACGAGTTCCCTGCGGGGCGCGCTGCTCGAGCCCGACGGGCGCGTGATCGACGAGCAAAGCCATCCGCGCGGCATCCTCACCGTGCGGGACGGCGGCTTCACCGAGGTCTTCGAGACCCTGTTCGCCGAATGGATGCGTCCGCCCGGCACGCGCTGCCTGATCTCGGGCATGGCCGGCAGCAAGCAGGGCTGGGTCGAGGCCCCTTACTGCCCCTGCCCCGCCGGCCTGAACGAGGTGCGCAACAAGATCATGGAGATCGAGCCCGGGCGCATCTCGATCGTGCCGGGCCTTTCCGATACGCACGACGGCGTTCCGGATGTCATGCGCGGCGAAGAGGTGCAGATCCTCGGCGCCATGGCGCTCACCAACCTGCGCGACGGCCTCTTCGTGCTGCCGGGCACGCACAACAAGTGGGCGCGTGCCAAGAACGGCATGGTCACCGGCTTTCGCACCTTCATGACCGGCGAGTTCTACGCGCTGCTGAGCCAGCATTCGATCCTTTCGCGCACGCTCGACACCTCGGCCGCCCTCGACGAGGCTGCCTTCCTGCAGGGCGTGACGCAGGCCGACAACAACCAGGGCCTGCTGCACAACGCCTTCGGCGCGCGCACACTCTCCCTCTTCGACCGCATGCCGGCGCGCGAGCTGTCGAGCTATCTCTCGGGCATCCTGATCGGCGAAGAGCTGCGCACGCAGTCGCTGCACGCCGCCGGCGAGGTGGTGCTGATCGGCAGCCCGGCGCTCACCCAGCGCTACCTGCTCGCGCTGCAGGCGAGCGGCACCCGGGCGAGAACGCTCGGCGCCGAAGCCACCTGGGCCGGCCTGCACGCCCTTCACTCGCACCACCCGGCCCCACGCAAGCCATGACCCTTCCCCTCGACAAATTCGGCGCCGCGATGGCGCAACTGCCCCTTGTGGCGATCCTTCGCGGCCTCACGCCCGAGGAGGCACCCGCCGTCGGCGACGCCATCGTCGAGTCGGGCTTCCACCTGCTCGAGGTGCCGCTGAATTCGCCACGGCCGCTGGAGAGCATCGCGCTGCTGCGCCAACGCTTTCCACAGGCGCTGGTTGGCGCCGGAACGGTCCTGGCCGCGCAAGACGTGCGCGACGTGCACGCCGCCGGCGGCGAACTGATCGTGGCGCCGAACTTCAGTGGCGAGGTCGTCGCCGAGGCCCGGCGCCTCGGCCTCGTCAGCCTGCCCGGCGTGATGACGCCCACCGAGGCCTTCGGTGCGCTCGCCGCGGGTGCCACGGGGCTCAAGCTCTTCCCGGCCGAAGCGGCCTCGCCGGCGGTCGTGAAGGCGCTGCTCGCGGTGCTGCCGAAAGGCACGCCGCTCATGCCGGTCGGCGGCATCGCGCCCGACAACATGGCAGCCTGGCGCGAGGCCGGCGCCGCCGGGTTCGGCATCGGGTCGGCCCTTTACAAACCCGGCAAGAGCGCCGACGCCGTGCGCGAAGACGCGCAGCGCTTCGTCGCGGCCTTCGGCGGCGCGCTGCGCGCCTGAGCGCGCGGCTCAGCCCGCGCGTTCGACCGCATAGGGCGGACGCTCGGCCGACAGCCCGGCCTTGACCTGTTTCGTCAGCGCGTCGGCGAGCACTTCGAACCGGCCGGCCTCCAGCGCTTCGAAGGTCTGGACGACCACGTCGTCGGGCGAGGCCTTGGGCCCGGGAATGCGGCTGGTCATGTCGGTGTCCATGAAGGCGACGTGCAGGCTCAGCACCTGGGTGCCCTGCGGGCGCAGTTCGGCACGCAGCGCATTGCTCAGCGACCATGCGGCGGACTTCGACGCGCTGTAGCCCGCCGCCCCGGGCAGCGTGAGCCAGCTCAGCACCGACAGCACGTTGACGATCGCGCCGCCGCCGTTCGCCGCCAGCACCGGCGCGAAGGCGCGGCTCACCGCCCAGGGGCCGAAGAAGTTGGTGTCGAGCTCGGCGCGCGCCTTGTCGAAGGCATCGGCGCCGCCGAGGACGCCCACGCCGCGCGAGATGCCGGCGTTGTTCACCAGCAGGCTGACGTCGCCGCATTCGCGCGCCGCGGCTTCGGCCTGCTCCGGCCGCGTGACGTCCAGCGCGACCGGCACCACGCCGGACAGCGTGACGCTCTTCGGATCGCGCGCGGCCGCGTAGACCTTCTTGGCGCCGCCGGCGAGCGCGGCACGGGCAAACGCCAGGCCCAGTCCGCGATTGGCGCCGGTGATGAAGACGGTGGAGCCCTTGATCTGCATGGGGTCGGTCCTTTCGGTAGTCGTCGTCGGAAAGAGTTCAGGAAGCCTGGATGCGCCGCAGCAGTCCGGCCGTGGTGCGCGGCCAGCCGACGCGGCCGAACCATGCGCCGCCGGCCACGGCGGACGCGATGAGCACCCCGTACACCACCAGCGCCGCACCCTGCGCGACGAACACGTGCACGAGACCGCCGCCACCTTGCAGCGCCAGCCAGCCGCCCAGGCCCGCGACGAGCAGCCGCGCGATGTTCCCGAGGACCGGCCACAGCAGGCGGCCGGCGCCCTGCGAGGCGAAGTACAGCACCAGGCCGACGCCGAAGAAGCCGTAGAACGGCCCCACGGTGCGCAAGTACTGCGAGCCTGCTTCGAGCATCGCGGGGTCGCTGCCGAACAGCAGCAGCCAGGAGCGCGGGAACAGCGCGGCAACGAGGCCGACCGAGCCCGCGAGCACGAAGGCGATCGCCGTGCCGGCCCAGGCCGCTCGCAGCGCGCGCTCGCGCTGGCCGGCGCCCATGCAGGTGCCGGTCATGGCGAGCAGCGGCGCGCCGATGCCGAACACCAGCGGCACCAGCAGGTACTCCAGGCGCGCGGCAGTGCCGTAGCCGGCGATCGCGCCCGGGCCGAAATGGCCGGCGAGCGCGGTCGCGATGCCGATGGACAGGTTGGTCGCCACGGTCGACACCGCGCCGATGAGCCCGATGCGCAGGATGTCGCGGAACAGCGGCCACTGGAAGCGCGCCTGTGCCCACGAAGGCTTCAGCAGGCTGCGGCTGGAGCGAAGGTAGATCCACAGCGCGATGGAGCCGCCGAGGTAGTAGGCGAGCAGCGCGACCGCGCCGCCGGCGATGCCCAGGCCCGGAATCGGCCCCCAGCCGAAGATCAGGAGCGGCGACAGCGGCACCAGCACCACGACGCCGGCCACCGTCACGTTCGCGGGCACCGCCATGTTGCCGGTGCCGCGCAGCACCGCGGCAAGCGAATTGAAGATCCACACCAGCACCGCGCCCGCGAACACCACGTTCGAATAGCGCAGCGCCGCATCGAGCGAGGCGCCGGAGCCGCCCATCAGCGCATAGAGCCAACGCCCGCCGAGCAGCAGCGCGACCATGAACGCGAGGCCGAAGCCGATCGCGATGGCGATCGCGTGCAGCACCAGCGCGTCCGCGTCGCCGCGCCGGCCGGCGCCGAGCGCGCGCGCGATCGACGAGGCGATACCGCCACCCATGGCGCCAGCGGAGGTCATCTGCATCAGCATCACGACCGGGAACACCAGCGCCATGCCGGCGAGCGCGTCGGTGCCGAGCTTGCCGACGAAGTAGGTCTCGATGAGCCCGACCGCAGCCTGCGCAACCATCACGAGCACGTTCGGAAACGCGAGGCGGATCAGCGTCGGCACGATCGGCGCCTCGAGCAGGAGCCGCGTGCGGGCGTCCAGCGTGCTCGTCGCGCCGTTCACGCGGGCCTCGCCACGAGCGCCGGCCGCGTTTCGCGGATCGGCAGGTTGACGAGCGCGGCGCCCGCGGCGAGCGCGATGTCGATCATCCAGACGATGTCGTAGCTGCCGGTGGCCTGGAAGACATAGCCGCCCAGGAAGGCACCGAGAAAGCCGCCGATCTGGTGCGCGAGCATCACGATGCCGAAGAGCATCGCCATGTTGGCCGGGCCGAACATCTTGGCCACCAGCCCCGCGGTCGGCGGCACGGTGGAGAGGTAGGTCACGCCCATCACCGCGGCGAAGACCAGCATCACCGCCGGCGTCTTCGGCGCGAGCAGGAAGGCCAGCACCGCCAGGCCGCGCGCGGCATACAGCAGCGCCAGCAGCGACTTCATGCGCCAGCGCCCGACCGCCCAGCCCATCGCCAGGCTGCCGACGATGTTGAAGAGGCCGATCATGGCCAGCGCCCAGCCGCCGATCTCGGGCGGCAGGCCGCAGGCGGCCACCACGCCCGGCAGGTGCGTGGCGAGGAAGGCGACGTGGAAGCCGCAGACGAAGAAGCCCAGGCTCAGGTAGCCGTAGCTCGGCGTGGTCAGGGCCTGGCCGATCGCCTGCCGCGCGGTGACCGGCCGCGCGCCCTGTTGCGCCGCCGCCTGCGCGGCGAGATGGTTCGAATTGCCCTTGAGCACGAACACCGCCGGCAGCGCCACCAGGATCAGCACCGCGAGCCACTGCATCGCGCTCGCCCAGCCAACCGCCGCCATCAGGCCGATCGCGATCGGCGCCATCGCGAACTGGCCGAAGGAGCCGCCCGCGTTCACCACGCCGGTGGCGAGGCCCCGCCGGTGCAGCGGCACCAGCCGCGTGGTGGCCGCCATGAGCACCGAGGGGCCGGCCATGCCCGCTCCACCCGCGGCCAGCACGCCGATCGCGAAGATGAGTCCGGCGGTGCTCGTCATCCACGGCGTGATGAAGGTGCCGAGTGCCACCAGCTGCACCCCGATGAAGATCACGCGCCCGGTGCCGATGCGGTCCGCGACCGCCCCCGCGAAGGGCTGCGTCAGTCCCCACCAGAGCTGCCCGAACGCGAAGGCGAGACTGATGCTGCCCAGGCCCAGGCCGGTGGAGGTGTTGAGCGACGAGAGGAAGAGACCCATCGTCTGCCGCACCCCCATCGTCAGCGCGAAGGTGCCGGCGGCGGCCAGCAGCACCAGCCAGACGGCATGGCGGGCGACGGGCGTCGCTGGTGTCGAAGCCGGGACGGCGCGGTCAGTCATCGCTTTCTCCTTCGTCGTTTCCGCCGGCGGCCTGGAGCACCGCGATGCTGTCGTCGATCAGCGCGTGCAGCGCGAGCACGCGCTCCAGGCCCAGCAGGTCGTTGAGCTTTTCCTGCGCGATGCGCCAGTGCCGCTGGGCCTCGGCGCGCTTGGCGCGGCCGGCGTCGGTGATCTCGATCAGGCGGCTGCGGGCGTCGGGCCCCTCCCCCTGCACCAGCCAGCCCTCGGCCATCAGCGGCTTGAGGTTGCGCGTGAGCGTCGACGCGTCCACGCCCATGGCCTGCGCCAGGTCCACCGGCCGCACCGGGCCCAGGTGCAGCACATGCGACAGCAGCGAGTACTGCGTGGTCTTGAGGCCGCTCTGCGCGACCTCGGCGTCATACAGCCGCGCCACCAGCCGCGTGAGGTGACGCAGGCGGAAGTGGGTGCAGCCCTTGGGCTTGGCGATGGCTTTCATGCGCATGATTGTAGCTACAATCATTGCATATGCAACTTTGAAAGGAACATCCGATGTCAGCGACGGAACAACTGGCCGCCTGGATCGCGGAAGAAAAGGCCATCAGCGAACGCCTGGACGCCGGCCCGGGTCCTGGCGTGGCACGTCCGGACCAGGTCGCCGGCAAGACCGGCTTGGAGATGATGCAGGCGATGCTGAACGCCGAGATCCCCTACGCCGCGATCGCCAGGACGCTGAGCTTCCAGCTCATCGACGTAGGCCCCGGCCGCGCGGTGTTCCAGGGGCGGCCGCTGGCCGAGCACCTCAACCCCATGGGCACCATCCATGGCGGCTGGTTCGCCACGCTGCTCGATTCGGCCCTGGGCTGCGCGGTCCACACCATGATGCCGGCCGGCCGCGCCTACACCACGGCCGAGCTGGGCGTGAACCTCGTCAAGGCCCTGACGCCGAAGGTCGAGCGCGTGCGCGCCGAAGGCCGGGTGGTCCACTGCGGGCGGCAGCTCGCCACGGCCGAGGCACGGCTCGTCGGCGCCGACGGCACGCTGTACGCGCATGCCACCACCACCTGCCTGGTGTTCGACCTGCGCTGAGGCCGACCCGGTTTCATAATCGCCGATCCATCATTCAAGGCCCACGAGATGCGAATCCTCCACACCATGCTGCGCGTCGGCAACCTTCAGCGCTCCATCGACTTCTACACCCAGGTGCTCGGCATGCAGCTGCTGCGCACCTCGGAGAACCCCGAGTACAAGTACAGCCTTGCCTTCGTCGGCTACGAGGGCAATCCGGCGCAGGCCGAGATCGAGCTCACCTACAACTGGGGCACCGAGAGCTATGAACTGGGCACCGCCTACGGGCACATCGCGCTGGGCGTGCCCGATGCGTACGCGGCCTGCGAGAAGATCAAGGCGGCCGGCGGCAACGTCACGCGCGAAGCCGGCCCGGTGAAGGGCGGAACGACCGTGATCGCGTTCGTGACGGACCCCGACGGCTACAAGATCGAACTGATCCAGCGCGCGGAAGGCGCGGCCGGCGCCGGCCTGCGCTGAGCCGGCCCGGCGTCAGCGGACCTCGTCGCCGATCCGCAGGTGGTCCGGCGGCAGGCCCTCTGCGCGCCGCTCCCACATCGCCTCGAAGGCCGCTTCGAGGCGGCGCGCGAACAATGCCGAATCGAAGAGCGGCATCGCCGTGCGATGGTCCGCCAGGCGCCGCCGCAGTTGCGCCAGCCGCTCGGGCGACCGCGCCAGCGAAATCGCCAACGCCTCGTAGTCGGCGACCTCCTGCGTGACCAGCTCCTGCAGGCCGATGGCGCGCAGCAGGCTCGCGCCGACGCGCGACGGGAAGGTCGCGCCGGCCAGCGTCAACACGGGCAGTCCGCTCCAGAGCGCATCGGCGGCCGTGGTGTGCGCGTTGTAATGGAAGGTGTCCAGGAAGAGATCGGCGTGCGCCTGGCGCGCCAGGTGCTCGGCCAGCGGCATGCGGGGCGCCCACACGAGCCGGCCGGGATCGACGCCGCGCGCGCGGGCTTCCCCGGAGAGGGCCTCACGCGCCTGCGCGCTGCCCTCCAGCAGCCACAGGACGCTGCCCGGCACCGCGTGGAGCACGCGCATCCACACATCGAACACGTCGGGCGTGATCTTGTGGTTGCTGTTGAAGCACGCGAAGACGAAGCCGGCCGGCGGCAGCCCCGCACTCTCGCGGGTGCCGGCCGCGTCGGCGATGCGCTTGGTGTCGTCGTTCGCCTGGTAGGAGCCGGGCAGCAGCACCACCTTCTCTGCGTAGTGCACGAACTCGTCCGGCGCGATGAGCGTGTCGTCCGCCACGATGTAGTCGATGTAGTCGCACCCCATCGAGCCCGGATAGCCGAGGTAGTTGACCTGCACCGGCGCCGCGCGGTGCGCGAAGATGTCCGGCCGCGCGCCCTCGGTCAGGCCGTTCAGGTCGACCGCGATGTCGATGCCCGCCTCGCGCGCCATCGCCGCGATCGCCGTGTCGCTCTTGCCGCCCACCTGCGTGAAGCGATCGAAGGCCGCGGCCACGCGGCGACCCATGTCGTCGCTCGCGGGCGCGCCCAGCGCGAAGCCGTGCAGCTCGAAGCGATCCCGGTCGTGGCACTCGAGCACGCGCACCAGCAGTTGCGAGACGGGGTGGTCACGGAAGTCGGTGGAGAAGTAGCCGATGCGCAGCCTGCGCCCCGCCCGCGGCTGCGCAGGCATCGGCCCGGCCTGCGAGGCGCGCGCGGGATGCTTCTCGCCCACGAAGGCCCGCGCGCTTTGGAGCAGCGTGGCCGAAGGCACCGGCCACGCCATCAGCGCGAAGGGGACGGCGGCTTTTTCGCCGGCGTCGATGCGCGCCACGATCTCGGCCACCTGCGCCGCCCACCCGGCCCAGCGGCCCGCGAACATCGCGGCATGCAGCCGCTGGCCGGCGAGGTAGTCGGTGTGCGGCGCACGGCGGGCGACCTCGTCGTAGCAGGCCAGCGCCTCGCCGTGCCGCTTGAGCACCGACAGGGTCGCCGCGCGGTTCATCCACGTCGGCACGTCGTCGGGCGCGAGGGCCAGCGCGCGCTGGTAGCTCTGGAGCGCTTCCTCGCCCCGGCCCAGGTCCGTCAGCACCGTGCCGCGGTTCGCCCACGCCTGCACGTAGCGCGGATCGAGCGTGAGCGCGCGTTCGTAGTGCTGCAGCGCGGGGCCGGACTGCCGCAGCGCCGCCAGCGTGTCGGCCAGGTTCGATTGCAGTTCGCGCGAGCGCGGCTGAAGGCGCTCGGCCCGCCGAAAGGCCTGCAGGGCCTGTTCGTGCTCGCCGAGCGCGCTGTGCGCGACGCCGAGTTCGTGCAGACCCTCGAAATACTCGCCGGCCATCTTCATCGAGCGGCCGAAAGCCGCGGCCGCCTCGCGCGCCAGGCCGCGCTGCAATTGCGCACGCCCCAGATAGAAGAGCGCTTCCGGTGCGCAGTCCGGCAGCGCCGCCGCCTTGCGCAGGAAGTCTTCGCACGCGGCGAGATCCTGGCGGTTGCCGCAGATGTACGCGAGCAGTTCGTAGGCCTTGGCGATGCCGGCGTCCTGCGCGATGACCTGCCGCAGGAGCGCTTCGGCCGCGCCGGTCTGGCCCGAGCGGAAATGGCGCTCGGCCTGGGCGACCCGCTGGGCCGTCGTGGATGGGCTCATGTTCAGCAGCCGAGCAGGTCGGCGAGGTGTTCGATGCTGCGCGCGTGCAGGGTGTTGTCCGGCTGCGGCGAGACGTCCTTGGGCCGCGCGGGCCCGAATTCGAGCGGCCGTTCGATGTAGCCGGTGCGCAGGCCGCAGGTGCGCGCGGCCGCGAGGTCGTCGTGGTGCGCCGCCGCGAGCATCACCTGCCCCGGCGAGACGTCGAACACCGCCGCCACGCCCAGGTAGGTGCGCGGATCGGGCTTGTAGGCCTTGAAGACCTCGGCCGAGAGCACGCAGTCCCACGGCAGGCCCGCGTTCTTGGCCATCTCGGTCAAAAGGCCGAGGTTGCCGTTGGAGAGCGAGCAGATGATGTACTTGCGCTTGAGCCGTTCCAGCCCCGGCGCCGAATCGGGCCACGCGGGCAGCCGGTGCCAGGCCTTGTTCAGGTCGCGCTTGCGGGCCGTGTCCAGTTCCTCGACGCCGAAGTCGCGCAGCACGCCTTCGAGGATGCCCATGTGCAGCTCGTCGAGCAGCGTGAAGCCGCCCTCCCCGGCCGCGAGGCGCTCCATCACGCCCTTCATCGCGGGCTGGTAGCCCGCACGCCAGGCGAGCGCGAAGGCCCCGCCGTCGATGCCCGGCAGCACGCGCTCGGCTTCGGCGGCGATGCCGGAGTACCAGTCGACGACCGTGCCGAAGACGTCGAAGGCGATGACCTTCAGGTCGCTGGCGTCGAATGCCGCGTTCATCGGTTCATCGTGCCAGCTGGCTCGCCTCGCGGGCCAGTGCGGTGATGCGCGGCCAGTCGCCGGCGGCGATGGCATCCGTCGGCACGATCCACGAGCCGCCCACGCAGGCCACGTTGGAAAGCGCCAGGAACTCGGCCGCGTTGCCCGCGTGGATGCCGCCCGTGGGGCAGAACTTCACTTCGCCGAACGGCCCCTGCCAGGCCTTCAGCATCGCGAGGCCGCCGGCCTGCAGCGCCGGGAAGAACTTCAGCTCGGTGAAGCCGTCTTCCTGGGCCAGCATGATCTCGCTGCCGGTCGCCACGCCGGGCAGCAGCGGCAGGCCCAGGTCGTGGCAGGCCTTGCCGACGGCACGGGTGTAGCCCGGGCTGACGCCGAACTTCGCACCCGCCAGCGCCGCCGCCTGCGCATCGGCGGCGCTGCGGATCGTGCCGGCGCCGGGCACCGCCTCGGGCACTTCCTTGGCGATGAGCTCGATGCATTCGAGCGCTTCGCGCGTGCGCAGCGTCACCTCCAGCATGCGGATCCCGCCGGCCACGAGGGCGCGCGCCAGCGGCACCGCGTCCTTCACGTCGTGCAGCACGATCACGGGAATCACGGGGGCATCGCGCATCACCTCGAGCGCGGTCAGGTTCACAGCCATGTGCAGGCTCCTTCTTCTGCTGTCAATGCGTTGCGGCGCATGCCGGCGAACAGGTCGCGGCCCAGGCCGTGACCGTTGGCGGTGCGCTGCTCTTCGGGTTGCCGGGCGACCTCGCGGGCCGCCCATTCGTCGTCGGGGACCAGCACCGTGAGCGTGCCGGCCACGGAATCGAGACGGATCAGGTCGCCGTCGCGCACCTTGGCGAGCGGTCCGCCCGCGGCGGCTTCGGGCGACACGTGGATGGCCGCCGGCACCTTGCCGGACGCGCCGCTCATGCGGCCGTCGGTGACCAGCGCCACGCGGAAGCCCTTGCCCTGCAGCACCGAAAGCGGCGGCGTCAGCTTGTGCAGCTCGGGCATGCCGTTGGCCTGCGGGCCCTGCCAGCGCACGACGCACACCACGTCGCGCTGCAGCTCGCCGGCCTTGAAGGCCTCCTGCAGCTCGCCCTGCGAATCGAACACGCGTGCCGGCGCCTCGATCACGTGCCGGTCGTCCGGGACCGAGGACACCTTGATCACGCTGCGGCCCAGGTTGCCCACCAGCAGCTTGAGGCCGCCGGTGGCGCTGAAGGGCGAGGCCACGGGGCGCGCGACGGCGTCGTTCTTCGACGGCGCGGCCGCGTGCCACGCGAGCGCGTGCGGCTCGGACGGCGTCGCGGCGAGCGTCGGGATCGCCGCGTACTCGCGAAGGCCCCCGGCGCGCACGGTCTGCACGTCGGCGTGCATCAGGCCCGCATCGAGCAGCTCGCCGATCACGAAGCCGGGACCGCCCGCGGCCTGGAACTCGTTGACGTCGGCGCTGCCGTTCGGATAGACCCGCGTGAGCAGCGGCACGACCTCCGACAGCTCGGCGAAGTCGTTCCAGTCGATGAGGATGCCCGCCGCGCGCGCGACCGCCACCCAATGGATGAGATGGTTGGTCGAGCCGCCGGTGGCGAGCAGCGCCGCCATCGCGTTGACGATCACGCGCTCGTCGACCAGCTCGCCGATGGGCGGCACCGCATAGGCCTTGTCGGAGGCGCGCCCGAGCACGGTGCGCACCGCCTCGCGCGTGAGCGCCTCGCGCATCGAATCGCCGGGCTGGATGAACGCGGTGCCCGGCACGTGCAGGCCCATGGCCTCCATCAGCATCTGGTTGCTGTTGGCGGTGCCGTAGAAGGTGCAGGTGCCCGGCGCGTGGTAGGCCTGCATCTCGGCCTCGAGCAGCCCCTGCCGCCCCACCAGCCCCTGCGCGGCCTGCTCGCGCACCTTGGCCTTGGCGCTGTTCGACAGCCCCGAGGGCATTGGCCCCGCGGGCACGAAGACCATCGGCAGGTGGCCGAAATGCAGGGCGCCGATGAGCAGGCCCGGCACGATCTTGTCGCACACGCCGAGCATCAGCGCGGCGTCGAACATGTCGTGCGTGAGCGCCACCGCCGTGCCCATCGCGATCACGTCGCGGCTGAACAGGCTGAGCTCCATGCCCGGCGTGCCCTGCGTGACGCCGTCGCACATCGCGGGCACGCCGCCGGCGACCTGCGCCGTGCCGCCGAGGCGCCGCGCCTCGTGCTTGACGATGTCCGGATAGCCCTGGAACGGCGCGTGGGCCGAGAGCATGTCGTTGTAGGCGGTGACGATGCCGATGTTGGGCGCGCGCTCGGCCACCACGCGCAGCTTGTCGTTGGCCGGGATGCCGGCGACCGCATGCGCCACGTTGGCGCAGCCCATGCGGTCGGAGCCGCGATCGCGGTGGCGCAGGTCGGTCAGACGCTGGAGGTAGGAACTTCGCAGCGCTCGGCTGCGCGCGCGGATGCGCTCGGTGACATCGCGGACTGTGGGGTGTGTGGTGGTCATGGGATGGGGCGGCAACTCGCCGGCAGCTCGGAGAAACATGGTATCAAGCCCGAATGAAAAGGCCCCGACGCGCGGGGCCATGTTCACGCCGCCACTGGGGGCAAGGCGGCTCAATCGATGAGCTTGACCTCCACGCGCCGGGCCTCGGCGTTGTTGCCGCTGCCGGCGGTGACCGCGGGCTTCTCCATGCGGACCTGCCCCGGCGGGCAGCCGAGGCCGACGAGCACGTCACGCACGGTCTGGGCGCGCTTTTGGGCGAGCTCCTCGTTCAGCGCCGGGTCGCCGGTGGTGTCGTGGAAGCCGGACACCAAGGCCTTCTTGCCGTTCTCGACGCCCTTGATCACGATCGCCAGCGCCTCGGCCGCGCCGGGCGCGATGTCGGCGCTGGCGGTGGCGAAGTAGAAGTTCACCACCCCGCCGGCGACGCGGATGCTCGCGCCCTCGGGGATCACGACCGTGACGGTCTCGGTCACCACCGCGAGGGTGGTGGGAGGCGCCGCGCCGGCCACCGGCCCCGTCGGCACCGCCACCCCGCCATGGGCCCTGAAATACAGCGCGATCCCGATCACGAACAGGATCACCAGCGCGATCAGGCCGAGCACGAAGGCAAGGATGAAGTTCTGTTGGCTGTCGTCGTCGCTCATCGCGGCCATGGGCGGGTCTCCGTAGTCGAGGGGTCGGTAAATAATGGTACGGTGAACCATGACCGCGAAATTGTAGGTGCCGCCCCCGCGCCCGCGAAGGGTGATCCCGGTCCGCCCGGACTGGACCCACTGCCGCAGCCGCTGCGCGATCCCCAGCCGATGCTCGACCGCGTGATCGAGGAATGGGGCGGCCATGAAGACCTCTGGCTCTTCGGCTACGGCTCATTGATCTGGCGGCCCGATTTCGGCTTCATCGAGCGCCACCCCGCACGCGTGCACGGCTGGCATCGCGCGCTCAAGATGTGGAGCCGCGTCAACCGAGGCACGGTCGACAATCCCGGCCTCGTGTTCGGCCTGCTGTCGGGCGGAAGCTGCCGCGGCATGGTGTTCCGCGTGCCGGCGGCCGACGGGCTCGAAACCCTCGGCAGGCTCTGGCTGCGCGAGATGCCCACCGGCGTCTACGACCCGCGCTGGCTCGACTGCGCCACGCCGCACGCCAAGGTGCGCGCCCTCGCCTTCACGCTGTCCAGGCGCAGCCCCAACTTCACCGGCGAGCTCAGCGACGAGCGCTACCGCCAGATCTTCGCGAACGCGGTCGGACGCTACGGCAGCTCGATCGACTATGCGCGCCAGACGCTGCTGGAGCTCAGGCGCCATGCGATCCACGACGCGGCGCTGGCACGGCTCATCCAGCTGGCGGAATCCCACCTGTCGGCCGCGGCCGATGGCGAAAGCCCGCCATCTTCGGTATACCCTCCCGCATCCCAACCCTGATAGGAGCTCTCATGTCCCGTCGTCTCATCGCGCCCGCCATCGTCCTCGTTGCAGCCGGCCTGCTCTCCGCGTGCGGAACCCTGGGCCAGGGCGGTGCGGGCGCCACGGCCAGCCTCGCACCGACCGGTGCGATCACGCCGAATCCGACGATGGGCAAGGTGACGTTCACGCCGCTCGCCCATGGCGTGCGCGTGGCCGGCGAAGTGCGCGGCTTCGCACCCGGCAGCGAGCACGGCTTCCACATTCACGAAAAGGGCGACTGCGGCGACAACGGCAACGCCTCGGGCGGCCACTTCAACCCGGCCGGCGGCACCCACGGCAAGTTCGCCGCGCCGGGCAGCCACGCCGGCGAACTGCCCAGCCTCGTCGCCGATGCGAACGGCGTGGCCAAGTTCAGTGTCGAGGTGCATGCGATCTCGCTGACCGAAGGCGCCGCCAACAACGTGGTGGGCCGTGCGGTGGTGGTGCACCGCGACCGCGACGACTACACCACGCAGCCGGCCGGCAACTCCGGCCCGCGCCTGGCCTGCGGCGTGATCACGCGCGGCTGAGCCGCTGGCGCATCAGCGCTTCGGCGCGCGCCAGTTCCTCGGGCGTATCGACGTCGGTGACGACACCGATGTCGTCGACCTCGACGTCGGCCACCTGCCCCGCTTCGCGCAACGCGCGCAGCACCGGCGCCGCGCCCACCGCGCCGGACAGCGCCGCGAGCCGCGGCCCGCACGGTGCCGCGAAGCCGACCGGATGCCCTCGCGCGCCCTGGTGGCGCGGCTGCGCCGCCTGCGCCCCGCCCTGCAGGGCCCGCGCGACCGCCTGCAGAGTTTCCGGAAGGACCAGCGGCAGGTCGGCCGGCAGGATCAGCCAGCCGCCCGCGTCGGCCGTCGCGCGCACCGCGGCGGCGATCGAGTCGCCCATGCCGGGGTGCCCCGCATCCTCCAGATGCCAGGGCAGCCCGCTGGCGCGTACCGCCGCGAGCGTGTGCGCGAGCACCGTGGCGCCCGCCAGCGGCGCCTGCAGCTTGTGGCCGGCGCCGCCCGCGGCGCGGAAGCGCTCGCCCCGGCCCGAGGCGAGCACGATCACGGTGGGCGGGCGCGAGGGCGGCGAGGTCGATGCGGCATTCATGCCCGGCAGTATCCGCGCAACAATGGCGTCATGAACTCCCCGAACGAATCACTGGCCGCGCTGCGCAAGAGCTACGAGCGCGCCGAACTGGACGAAACCAGCAGCGCCGAGGACCCGCTGCAGCAATTCGAGCGCTGGCTCTCCGAGGCCATCGACGCCCGGCTGCCCGAGCCGAACGCGATGACGCTCGCCACCGTCGGCGGCGACCTGCGCCCCTCCACCCGCATCGTGCTGATCAAGGGCTACGACGAGCGCGGCATCGTCTGGTACACCAACTACAAGAGCCGCAAGGGGCAGGACCTCGCGGGCAACCCCTTCGCCGCGCTGCAGTTCCACTGGGTCGAGCTGGAGCGCGTGGTGCGCATCGAGGGCCGTGTCGAGCGCGTCAGCGACGCCGAGAGCGACGCCTACTTCGCGAGCCGTCCGCTCGATTCGCGCATCGGCGCCTGGGCCAGTCCGCAGAGCGAGGTCATCAGCGGCCGCGACGTGCTCGTGAAGAACGCCGCGCTGCTGGCCGCGAAGCACCTGCTCTCGCCGCCGCGGCCGCCGCACTGGGGCGGCTTCCGGCTCGTGCCCGATCGCTGGGAGTTCTGGCAGGGCCGCAAGAGCCGGCTGCACGACCGGCTGCGCTACCGGCTCGAAGGCGGCGACTGGGTGCGCGAACGGCTCGCGCCCTGATCCGGTTCACAGGCGCGCCGCCAGCGCCATCACAGCCGTCAGCGTGACGAGCGCGAGTCCGGTCGACACCACGACGCTGGCCGTCACGAGGTCCTCGGCGGTGCGATAGCGCTGCGAGAACAGGAACACGTTGGCGCCGATCGGCAGCGCGGAGGCCACCACCATCACCGTGAGCGGCAGCCCGCGCAGGCCCAGCGCCAGGCCGATCACGGCGACGAGCAGCGGATGCACGAGGTTCTTGATCAGCGCCTGCACCAGCGCGCCGCGCCAGTGCATGCCCACCGGGGTGAGCGCCAGCGTGACACCCACCATCACCAGCGCCACGGGGCTGAACGCGCCGCCGAGCAGCGCGATCGTCTGGTCGATGGGTTCGGGCATGCGCAGGCCCGACTGCGCGAACAGCAGGCCGGCGATGATCGGCAGCGGCACCGGATGGATGATCGCGTGGCGGAGCGCCCGGCCCACGATGCGCAGCAGCGGCCGCCGCGCGCTGCCGCTGGTCGCGGCCTGCTCGTGGGCCACCGCGAGTTCGAGCACCACCGTGGCGCTCGTGAGCAGCACCAGCGAGTGCAGCGAGACGAGCGTGAGCAGCACCACCATGCCCTCCGGCCCGTAGGCCAGGCCGATGAGCGCGATGCCGATCATCACCGTGTTGCTGTAGGTGTTGGCCAGCGCGAGCACCGTGGCCGTGCGGCTGAAGCCGCGCCACGCCAGCGTGCCCGCGAAGATGAGCCCCGCCGCGATGAAGTACGCGGCCACGGGCCGAAGGCTCAGCTGCTCCACGTGCACCGTGCTCATCGAGCGGAACAGCAGCGCGGGCGCCAGCAGCAGGAAGATCAGGTTCGACAGGTCGCGCACCGCGCCGCCGCCGACCCACCCGCGTCTGCCCGCGAAGAAACCGACAGCGATGAGCAGGACCACGGGCAACAGGGAGGACAGGACGGAGGCATTCACCGCGGCGAGCATACCCGCGCCTGCCGCAGCGCCGCCGCGCGGCTCACACGGTGGGCCAGCGCTCGAAGGCGGTGAACCGGTCGAAGGGCCTGGGCACTTCCTTGGACTCCAGCGAGGCGACGCGCGCCCCGGGCACCCCGGTGCGCAACCAGTCGCACATGTGCGCGATCTGGTTGGGCGAGCCCTGCAGCATCGCCTCGACGGAGCCGTCCACGCGGTTGCGCACCCAGCCCGCGATGTCGAGCGAGCGCGCCCGCCGGACGCAGGCCTCTCGAAAGCCCACGCCCTGCACGCGGCCGGTGACGCGCACCAGCCGGCAATCCAACGCGCCGTTCCTGTCGGCAGCTTCCATCGCGACGGCTCCTGCTCCGGATCAAGCCCGCAGCATGGGCCAACGGCGACGGCGCGCCAAGTTTCAATTGGTGAGCGCGGCGCGCCTTCCAGCTACTTGAGCAACTCGACGCCGCGCCACTCGCCGCTCTCGACGAGGCGCCGCGCGGTGTCGCGCAGTTCGCCGGCGACGACCGCGGCCGCGGGCGAGAGCATGCCGGGCTCGATCGAGTAGAGGTAGTTGCGGCGCGTGATGCGCGCGTCGGAGATGGAGAGCGCCCGCCAGTCGCGGCCGCGCTCGCCTTCGAGCTGCAGCGCGGACATGGGCTTGATGGTCGCGCCCATCCCGTCGTACACGCAGCTCATGAGAAGCGACAGCGAATCGATCTCGGCCACCACGTGCGCCTGCAGGTCGCGCTGCTCGAACTCGGCCATGATGCGCCGGCGCAGGCCGTGCGTGCCGGTCGGCAGGATCATGGGCAGGTTCGCGGCCTCGGCGATCGTGAGGCTGGTGCGGCGCCGGGGCACCAGCGTGCTCTCGCGCGGCAGCATCACGAAGAGCTCTTCCTCGAGCAGCACGGTGGTGCTCAGGTCGGGTGCCACGTCGCTGCCGAAGAGCACGGCGAGGTCGAGCTGGCCGAGCCGCATCATCTGGCCGAGGTGGCCGCTCATGCCCTCGACCACGTTGATCAGGATGCTCGGGAAGCGCTCGCGCACCCGGCGCACCAGCGGCAGCCCAATGGCGGACACGGTGGTCGCGGGCAGGCCCACCGAGACCATGCCGCGCACCTCGCCCGACTCCTGCCGCGCGATCGACAGCGCCTGGTCGAGCTGGCGCAGCATGAAGCGCGCATGGTGGTAGAGCGCCAGGCCGTTGTCGGTCGGCGTGACCCCCTTGGACGAACGATGCAAGAGCGGCTTGCCCACTTCGTCCTCGAGCTTGGCGAGTTGCTGGCTGAGCGCGGGTTGCGCGATGAAGAGCTGGCGCGATGCCTTGGCAAAGCTGCCGCTTTCGACGATGCAGGCGAAGTAACGGAGTTGTCGCAGGTCCATGCAGGGGGGGCGGGCTGGCGGGGAAAAGGGCTATATGTTCTGCTTATAGCGCCCCACCGAAAACGGTATTTTCCCTCTGGGAAAGCCCTTCCTAGAATCCGCCGGACTTCAACGAGAGACAAGCATGGCGACTTCCTTCGTCCGCAACATCGCGGACATTCCGTGGCAAGAATTCCCGGGGCATTTCGGCGGCGCCCTGTCCAAGGCGCTGGTGCGTCCGGAGACCTGCGCGTCGCAGCGCATCGACCACCGCATCTCGTGCTATCAGCCGATGGCGCACGTGGCGGAACACGTGCACAAGGTGCAGGAGCAGGTCTACCACGTGCTCGAAGGCGAAGGCCTTCTCACGCTCGACGACGAACGCCGCGTGATGCGCAGGCACGACTACGTCTTCGTGCCGCCCGGCGTGCGGCACAGCTTCACCAACACCGGCCTCGTGCCGCTGGTGTTCCTCGTGGTGACCAGCCCGGTCGAAGACGGCGAGGCGCCGCTGTGAGCGCGAACCCCTCCGCGAGCCACGCCCCCCGGACGGCGCTGCGCCAGGGCCGGCTGTTCATCGACGGCCGCTGGACCGATGGTGCAGGTACCGCGGCCGTGCCCGACAAGTACCGCCTGCAGCCCTGGGGCGAGGCGCACCTGCCCTCGCGCTCCCAGGTCGCCGAATGCATTGCCGCCGCGCAGGCCGCGTTCCGGCGCAGCACGCTCGACGCGAGCGAGCGCGGCGCAATCCTCGACCGCGCGGCCGCGCTGCTGGAGCAGCGCGGCGAGGAACTGATCGCGATCCTCCAGGCCGAGGCCGGCTTCACGCGCCACGACGCCGCGGGCGAACTGCGGCGCTGCGTGATCACCTTCCGTCTCTCGGCCGAGGAAGCGCGCCGCTTCAGCGGCGAGCTGGTGCCGATGGAAGGCGCGCCGGGCCAGACCGGCCGCATCGGCTTCACGCTGCGCGTGCCGCTGGGCGTGGTGTGCGCGATCACGCCGTTCAATGCGCCGCTCAACACGGTCGCGCACAAGGTCGCGCCCGCGATCGCGGCCGGCAATGCGGTGGTGCTCAAGCCCTCGCTGCATACGCCGATGACGGCCTGCCTGATGGCCGAGGTGCTCGAGGCCGCCGGCCTGCCGCCGGGGCTGATGTCGGTGCTGCACGGCGGGCCGGAGGTCGTGCAGTGGCTGCTGGACGAGCCCGAGGTGCGCTTCTACGCCTTCACCGGCAGCACCGAGGCCGGCCGCGCGATCCAGCACCGCGCCGGGCTGCGCCGCACGCAGATGGAACTGGGCTCGATCGCGCACTGCGTGCTTTGCGATGACGCCGACCTCGACGCGGCGCTGCCGAAGATCGTCAACGCCGGCTACCGCAAGGCGGGACAGGTCTGCACCTCGGTGCAGGTGCTGCTGGTGCAGGCGGGCATCGTGACCGAGGTCGAGCGCCGCCTCGCGGCGCTGGTGGCGGCGCTGCCCTACGGCGATCCGCATGCGCCCGGCACGGTGGTCGGCCCGGTGATCAGCGAAGCCTCGGCGCAGCGCATCGAGCAGTGGATCGACGAAGCGATGCGCCTGGGCGCGCGACGGCTCGCGGGCGGCGAGCGCCGCGGCGCGGTGGTGCCGCCGACGTTGCTGGCCGATGTCGATCCGACGACGCCGCTGGGCTGCCAGGAGGTGTTCGGCCCCGTGATGTGCATCGTGCCGTTCGCTCACCTCGACGAGGCGATCGACCGCGTCAACGCCACGCCCTACGGCCTGGCCACCGGCGTCTTCACCAACCGGCTCGACGACGCGCTGCGCGCGGCGCGCCAGCTCGAAGTCGGCGGCGTGCACATCAACGAGACCTCCAGCTCGCGCGTGGACCTCATGCCCTACGGCGGCACCAAGGACAGCGGCTTCGGCCGCGAGGGCCCGCACCACGCGATCCGCGAGATGAGCGAGGAACGCATGGTCACGCTGCTGCCCTGACCCGCTCCCACACGAACAAAGATCCATCGAGAAAGAAGACCCATGGCAAGAATGAAGGGCGGCGAACTGATCGCCGAATACCTCGTCAAGCAGAAGGTGCCCTACGTGTTCGGCATCTGCGGACACGGCAACGTCGGCATCCTCGACGCGCTGCACCAGGTGCGCGATCAGGTGAAGCTGGTGTCGCCGCGCCACGAGCAATGCGCCGGCCACATGGCCGACGCCTACTTCCGCGTCAAGCATGAGCCGGTGGCGACGCTGACCTCCACCGGCCCCGGCTCGGCGAACATGGTGATGTCGCTCGCGACGGCGCTGTCGGATTCGTCGGCCTTCCTCGCGATCACGGCGAACGTGCCGACCTCGCAGGCCAACCGCGCGCCGTTCCAGGAGCTGTACGCGCACAACCAGGCGGACTTCGCGCAGGTGCTGCGCCCGGTCGTCAAGCGCACGTTCCAGCCCTCGCGCGTGGACATGCTGCCGCTCGCGCTGCGCCAGTCGTTCGACACCATGGTCACCGGCCGCCCGGGTCCGGTGAACATGGACATCCCGTACAACGTGTTCCAGGAAGAGGCGGAGGTCGAGGTGCCCGCGGTCTCGCACCGCCACGGCAGCCACCGCCCCGGCGCGAGCGAAGCCGATGTGGCGGCCGCGCTGGACCTGCTCGCGGCCTCGAAGAAGCCAGTGTTCTTCATCGGCCACGGCGCGACGCTGGCCGAGGCCGGCCCCGAGATCACCGCGCTGTCGCAGCGCCTGGGCATTCCGGTGATCACCTCGCCCAACGGCATGGGCTGCGTGCCGGCGGACGACCCGCTCGCGCTCGGCTTCATCGGCCGCAACGGCGCCTACCCGGCGAACCAGGCCGGGCGCCACGCGGACCTGGTGCTGTGCGTCGGCACGCGCTTCGACGACCGCTCGTCGTCGAGCTGGCATCCGGGCTACTCGTGGAACTTCCCGTCCACCAAGCTGCTGCACGTGGACATCGATCCGCTGGAGCTGGGGCGCAACTACCCGCCCACGCTCGGCGTGATCGCCGACGCCAAGGTGTTCGCGCAGCAACTGCTGGCCGCGCTCGGCGCGCGCCGCGACATCGAGGCCGCGCGCTTCGGCGCCTGGCGCGGCCAGGTGGGCGAATGGCAGGCCGAGTGGGAAGCCTTCGTGCGCCCGAACTTCAGCGCCATCACGACGCCGATCCGGCCCGAGTACGTGGTCGACCAGTTGCAGGACGTGCTGCCCGACGACGTGATCCTCTCGCTCGACTCCGGCGTGCACCACAACTGGTTCATGCAGTTCTGGAAGCCCCGGCGCGCGCAGAGCATGCTCAACAGCTGGGGCTACTCGTCGATGGGCTTCGGCGTGTGCGGCGTGCTGGGCGCGCAGCTCGCGGCGCCCGACCGGCCCTGCGTCGCCGTGGTGGGCGACGGCGGCTTCATGATGGCGCCGTATGTCGTCGCGACCGCGGTCGAGTACGAGCTGCCCTGCGTCTGGATCGTGTGGAACAACTTCGCCTGGGGCGCGATCCGCGACCTGCAGTACGGCCTCTTCGAGGGCCGCGAACTCGGCACCGCCTTCTACAAGGGCAAGCAGGGGCCGGGCGGCGAGCGCTACAACCCCGACTTCGCGGCCTGGGCGCGCGCCTGCGGCGCCGACGGCGTCACCGTCACGCGCAGCCAGGACCTGCGCGGCGCGGTCGAGCAGGCGGTGCGCAACCGCCGGCCCTGCGTGATCGACGTGCATGTCGACGCCGAAGTGCGCCCGCCCTCCACCGGCACCTGGCAGCTGCCGCCGATTCCGTACAAGGAGCCGGTCTTCGGCAAGCCCTGGATCGCCTGATCCGCCACACCGCACAACACACATCGCATTCAAGACAAGGACTCACCATGAGCAGCAGCAAACCCCTCGCCATCGTCTTCGGCGGATCGCGCGGCATCGGCGCCGCGTGCGTGAACGCGCTCGCGACCGACGGCTACGACGTTGCCTTCACCTACGTGTCGAAGGCGCCCGCTTCCTCGGAGGGCAAGGCCTACGCGGCGGACATCCAGGACCCCGCCGCGGTGGCGCGCGTCTTCGCCGACGCGCGGCGCGACTTCGGCCGCGCGCCCAAGGTCGTCATCGCCAATGCGGGCATCAACGTGCCCCCCGGGCCGCTCGCGCAATTCAACCCCGACGACTTCCGCAAGCTGGTCGAGGTGAACATCGTCGGCGCCTTCAACATCCTCGCCGAGGCCGCGCGCCAGGTGCAGGACGGCGGCGCGATCGTCGCGCTGACCACCTCGCTGGTGCGCCACGCGGTGCCCGGCGTCGGCGCCTACAGCGCGAGCAAGGCGGCGGTCGAATCCCTCGTGCGTTCGCTGGCCAGGGAGCTGGCGGGCCGCCAGGTGCGCGTCAATGCGGTGGCGCCGGGCCCGGTCGACACCGACCTCTTCCACGCCGGCAAGACGGACGAGGCCAAGCAGCGCTCGGCCGCCATGAGTCCCTTCAACCGCGTCGGCCAGCCTGCGGAGATCGCCGAGGTCGTGCGGTTCCTGGTCTCGGACAAGGCCTCCTGGGTGCACGGCCAGATCGTGCAGCCCAACGGCGGCCTGGTCTGACGCCTTCACGCTTCGCAACCCCCAAAGAAAAAACCGGAGACAAACCATGAAGATGAGAGCGATTGCCGTCATGGCAGGCGCAGCCCTGTGCGCCACCCTGTCCGTCCCGCTGCATGCGGCGGACTATCCGACCCGGTCGATCACCATGGTCGTGCCCTACCCGCCGGGCGGCCCGACCGACATCGTGGCGCGCACGCTCGCCGCCTCGATGGAGAAGACGCTCAAGCAGCCGGTGGTGGTCGACAACACCAGCGGCGCCGGCGGCACGGTGGGCAGCGCGAAGGTCGCGCGCTCGCCCAACGACGGCTACTGGCTGCTGCTGAACAACATCGGGATGGCGACGACGCCTTCGCTCTACCGCTCGCTCGCGTACAAGCCCGACGACTTCGCGCCGATCGGCCTCGTGGCGACGATGCCCACCGTGATCATCGCGCGCAAGGACCTGCCCGCGAACAACCTCGAGGAACTGCTGGCCTACATCAAGAAGGACCCCGCGAAGGTCAACTACGGGCACTCGGGCATCGGCTCGGCGGCGCACCTGTGCGGGCTGCTCTACCAGTCGGCGATCAAGCAGCGCGTGACGACCATCGCGTACAAGGGCGCCGCGCCCGCGATGACCGACATCATGAGCGGCCAGTTCGACTTCATGTGCGAGCAGACCTCGAGCACGGTGCCCTTCGTCGAGAGCGGCAAGGTCAAGGCGATGGCCGTGACCTCGAAGAAGCGCATTCCCCAGCTGCCCGACGTGCCGACCACGGCCGAGAGCGGCCTCGCGGCGCTCGACATCGGCGTGTGGCACGGCGTCTACGCGCCCAAGGGCACGCCCAAGGAGATCGTCGACCGCCTGTCGGCCGCGCTCGCCGAGGCGCTGCGCGACCCGAACGTCCAGAAGCGCTATGCCGAGATCGGCGCCGTGATCGCGACACCCGAGGAAGGCCAGCCCGCGCCGCTCGCGAAGCTGCAGCAGGCCGAGGCGGCGCGCTGGGCGCCGATCATCAAGGCCGCCGCCGAATACGCGGATTGACGGCGCGCCAGCGCGAGGGCCCTGCAGCATGAGAATCGCCGTCTTCACCAAGAACCGGAGCAATCCCGCGTACATGGCGGCGCGGCTGGGCGCCGAGCGTGCCGCCGCCCTCTTCGGCGACGAGGTGGCGCACTACGTGCCCGACACCCCGGACGATCCCGACGAGCAGATCGCGCTGATCGACCAGGCCCTGGCCACCGCGCCCGATGCGATCGTGCTGTCCCCGGTGCATGCGAGGCGCGTCGACCCGGCGATCCTGCGCATCCGCGCGGCGGGGGTTCCGCTCTTCGCCTTCGTCAACCCGGTCGAGGCCGCGCCGACCATCGGCTATGTGGGCGCGGACGATGCGCGCCTGGCGGCCAACGTCGCGCGCTACCTGTTCTCGCGCATGGACGAACAGGGCAGCGTGCTGGTCGTCGGCGGCCATCGGGAATCGGTCACGAGCATCGCGCGAGTCACGGCCTTCGAACAGGTCGCGCGCGCGCTGCCGCGCATCCGCATCGCCGGCCATTGCGTGGGCGACTACCAGCGCGGCGTGGCGCGCGAGGCCGTGTCGCGCTGGCTGGCCGATCACTGCGAGGCGCCCGATGCCTTCCTGGTCGCCAACGACATCATGGCGGTCGGCGTGATCGAGGCCTTGCAGGCGGCCGGCCACCGGGCGCTGGTGGTGGGCGTCAACGCCATTCCCGAAGCCATCGCCGCCATCCGCGAAGGCCGCATGCTGGCCACCGCGGACTTCAACGCGATGCAGATGGCCTTCACGGTGACCGAGTGCGCCGCGCGGCATCTGCGCGGCGAGCCCGTGCCGGCCCAGGTGGAGCTGCCGGTGGAGCTGGTGGACGCGACCAATTTCCAGCACTGGGACCGGCCCTACGAAGCCCGCCCCGTCAAGACCCTCTCCGAGATCCTCGCATGAACTCCTCACGCCTTCGGGCCGGCCTGCCGCGCCGCGCCTGGCTCCTTGCCGCATGCTGCGCGGCCCTCGCCTCGCCGGCCCATGCCCAGGTGCCGGACTATCCGTCCAGGCCGATCAGGCTGATCGTCCCCAACCCGCCCGGCGGCGTGACCGACCTGCTCGGACGCATCGTTTCCGAGCGGCTGGCCGCGCTCTACGGGCAGCCGGTGGTGGTCGACAACCGCGCCGGCGCCAGCGGCCACCTCGGCGCGCAGCAGGTCGCGAAATCGGCCGCCGACGGCTACACGCTGCTGCTGGGCACGATCGGCATCCATGCCGCCCACGCCAGCTACCGCAAGCTCGGCTACGACCCGGCCGCCGAACTGACGCCGGTGACCATCCTCGCGCAATCGCCCAACGTGGTGCTCGTGCCCGACGCCTCGCCGCTGCGCAGCTTCGCCGACCTGCTGGCCCGCGCCAAGGCCGACCCCGCCAGCCTGAACTACGCGACGGCCGGGCCGGGTTCCTCGGTGCACATGGTCACCGCGCTGTTCGAGACCATCAGCGGGGCCAGGGTGAACTACGTGCCCTACAAGGGCAGCGGCCCGGCGATGGTCGACCTGATCGGCGGCCAGGTGCAGGTGATGTTCGAGAACCTGCCCAGCGCCATCCCGCACATCCGTTCGGGCCGCGTGCGCGCGCTGGCGGTGACGGGCGATCGCCGCGATCCACGGCTGCCCGCGGTGCCGACCATTGCCGAGTCGGGCCTGCCGGACTACGCCGCCGTCTCGTGGTTCACGGTGGCGGCGCCCGGCGGTACCCCGCCACCGGTGATCGACAAGCTGGCCCGCGACCTGAAGCAGGTGATGGCAGGGCCCGACGTGGTCGCGCAACTCGACAAGCTCGGCGCGACCCTGGTCCTGGGCTCGCCCGAGCAGGCCCGGCGGTTCTTCGCCACCGAGACCGCCAAGTGGAACCGCGTGATCGAAGCCACCCGGCTCCAGCTCGATTGAGCGCAGCCGAAAGACATCCGGAGACAGCATGCATCGACGTCGTTTCTTGAACTGCGCGGCGGCCGCCTGCGCGAGCCCTTGGCTGCCCGGCATCGCGCGGGCGCAGGACGCCGCCTTTCCCTCGCGGCCGATCAAGCTGGTCGTGCCCTACCCGGCCGGCGGCTCGGGCGACCTGATCGGGCGCATCGTGGCCGAAGGCCTGGCCGCGCGCTACGGCCAGCCGGTGACGGTGGACAACCGGCCCGGCGCCGGGGGCCACAGCGGCGCCGAGTTCGCGCTTCGCCAGCCGGCAGACGGCTACACGCTGGTGCTCGCCACCATCGCGCACAACGGCGCCTACAAGCTCTACAGGCAACTGCGCTACAACCCCGCCACCGACCTGGTCCCCGTCGCGCTGGTGGCCGAGAGCCCGAACGTGCTGATGGTGCGCAACTCGCTGCCGATCAGGACCGTGCCGGAACTGCTGGCCTTCGCGCGCGCGAACCCGGGCAAGCTCAACTACGGCTCGGCCGGCACCGGCTCGGCCACGCACATGGCGGCCGAGCTCTTCAAGCATCTGGCGGCGGTCGACATCGTGGCGATCCCCTTCAGCGGCGGCGCCCCGGCGATGGCGGCACTTCTCGGCGGCCAGATCGACCTCACCTTCGAGACCGGGAGCACGGCGCAGCAGGCCATCGACAGCGGCCGCGTGCGGGCCCTGGCCGTGACCTCGCCCACCCGGTCGCCCAAGTTCCCGAACCTGCCGCCGGTGGCCGACTTCGTGCCCGGCTACGCGGCGGTGCCGTGGTACACGATCTCCGCGCCCAAGGGGCTGCCGCCGGCCGTGCTCGCCCAACTCAATGCCGACATCACGGCCGTCGTGCGCTCCCCCGGGGCGGCGCCGCGCTGGGACGCGATCGGCGTCATGCCGCTGGGCGGCAGCGTCGAGGAGGCCGTGCGCCGCAACCAGGTCGAGACGCGCCGCTGGGAAGCCGTGATCGACAGCGCCCGCCTGCAGGTCGAATGAGCGCGACGGAGACCTTCGACGTGGTCGTCGTCGGCGCGGGCGGCGCGGGCCTCGCCGCCGCCATCGAGGCGCGCGCCGCGGGCGCCCGCGTGGTGCTGCTCGAAAAGAACCCCAAGCCCGGCGGCTCGACCGCCTGGTCGATCGGCTCGGTGAGCGCCACGCAGACGCCGCAGCAGCGCGCGAAGGGCATCGCCGACCATCCGGCCGACCACTGGGCCGACATGCCCGGCTTCGCCGGCGATCTCGCGCATCGCGACCACGACGAGCTGCGGCGCATCCTCTGCGAGGGCATGCCGGAGACCTTCCAGTGGCTGCTCGATTCCGGCGTGCGCTTCATGGGCCCGATGCCCGAGCCGCCGCATCGGCAGCCGCGCATGCACAACGTGCTGCCGAACTCGCGCTCCTTCGTCTATCACCTCGGACGGCGAGCGCGCCGCGCCGGGGTCGCGCTGCGCACCGGCGTGCACGTCCAGGCGCTGCGCGAGCACGACGGCCGCGTGACGGGCGTGGAGGCTGTGGTCGATGGCCGGCCCGTCGCCTTCGAGGCCACGCGGGGCGTGATCCTGGCGGCCGGCGACTTCACCAACAGCCCCGAATTCAAGGCGCGCTTCATGGGTGCGCAGGAAGCCAAGGTCGATGGCGTGAACCTCACGGCCACCGGCGACGGGCAGCGCATGGCCGAGCGGCTGGGCGCGACCATCGTCAACGGCGACCTGGCGCTCGGGCCCGAGCTGCGCTTCATCGCGCCGCAGAAGGAAACCCTGGTGCGGCGGCTGCCGCCCTGGCGCTGGCTCGCGGTGTTCATGCAGTGGTCGATGGACCACCTGCCGCCGGTGGTGCTGCGCCCCTTCCTGATGAAGTTCCTGACCACCGCGCTCGCGCCGTCGCCTTCGCTCTTCGAGGCCGGCGCGGTGCTCGTCAACCGCGACGGCGTGCGCTTCTGCGACGAGCTCGACCGCCCGGCGCACGCACTCGCCGACCAGCCCGGCAAGGAAGGCTGGATCGTGTTCGACGACGCGCTGGCGCAGCGCTTCTCGGCGTGGCCGGATTTCGTCTCGACGGCGCCGGGCGTGGCCTACGCCTACGTGCCCGACTATCGGCGCAACCGCAAGGACGTGTACGCCGAGAGCGCCTCGATCGACGGGCTCGCGGCATCGCTTCGCATGGACGCCGGCGCGCTGCGCCGGAGCCTCGCCGGGCGGCCCGGTGCGCGCGGCGGGGCGCCGCAACGCTATGTCGCGCTCGGCCCGGTGCGCGCGGTGTTCGTGCACAGCGAGGGCGGGCTGCGCGTCGACACGCAGCACCGCGTGCTGCGCGGTTCCGGCGAGCCGATCCCCGGCCTCTACGCTGCCGGCTCGACCGGCCAGGGCGGCCTGCTGCTCAAGGGCCACGGCCATCACCTGGCGTGGGCCTTCGTCTCGGGCCGCCGCGCAGGCCGCATCGCGGCCGGCGCGGCGCGGCACGGGGCCTAGAAGGTCGCGCGCAGGCCGAGCTTCAAGGTCCGTCCGGGCAGCGGCACGCCCGGGTACGCGGTCGTCGTCAGGATCGAGCTCGCGCTGTAGGCCAGCGTGTTCGTGATGTTGTCCAGGCGCGCATACCAGGTGAGGTGGGCGCGCTGCACCTTCATCTTGTAGGTGAGCGCGGCGTTCCACAGCGTGTAGCCCCCGGTCTCGCGGTCGCCCGCCGGCACGCGGTGCTGCGCGGCGTAGGCGTCGAAGCCGAAGCGCGCCGTCCACGGCCCGCTGCCGTACGCGAGCGTCGCGCCCGCGCGCGCCGGCGCGATGCGCGGCAAGGGCTCGCCGGTGTCGGTGTTGGTGGCCCGCACGAGATCGCCGCGCCACTCGAGGTCGAGCGTGCCCGCGTGATCGAAGCGCGCGAAGCCGTCCGCGCCGAGCAGGCGCAGCGTGCCGCTCGCCTCCAGGCCGGTGAAGCGCGCGCGCACGCCGGTGTAGGCGTACTCGGGCAGCGTCTCGCCCGCCGCGTCGGGCGGCGGGTTCAGCTCGCCGTCGGTGCCGCGCACGTTGCCGGTGGCGGCAAGGCCGATGTAGTTGCTGAACCGCGTGACGTACGCATTGACCTTGGCGTTGTCCGGGCCCGCACGCCACTGCGCGCCGAGATCGAAGCCCGTCGACTTCTCCTTCTGCAGGTCGGGATCGCCGAGTTCCCAGCTCCCGGTCGCCACGTGCGGGCCGTTGGCGAACAGCTCGTAGTCCTTGGGCGCGCGCTCGGTGTAGGCGAGGTTCGAGGTGAGTTGCCATTGCGGCGCGAGATCGACCAGCGCGCCGATCGCCGCGCTGTGCGGGCTGAAGTCGCGCTCGCCGACGAAGAAGCGCGTGACCTCGGGATCGTTCGAGCCGAAGGACTGCACCTTGACCCGCTCGGTGCGCGCGCCGAAGCTCAGGCGGCCCCACGAGGTGCCGAGCTCTTCATGCACGAAGAGCGCACTGGTGCGCGAGCGCGTGCCGGGCACGAAGGCCTCCTCGCCCTCGGCCGAGAAGTCGCCGCTTTCGTCGCTCAGGCCGATCAGCCCCTCGAGGTTGCCGAGCTTGCGGTGGCGCGCCTCGATGCGGACGTCGTCGCTCTTCTTCGTGAACACGGTGCCCGGCACCGGCCCCTCGTACTCGGTGTGGCCGTAGTCGGTGCGGCTCAGCTTCGCATGCACGCTGCTGAAGAAGCCGGCGGGGCGCCACTCGCCTTCGAGCGCGTAGCGGTCGGACTTCATGCCGATGGTCACGTCGGGCTCGGCCACCGTGCCGTAGGTGCTGCGGTACGTGCTGGCCGAGGCGCCGATCCAGCCCTGGTCGAAGAACAAGGTGCCGCCCACCGCGCCGCCCTCGGCCCGGTTGGCCGAGTTGCAGATCCGGCGCGCGAAGCCGGGGCGCTGCGGGTTGGCGCACGGCAGGTCGATCGGCACCGCAACGTCGTCCGAATCGCGGTGGAAGGCATCCACGTGCAGCGCATAGCGCTGGGTGCCGCCTTCGAGCACCACGCCGCCCGATGTCTCGCGGTTTCCCGTGGCGTAGCCCAGGTCCGCGCGGCCGCCGAAGCCCTCGATCGGCTCGGTCGGGATGCGGTTGTCGAGCAGGTTGACCACGCCGCCCACGGCGCTGCCGCCGTACTGCAGCGCCGAAGGGCCGCGCAGCACTTCGATGCGATCGGTCACGAGCGCATCGACCGGCACCGCGTGGTCGTAGCTCAGCGACGACGCGTCGGGCGCGGCGCCGCCGTTCTGCAGGATGCGGATGCGGTCGCCGTCCTGGCCGCGGATGGTCGGGCGGCTCGCGTTGGGGCCGAAGTAGGTGCTGCCGACACCCGGCAGGCCGTTCAAGGTCTCGCCGAGCGTGGATTCGGAGCGCAGCAGCAGCGCGTCGTTGGCGAGCGAGGTGGTCGGCGCGATCAGGTCGCTCGCGCCGAGCGGGTTGCCGGTGACGGTGACTTCGCGCAGCACCGGCGCCTCGGCGGAGGGCGCATCGTTCTGGGCCCACGCTGCGCAGCACACGAAGGACAAGGCAGCCATGCCCACGGCATGGCGACGGAATGGAAAGGACATATGGAATGAAAGACTCGTTGAATCGACGTGAGCCAGCCGCCGCTCGCGCGAAGCGGGCGGCGTTTGGCAAGCGGGGAGGGATTCAGCGAGAGCGGGGCGGACCGCGCGCGTCGAAGAGCGCGGCCCAGCGGGCGACCGCCTCGCCTTCGAAGCAGGCGAAGGTCGCGGCCGCGAGCGTGACGGGCAGGATCACGAGCGGCACGCCGAGCGCGGCCGGCCCGTTGGCGAGCTGGTCGTACAGGCGGCAGTCGGCATCGTCGTGATCGCCGAAAAGCGCGGCCAGGCCCTGGGCCGGACGGCGCTCCTTGCCGGCACGCGAGGCCAGGTCGCCACCGGCTGCCGCCAGTGGACCGGCCGCCGCCGCAGGCGCCGCCGGCTGTCCATGCAAGGTCCGGTGCAGGAGGCCCAGCGTCGCCGCGACCCACAACGCGAACGCCAGCACGCAGACGAGCGTGCGGGTGGTGGCGGTGCGTGTGCTGCGGGAATGCATCGGCCGAGGGCGGCGGATCAGGACTTGAGGTACTTGGCGAAGGTCTTCTGGAACTTCTCGACCTTGGGGCCGACCACGAAGGCGCAGTAGCCCTGGTCCGGATGGTTCAGGAAGTAGTCCTGATGATAAGCCTCCGCCTTCGAGTAGTTGGCCAGCGGCTTCACCTCGGTCACGATGGGCGCGCGGTAGGTCTTGCTGTCGGCGATCTCGCGGATCACCTCCTCGGCCACGCGCCGCTGCTCATCGTTCAGGGTGTAGATGCCGCTGCGGTACTGCGTGCCGACGTCGTTGCCCTGGCGGTTGAGCGTGGTCGGGTCATGCACCACGAAGAAGATCTGGAGGATCTCCGAGAGCGAGATCTCCTCGGGGTCGAACACCAGCTTGACCACTTCGGCATGGCCGGTGCGGCCGGTGCACACCTGTTCGTAGCTCGGGGTCAACACCTCGCCATTGCTGTAGCCCGACTCGACGTCGAGCACGCCGCGCACGCGGTCGAAGACCGCTTCGGTGCACCAGAAGCAGCCACCGCCGAGGACGATGGTCTCGGTTGGCGTGGGTGAAGCGGTCATGGAGGTCTCCAACGGCAGGTAAACCCTGCATTGTGGCGTCTTGACGCCGCTGGGGGGCCTCACTACATTACTAACCCGCCAGTCATTAACTCCCCCATGTCCCCGCCCCGATTCCTCAGCGACAAGATCTGTCCCGTGCGCGCCAAGCGCGAGCGTCGCAAGGAAGCCCGGCCCGGCGAACTGCTCGAAGCGGCGCTCGACCTCTTCGTCGAGAAAGGCTTCGCGGCCACCCGGTCCGAAGAGGTGGCGGCGCGCGCCGGCGTGTCCAAGGGCACGCTCTTCCTTTATTTCCCGAGCAAGGAAGAGCTCTTCAAAGCGGTGGTGGTCGAGAACCTCGCGGGCCGCTTCACCGAATGGAACCGCGAGTTCGACGCCTACGAAGGCTCCACCATCGACATGCTTCGCTACTGCATGCGCATGTGGTGGGAGCGCGTGGGGTCGACCAAGGCCTCGGGCCTGACCAAGCTGATGCTCAGCGAGGGGCGCAACTTTCCTGAACTGGCCGAGTTCTACCGCCGCGAGGTGGTCAAGCCCGGCCACACGCTGCTGCGCCGGATCATCCGGCGCGGCATCGACAGCGGCGAATTCGCGGCGGTGGACGTGGACAGCGCCATCTACGCGGTCATCGCCCCCATGGTGTTCCTGATGCTGTGGAAGCACTCGGCACCGATCTGCGTCGACGGAGAATCCGACATCAATCCCGAGCAATACCTGACGGTCCAGACCGAGATCGTCCTCAACGGGCTGTGCGCGCCCAAGGCGGCGGCATGAAGCGTTCCATCAAGTGGGTCGTCGCGGCCCTCATCCTGGTCCTGGTGGTGGGCGGCGCGCTGCGCGCCGTCGGCGCGCGCAAGGCGAAGCAGGCGTCCCCGCAGGCGAACACCAAGGCGGCCGAAACCGTGATCGAGCTGTCGTCCGCCGACGTGCTGCGGGTCAAGCGGCGCGAGCTGGCGCAGACGCTCCCGGTCTCCGGCACGCTGAAGGCGGTCGATTCCGCGCAGATCAAGGCGCGCGTGGCCGGCGAGCTGATCGGCCTGGCGGTGCGCGAGGGCGACACGGTCAAGGCCGGGCAGGTCATCGCGCGGATCGACCCGATCGAATTCCACTCGCGCATGCGCCAGGCCCAGGAGCAGGCCGATTCGGCGCGGGCGCAGGCCGAGGTGGCGCAGCGCAACTACGACAACAACCGGGCGCTGGTCGACCAGGGCTTCATCTCGCGCACGGCGCTCGACACCTCGCAGTCGAACCTCAACGCCGCGCTGGCGACCCATCGCGCCGCGCTGGCGGCGGTCGACGTGATGCGCAAGTCGCTCGACGACACGGTGCTCAAGAGCCCGATCAACGGACAGGTGTCGCAGCGCTTCGCCCAATCCGGGGAGCGCGTGGGCATCGACGCCAAGGTGATCGAGGTGGTCGACCTGAGCCGCATCGAGGTCGAGGCCACGCTGGCCGCCGCCGACTCGGTGGCGGTGCGCGTGGGCCAGCGCGCGGCGCTTGAGATCGAGGGCGGCGGCGGCGCCATCGATCCCCGAAGCGGCGAACGCAAGGTGGGCGCGACCGTGGTCCGCGTGAACCCCGCCGCGCAGGCGGGCAGCCGCAGCGTGCTGGTCTACCTGCAGCTCGACCGCAGCACCGGCTTCCGCCAGGGCCTGTTCGCGCAGGGCGCGATCGACGTCGGGCGCACCGAGGCACTGGCACTGCCGCTGTCGGCCGTGCGCACCGACAAGCCCCTGCCCTACGTGCAGCTCGTGACCGGCGGCCGCATCGAGCATCGCCAGGTCGATACGGGCCTGCGCGGCTCGGCCGACGGGCAGACGATGGTCGCGGTGCGCGGCATCGACGAAGACGCCGTGGTCGTGGCCGGCAGCGTCGGCGCGCTGCGCGAGGGCACGGCGGTGCGCCTCGCACCGGTGGCGGCCACCGGCGCCACCCCGGCCCCGGTGCGCACCGCGCCCTGAACGACGCAACGCCATGTGGTTCACCCGCGTCAGCCTGAAGAATCCCGTCTTCGCGACGATGCTCATGCTCGCCCTGGTGGTGCTCGGTGCGTTCTCGTACCAGCGCCTGCAGGTCGACCAGTTCCCCAACATCGACTTCCCGGTGGTGGTGGTCATCACCGAGTACCCCGGCGCCTCGCCCGAGATCGTCGAGAGCGAAGTCACCAAGAAGGTCGAGGAAGGCGTCAACTCGATCGCCGGCATCAACGCCCTCACCTCGCGCAGCTACGAGGGCCAGTCGGTCGTCATCATCGAGTTCCAGCTTTACGTGGACGGGCGCAAGGCGGCCGACGACGTGCGCGAGAAGGTCGCCTCGGTGCGCCCGCTCTTCCGCGACGAGGTGAAGGAGCCGCGCGTGCTGCGCTTCGACCCGGCCTCGCGCGCGGTGTGGTCGGTGGCGGTGCTGCCCGAGGGTGAGAAGGACAAGCAGCCGAGCGCGGTCGAACTGACCAACTGGGCCGACCAGGTGCTGAAGAAGCGCCTCGAAAACGTGCGCGGCGTCGGCTCGGTCACGCTGGTCGGCGGCACCAAGCGCGAGATCAACGTCTATCTGAACCCGCAGGCCATGGAGGCCTTCGGCGTGAGCGCCACGCAGGTGGTCGACGCTGTGCGCAACGAGAACCAGGCGCTGCCCGTGGGTTCGGTGCGCTCGCTCGAGCAGGACCGCGTGGTGCAGGTCGACGCCCGCATGGAGCGGCCCGAAGACTTCGGCCGCATCATCATCGCCCGCAAGGGCGGCGCGCCGATCCGCGTCGACCAGGTCGCGACCGTGAAGGACGGCGCGCAGGAGATCGACAGCCTCGCGCTCTACAACGGCGAGCGCACGCTGCTGCTGTCGGTGCAGAAGGCGCAGGACGAGAACACCATCCAGGTGGTCGACGGGCTGGTCAAGGCCATCGCCGAGATCCAGCCGCAGCTGCCGCCGGGCGTCAGGCTGCAGCCCATCGGCGACGCCTCGCGGCCGATCCGCGTCGCGGTCGAGAACGTGCGCCAGACGCTGGTCGAAGGCGCGGTGCTCACCGTGCTGATCGTGTTCCTGTTCCTGAACTCGTGGCGCTCGACCGTCATCACCGGGCTGACGCTGCCGATCGCGCTGATCGGCACCTTCTGGTTCATGGCGATGTTCGGCTTCACGATCAACATGGTCACGCTGATGGCGCTGTCGCTGTGCGTGGGCCTCCTGATCGACGACGCGATCGTGGTGCGCGAGAACATCGTGCGCCACGTGCAGATGGGCAAGGCGCCCTACCAGGCCTCGCTCGACGGCACGCAGGAGATCGGCCTCGCGGTGCTCGCGACCACGCTCTCGATCGTCGCGGTGTTCCTGCCGATCGGCTTCATGGAAGGCATCATCGGCAAGTTCTTCCACGAGTTCGGCATCACCATCGTGGCGGCGGTGCTCATTTCGATGTTCGTGAGCTTCACGCTCGATCCGATGATGTCGAGCGTGTGGCACGACCCGGCGATCGACCGCCACGGCAAGCGCGGCGAGCCCGTCACCGTCTACGACAAGACCATCGGCCGCGTGACCGGCTGGTTCGACCGGGCGACGGAGCGCATGGCAGAAGGCTACCAGTCCATCCTGCGCTGGTCGCTCGCGCACAAGCTCGCGACCGTGTTCGCGGCCGCGGGCATCTTCGTGGGCAGCATCTTCATGGTGCCGCTGCTGGGCACCGAGTTCGTGCCGAAGGCGGATTTCTCCGAGACCAACATCAGCTTCTACACGCCGGTCGGCTCCTCGCTCGAAGTGACCGAGGCCAAGGCGCGGCAGGTGGAGGCCGTGCTGCGCGAGATGCCCGAGGTGCGCTACACGCTCACCACCATCAACACCGGCGACGCCCAGGGCAAGATGTATGCGAGCGTCTACGTGCGGCTGGTCGACCGCAAGGCGCGCGCGCGCAGCGTCGACCAGATGTCCGCCGTGCTGCGCGAGCGGCTGCGCGCCATTCCGGGCATCACGGTCACCCACGTGGGGCTGCGCGACTCGGTGGGCGGCAACAAGCAGATCGAGTTCTCGCTGCAGGGCACGGACCTCAAGGAACTGGAACGCCTCACGCAGCAGGTGCTCGATGCGGTGCGTCCGATCCCGGGCCTGGTCGACCTCGACACCAGCCAGAAGCCGAACAAGCCGATGGTGAGCGTCGTGGTGCGGCGCGACGCCGCCTCGGACCTGGGCCTGGGCGTGGCGCCGATCGCCGCTTCGCTGCGCACGCTGGTGGCCGGCACCACGGTCGGCAACTGGCGCGCCCCGGACGACCAGACCTACGACGTCAACGTGCGGCTCGCGCCCGAGGTGCGCAATTCGCCGGATGACCTGGCGCGGCTGCCCTTCATCAGCACCGCGATGGGCGCGAACGCCGACGGATCGAGCCGCATCGTGCGCCTCGCGCAGGTGGCGGAGGTGCGCGAATCGACCGGCCCGAACCAGATCAACCGCCGCGCGCTCTCGCGCGAGGTCGCGATCACCGCCAACGTCGACGGCCGCTCGGCCGGCGAGGTCTCGGCCGACATCCGCAAGGCGCTCGCGGACATCGCCTTCCCGCCAGGATATGGCTGGCAGTTCAGCGGCTCCACCAAGAACATGCAGGAGTCCTTCGGCTACGCGGTCTCGGCGCTGGCGCTCGCGATCATCTTCATCTACATGATCCTGGCGAGCCAGTTCAAGAGCTTCCTGCAGCCGATGGCGCTCATGACCTCGCTGCCGCTCACGCTGATCGGCGTGGTGCTGGCGCTGCTGGTGTTCGGCTCCACGCTCTCGATGTTCTCGATCATCGGCGTGGTGATGCTGATGGGCCTGGTGACCAAGAACGCCATCCTGCTGGTGGACTTCGCGATCCGCGCCCGCGAGGGCGGCGTGGACGCGGCCGGCAACCCGGTGCCCGGACTGCCGCGCGCCGAAGCCCTGCTGCTCGCCGCCCGCGTGCGGCTGCGCCCGATCCTCATGACCACGCTGGCGATGATCTTCGGCATGGTGCCCCTGGCCTTCGCGATGAGCGAGGGCTCCGAGCAGCGCGCCCCGATGGGCCAGGCCGTGATCGGCGGCGTGATCACCTCGTCGCTGCTGACCCTGGTGGTGGTGCCGGTGGCCTATTGCTACCTGGACGACCTCGCGAACTGGGCGCGCCGCAAGTGGCACCGCCAGCCCAAAGCGTCGCCTGTCACGGCGGCGCCGGAACGGGCCTCTAAAATGGAAGGTTTGTCCTGAGTCCGACCTGGGAAAAGCCTATGAACCCGACCCCTGATCTGGAGCGCCTGCGCTTCAACATGATCGAACAGCAGATCCGCCCCTGGGATGTGCTCGATTTCGACATCCTCGACCTCCTCGCCAGCATCCGCCGCGAAGACTACGTGCCCGCGGCGCACCGCGCCCTGGCCTTCTTCGACATGGAGATCCCCCTCGAGGACGTCGCCACGCCCCGCGAGCCCGGCCAGTGCATGCTCTCCCCCAAGGTGGAGGCGCGCATGCTGCAGGACCTGCACATCCAGAAGCACGAGACCGTGCTCGAGATCGGCACCGGCTCCGGCTTCATGGCCGCCCTGCTCGCCCACCGCGCGGCCCAGGTGCTGACGCTCGAGATCGACCCCCGCCTGGCCGCCACCGCGGCCGAGAACCTGCGCCGCAACGGCGTGATGAACGTCGAGGTGCGCAACGCCGACGGCGCGCAGCCGCTCGCGAGCGGGCCGACCTTCGACGTGATCGTCCTGAGCGGCTCGGTCGCGCGCATCCCGCAGGGCCTGCTCGGGTCGCTGAAGATGGGCGGGCGGCTGGCCGCGATCGTCGGCGACGAACCGATGATGCGTGCCAACTTCGTCACGCGCGTGGCCGAAGGCAAGTGGGAAACCACGCAGCCCTGGGATACCGTCGCGCCGCGCCTCTTGAATTTCCCCGTCCCCTCGCGCTTCAATTTCTGACCCGCCGACTTTCATGATCGATCAAATCCGCCCGGCCGACGTCGCCGACTGGTTCGCCCGGAACCCGAATGCAGCGCCGGTCGTCCTGGACGTGCGTGAACCCTGGGAACTGCAAACCGCCAGCGTCGTCCCGAAGGGCTTCACGCTGGCGACGATTCCCATGAACGAGATCCCGGCGCGCGTCTCCGAACTCCGGGCGGACCAGCGCATCGCCTGCCTGTGCCATCACGGGGGGCGCAGCCAGCGCGTGGCGGCGTTCCTGGCCCAGAGCGGCTTCGCCGAGGTGGCGAACATCGCCGGCGGAATCGATGCGTGGGCCGGGCTCGATCCCTCGATCCCGAGATATTGACTGCTTCCCTGGCCGCCTCGCGCAGCGGCGCGGCGGACCGGGCCGCCCCGCGCGGCGCCGCGTCGAAAACCGCTGTTGACTGAACCTCGTACGCCACCGATCACTTCAAGGACGCTTCATGCCCGTTCCCAGGCCTCTCCCTCTCTCGGCAGCACTCGCGGCGGTCTTCGCCACGGCGCTCGCGCTGCCGGCTCATGGCCAGAGCCTGATCGAACTGTATGAATCCGCCAGGAGCTACGACGCGACCTACCAGGGCGCCCGGGCGCAGTACGACGCCAGCCTCGCGCGCGCGGCCCAGGCCAAGGCGGGCATCCTGCCGCAGGTGGGCTTGAGCGCGAGCGCCACCTCCGTCGAGCAGGAGCTTTCGACCGATGCCCTGAGCGCCCGCCGCGGGCTGCCGTCGCAGCAGGCCGGGATCAACGCGACGCAGCCGCTGTACCGCCCCGCGAACTGGGCCGCCTACGAGCAGAGCAAGCGGCAGGTCGACATCGCGCAGGCGACCCTCACGGTCGCCGAGCAGGACCTGATCGTGCGCGTGAGCCAGGCCTATTTCGACGTGCTGTCGAGCCAGGACACGCTCGCGCTGGTGCGGGCCCAGAAGGCCGCGGTCGCCGAGCAGCTCGCCTCGGCCAAGCGCAACTTCGAGGTCGGCACCGCCACCATCACCGACCAGCGCGAAGCGCAGGCCCGCTACGACCTCGTCGTCGCGCAGGAAATCGCCGCCGAGAACGACCTGCAGGTCAAGAAGATCGCGCTCGACCAGCTCGTCGGCCGGCCGGGCAGCGACCCGACCCCGCTGGCCGCGCCGGTGGTGCTGCCGACGCTGCCCGCGGACATGGAAAGCTGGGTGACGCAGGCCGATGCCGTGCATCCGGCCATCACCCAGGCGCGCCTGGGCGTCGAGGTCGCCACGCTCGAAGTCGACAAGGCGCGCGCGGGCCACAAGCCCACGCTCGACGCGCAGCTCGGCTACAACGCCACCAACAACCCGCAGGGCACCACCACCAGCACCAGCACCGGCCGCGTGAACGTGCGCGCCGCCAGCATCGGCGTGGTGTTCAACCTGCCGCTGTTCGCGGGCTTCGCGACCGAGAACCGCATCAAGGAAACGCTGGCGCTCGAAGAACAATCGCGCCAGACGCTCGAATCCACCCGGCGCAGCGTGACGCAGGCCACGCGCGCGGCCTTCCTCGGCCTGGTGTCGGGCGCCGGGCAGGTCAAGGCGCTGGAAGCGGCCGAGGCCTCCAGCCAGAGCGCCCTCGACGCCAACCGCCTGGGCTACCAGGTGGGCGTGCGCATCAACATCGACGTGCTCAACTCGCAGAGCCAGCTCTTCCAGACCAAGCGCGACCTCGCCGTGGCCCGCTACAACGTGCTGGTGGGCAATCTCAAGCTGCGCCAGGCCAACGGCACGCTGAGCCCGGACGACCTGCAGACGGTGAACAACACGCTGGCCACCAACGGCCGCGCGAGCGTCGACAGCGCGGCGTCGCCCGATCAGCCTTCGGCGGCCACGCAGAGCCCGGTCCCGGTGCCGCCCACCCCGGGGCCGATGGTGCCGCCCCCGGTCCACGCGCCCGTGAACCCGCAGGCGCCCCTGCAGGTGCCCCCTCCCCCGCCGACGATCGCGCCGCCGCCGACCCGGTAGCTGTCGGGGCCAGGGGCCTGCTGTCAGGCCCTAGCTTCGCGCGCCGATCCGAAGCAGAATATTCCTCATCCGTTTCCTGACGGTTCTTACAAATCGCCGGACTGCCTGAAAGGGGTTCACCATGCGTCGACCATCGAGGCGTGAGGGGAATGGGCTGGGGGGGATGCTGGACCGACCCATGTTGCCGAGGGCCCTGGTGGCCCTGTTGTGCGCCAGCGGCGGCGCCGCGTTCGCGCAGTGTGCGCCCGCGTCGGCCGGCACGACGAGCCTGTGCGCGCCGGTGGGTCCGGCGGCGGACACCCGGGTCAAGGGCCAGCGCACATCGGGCATTCAGTTCGTCCACTCGCTGGACGAGCGCTGGGGCGGTGGCGACGCCTCGCGTGCCGTGGCCCCGGGGGATTCCGGCGGCGCAGGCACGCAGCCGCTCACGCTGCGCGTGGCCGGCCAGGGCATCGGCACCGCAGTCGGCAATGGCGCGCTGCAGACCGACACCCGCACGGGCACGGCGCGCTTTGGCGGCGACACGAGCCAGTGGTCGCTCTTCAGCGGCACGGGCAAGCTGCACCTGGGCTCGATGGCAGGCTACGACGGGAACCGGTCCGATCCCGGCACGCCGGGCGGCGGCAGCGCCGGCCTCTACGGCACCTGGTACCAGGATGACCGCAGCCGGCTGGGTTGGTATACCGACGTCTACGGCCAGTTCGCGTGGCTCGACAACAACAACGATGCGCCGTGGGTCAACCGCTCGAACTACGCCTCGAATGCCGGCATGGCCTCGGCCGAGGCCGGCTATTCGCTGCAGCTGGGCGACACGAGCCCCTGGACGGTCCGCCCGCAGGGCCAGCTGATCTACCTGCGCAGCAACAACTACAACCTCGCGGACACCGACTTCACGACCATCGACGGCATGCGCCGCAACGGCTGGATGTCGCGGCTCGGCGTGCGGGTGCAGCCCCCGGGCTTCCAGACCTGGGGCCTGAAGATGCGGCCGTATGCCGCACTGAACTGGTGGCACGACGAGTTGAACAGCGAGGTCGTCGCACCGCAGTACACGACGACCAGCGCGCTCGCGCCGAGCAATCGCTACGAGCTCAAGACGGGCCTCAACGTCGACGTCGCGCCGGGCATGGCGGCCTGGGGCGATCTGGGGCTGCAGTGGGGCCAGCAGTCCTACCAGGCGTGGACCCTGCGCGCCGGCATGCGCTACGCCTGGTGAATCCGCGCCCGCGCCTCGCGGCGCTACTGGAGCGTGGGCTCGGTGCGCTCTTCGGACGGCGGCGGTGGCGGCACGGCTTCCTCGGCGACGGCCGCGCGCTCCGCGATGGCGAGCACGGCCGCGGCGGTTCGTTCCGCGGCGCCCCGGTTCGATGACGCGAACGCCAGCGCCGCCTGCGCCATGGCCTCGCGCCGCTCGGACTTCTCGACCAGCTTGAGCGCGGCCGTCACCGCGTGCTCCATGTCGGGCACGCGCATCGAGGCGCCGGCCGCCAGCGAGAGCTCGGCCGCTTCCGCGAAGTTGAAGGTCGACGGGCCCATGACCACCGGACAGCCGCAGGCGGCCGCCTCGATCAGGTTCTGCCCGCCCAGCGGCTCGAAGCTGCCGCCGAGCAGCGCCACGTCGGCCAGCCCGTAATAGAGCGCCATCTCGCCGAGCGAGTCGCCCAGCCAGATCTCGCCCTCGGTCGGCGCGCCTGCCGCGCTGCGCCGCGCGACCGCGAAGCCGTTCGCCTCGACCAGCGCCGCCACCTCGTCGAAGCGCTGGGGATGGCGCGGCACGATCATCCATTGCACGTCGTGCACCCGCTTGACGATCGACTGCACGCCTTCGCGCTCCGGGGGCACCGGAGCGAGCGCGCCGAAGCGCTTGAGCACGTCGAGCAGCTGCTGCTCCTCGCCGTCGCGCGAACTCGCGAAGACGATCACCGGGCGCGGCAACTGTCCGCGCAGCCGGCCCGCGGCGGCAAGCTGCCGGGCGTCGGGCGTGGCGTCGAACTTGAGGTTGCCGAAGATGCCGGAGACCTTGGCGCCGAGCGACACCAGCCGGTGCGAATCCGCCTCCGTTTGCGCCCAGACCGCCGCCAGCGACGAATACGCCGGCCGCGCGAGCCAGGCCAGGCGCTCGGCGCCCGCCAGCGATTTCTCGTTGAGCCGCGCGTTGGCCAGCACCAGCGGGATGCCGCGCTCGGCGCAGGCGGCCGTCATTTCGGGCCAGACCTCGGTTTCCATCAGCACGCCGATGCGGGGCCTGAACCGGTCGAGGAAGCGCGCCACCGGCTCCGGCGCGTCCCAGGGCTGCCACACCTGCAGGTCGCCGGGCTCGAGCAGCTTGGCGCCCTCCTCCCGGCCGGTGGCGGTGCCGTTGGTCAGGAGGATCGGGATGCCCGGCATCTGCCGGCGCAGTTCGGCGATCAGGATGCCGGCCGCGCGGGCCTCCCCCAGCGACACGGCATGGATCCAGCACCAGCCGGTGCCGACGGCGGCTTCGTCATAGTGACCGAAGCGCTCCTCGACGGCGTGTGCATAGCCGGGCTCGGCCACGGCGCGGCGCCGCAGCTTGCGGCGCACCAGCGGCTTGGCCATCGTCGTGAAAGCGCCGTACAGGCGCAGCAACATCGAACGCACGCTCGATGGACTCAGTGAGCGGCCTCGGCGAACGTGGCGTCCGGCTTCACGCGCTTGAGCCGCGCCAGCATCTCGTGCTCGATGCGCTCCAGCGCGGCCTGCGTCTGCCCTTCGAAGCGCAGCACCAGCACCGGCGTGGTGTTGGAGGCGCGGATCAGCCCGAAGCCATCGGGCCAGTCCACGCGAAGGCCGTCGATGGTCGACACCTTGGCGGGCGCGTCGAACTTCGCCTCGGCGACGAGCCGGTCCACGATCGCATGCGGTTCGCCTTCGGCGCACTTCACGTTGAGCTCGGGCGTCGAGAAGCTGGTCGGCAGGGCATTGAGCACATCGCTCGCGTTCGGGCTCCGGCTCAGGATCTCGAGCAGGCGGCAGCCGGCGTAGGTGCCGTCGTCGAAGCCGAACCAGCGCTCCTTGAAGAAGATGTGGCCGCTCATCTCGCCGCCGAGCGGGGAGTCGATCTCCTTCATCTTGGCCTTGATGAGCGAGTGGCCGGTCTTGTAGATCAGCGGCTTGCCGCCCGCCGCCTCGATGGCCGGCGCCAGGCGCTGCGAGCACTTGACGTCGTAGACGATCGTCGCGCCCGGCACGCGCGAAAGCACGTCCTGCGCGAACAGCACCATCTGGCGATCCGGAAAGATGTTGTTGCCGTCCTTGGTGACGATGCCCAGGCGGTCGCCGTCGCCGTCGAAGGCCAGGCCCAGTTCGGCATCGCCCGCCTTGAGCGCCGCGATCAGGTCGCGCAGGTTCTCGGGCTTGCTGGGATCGGGGTGGTGATTGGGAAAGTCGCCGTCGACCTCGCTGAACAGCTCGGTCACCTCGCAGCCGATGGCGCGCAGGATGGCCGGCGCCGACGCGCCCGCGATGCCGTTGCCCGAGTCGACCACGATCTTCAGCGGCCGCGCGAGCTTGATGTCGCCCGTGATGCGCTGCGTGTAGGCCTCCTGGATGTCGACCTGGCGCACGCTGCCGCCCGGGACGAGCACGGCGCTGCCGGCTTCCATCACGCGGCGCAGGTTCTGGATCTCCTCGCCGTAGATCGCGCGGCCGGCGAGCACCATCTTGAAGCCGTTGTAATCCTTCGGGTTGTGGCTGCCGGTGACCTGGATGCCGCTGGTGCACAGCGTGTGCGCCGCGAAGTAGAGCATCGGCGTGGTGACCGCGCCGACGTCGATCACCTCGACGCCCGCGGCGACCAGCCCCTTGATGAGGGCCTGGGACAGCGAAGGGCCCGAGAGCCGCCCGTCGCGGCCGACCGCCACCGCCTTCTCGCCCGCGGCGCGCGCCGCGCTCCCGAAGGCCTTGCCGAGCGCCTCGGCGACATCGGGGTTCAGCGTGGACGGCACCACGCCACGGATGTCGTAGGCCTTGAAGATCGATGCGCTGAGCTGCATGAGAGCTACCCCTGTCGTTTCAAAAATGAGGACGATTGTAGGCATGCCCTTCCGGGGCCAGATGTCCGAAAACGGCTACTCTTGACGCAGGCCCACCGTATCATTTCCGCATGTCCTCCCCGGCCCCCACCGCGGCACTCGAAAGCGATGCGTGCTATCTCGCCATGAAGGCACACGACGCGCGCTTCGACGGCACCTTCTTCACCGCCGTGACCTCCACCGGCGTCTATTGCCGGCCGGTGTGCCGCGTGAAGGTGCCCCGTCGCGAGAACTGCCGCTTCTTCCGCCACGCCGCGCAGGCCGAGGCGGCCGGATTCCGGCCCTGCCTGCGCTGCCGCCCGGAGCTGGCGCCGCGCGCGGCGAGCTGGTCGACCGAAGACGCCTCGCGCATCCTCGCGCTGCAGGCGGCACGCCTCATCGACGAGCCCGACGCCTGGTCCGACGAAGGCCCGGGCGCGGCCCGCATCGCCGCGCGGCTCGGCGTGAGCGACCGGCACCTGCGGCGCATCTTCGAGGCGCAGTTCGGCGTCTCGCCGCTGCAATACCTGCAGACGCGGCGCCTGCTGGCCGCCAAGCAGCTCATCGCCGACACGCGCCTGCCGATGACCCAGGTCGCGCTGGCCAGCGGCTTCTCGAGCGTGCGCCGGTTCAACGCGGCCTTCGTGGCGCACTACGGCCTGAACCCCAGCGCGCTGCGGCGCGCCGGCGCCCCGGCCGGCGGCCGCGACGGCGGCGGCACCGAAGTGCGACTCGGCTTCCGGCCGCCCTACGACCGGGCCGCGATGATGGACTTCTTCGGCAAGCGCGCACTCGGCGGCGCCGAGGCCGTCATCGGCGGGCCCGCCGCGCCCGAATTCGCGCGCACCCTGCGCATCGCGCACGGCGGCGCCATGCTGCAAGGCTGGCTGCGGCTGCGCTTCGATGCCGGGCGCGAACAGGTGCTGCTGCGCGTGGGCGATTCGCTCGCGACGGTGCTGCCGATCGTCATCAGCCGCGTGCGCGCCATGCTCGACCTCGACGCCGACCCGATGGCGATCAACGCCGCGCTGCACGCGAGCTTTCCGCACGGCGACGGCCTGCGCGTGCCCGGCACGCTCGATGGCTTCGAGCTCGCGGTGCGCGCGGTGCTGGGGCAGCAGATCACCGTGGCGGCGGCACGCACGCTCGGCACGCGGCTGGTGCAGGCCTTCGGCGAGTCGATCGCGACGCCGGTGGCGGGGCTCGACCGCCTCTTCCCGACCCCGGCGGCCCTGGCCGCCGCGAGCAGCGACGCGCTCGGCCAGCTCGGCATCGTGCGGCAGCGGCAGGCCGCGCTGCTCGCTCTCGCGCGCGAAACGATGGAAGGCCGCCTCGCGCTGCATCCCGGCGCCGACGTGCCGGCCACGCTCGCGGCCCTGCAGGCGCTGCCCGGCATCGGCGACTGGACCGCCCAATACATCGCGATGCGCGCATTGCGCTGGCCCGACGCCTTTCCCGCCGGCGACGTGGCCTTGCAGAAGGCGCTCGGCGTCACCACGGCACGCGCCGCGGCCGAGGCCTCGCTCGCCTGGCGGCCGTGGCGCGGCTATGCGGTGCTGCGCGCCTGGTACCGCCCGGCGCCCGCCGCGGCGGCCGAGCCGCTCGCCACGGTGGCGGCATGAACAATCCACGACCATGAAATACAAGACCTCTCGCCTCTGCACGACCCGTTTCGCCAGCGCGCTCGGCGGCATCACGCTGGCCGCGACCGACCGGGGGCTGGCCGGCCTCTGGTTCGACCGCCAGCGCCACTGGCCCGACATGGCCGGCTGGGAGCCCGAAGACGATCACCCGGTGATGCAGGAAGCCGCGCGCCAGCTCGACGACTACTTCGCCGGCCGCCGCCGGCATTTCGACCTGCCGCTGGACCTCTCGCACGGCACCGGCTTCCAGCAGGCGGTGTGGCAGGCCCTGCTCGCGATTCCCGCCGGACGCACCACCAGCTACGGCGCCCTGAGCGCCGACGTGGGCCGGCCCGCCGCGGTGCGCGCCGTGGGCGCGGCGGTGGGCCGCAACCCGATCAGCGTGATCGTGCCGTGCCACCGCGTGCTCGGCGCCAACGGCTCGCTGACGGGCTATGCCGGCGGCCTCGAACGCAAGAGCGCCCTGCTCGCGCTCGAGGGAGCGCGTCTTGCAGGGGCCAGCGCATGAGCCGTGGCGAATGCGCCGCCGACGAGGCGGCTGCCGCGGCCAAGGCGAAGGCCCCATCCGCCGGCCAACGCTGGGTGGTCGACCTGTTGCTGCTCGGCGCGCTGTGGGGCGCCTCCTTCCTGTTCATGCGCATCGGCGCCGCCGAGTTCGGGGCGCTGCCGACGGCGGCCGTGCGGGTCGCGATCGCGGCGGTCTTCCTGCTGCCGCTGATGCTGCTGCGCGGCCAGTCGGGCGCGCTGCGGCGCTACTGGAAGCCGGCGCTCGGCGTCGGCGTGCTCAATTCGGGCCTGCCGTTCGCGTTCTTCGCGTTCGCGCTGCTGACCCTCAACAGCGGCCTCGCGGCGGTGCTCAACGCCACGGTGCCGATGTTCGGCGCGCTGGTCGCCTGGGCGTGGTTCGGAGACCGGCCGGACCGCTCGCGCCTGCTCGGGCTCGTGATCGGCTTCGTCGGCGTCGCGATGCTCGCGGGCCGCGGCGCGGGCTTTCATTCGGGGGCCGACGAAGGCGCGGCGCGATGGGCCATCGCCGCCTGCCTCGCGGCGTGCATCTGCTATGCCTTCGCGGCGAGCCTCACGCGCAAGTACCTCGTCGGCGTGCCGGCGCTGGCGACGGCCACCGGCAGCCAGATCGGCGCGACGCTCGCGCTCGCATTGCCGGCCCTGTGGCTGGCGCCCGCGCAGATGCCCAGCCCGCGCGCCTGGCTGGCGATCGTCGCCGCGGGCATCGCGTGCACGGGGCTCGCCTACATCCTGTTCTTCCGCCTGATCGAGCGCGCCGGACCGGCCCGCGCGCTGACCGTGACCTTCCTGGTGCCGGTCTTCGCGGTGTTCTACGGCGCGGTGTTCCTCGGCGAGGAGATCACGCAGTGGATGCTGATCTGCGCCGGGGTGATCGTCTGCGGCGTCGCGCTATCGACAGGCATCGTCACGCTGGGAGGCCGCCGCGGTCGCTGAATCGCCGGACGACGGCGCCTGCATGGCCGAGGCCACCACGTTGATGGACAGCGCCAGCACCAGCATGTTGAAGGCGAAGGCCAGCACGCCGTGCACGAGCGTCAGGCGCCGCATCTCGCGCGAGTGGACCTGTACGTCGGACACCTGCGAGGTCATCCCCACCACGAAGCTGTAGTAGAGGAAGTCGAAGTAGTCGGGCTCGGCCTCGCCGGGGAAGTCCAGGCCCGCGAGGTAGCCCTTGTCGCCCTCGTCCGGCTGGTAGTAGCGGTGGGCGTAGTGGAAGGCGTAGATGGTGTGGATCAGGAGCCACGAGCACGCGAGCGCCAGCAGCCCGAGCGCGATGTGGCCGATGCGCTGCCCCCCGCACAACTGCGGCACGCGCTGCAGCAGCATGGCGATGACGACGACGCTCACGCCGACGGCGATCAGCATCACGGCCAGGATCGACGCGCGGGGCTGGTCGAGCGCCTGGGCCCGGCGCTGCGTGCCGCGCGGGTCCGAGATCTCGGCCAGCCACCAGGCCGGAACGAGGTACACCAGGGCGCCCGCGCACCAGCCGATCAGGCCGCACGAGATGTCGTCGAGCCGCCAGGGCAGAAGACGCAGCCCCAGGGCCGCCGCCAGGCCGGCCAGCACGCCGCACAGCAGGCGCTGCCAGCCGGTCATCATCACGAATCGCGAATGCATGCCGGGCACTGTAGCGCCGGACCACGCCCGCCCCGTGGGCCGGTTCATTCGAGGAGCGGTCACAATGCCTCCCGCGCTTATCGCTGCCCCACGAATGAAGAACAAATCCTGCTTCACCCGACGCATCGGCATCGCGGCCCTGCTGGCCCTGGGCGCGCTCGCCGCGCGGCCGGGCCTCGCGGCCCCGCCCCCGCCGGGGCACGTGCCCGACACCATCGAGCAGCGCGTGGCCGCCTGCATCGCCTGCCACGGCCGCGAAGGCTCCAGCACCGAGGCCGGCTACTTCCCGCGCCTGTCGGGCAAGCCGGCGGGCTACCTGTTCAACCAGCTGCAGAGCTATCGCGACGGGCGCCGCTTCAACTCCGACATGACGCACATGGTGCGGCACATGTCGGACGCCTACCTGCGCGAGATCGCCGAGTACTTCGCCGCCATCCAGCTGCCCTACCCCGCGCCGCCGGCGACCACCGACGCGACGCCGGCCATGCTCGCGCGCGGCAAGGCGCTGGTGTTCGAGGGCGATCCGGCGCGCGACATCCCGGCCTGCGTGCGCTGCCATGGCGAATCGCTCACCGGCGTGCTGCCGGGCATCCCGGGGCTGGTCGGGCTGCCGCGCCTGTACCTGTCGTCGCAGCTCGGCGCGTGGCTGACCAACGACCGCCACGCGCTCGAACCCGACTGCATGGCGAAGGTGGGCCGCAAGCTCACGAGCGCCGATATCAACGCCGTGACGAGCTGGCTCGTGATGCAACCCGTGCCCGCCGACCCGAAGCCCCAGGCCGCGCCGCCCAGCCCCGTGCCGATGGGTTGCAGCGCGCTGAACCCCTGAGCCGCCATGCGACGCCTTCTCTACATCCTGATCTTCCTGGCGACGCTGGGCATCCTGGCGGCCTTCGCCATCGTCGGGCTCAACCTGCGCGGCGAGGTCAAGCTGCCCGAGCCGCCCACCGCCTTCGAGCCGACGCCCGCGATGGTCGAGCGCGGCCGCTACCTGGCCCTGGCCGGCAACTGCGCCGGCTGCCACACCACGCGCGGCGGCGCGCCCTACGCCGGCGGCGTGGGCATCGAGACGCCCTTCGGCACCGTCTTCTCGAGCAACCTCACGCCCGACCCGAACGCCGGCATCGGGCGCTGGAACTCCGACCACTTCTGGCGCGCCCTGCACAACGGCCGCTCGAAGGACGGGCGGCTGCTCTACCCGGCCTTCCCGTATCCGAACTTCACGCGCGTCACGCGCGAGGACGCCGATGCGATCTTCGCGTACCTGCGCACGCTGCCCGCGTCGCCCGTGCCGAACCTGCCGCACGAGCTGCGCTTTCCGTACGACATGCAGCCCGCGCTCGCGGTGTGGCGCGCGTTGTCGTTCAAGCCGGGCACCTTCGAGCCCGATCCGGCGAAACCGGCCGAGTGGAACCGGGGCGCCTACCTGGTCGAGGGACTGGGCCACTGCATCGCCTGCCACGGCACGCGCAACGTGCTGGGCGCGACGCAGGAAAAGCTGGGCCTCTCGGGCGGGCTCATCGCGGTGCAGAACTGGTATGCGCCCTCGCTCACCTCCAGGCGCGAGGCCAGCGTGGCCGACTGGAACCCGCACGACGTGGTGGAACTGCTCAAGACCGGCCGCTCCGAGCGCGGCACCGTCATGGGGCCGATGGCCGACGTGGTCTACGGCAGCACGCAGCACCTGCAGGAGGCCGACCTGCTCGCGATGGCCAGCTATCTCAAGGAACTGCCGAGCACCTCCGCCGCCGTCGCGCCGACGACCTCGCCCACGCGCGACCCCCGCGTGATGGAACGCGGCGCGCGCATCTTCGATCAGCGCTGCGCGTATTGCCACGGCGACCAGGGCCAGGGCGCGGCGGGCGCCTACCCGCCCCTGGCGGGCAATCGCGCGGTGCAGATGAGCACGCCGGTCAACCTGATCCAGATCGTTCGCCACGGCGGCTTCCTGCCGACCACGCCGGGCAACCCGCGCCCCTACGGCATGCCGCCCTTCCGGATCGTGCTGGACGACACCGACGTCGCCGCCGTGCTGACCTACATCCGGGGCTCATGGGGCAACGACGCGCCGCCGGTCACGCCGCGGGACATGATGAGGTGACGCCCTCCAGGCGCGTCCGTCAATACGATCCCGGCGGCGGCTTGTAGCTGAAGCCGCGGTGGAGGATCGGCCGCGCCACCCGCGCCAAAGTCGAGCGGGCCAGCCCCGCCATCTTGCCGAACGGCGCCTTGAGGGCATCGAGGGCCTCCGATTCGCCCGGCCCCCTCGGCGAGAGGCCGCATTTGCGCAGCACCCGGTTGAGCTGGTGCACCTGCGCCGTGCGGCGGGTGACCGGGGTATAGAAGTTCACGCCGATCGAGATCGCCACGCGGTCGCCGGGCGCGGTCCAGTCCGGGTCGGAGCGCGTCATATGCGGCGAGGTGCTCGGGAAGTACACCCCGTCGCCCGCGCGCACGTCGAACTCGTGGCTGCGCGCGCGCCACTCGTCCTTGAGCTTCACCTTGCGCAGCGAGTGGGCGACGATGAAATCCTCCACGGCGTCGAGGGGCACCACCGTGCGGTCGGTGCGGTCCCAGACATTCATCACCTTGCGCCCGTGCAGCATGAGCCAGAAATTGTTCTCGCGATCGATGTGGAAGGGCGTGACGGACGGCGGCGCGGAAATGAAGACGAAGCCCGTCACCTGGAACATGCCATGCTGCTCGCGGTCGATGATCTCGCGCACGTTGGCCAGCACGTGGTCCAGCAGCGCCTTGTAGCGCGGGATCACCTCGACGTCGTACAGCGCGATCCACGAGCCCGGCTCCTCGATGCGGCGGAACACCTCCTCGATGCTGCGGCCGTCCGGCGGCACGCTGTCGTGCGCGAAGGCCGAGGCCTGGGTGATGCCCGGCCTGACGAAGCGGCATTGCTTGAGCGGCGCCAGCTCCTTCGCCAGCGCTTCGAGCTCGGGCAGCTGGAGCAGCGGATGGAGGTGGTAGTCATGGTGAAGCCGCCCGACCCGGGCCGTCGAGAAGCCTGCGGGGTCGTCCACCCACAGGCGGCAGTCGGAACGCGTGGACGACATCTGGTCGATATGGCTCGCGCCCATGGCTTGCTCCTTCCTTTCGGAATGGAAAAAGCATACTTTAGGTAACACAAAACACAAAGCGCCGGATCGACGTAGACCGAATGGACAGTTCATGGACCGCCGCGCTTGACCCTCCCATGATGGAAAGGTTGAAACTCCTGCCCATGAACTCCAGCCTCGCGCTTTCTCCCTCGTCCTCCCCCTCCGCCCCCGGCATCCAGGCGTGGTCGCTCCCGATCGAAGGCATGACCTGTGCGTCGTGCGTCGCCCGCGTCGAGCGGTCGCTGGCAGGTGTGCCCGGCGTCACCGAGGCGAGCGTCAACCTCGCCACCGAGGCGGCCACGGTCCACACGGACGGCTCGGTGGCGCGCGAGACGCTGCGCGCGGCGGTCGAGAAGGCAGGCTATGCCGTCGGCGAGGAGGCGCCTGCGGCGGCCGACACGGGCGTCGCGGCCGCGGGCAAGCGGCGCGGTCCGGGCGATGCCTGGCCCGTGATCGCCGCCGCCCTGCTGTCGGTCCCGCTGGTGCTGCCCATGTTCGGCATGCTCTTCGGCCAGGACTGGATGCTGGACGGCTGGCTGCAGCTCGCCCTGGCCACACCGGTGCAGTTCTGGCTCGGCGCGCGCTTCTACCGCTCGGGCTGGAAGGCGCTGAGGGCCCGCGCCGGCAACATGGACCTGCTGGTGGCGCTGGGCACCTCGGCGGCGTACGGCCTGAGCGTCTACCTGCTCCTGGCGCACCGCGGCCACGGCATGCCGCACCTGTACTTCGAGGCCTCGGCCGTGGTGATCACGCTGGTGCTGCTCGGCAAGTGGCTCGAAACGCGGGCCAAGCGGCAGACCACCGAGGCGATCCGCGCCCTCAACGCCCTGCGCCCCGAGCGCGCCCGCGTGCGGCGCCACGGCGCCGAACAGGAGCTGCCGCTCGACAAGGTCCGCGTCGATGACCTCGTGGTCATCCGCCCCGGCGAGCGCGTGCCGGTCGACGCGGTGGTCGTCGAAGGCGCGAGCGAGGTCGACGAATCGCTGATCACCGGCGAAAGCCTGCCCGTCGCCAAGCAGGCCGGCAACGCCGTGACCGGCGGCTCGGTCAATGGGCAGGGCCTGCTGGTCGTGCGCACCACGGCCGTGGGCACCGAGTCCACGCTCGCGCGCATCGTGCGGCTGGTCGAGTCCGCGCAGGCGAAGAAGGCACCGATCCAGCGGCTGGTCGACCAGGTCAGCAGCGTCTTCGTGCCTGTGGTCATCGGGCTGGCGGCGCTCACCTTCCTCGGCTGGGGGCTCGTCACCGGCCAGTGGGAAACCGCCATCCTGAACGCCGTGGCCGTGCTGGTCATCGCCTGCCCCTGCGCATTGGGCCTGGCCACGCCGACCGCGATCATGGCGGGCACCGGCGTCGCGGCTCGGCACGGCGTGCTCATCAAGGACGCCGAGGCGCTCGAGGTCGCGCACGGCATCGGCATCGTCGCCTTCGACAAGACGGGCACGCTGACCGAAGGTCGCCCGGTGCTCGTGGCCGGCGAGGCCGCCCAAGGCGACCGGGCCGCCCTGCTGCGCGCGAGCGCGGCGATCCAGGCGGGCAGCGAGCATCCGCTGGCCCGCGCGGTGCTCGCGGCCGCGAAGGACGACGGTCTCGCAGCCCCCGCTGCGAGCGCCGTGCGCGCCGTAGCGGGGCGCGGGATGTCGGCCGTGGTCGACGGCCGCGAACTGCGCCTGGGCAGCACGCGCTTCATGCGCGAGCTCGCGGTGCCGCTCGGCGAGCTCGACGCACGCGCCGCGCAGCTGCAGTCGCAGGGGCGCACCGTCTCGTGGCTGGCGGACGTGAGCGACGCCCAGCGCCCGGTGCTGCTCGGCCTGCTGGCCTTCGGCGACACGCCGAAGCCGAGCGCCGCGGCGGCCATCCGGCAGCTCCATGCGCAGGGCATCCGCACCGCCCTCGTCTCGGGCGACAACCGCGGCAGCGCCGAAGCCGTGGCCCGCGAGCTCGGGATCGACACCGTGCGCGCCGAAGTGCTGCCCGAGGACAAGGCGGCGATCATCGCGGGCCTCAAGCAGGGGGGCCAGCGCGTGGCAATGGTCGGCGACGGCATCAACGACGCACCGGCGCTGGCGGCGGCCGACGTGGGCATCGCGATGTCCACCGGCACCGACGTGGCGATGCACGCGGCCGGCATCACGCTGATGCGCGGCGATCCGGCGCTGGTGAGCGACGCCATCGACATCTCGCGCCGGACCTACGCCAAGATCCGCCAGAACCTCTTCTGGGCCTTCGCCTACAACGTGGTCGGCATCCCGCTGGCCGCCCTGGGCCTGCTGAGCCCGGTGATCGCCGGCGCGGCGATGGCCTTCAGCAGCGTGAGCGTTGTGAGCAACGCCCTGCTGCTGCGGCGCTGGAAAGGAATCGCGAAATGAGCGCCTCGATGAGCGGCCCCTTCAACATCGGCGAAGCCGCCGCGCGCTCGGGCGTCTCGGCCAAGATGGTGCGGCACTACGAATCGCTGGGCCTCGTCCCCGGCGTGGCCCGCACCGACGCCGGCTATCGCCAGTACACCGAGAGCAACATCCACACGCTGCGCTTCATCCGCCGCGCGCGCGACCTGGGCTTCAGCATGGCCGAGATCGCGGAGCTTCTGAAGCTGTGGCAGAACAAGCAGCGTGCGAGCGCCGATGTGAAGCGCATCGCGCTCGCCCATGCCCAGGACCTGCACCGGCGCATCGAGGAGATGGAGGCGATGAAGCGCACGCTCGAGCGGCTGGCGGACTGCTGCCACGGGGACCATCGGCCCGACTGCCCGATCCTGGACGAACTGGCCGAATAGTCAGGCCGCGCGCTTCAGCCGCGGCGCTGGATCATCTTCCAGCCGTTGCCCGAGGGGTCGCGAAAACCCGCGTCCACCGTGCCGTAGCGCTCCACCGGCTCCTGCATGAACTCGACGCCCGCGGCCCGCATGCGCTCGTAGGCGGCGCGGCAGTCGTCCACGGCCAGCACCAGCGGCGGCATGGCGCCCTTGGCGACGATCTCGCGCACCGCCTGCGCGGTGGCCGCATCGAGCACCGGCGGCCCCGGCAGGTTCAGCCCGAGCTGGAACGACGGCTGGTCGGGGTGCTGCACGGTGAGCCAGCGATAGTCGCCGTTCCTCACGTCGGTGTGGACGCGAAACCCCAGCTTCTCCACGTAGAACGCCAGCGCCTCGTCCTGGTCGCGCACATACAAACCCGCCGTTTCGATACCTTGTGTCATGAAAGCTCCTGTTGAACGGTTTCGTTTGTACCGTCCAGGGCCTGCCGGCGCTTCTCCGAAACTGCGGTCCTGAGGTCGGGCCGGTGCGCGGCGTTGACGATGCAGGCGGGCACGCGGCCGAGTTCATGCGTCGCGGCCCTGGCACGCGCCCGCACCGCGCTCGGGCTGTCGCCGGTGATGTCGCGGAAGGTGCGCCCGAAGGTGCCCAGGCTCTGCCAGCCGGTCGCGAAGGCGATCTCGGTGATGGACAGGGCATCGTCGCGCAGCATCGCCATCGCGCGCTCGATGCGCCGCGTCAGCAGGTAGCGATGCGGCGGGATGCCGAAGGCCTGCCTGAACGAGCGCGCGAAGTGCGCCTCGGACACGCCGCTCACCTGCGCGAGCCGCGCGACCGGCCATTCCTCGTGCGAGGCCGCGTCCATGCGGTCCTTGGCGCGCAGCAGGCGTCGCAGCAGGTCGGGGTCCTGGACGGCGGGGGAGCGATTGAGAGACGCGGGTTCTGGATCGTTCATGTCGTGGCAATGCTACGCCGCTGAGACTTTTGCCCTACAGGTCAGCGTCGATTCAGGTAACAATCGCTTACCCAAAAACCCGGAGGAGTGTTCCTGATGAAGTTGCTTTGCTCGCTCGTTGCGCTTGCCATGCTGACTGGCTGCGCCGGGATGAATCGCCCCAAGTCCGGCCCCGGATCGGGCTACGGCGCCGCCTATGTCCCGGACGTCACGCCGACGGAGACGGCGGCGCCGGACTACCAGGGCACCGTCGCCAAGTGCCAGCAGCGAGCCACCGACCTCCCCTACATCCGCAGCAACGAGCACGACGAGGCGCTCGTGCTGATCGGCACCGGGGCCACGGCGGCGTTCATGAGCTCGACGGCGCTCGTCGGCATGTGGGAGGCCATTGCGCTGGGCGTGGGCGGCGCGAGCTACGGCGGCTTCGTTTACTGGGTCGACACCCCCGGCCGCCAGCGCTGGTACGAGCGCCAGGAAACCATGCTCGCGAATTGCATGGCGCAGGCGGGCTACGCGAACAACGATCCGACCGTGAAGGTCACCTGGAAGAAGTACGACCCCACCGCCGCCGAGCTCCGCCCCACGGGCACCGATACCTACGGCGCCGAGCGGCTGGCCAAGGCGAGGAACTGCGGCGTGGCGCCGCTGGCCACCCTGACCGCCAAGGGCCCCGGCTTCGAGAACCACAGCGTGCCCTGCGAAGCGCGGAACACCACCCTGCTCGTGCGATGCGAGTTCGGCAACTGCCGCGAAGTCGGCGTGACCGCCGGGCTTCCCGCGAAGACCAAGGTCAGCCTGAAGTAGCGCTCGCCCGCTCGCGCGGGCATCTCAGAGCACCGCGATATCGGCCTTGGTGCCCTGCGGCTCGACCCAGGCCGGGAGGACGACGGAGCGGTCCAGCGGATTCACCGCCGGCTGCAGCGTGAAGAAGATCGCGGCGCCCTCCCCGACCTTGCCCCGCACCCAGATGCGTCCGCCATGCCGCTGCACGATGCGCTGCACGGTCGGCAGGCCCATGCCGTTGCCCACGGTGCCCTTCGCCGTGCTCAGGCGCTGGAAGGGCTGGAAAATCCTGCGCGCTTCCTCGTTGTCGAAACCGACGCCGTTGTCGCGCACGACGAACACGTTTTCCCACGGGCCGCGGCGCATCTCGATGGATACGCGCGCATCGGGCTTGCCCGCGGTGAACTTCCAGGCGTTGCCCAGCAGTTCGCGCAGCAGCATCAGCGCGAGCTGCGCGTCGACCGTCGCATACATCTCGGGCTCGACCGTGACCTGCACGCTGCGATGGCGGTGCGCTTTCTGGAGCTCGTCCACCACCGAATGCGCCAGGTGCCCGATGTCGCAATCGCGCAGCTTCAGCGGTGCTCTCGATGCATTGGAGAACACCTGCATCTCGCCGATCAGCCGCTCCATGCGCGTCGCCGCGTCGGACACCCGCGTCACGAGGTTCTGCGTCAGCTCGACCGCGCCGGCGCTGACGTGCTCCCGGCTTTCGTCGAGCACATTGCGAATCTGCCGCAAGGGTTGGCTCAGGTCCTGCGACGCATTGAAGGAGAGGTCCTCGAGGTCCTGGTTGGCCTGCTGCAGGCGGCGCGTGCGCACCTGGACCTCGGCCTCGATCAGCTGGCGCGTTTCGCTGCTGCGGATGAACGCGCGCTGTGCCAGCGCCAGGGCCACGACCACGGCCAGCGTGCAGAAGAAAGTCAGCAGCGTGCGCTCCCAGGCCAGTCGAGTCCAGCCCGCGAGCACCTCGTCGCGCGGGTAGCCGACCACCACCATGGCCGGGAAGGCCTCGGCGCGGCGATAGCTGGCGACCCGCTCGACCCCGTCGAAAGGGCTGCGCATGTCGATCGAGCCGGGTTGGTTCCAGGCGTCGGCGAGCTCCAGGTACTCGGACAGGCGCAGGTTCACCGCGCGCTCGAAGCCCGGATAGCGAAAGAAGATCACCCCATCGCGGCCGAGGAAGGTGAACATGGCGCTGCGCAGCGACCCCATGAGTTCCGCCATCGACTTGATGTGGCTCAGGTTCAGGTAGACGAGCAGGATGCCCTGCAAGCGCCCCCTGGCGTCGAAGATGCCCCGCGAGATCGGCAGCACCCAGGTGCTGGTCGTGTTCGAGAAGGACGGTGTCTGGACGTGCACCGAAGCGTCCTGCGGATGGCGCGCGTGATGGGCGAAGCTCTCGCGCGTCTGCGCATCCGCCTCTTCCCACGCCGCCGGCAGCTTGCTCGAGGCCACGACGTCGCCGGCCGCATCCATCAGGAAGATGGCCTGCGTGCCCACGTCGTCGCTCGCCTCGCGCAGCAGCGCAGCGCGCGCCTGCTCCCAGGAAATGCCGTGCGGCCCGCCGACCGACTCGAAGTACTTGGCCAGCGACACGACGCTCGCATTCGAACTGCGGAACGTGGCGCTCAGCTGCTCGCCCAGCGCCACCGCCATGAGCTGGCCCTCCCTGCGCGCCCCTTCGAGCTGCTCCGCCTTCAATGGCAGCGTGGAGACAAAAGCCAGACCGGTGGCCACGAAGATGAGCACGACGCCGACCGTCCACAGGAGCAGGCGACTGCGAACGAGTCGGGAGTACATAGCAAAAGCAAGCTTGATCTGAAATTCTAGGGAGCGGAGCCCGCCCGTCCATCGCAACCGGTTTCACCCAAACCGGCAAACTGTGCGCTAGTTGCGATCTTCGGCGTTGAGCGCGCGAGACACGGTGGCGCGACCCTCGCCGGATAATGGGTCCGTCAACGGGAGCTGGTCATGAAAAATGCCTTGGCTGGTATGCGGCGCGTCGCGGGCCTCGCGGCCCTGTTGCTGGGTGCGTGTGCCGCGCCCCTTCCGCAGCGCTCTGGAGAGTGGATGGACCCGGCACTGGGCCCCGGCTCGGCGATCCTGCGCACGGAGAAAGTCCTGGTGGCTTGCGAAGCCTGGGACCTGTCGATGCGACAGAACTGCCAGGCATGGCTCGCTCAGCACCTTCATGACCGGGGCGCCAGCCCCGTGCCTGCGCCCAGCACTGCTTCGGCATTGAATGGCGGCGAACTCGACAACCAGTTGCTGATCGCGGCCGCCGATGCGGGCGCGAGAACCGTCATGGTCGTGTCGCTCACGCCGACGATGGTCGGGGGCGGCTTCTCCGGCGCCTCCATCGGCATCGGGGGATTCAGTTGGGGAGGCGGCGGCGGGGCGGGCATCGGCCTGAGCGCGCCGATCGGCGGAAGCGGCTGGGGCGGCACCGGCTTTGCGGCCCAGGGGCGCGTGACCGATGTGCCCAACCGGCGCCTGGTGTGGACCACCAGCTTCGTGGGCTCCCCGTCTGCGGACTTTGCATCGCAGGTTCGGGATTTGACGGGGGCGGTGGTGAGTGCGGCGCAGGGGGCGGGGTTGCTGTGAACGCCGCCCGCCGCCTCAGGCTGTGACGGCGTACGAGGCGCCAGCGCACATCAAGCTTGGTGAGCGACATGCCCTCGCCTGCCCTCCAGGCGAGTAACGCATCGGGCGCAAAAGCGAAAAAGCTGCTCGGTAGACGGCTTTTTCATTGGCTTGCGCCTACCCGCTTACAGCGGGGCAGCAATCGTGCCGCACGTCTTCGGCAAGATGGAAGCATCCACGTCGGATCCACACTTCCATATCGACTTATTGTTCTGATAGAGGAGCGTGTACTGCACCTTCTTACCGGCCAATTTTGCATTGACCCCGGTAGTGAGGAAAAGAGCTTCGACCGTGCAGCCGCCAGATGTTGCTGCAGTCCCCGCAGTGGTCACCGAGGTCACATACTTGCCGTTGATGTCGGCCGCCTTGGCAATGTCTCCGACTGCGGCCGCGGCATTGGCGGGACATGCGCCGTCCTGAGTGAAGCTCATTTCGACCAGACCCTTCACGCCATCCGTGAGGGTCGCGGCTTCGACCAACTGCCCTTTCGCGGTGTAGTCCTGATAAGCCGGCAGGGCCACAGCCGCCAGGATCCCAATGATCGCCACGACGATCATCAATTCAATCAGCGTGAAGCCCGTCTGGGCCGCGCGCATGGCACGTTTCATTTGCATAGTTCGCTTTCGGTTGAGTTGAGAAACTCAGGACCTCCCTGAGCGCTCTTTCAACCGCAGCAAACATGCCCGGTCGCCGGGCCGTGAAATAGTGTGATCTGGATCAAGGTCGGCGCCGTGCAGGCAAGGAATGGCGTGCGCCAACACCGGAACTGGCAAGCCATGGCACATGTCACGGCCACGCGCCGCGCGTGCCATGCGTGAGTCAATCGCCTCGCGGCAAGCGCAGCCCCTCGCGCAGTGCGCGCATCTGCCCCCGCGCGATGACGTGCCCGCGCGCGGCCGCATCGGCCAGCCAGCGGATGGCCATGTTGTCGTCCCGGGGCGCGCCTTCGCCCGAGAGGTAGCAGCGCGCGAGGCACTGCATGGCATCGGGGTGGCCCTGCTGCGCCGCCAGTTCGAGCCAGTAGCGGCCGGCGTCGGCCCGGCCCGATGCGATGAACATCTCGCCGATGTCCGCCTGCGCGTCGGCGTCGCCGGCATCGGCCGCGGCGAGCAGGGAGATGTCCTCGGCCGGCACGCCGCAGTCGGCGAGCCGGCAGACGTCCTGCAGCGCGATGCGGGCGCGGCCGCGTGCGTCGGGGTCGAGCTTGCGCACGGTGCCGTCTTCGATGCGGCGCCACCAGGTGCGCTGGCTGCGGCCCGTCATGGCGATGGCGGCCTGGATGCTGATGGGAATGGCCGCGAGGACGCCGGCGGGCATCTCACCGGCCCTCGTCCAGGCGCTTCTGCATGCGGGCGGCGCGCTCGCTCGACGGCGGGTGCGAGCTCATCATCGAATTGCCTTCCTTGCCCTCGCTGAGCTTGGCGAGCTTCTGGAAGCTGGTGACGAGGCCCTTGCGCTCGAGCTTGCGTTCCCTGAGCAGGTCGAAGGAATAGTCGTCCGCCGCGCTTTCGTTGGCCTGCGAGTACTGGGCGTGAACGAATTTCTCCGCCAGGTCGCCGGCCTCCGATTCAGAGAGCGCCTTGGCCACCCCGCCGCTGGCCGAAGCCAGCTCGCGCGCGGCGGAGGTGGCATAGGCCATCTGCATGCGGGCCTTGGAGTGGCCGAGCGCCACGTGGCCGATCTCGTGGCCGATCACGCCGCGCAGCTCGTCGTCGTTCATGAGGTCCATGAGCCCGCTGTAGACGCGGATGCAGCCGTTCGCCATCGCCCAGGCGTTGACGTCCTTCGTCATGTAGACCTTGTAGTTCGCGGTCTTGCCGTTGACGCCGGTCGGCATGGCCTTCACGACCTGGTCGAGGCGCTTGGCGTACTTGCTGGCGGGCGCGGCGATGGCGTTCTTCTTGTCCATGGCGGCGCAGGAGTCGTCGGACATCGCGACGACCTCGCTATCGCTCAGCGACATGGCCTTGAACGCGGTGCCGCCGACATTCAGGAGGCCGCCGGTGTCGGCCTTCTTGACGGTGTCGCAGCCCATGAGCGCGAGCGCGGCGGCGGCGGTGGCGAGGACTTGGATATGGAAACGATGCACGTGGAGGACTCCCTGGAATGTTGCGTTTTCTCGATCGCCGCACCCCGGGGCGCGACGGTCTGCACTCTAGGAAGGCCTCCTCCGCGCGTCTATGAGAAACGTCCCAGTTCATCGCAGGCGGCGCAGGGCGCGCACCTGTGGAAGCGGGCCGGCGCGCGGACGCGGCATGCGGGGAATTTCTAAGCGCAGTGCACCGCGATCCACTGTGCCCACTTCGCGGCGCCCACCGCGCGCGCGGCGGGGTCGCGGCTCATCGGGTCGTAGGCGCCGAGCGCCTGCCAGAGCGAGCCCCAGTCACCGGCCTCGGGCATGGCCGAAACCAGCGTTTGCAGCACCAGGAACGCGCGCTGGCGCGTGATGGGCAACGGCGCGTCGAGCAGCGGCACGACCGAGGGCAGCACGTCGCGCCCGCGCGCAATGAGCACGTAGGTGGCGATGGTGTGCGGCGCATGCAGCACGTCGGGGTAGTCGTCGAGGGTGCGCACCAGCGCGTCGAGCGCACGCCAGTCGCCGATGGCTGCCAGCGCCTGCGCCGCGCGGCCGCGAACCAGCGCCTCGGGGTCCGAGAGCGCGTCCGCCAGGGCGTCGGCCGCCGCGGGGTCGCCGGTCTCGGCCAGGCCCTCGGCGGACTTCTCGCGCACGTCAGGGTCCGGGCTCGCGAGCCCGCGCAGGAACACGGGCGTCGACGCACGCCCGGCCACGACCAGCGCGGCGTAGGCGCGCAGGCGCTCGTCCGGGTCGGCCGCGTCGAGCCCGCCGAGATCCTCTGGCGTGTTCATGGTCCAGCCGGCGCGGGTGCACAGCTCATGGCGCGCTCCTTGTCAGGCCATCCATTGTGCGGCGGGAGCGCGCCCGCGCGCATCAACTCGCAAGGCGAGACCAGAGAAGAAGAAGCACCGCCGCGCCCGCGCACCACGCCACCGTGGCCGCGATGAGCGTGACCGGCAGCGAGGCCTTGACCGCGAGCCAGTACACGACCGCGAGGTAGATCGCATAGGGCACGAGCGACAGCAGCCCGAAGAGTGCCGTCGTGCGCAGGTCCGCCGCCGAACGTTCGGTGCCCACGATGTAGTGCGCGATCAGCGCGAAGGTGGGAAAGAGGGGCACCAGGCCCGCGATGTAGAAGTTCCTCGTCTTCGACAGCAGTGCGATGAGAAGCACCGCGACGGCGCCGAGGATGCACTTGAAAAGCAGCGACACGGAATGAATCGAGGGACGGGCTCGGGAAGCGGCGATCTTACGTCGCGTGACGCGGGGGGCGCGCGGCGCAAGAATGGCTGCTGTCGTTTCAGCCAAGGAGCGCAGCATGTTGCAGCAATCGCCCCTCTACGCCTACATCCCGGCCAAGGACCTGGCGCGGGCCCGGCAGTTCTACGAAGGCAAGCTGGGCCTCGCGCCCAAGGCCGAGATCGCGGGCGGCGTCCACTACGAATTCGGCGGCGGCACCGGCGCCTTCCTGTACCCGACCCCGAACGCGGGGACCTCGCAGGCCAGCCAGGCGTTCTGGCAGGTCGCGGACATCCGCAAGGAAGTGGCGCAGCTGAAGGCCCGCGGCGTGGTGTTCGAGGACTACGACATGCCCGGCAAGGACGCCGACGGCATCGTGAGCGCCGGAGGCGCGATGGCAGCGTGGTTCAAGGATTCGGAAGGCAACATCATGGCGCTCATCCAGGGCGCCTGAGTGCGCCCGCCCCCGGTCGTTCAGGCCAGCATCTCGTCGACGATCAGGTGCCAGTGCTTCTCGTCGACCGGCGTGATCGACAGGCGGTTGCCCTTGCGCAGCACGATCATGTCGGCCAGCGCGGGCGTGGCGCGCATCTCGGGCAGCGACAGCAGGCGCGTCTTGCGCAAGGCCTGCACGTCGACCAGGATCCAGCGCGGCGACTCGCGCTTCGACTCGGGGTCGTAGTAGGGCGACTTCGGATCGAACTGCGTCGGATCGGGCTTGGGCCCGGAGACGATGCGGGCGATGCCGGCGATGCCCGGCTGCGGGCAGCTCGAGTGATAGAAGAGCACGCCGTCGCCGACCTGCATCGCCTCCTTCATGTACTTGCGCGCCTGGAAGCCGCGCACGCCCGTCCACCCCACGGTGGCGTTGGGCGCAGCGAGCGCGTCGTCGATGGAGACGTCGTCGGGTTCGGATTTCATCAGCCAGTACTGGGTCATGGTGGGGGTCCTGTTTTCTTGTCGGGCGCACGAAGGAAATCGAAGTCGGCCCCCTGGTCGGCCTGCGTGACCGACTGAAGGAAGAGCCTGCGGTAGCCACGCTCGGCAGTGGGCGGAATGATCGGCGATTCCTGCGCGCGGCGCGCGAGTTCGTCATCGCCGACCCGCAGCGTGAGCTCGCGTGCAGCCACGCTCAGGCGGATGCGGTCGCCGTTCCGAACATGGGCGAGCGGTCCGCCCACCGCCGATTCGGGCGTGACGTGCAGCACGATGGTGCCGAAGGCGGTGCCGCTCATGCGGCCGTCGGAGATGCGCACCATGTCCTTCACCCCCGCGCGCGCGAGCTTGCGCGGAATCGGCATGTAGCCTGCCTCCGGCATGCCGGGCGCGCCCCGGGGGCCGATGTTCTTGAGCACGAGGATGTCGTCCTTCGTCACGTCCAGGTCGTCGCTGTCGATGCGGCGCGCGAGGTCCTCCAGGTTCTCGAACACCACGGCCCGGCCCTCGTGCTCCATGAGCGCCGCGTCGGCCGCCGACTGCTTGATGATCGCGCCGCCGGGCGCGAGATTGCCGCGCAGCACCGCGATGCCGCCCTGCGGATAGATGGGGTGCGCCAGGCTGCGCACCACGTCCTGCCGGAACCCAGGCCCCGCGCGCTCGATCTCCTCGCCCAGCGTGCGGCCGGTGACCGTGAGCGCATCGAGCCGCAGCAGCGGCTTGAGTTCGCGCAGCAGCGTCGCCATGCCGCCGGCCGCGTGGAAGTCCTCCATGTAGTGCTGCCCGGAGGGCTTGAGGTCGAGCAGCACCGGGGTCTCGCGGCCCATGCGGTCGAGCGTGGCGAGGTCGATGGGAATCCCCACGCGGCCCGCGATCGCCGCGAGATGCACGATGCCGTTGGTCGAGCCGCCGATGGCCAGCAGCACCCGCATCGCGTTCTCGAACGCGGGCGGCGTCAGCACCCGGTCGATGGTGAGGCGCTCGCGCGCGATCCGCACCGCCTGCGCGCCGGTCTCCTCGGCGATGCGGATGCGATCGGCGGTCACGGCCGGGGGCGAGGCGCCGCCCGGCACCGTCATGCCCAGCGCCTCGGCGATGCAGGCCATGGTGCTCGCGGTGCCCATCACCGAGCAGGTGCCGACGCTCGCCACCAGGGCGTCGTTCACCTCGGCGGTCTCGGCGGCATCGATCTCGTCGGCACGAAAGCGCGCCCAGTAGCGGCGGCAGTCGGTGCAGGCCCCCACGCGCTCGCCGCGGTGGCTGCCGGTGAGCATCGAGCCGGTAATGAGCTGGATCGCGGGCAGCCCGGCCGAGGCCGCGCCCATGAGCTGCGCGGGCACGGTCTTGTCGCAGCCGCCGATGAGCACCACCGCGTCCATGGGCTGCGCGCGGATCATCTCCTCGGTGTCCATCGACATGAGGTTGCGCAGGTACATGCTGGTCGGCGCCGCGAAGCTCTCGTGGATCGAGATGGTCGGGAACGCCATCGGCAGGCCGCCCGCGAGCATCACGCCGCGCCGCACCGCCTCGATGAGCTGCGGCGCGTTGCCATGGCAGGGGTTGTAGGCGCTGCCGGTGTCGGCGATCCCGATCACGGGCCGGTCCAGGGCCGCGTCGGTGAAGCCCGCGCCCTTGATGAAGGCCTTGCGCAGGAACAGCGAGAAGCCGCGATCGCCGTAGTGCGTCAAGCCCCGGCGCATGCCCTCGTCGGCGTCGGCGTCGTCGGGCTCGAAGGAGGAACTGGACATGGAAATGCCTTCTGGTGTCGTGGGAACAAGGTTTTTACGCGATCCGCGCGGCGCTGCACACCGGTAAGCTCCGGTTCCACGTCCATCACGCGGGGAAGCGGAAATGAAGCGACCGTCCATGCGCGCAACGATGCACATCGCGAGGTGCGCCCTCGCCGGCCTGGCCCTGGCCGCGCTCGCGCCGGCGGCGCCCGCGCAGGCCACGCGCTGGCGCGGCGACTTCCTCTACTTCGCGGACGCGGCCGTCTTCACCGATTGCGCGAGCGGCCAGCGCTGGCCCGTGGCGATGGCGGGCGACTTCGTCGCGCTGCAGGAGGCCTACATGCGCTGGCAGGGCGCGCCCAAGACCCCGTTGCTCGCGAACGTCGACGGCCACATCGAGGTGCGCGAGCCGATGGAAGGGCCGCCGCGCGAGCACCTCGTGGTCGAGCGCTTCGTCTCGGTGCAGCCGGGGACCACCTGCGAGTCGCTGCTGTCGGTGGGCCTGCCGACCGCGCCTTTCCAGCGCTGAGCCCCGGCCAAGGGGGAAATCCGGACGATCGGGCAGACGCGGACGACGCGCGGGCAGGTCGTTTTCGCCGCCGCGCGCCACAGTGCGACCGCGGCCCCGCCGCTTTCGCACCCCCTTTCCTGCAGCCCACACAAGGAGTCCCTTCCATGAACGCACCGATCGACCTTCAAGCCGTGAAGACGCGCCAGCAGGCGGCCTGGGCCAGCGGCGACTACGCCGTGATCGGCACCACCTTGCAGCTCGTCGGCGAGATGCTGGCCGAGGCCTGCGACCTCACCTGGGACGAGCGCGTGCTCGACGTCGCCGCCGGCAACGGCAACGCGACGCTCGCCGCGGCCCGGCGCGGCTGCAGCGTGACCTCGACCGACTACGTGGCCGCCCTGCTCGACCGCGGCGCCGAGCGGGCGCGCGCCGAGCGCCTGCAGGTGGACTTCCGCACCGCCGACGTCGAGGCCCTGCCCTTCGAGGACGCGAGCTTCGATGCGGTCGTCTCGACCTTTGGCGTGATGTTCGCGCCCGACCATGTCCGATCGGCCGCCGAGATGCTGCGCGTCTGCCGCCCCGGCGGGCGCATCGGCATGGCGAACTGGACGCCCGAGGGATTCATCGGCCAGCTCTTCAAGACCCTCGGCCGCCACGTGCCGCCGCCGGCGGGCGTGCAGCCGCCGTCGAAGTGGGGCGTGGAGTCGCACCTGCATTCGCTCTTCGGGGACGGGGCCCGATCGATCGAGGTGACGCGGCGCATGTTCAACTTCCGCTACCGTTCGGCGGCGCATTTCGTCGAGGTGTTCCGCACCTGGTACGGCCCGGTGCACAAGGCCTTCGCGTCCCTGCCGGCCGACGGCGCGCAGGCGCTCGAGGACGATCTCGTGGCACTGCTGGAGAGCATGAACCGCGCCGGGCCCCGTTCGCTCGTGGTGCCGGGCGAATACCTCGAAGTGGTCGTCACGCGACGATAGCGGCGAGGCACGGGGGCGGCGCCCTGGCGCCCGGTCCCGGCAGGGCCTACAGTCACGGGCGGTCGCGCGGCGTCGCACGCTGCGCGCACCGAGGAGACATGCCTTGAACGACACCACGGACCACTTGCACGCGGCCGCCGCGATGGCCGCGAACGACCGCGTGCAGCAGCTTTTTCTGAGCCAGCAGGCGGCTTTCGCGAAGCAGCCGTTTCCGTCGGCCGACGAGCGGCGCGCCTGGCTGCGTTCGCTCAAGCGCCAGATCCAGCGCTACCAGGACCTGCTCGCGCAGGCGATGAGCGAGGACTTCGGCTACCGCTCGGCGGACGAATCGAAGATGCTCGACCTGCTGGGTTCGGTGCTCGACATCGACCACACCGCCGCGCACCTGCGGCGCTGGATGAAGCCGAGCCGGCGCGCCACCGAACTGCTGTTCCTGACCAACCGCGTCGAGGTGCGCTGGCAGCCCAAGGGCGTGGTGGGCGTGATCGTGCCGTGGAACTTCCCCATCTACCTGGCGGTGGGGCCGCTCACCGCGGCGCTGGCGGCGGGCAACCGCGTGATGATCAAGATGCCCGAGGTCACGCCGGCCACCAATGCGGTGTTCAGGCGCCTGCTTGGCGAGGTCTTCGGCGAGGACCTCGTGGCGGTCGTGGGCGAAGAGCTGGCCGATCCCGACGTCTTCACCTCCAAGCCCTTCGACCACATCGTGTTCACGGGCTCCCCGGCGGTGGGCCGCATCGTGATGCGCAGCGCCGCGCGGAACCTGACGCCGGTGACACTGGAGCTCGGCGGCAAATCGCCGGCGGTGGTCACGCGCCACTACCCGGTCGCCGACGCGGCCACGCGCATCACGCACGGCAAGTCGACCAACGGCGGCCAGATCTGCGTGTCGCCCGACTACGCGCTGGTGCCGCGCGAACGCATGGACGCGTTCGTCGCGGGCGTTCGCCACACCTTCGAGCGCTTCTACGGCGGCCGCACCGATGGCAACGCCGACTACACGGCCGTGGTCAACGAGCGCCAGTGGCAGCGCATGCAGGCGCTGCTCGACGATGCGCGCAGCAAGGGCGCGCGCATCGAGGTCTGCGCGCCCGCGCCCGCCGGCACCGGCCGCCAGATGCCGCTGCACATCGTGACGCAGCTCACGCCCGACATGCGCGTGATGCAGGAGGAACTGTTCGGCCCCATCCTCCCGGTGGTGCCCTACGACACCACCGACGACGCGATCGCCTTCGTCAATGCGAGGCCGCGGCCGCTGGCGCTCTACTGCTTCAGCCACGACGCCGCCGAGCGGGACGAGCTGCTGCGCCGCACCCACTCGGGCGGCGTCGCGGTGAACGACTGGGGCTGGCAGGTGGTGAACCATGACGCGCCCTTCGGAGGCATCGGCAACTCGGGCATGGGCACCTACCACGGCGTGGAAGGCTTTCGCGAGCTCTCGCATGCGCGCACCGTGTTCCAGCGCCAGCGCTTCTTCCCGATCGATCTCTTCTATCCGCCGTACGGCGGCTTCGTGCAGCGCCTGGTGCTGAAGTTCTACCTGCGCCGCGCCGATCCGTCGCTGGCGGCGACGCGCGCCCCGGGGACGGACCCGGTGGCGCCGCCCAGGCTCAGTTGATGACGACCGACAGCGTGGTGCCCGGCGGCACGCGCACCGTCTCGCTGTAGGTGCCCACGACGTTCGAACGCACCACCGGAAAGCTGGCCAGCGCCTGCAGCATCGCCGGCGCGGACTGCGGCAGCTTGCGGCTGCCGAGGCTCGCGGGGTCGATGGCCGGCAGCGTGAACACGTCCTCGCTGCGCGCCGGCATGCTGTAGCCGGGGATGTTGGCCCCCAGCGGAATCGTTCCGGCCGAAGCGGCGGTGAAGCGGCGCAGTTCCTGGCCGATGCCGGAGTCGGGCCGCTGCGAGCGGATCGCCCTGTCGAGCATCTCGGCCGAATTGGTCACGCCGGTGCTCGTCAGCAGCGCCTTGTAGAAATTCAGGCCGAGCTGCCGGTTCAGGAAGCCGCCGAACGAACCGGTCACGGCGTAGCTCTCGCAGCTGGCCGCCATCGGGGTCCAGTCGGTCAGGCTGCAGTTGTAGCTGCCCGCGCCGTTGTAGTTCAGGTAGTACGGATAGCGCGAATCGCGGATCGCGTTGTGGCTCGGGTCGATGTTGAAGCTGGCCCAGTCTTCCATCATCAGCGCGGACATCTCCTCGAGCCAGGTGTCGTACGTGAAATCCGATCCCATCTTCACGCCACGGCGGTAGAAGTTCTGCATGTGCATGCCTTCGTGCGCCATGACGGTCGCGATCTGCTTCACACCCGCCTCGCCGTCGAGGTAGAGCGACTCCGAATCGAGGTACAGGCTCAGCGACTCGTTGCTGTAGGCGAGATCGCCGCTGCCCTTCCTGAAATTGTTGAGGCCCCAGAAGTAGCCCACCAGGCCATAGGGCTGGTGGTCCGGCTTGAAGTTGACGATGAAGATGTCCAGCGGCTCGCCGGTGCCGGGCAGCAGCTGGCTCATGCCATGCTCGCCCCACAGCGGACCGCCAACGCGCACCAGCAGGTCGTAGATGCCGCCTGAAGCGGCGAACTTGTCGAGCATGCGCGTGGCCAGCGCGTCGGACACGCGAGCCGCATCGCGCTCGCCGGTCTCCACCCACAGGTTGACGGTGGTGCCGTCGGATGTCGTGCGCTGCGCGGCGAGCTGCACCGTGCGCTGCGAGTAGTCGTAGAGATAGACGCTGCGCTGATCGCTCACGACGTAGGCCGCCGAGGGCGCGATCGACTTCATGACGCCGGGCGCGACCTTGGCCTGCGGATCGAGCAGCTTGCCGAAGCCGGCGCGGTTGAACTCCCGGATCGCGGCCTTGGCGGCATCGTCCTCGTCGTGGGGCGCCGCCACGCTGGCCTTGTTGACCGTCGTCGCGATCTCGGAACTCGAACGCACCACCAGGCCCGAGAGCGCTTCGGCCGTGCTGCTTTCGTTGGTGAAGACCAGCGTCACGCTCTGGCCGTTGAGCCCGGAGATGGCCAACGGCACGTCGACCGGCACGGTCGATGCGTTCGGTGCCTGCCAGATGCCGGTGCCCGCGCCCGCGTAGGTGCTGTCGTCGATCGCCGAGCAGCCGCTGCAGGACACCTTGAGCGGGGAACTCCCGCTCGTGGTCTTGACGGGCTCCGCCGTCGCCGCGGGCGCGTAGCCGCCTCCGCCGCCGCCTCCTCCACCTCCCCCGCAGGCGGACAGCGCGGCCGCCAGCGTGAGCGCGGCGCTCTTGACGACGATCGATGGGGTTCGAGATGGGCTGCTTGTCACTTCTTCCTGCTCCACGTTCGCGGCGCGAAACCGACAACACACGCGCGCCACTCACGCTTATCGACCGCGCAGAAAGAAAGTTGAGCGCCGGCGTGACTTACTGGACGCAACGCGCGGCCGTACGCCGATCCCCATATTGACTACGAACAATTCATTACCCAGACTCGACAGCCCACCAGACCCACCCATGAGGAACCGAACAATGAAGCCCGGCAACGACCCAGGAGGAGCGCAGGCGATCGATGCCGACGAGGTGCCGATGCCTTCGCGCACGGATGACGTGCAGTCGACGCACGAGGCAGGCGCGTTTCCGAACGCGGTCGACCGGGCCTTGAGCATCCGCAAGGTGGGCAACACCGTCTCCGTGACGCTGGGCGACTACACGCCCGACAGCCTCGCCTTCCTGTTCGCGTGGGATCCGGTCGCCAACAAGGAGATCTACGTCCGCGCCGGACGCCGGAGCGAACTCGAGGAACAGGCCCGGACCCAGAACGCCGAAGGTCGCGAGTATTTCGTGCTGCCGCGGAATGAGTCGGAGAAGAAAACACTCTTCGCGCGAGTCGACGACAGCGCCTCGGCCGCCCCCTCGTCGGCCTTCGGCAGTCGCGCGGAAGGCCACGTGCCGCAGGCGCAGGCTCCGCAGGCGGCTGGCGCGACGGAGCATGCGGAGAGTGTCTTCGTGGTGGTGCCCCGGAACCGGCAGCCCCGGCAGCCGTTCCGGGTCGAGAAGAACCTCGATGGCCGGCATTGGACCTCGAAGGCCGAGGCCGAAGGTGCCCTGGCGGCCTTCGAGCACGAGCATGCCGACATTGCCGGCGCCATGAGCGTGCGCGCGGCCAGCCTGCGCTTTCCCCTGTAGTTCCTGGGCCGGCCCGGCGACGCACCGGGCGACGGGGCGATCAGCGAAGGGTCGAACACTCCCGCTCGAGCGCAGCCGAGCGTGACAGCTGCTCGGCAAAGCGCTCGTTCAGGTGCCGACCGGCGAACCAGCCGACCAGCAGCCGCCCGAAGCCGATCGCTGCCAGGCTGACGCCCATCAACATCCAATCGACGAACTCCATCGCCCACCTCCTCGCGTTTTTTCCAGAGAGGCGGAGTCTCCGCGCGGAAGCCGGTTCGCGCATCCTGCAAATGAGGGAGATACCGGCGCCGCAGTGTCACGTTTTGTTTCCATGTTCCGGAAAGCGGATCTTGAAGACTCGCGAAGAACGGAATATTTTTTTCATCGTTCAGATTGGTCATCGAGAAAAGGAGGACCCCAAAATGGCCATGGACATGCTCAAGCAGCTTTCCCGCTCCGCGCTGCCAGCGACGTTCCGAACCCCGGCTGAGATCGACCAGATCAGACTGCTGCGGGCCGCAGGGCTGGTGGTCGCATTCACGCCGACAACTTCGGACCCTCTCGCGCTTTCGGGCCCTCTCGACGCCGCCCAGGTGTTCGCGATCACCGAGAAAGGACGCGCCGAGCTCGAACGGATTTCCCTTCCCGAGGCGGGGCAAGCCCCGTGGGGCGCCCACGCCTCGGGGTGGCGCTCGAAGCTTCCCCGTGCAATCCGCGCTCGCCTGATGTAGGGGAGAAGGTCATGCGCTCAAGAACTCCGAACCCCATCCCTTACCGGGGCTTCGATATCCTGATCCAGGTCGATCGCGCCGGCGACAGGATCTTCGGCCATGCGGACGTGTTCGCCAATGACGAGTTCAAGGCGCGGCTGTCCGTCGGCAGCACGCGTCGCAGGACCCGGGAGATCCGCGACCGGCTGAGGTGTCTCGCGAAGTCCAAGGTGGACGTGTGGGCGCTGGCCGGTCCAAGTGGAGCGGCGAGGCCGCATTGACGCGCACTGATTCAGGAAGCGGGCGCGGGCGCCGGCTTCCTGGGCGCCCTCCTGGAGGTCGGTGCGGCCGCTGATTTGCAACCGGCGGCCGATCGTGCGAGGCTGCACGGCGCAAGCCGAGTCTCGAACGAATGAAAACGACATGAACCAGAACTTCCAGGACATCCGGGATGCCGTGCGCGACCTGTGCGCGCAGTTCCCGGGCGAATACTTCCGCAAAGTCGACCAATCGCGCGCCTATCCGGCCGAGTTCGTGGACGCCCTCACCCGCGCCGGCTGGATGGCCGCCCTGATCCCGCAGGAATACGGCGGCTCGGGCCTCGGCCTGACCGAGGCCAGCGTGATCATGGAAGAGATCAACCGCGCCGGCGGCAACTCCGGGGCCTGCCACGGCCAGATGTACAACATGGGCACGCTGCTGCGGCATGGCTCCAAGGCTCAGAAAGAGCGCTACCTGCCGCGCATCGCCAAGGGCGACCTGCGGCTGCAGAGCATGGGCGTGACCGAGCCCACCACCGGCACCGACACGACGCGCATCAAGACGACCGCCGTGAAGAAGGGCGACCGCTACGTGGTCAACGGGCAGAAGGTCTGGATCTCGCGTATCCAGCATTCCGACCTGATGATCCTGCTGGCGCGCACCACGCCGCTGGCGGACGTGAAGAAGAAGTCCGAGGGCATGTCGATCTTCATCGTCGACCTGCGCGAAGCCATCGGCCACGGGCTCACGGTGCGGCCGATCCTCAACATGGTCAACCACGAGACCAACGAGCTGTTCTTCGAGAACCTGGAGATCCCGGCCGAGAACCTGATCGGCGAGGAAGGCCAGGGCTTCAAGTACATCCTGGACGGCCTGAACGCCGAGCGCACGCTGATCGCGGCCGAATGCATCGGCGACGGCTACTGGTTCATCGACAAGGTCACGGCCTATGCCAAGGAGCGCGTGGTCTTCGGCCGGCCGATCGGTCAGAACCAGGGCGTGCAGTTCCCGATCGCGGAGGCCTTCATCGAGGTCGAGGCTGCCAACCTCATGCGCTACGAGGCGTGCCGCCTCTTCGATGCGCGCGAGCCCTGCGGCGCGCAAGCCAACATGGCCAAGTACCTCGCGGCCAAGGCCAGTTGGGAGGCGGCCAACGCCTGCCTGCAGTTCCATGGGGGCTTCGGCTTCGCCTGCGAATACGACGTGGAGCGCAAGTTCCGCGAGACACGCCTGTACCAGGTGGCGCCGATCTCGACCAACCTGATCCTGAGCTATGTGGCCGAGCACGTGCTGGGCCTGCCCAGGAGCTTCTGATGACGCGCCCGCTCGAAGGCATCACCGTCCTCACGCTGGAGCACGCCATCGCCGCGCCCTTCTGCACACGCCAGCTCGCCGACCTTGGCGCGCGCGTGATCAAGGTCGAGCGGCCGGGCAGCGGCGACTTCGCGCGCGCCTACGACCAGCGCGTGCGCGGGCTGGCCTCGCATTTCGTGTGGACCAACCGCTCAAAGGAAAGCATCACGCTGGACGTGAAGCACCCGAAGGGGCGGGAGATCCTGCAGCGCCTGGCCGCGCAGGCCGACGTGCTGGTGCAGAACCTGGCGCCCGGCGCCGCCGCGCGGCTGGGCCTGTCCCACGAGGCCTTGTCGCCCTCGCACCCAGGCCTCATCGTGTGCGACATCTCCGGCTACGGCGACGATCCGAGCGCCCCCGGACCCTACCGGGACAAGAAGGCTTACGACCTGCTCATTCAAAGCGAGTCGGGCTTCCTGTCGGTCACCGGCACGCAGGAGGACATGGCGAAGGCGGGCTGCTCCATCGCCGACATCTCGGCCGGCATGTACGCGTACAGCAGCATCCTGGCCGCGCTGCTGAAGCGCGGCAAGACGGGTCAGGGCTGTCGCATCGACGTCTCGATGCTGGAGAGCATGGCCGAGTGGATGAGCTTTCCCATGTACTACGCGTTCGAGGGCGCCCCGCCACCGCCGCGCGCCGGTGCCGCGCACGCCACCATCTACCCGTATGGCCCCTTCCCGGCGGGCGACGGCAAGGAGGTGATGCTGGGCCTGCAGAACGAGCGCGAGTGGGCTGTCTTCTGCGAGAAGGTGCTGGAGCAGCCCCAGCTGGCGAGCGATCCGCGCTTCGCGTCCAACACGCTGCGCACGGCCGCGCGCGAGGCACTGCGGGCGCTGATCGCCCGGGCCTTCGCCCCCTTCACCAGCGAGCAGATCATGGCGCGCCTGGAGGCCGCGCAGATCGCCAGCGCCCAGGTCAACACGATGGCGGATGTGTGGTCCCATCCGCAGCTCGCGGCACGCGGTCGCTGGACCGAGGTCGGCACCAGCGCCGGCCCCGTTCCCGCGCTGCTGCCCCCGGGGCTGCCGCGCGACTGGCAGCCGCGCATGGACGCGGTGCCCGCGCTTGGCCAGCACACCGAGGCGATCCTGGCGGGCATCGGCTACGACGCCGCCGAGATCTCCGCGCTGCGGGAGCAGCGCGTCATCGGAGCCACCGTGCCATGAACGGGTTCTCGCGCAATGGGACGAGCCAGAGGTCCTGGCCGCAGGTAGATGAAGCCTGATTGCGCGTTCAGTTGGCCTTTTCGATGGCTGTCACCACGAACTTTCCCTCCTGCTTGCCGGCCGTGAACCGCACTTTGTCGCCCTCGTTGAGTCCGTCCAAAAGCTTGGGGTCCGCGACGGTGAACACCATCGTCATGGCAGGCATGTCCAGGTTCGAGAGCGGTCCGTGGCGCAGCGTGAGCTTTCCCGCTTCGCGGTTGACTTTGCGCACTTCGCCTTCCGACAGCAGGCCCTGGTCACCGGCGGCAGGCTGCGCATGGTGAGCGGCATGGTCGACGGGCTCGCTTGACTGCGCGTGAGCCAGGGACGCGCCCGCGATGGCGAGCGCCAACAGGACTCGATTCAGCTTCATGACGTTCTTTCAGGATCTGTTGTAGGAGGCATAGACGCTGGTGCGGCCAGACTTGTCGACCAGCAGCACGTCGAATGGGTCTTTGCGGCCGCCTGCTTCCATGCCCGGCGAGCCCGTGGGCATCCCGGGCACGGGAAGCCCGGCAGCAATTGGTTTGGCTGCGAGCAGTCGCTTGACGTCCGAGGCAGGAACGTGTCCCTCCAGGGCGTACCCGCTGACAACTCCGGTGTGGCAGCTGCTCAGCTTGTCCGAGATGCCATAGCGTTTGCGGACGGGGGCGGTGTCCTGGACAACCGTGACCTCGACGGGAAACCCCGCCGCTCGCAGGTGCGCCACCCAGGCTTCACAGCATCCGCAGTAAGGGTTCTTGAAGACTTCCACGGCGGGCAGCGTCGAGGCTGCGAGAGCGGGCGCGATTGGGTGGACCGCCACAGCTACCGCGGCCGTCGCAATGAAATTTCTGCGATTCATTTCACGGCCACCTTGCCAACCATGCCTGCCTCGAAGTGCCCTGGCTGCAGGCAGGCGAACTCGAAGTCGCCAGCCTTCGTGAACTGCCAGACGATTTCCCCGGACTTCCCGGGCTTCACGTGAGCCATGTTCGGGTCAGCGTGCTCCATCTCCGGGAACCTCTTCATCAGCTCGGCGTGCTCCTTCAGCGCCTCCTTCGTGCCGAGCACCATCTCGTGGAGGATCCGGCCGTCGTTATGGACCAAGAGCTTGACGGTCTCGCCCCGCTTCACGGAGATGGATGCGGGACTGAACCGCATGTTGTCGCTCATGCCGACATGGATGACGCGGGACACCTTCCTCGGGTTGCCCTCCTGGCCGAAGGCGGTGGCCTCCACTTTCGATGCATCGAATGTGCGCCGCTTGGCGTGCTCTTCGTCACCGTGAGCCATGGCGCCGACGGACAGCACGGCCAGCGCGGTTGCCGACAGGACGGATTTGATGGCGTTGGTTTTCATGCTTTCACTTTCAATGGGAGTCAGTGGCCCTCGTGCCCGTTGGGGCGGCGGACCTGGAGATTGGTTGCGGTCGAGGTGTCGACCTTGGCGCGCGTCGGGGTCGGGACTTCACCCTGGTACTCGCGTGCGACGGTTCCAGGTGGGTGCCTGTACTTTCCGGGGTCCTTGTAGTCGCCGGGCCGCACGTTGTCGCGGACCTTCACGACGCTGAACATGCCACCCATGGCGACAGGACCGAAGGGGCCCGTGCCCGTCATCATCGGCAACGTGTTGTCCGGCAACGGCATCTCCATCTCGGCCATGTCGTGCATGCCCTTGTCGCCCATGACCATGTAGTCCGGCACGAGCTTCGTGATGCGCTCGGCCAGATTCTTCTGGTCGACGCCGACCATCGTCGGAACATCGTGCCCCATGGCATTCATCGTGTGGTGCGACTTGTGGCAATGGATGGCCCAGTCGCCGGCGACCGCGTCGAACTCGAAGGCACGGAGCTGCCCCACGCCGACGTCTGTCGTCACCTCCGGCCAGCGCGCAGCCTTCGGAACCCAGCCACCGTCCGTGCCGGTGACCTCGAAGCTGGGGCCGTGCATGTGGATGGGATGGTTCGTCATCGTGAGGTTGCCCACGCGGACGCGGACCCGGTCGCCCGTGCGAGCCACCAGCGGGTCGATGCCGGGGAACACGCGGTTGTTCCAGGTCCACATGTTGAATTCGGTCATCGTGCTCACCTTGGGCGTCATGGCCCCGGGCTCCACGTCATAGGACGCCAGCATGAACATGAAGTCGCGGTCCACCTTCATGAACTCCGGGTCCTTCGGATGCACGACCAGGCAGCCGTACATGCCGAGGGCCAGCTGCAGTTGCTCGTCCAGGTGCGTGTGATAGAAGTGCGAGCCCGAACGCAGCAGCGGGAACTCGTAGACGAAGGTCTTGCCAACGGGAATCGGCGGCTGCGTCAGGCCCGACACGCCGTCCATTCCCGAAGGCACGAGCACGCCATGCCAGTGAATGGCCGTTGGCTCCGGCAGCTTGTTGGTCACGAAGATGCGCACGCGGTCGCCTTCGACCGCCTCGATGGTCGGGCCCGGGCTCGAGCCGTTGAAGCCCCACATGTTGACCTTCATGCCCGGCGCGAACTCGCGGACCACCGGCTCGCAGACCAGATGGAATTCCTTGATGCCGTTGCGCATGCGCCAGGGAAGCGACCAGCCATTGAGCGTCACGACAGGATTGAACGGCCGCCCGTTGGGTGGCGGCGGAGGCGGCACGGTGGATGCGGTGGACTGGATGGCGGCTTCCGGCAAGGATGCGGCACCTGCGCGGCTGACTGCCGTGGCGCCCAGCGCAACAGCGCCAGCGGCTCTGAAGAAATTGCGGCGATTGGACATGGTCTGGGACTTTCTCAGTGAGCCGCGGACGCCGACGTACCCTCGCCGGCCGACGGTCGTGCAAGGGCGGAAGCGCCCGGCGAGCCGCCGGTGAGGGCGGTCTGAAGGTGGGTGTCGGCCACCCAGAAATCGCGCAGGGCCTGCACGTATCCGGTGACCCCCGCGACTTGCTCCCGGGCGTCCGTCAGAAGCTCGAACACGCCAATCAGCATCCCGTTGTAGCGAAGCAGGTTCTCCTCGGAGATGCGCTTGCGAAGGGGCACCACCTCATCGCGGTAGTGCCTGGCCAGCTCATAGGCGGTCAGGTAGGCCGAGTACGACTCGCGCACCTCCGAGCGCGCATTCACGGCCACCTCGGCGGTGCGATTCACGGCCTGCATGTACGTCGCTTCCGCACGGGCTACACGTGTCGAGCCGAAATCGAAGAGCGGCAGCTCGAGCTCGATGTCGTAGCCGTTCGAACGGGGCCGACCGGTCTCGCTCTTGTTCTGGTATCCGACCTCGAGCACGTTCACGAACCGCGTCGCCTTGGTCAAGCCGAGCGACTTGGCAGTGGCCTCTGTGTTGCGCCGGGCCATGAGCACGTCCAGACGTTTCTCCAAGGCAACGCGCTCTGCATCGACGGGTTCGGTGGGCTGCTTCGGGAGGTCCGGCAGGCGCTCCGGCAGACGGAAGCTCACTTGCTCGCCGAACAGCCCGAGCAGCCGAGTCAGGCGCTCCTTGTCCGCCGTGGCCTGATGCTGGGCCCGGGCAAGCTGCGCGGTCGCATCGGCGTAGAACGCCTGCTCGCGCATCTGGGTGAGTTTGCTGAAGTTGCCAGCCTGCAGCATGCGCTTGGCGAGCTCATTCGATACGTCGGCCGTCTCCTTGACCTGCTTGAAGTACCTGACCAGTTCCTGCGCGGAGACCGCATCGAAGTACGCGCGGCGCACGTCGGCGGCCAAGCCCACGGCGTCCGACGCCGCTTGGAACTGAGCCTGCTCGAAACGCCGCCGACCGACTTCCGAGGCGACCGGCATCGTGAGAAATCCGAGCACGTTGAACAGCACTGCCCGGTCGATTTCGACGTCTCCTTCGCCCGAGAGACGGCCGAAACTGAAGACGGGATTGGGAAGCCGGCCGGCCCGAACGAAGTCGGCCTCGCTGATGCCCATGTCGCCGAACTTCGCCTGCAGCCCGCGATTGTTCAGCAGCGCGATCTCGACGGCAGCGTCGGCAGTCAGCGGCTGCTTGAGAAGTTCCGCGACCCGCTCTTGGGCAACTCGGCGGTCACTGTCCGCACGCTGCATGGCCACGGCCTGGCCCGTCCGCTCCTTCGTGAGGTCGGACACCTTGTTGAAGCCGCCATCCTCGGAGAACGAACCGCAGCCTGCGAGGAACACGGTTGCCGCAGCGACGAGTGCCAGCCGCCTCATCTCCGGGCTCCGTGCAGGTGGTGGTAGGAATGTGGCTGTGGCCAGCCAGAGCGATTTGTTTTTCACATCCGAAGCAATCTGAACGCCGACGGTCGTCGGCCGATGCCCGTGCGCGCGCACGAGCGCCATCAGGCCTCGCGCGGAGGCCTCAATGGGTCAGATGCTTCGGGGTGGACGCTCCTGGCCGTCGGAAAGAAATTCCGCGGTCCGCGCCCGATAGGAAGGGAATTCCGCAGTCGCTGACAACGTCTGTGGGAACACAAACGTGACAGCAACCGGCCCGGATGCGGAGCAACAGGAAGCGCAGGCACTGCATTTGTCACTCACGTCGTGCGCGTGACTGGATGCGTGCCCGTGCTTCGCGTGCGGGTGGTGCGCGCTCCCGCTGTCGGGGTCAGCGTGGTCGTGAAAGTTGCCAGAGCCAACTGACGCGTGAACATATCCCGATTCGCCCGCGCAAAGCATGGCCGCAGCCATCGCGCCCCTCATCGGGAGCGCGAATGCCAGCAAGACCAAGAGCCAAATGCGAAGGGACTTCACTGCGAACAGGTAGAAAAAACCGAGCACTCCAGCCCGGTGCGGGCATCTTAGACCTTGCCTCCATGGGAAGGTCAACGCTTCACGGCAAGCGGCGCTCGGGACTTGACTTTCCCATGATGTCAAGGTTGACAGTGCGTCAAACCTGAAAGGAAATTCAATGGCTACCTTCCGAGTCCCTGACATGACCTGCGGCCACTGCGCGAGCGCCATCACGAAGGCCGTCGCAAGCATCGACAAAGCCGCTCGAATCGAGGTGAGTGTTCCTCACAAGCTCGTATCGGTGCAGAGCACGGCTGACGAAACGGAACTGCTGGACGCCATCCGCGAGGCCGGCTATAGCCCGGAGCGAGTCGATGCGGCGCCTGCTCGCCAAGCAGCATCGGCTGGTTGCTGTTGCGCCGGTCGGTCAGCTGGTCAATCGAGCGGCGCGCCTGGCAGTTCTTGCTGCGGGTGACGCTCGGGCCATTCGGCCGATGGCATTCAGGCGACCTTCGCGGTTCGCAACCGCAGCGCGTTCGTGATGACGCTCACCGACGACAGCGCCATCGCAGCCGCCGCGACGACAGGCGACAGCAGCAGCCCGAAGAACGGATAGAGCACACCGGCCGCCAGCGGGATGCCGGCAACGTTGTAGGCAAAGGACAGGAACAGGTTCTCGCGAATGTTCCGCATCGTCGCCTGCGAGAGCGTCCTCGCACGCACGATGCCCATCAGGTCGCCCTTGAGCAGCGTGATGCCGGCGCTTTCCATGGCGACATCGGTCCCTGTGCCCATCGCGACACCCACCGTGGCTTGGGCCAGGGCCGGAGCATCGTTCACCCCGTCGCCGGCCATCGCGACGATTCGGCCCTCGGACTGAAGACGCTTGACGACAGCAGCCTTGTCTTCGGGGAACACCTCCGCCACCACTTCATCGATGCCGAGCTCGCGTCCGACGGCTTGCGCCGTGGTCTTTCCGTCGCCCGTCAGCATCACCACGCGGACGCCGGCACCCTGCAGGGCTTTCAGCGCCTGCGGTGTCGTCGTCTTGATGGGGTCGGCGATGGCGACAAACCCGGCCAGCCGTCCACCCACACCGACGAAGATGACTGTCGCCGCCCGCTGGCGCTGGGCCTCGGCAGATGCCGCGAGGCTCGACGTGTCGATGCCTTGCTCCGACAGGAACTTGGCGCTGCCCGAAACGACCGCCTGGCCCTCCACCGTACCGACGACGCCCTTGCCGACCGGCGAATCAAAGTCCGTCACAGGTGACAGGGGCAGCTTGCGCTCCAGGGCGTCCGCAACGATGGCCATGGCCAACGGATGTTCGCTGGCGCGCTCGACACTCGCCAGCTTCTGCAGCACGTCGTCCGCGAAGAAGCCGCCGGCCGGCTCGATGTGAACCACCTTGGGCCGGCCTTCGGTCAGGGTGCCTGTCTTGTCGACCACCAGCGTGTCGACCTTCTCCATCTTCTCCAGCGCTTCGGCGTCGCGGATGAGAACGCCGTGCTGCGCGCCCTTGCCGACGCCGACCATGATGGACATCGGCGTCGCCAGGCCGAGCGCACAGGGGCACGCGATGATGAGGACTGCCACCGCCGTGATGAGCGCGTAGCTGAATGCCGGCGAAGGTCCCGGCGAAGGTCCCCAGGCCAGCCAGGCCGCGAAAGTGAGAACCGCCACCAGGATGACGACCGGCACGAACCAGCCGGCCACATGGTCGGCCATCCGCTGAATAGGCGCGCGGCTGCGCTGTGCCGCGGCCACCATGTGCACGATTTGCGAGAGCAAGGTGTCGGCGCCGACTTTCTCTGCGCGCATGATGAAGCTGCCGGTCTGGTTCAGCGTCCCAGCCGTCACCTTGGCCCCCACTGTCTTGGACACCGGCATCGGCTCGCCCGTCACCATCGATTCGTCGAGATTGGTCTTGCCTTCCGTCAACTCGCCATCGACCGGCACCTTCTCGCCCGGCCGCACCCGCAGCAAGTCTCCGACCTGGATGGCTTCGACATCGACGGTCGCGTCGCTGCCGTCGGCCTCGACTTTCACGGCGGTTTTCGGTGCGAGCCCGAGCAGCGCCTTGATGGCGCCGGAGGTCTTCTCGCGCGCCCTGAGCTCCAGCACCTGTCCCAGCAAGACCAGCACCGTGATGACGGCCGCGGCTTCGAAGTACACCGCCACGGCACCGTCTTCGCTTCGCAGCGCCGAGGGAAACAGACCGGGGGCCAGCGTCGCGACGAGGCTGTAGAGCCACGCCGCACCGGTGCCCAGCGCGATGAGGGAGAACATGTTCAGGCTGCGGTTCTTCACGGAGGCAACTGCCCGCGTGAAGAAAGGCCAGCCCGCCCAGAGCACGACCGGCGTTCCGAGCAGCAGTTGGACCCAGTTCGACGTCTGCTGCGCGATGAGATGGTGGATGTTGAAGATGTGCCCGCCCATCTCGAGTGCAAAGACCGGCAGCGTCAGTGCCGTTCCAATCCAGAGTCGCCGCGTCATGTCTCGCAGTTCGGGACTCTCACCCTGCTCTGCGGTGGCCACCACTGGCTCCAGCGCCATACCGCAGATGGGGCAGTTGCCGGGCCCCATCTGCCGCACCTCGGGATGCATCGGGCACGTGTACTCGACCTGGCTTTGGTCGCCCGAGGGCGCAGGCTTCATCGGGGCCGGCGCGTGCGCATGGTGGGCATGGTCGTGATGGTCCTGGTTCATGGCAACTGCCCTCATGTCACTTCGCTTCGCGGGAGAGGAGCGGGTGGCTTCTCGGTCGGCCATCATCGGCCTCATTGTTCCATCATGTCCATGCGCTTGCTCATGGTGTCGTGACTCATGCCCATGCCGGCCCGGTCCCCTGGCGCCTTGCCGCCGTGCATCTGGCCCATCACGGGATCGCTTGGTCATCGACCCCTCGGGGGCAGCCGGAGCTTGCGCGAAACATGCCGGCCGAGCCGTTGAAAGCTGCTTTGTAAGCGGGGGGCAGAAGGAGGCGCAGAAAAGGAAAAAGCCGTTGCAAATCGATGACTTGCAACGGCTCTTCGCTTTACTTGGCGGAGTGGACGGGACTCGAACCCGCGACCCCCGGCGTGACAGGCCGGTATTCTAACCGACTG
>JAGIBP010000010.1:83166-100593 GCA_017744285.1 Variovorax sp.
CCTGGACTAACTAACCACTCGACGCCCTGTTGGTGGAGGTAAGCGGGATCGAACCGCTGACCTCTTGCATGCCATGCAAGCGCTCTCCCAGCTGAGCTATACCCCCATTTGAGGCTCCGGGCAGTTCGACTTTTTCAAGTTTTGCTGCGTCGGTGTCGAGCCTCAAATTATATACAGGTTTTTAGCCTTTCTTCAATCTCTCCAAAATTTTTTCGCGAGAGAAGAGAGAGAGCACTGCATCCAGCGAAGGCGTCTGTGATGTTCCCATCACGAGGACCCGCACCGGCATCGCGAGAGCCGGCATTTTAAGCCCATGCGCGCCGAGCACTTCCTTGATCGCCCCGGCAATCGATGCCTTGTCCCACGCGACGTCGGCGAGCTTGTCCGCCAGCGTGGCGATCGCGGGCCGCACCGCATCGGTCAGGTGCTGCGCGCGATCGGCATCGCTGGCCGACACGTCCGTATAGAAGGCACTGGCCCAATCGGCGAGAGCAACGGTGGTTTCGCAGCGGTCCTTGAACAGGCCGCAGATCGCGGGCAGACGCTCGTCGGCCACGATGCCGCGCTTGGCGAGCTGGTCCGCCACGAGCGGCGCCAGCGCGTCGTCGGGCATGGCCTTCAGATGCTGCGCGTTGACCCAGCGCAGCTTGGCCTCGTCGAACTGCGCGGCGCTGCGGCCCAGGTGGTCGAGGTCGAACCACTCGATGAACTGCGCGCGCGAGAAGATCTCGTCGTCGCCGTGGCTCCAGCCCAGGCGCGCGAGGTAGTTCACCATCGCGTCGGGCAGGAAGCCTTCGTCACGAAACTGCGTGACGGGCTTGGCGCCGTTGCGCTTGCTCATCTTCTCGCCCTGCTCGTTGAGCACGGTGGGCAGGTGCGCGTACACCGGCGGCTCCTTGCCGAGCGCGCGGAAGATGTTGATCTGGCGCGGCGTGTTGTTCACGTGGTCGTCGCCACGGATCACGTGCGTGATCGCCATGTCGATGTCGTCCACCACGACACAGAAGTTGTAGGTGGGCGTGCCGTCGGGGCGCGCGATGACGAGGTCGTCGAGTTCGTCGTTGCTGATCTCGATGCGGCCCTTGACCTTGTCGTCCCACGCGACCACGCCGCCCTGCGGATTGCGAAAGCGCAGCACCGGCTGCACGCCTTCGGGCACGGGCGGCAGGACCTTGCCAGGCTCGGGGCGCCAGGTGCCGTCGTAGCGCGGCTTCTCCTTGGCGGCCATCTGCTTCTCGCGCAGCGCATCGAGTTCGGCCACGCTCATGTAGCACGGATAGACGAGGCCAGCCTTCTGCATCTCGGCGAGCACGGCCTTGTAGCGCTCCATGCGCTGCATCTGGTAGTAAGGGCCCTCGTCATGGTCGAGGCCGAGCCATTGCATGCCTTCGAGGATGACGTCGACCGCGGCCTGCGTCGAGCGTTCGAGGTCGGTGTCTTCGATGCGCAGGATGAAGTCGCCGCCGGTGGAGCGCGCGAAGGCCCACGGATAGAGCGCGGAGCGGATGTTGCCGAGGTGGATGAAGCCGGTCGGCGAAGGGGCGAAACGGGTACGGGTCTTTTGCGTCATGCGAGGGTGCCGAGGCCGCGGAGGAGATCGGCCTTGATGTCGTCGATGTGGTCCAGCCCGACCGCGATGCGGATCAGGCCCTGGCCGATGCCGGCCGCCTGGCGCTGCGCCTCGGTGAGGCGGCCGTGCGAGGTCGTGGCCGGATGCGTGATGGTGGTCTTGGTGTCGCCGAGGTTCGCGGTGATGCTCAGCACGCGCGTGCTGTCGATCACCTGGAAGGCGTTGGCACGCGCGGCCTCGGGGCTGTCGCCGACCACGTCGAACGAAACCACCGCACCGCCCAGGCCGGACTGCTGGCGCATCGCGAGTTCATGCTGCGGGTGGGACTTGAGCCCGGGGTAGTACACCCGCGCCACGCCCGGCTGCGCTTCGAGCCATTGCGCGAGCGCCAGCGCACCGGCGCAATGCGCCTGCATGCGGATGCCCAGCGTCTCGAGGCCCTTGAGCACCACCCACGCATTGAAGGGCGACAGCGCCATGCCCGCGGTGCGCACCACGGGACCGAAGACTTCGTCGATCAGCTTCGCCGAGCCGCAGATGGCACCGGCCAGCACGCGCCCCTGCCCTTCGAGGTACTTGGTGCCCGAATGGATGACGAGGTCGGCGCCCAATTCCGTCGGGCGCTGCAGCGCGGGCGAGCAGAAGCAGTTGTCCACCACGAGCAGCGCGCCGGCGTCATGTGCCAGGTCGGCCAGCGCGCGGATGTCGCAGACATCGGTCAGCGGGTTGGTCGGCGTTTCGGCGAACAGCAACCTCGTCGTGGGACGGACGGCGGCCTTCCACTCGGCGATGTCCGTCTGCGAGACGAAGGTGGTCTCGACACCGAACTTGCCGAACTCGCGGCCAATGAGATTCAGCGTCGAGCCGAACACCGAACGCGAGCACACCACGTGGTCGCCCGCCTTCAGCAGCCCCATGCACATCATGAGGATGGCGCCCATGCCGCTCGATGCGCCGATGGCGGCCTCGGTGCCTTCGAGCGCCGCGAGGCGCCGCTCGAAGCTGGCCACGGTGGGGTTGGAGGTGCGCGTGTAGGTAAAGCCCTCTTCGGTGCCCGCGAAGCGGCGCGCGGAGGTCTCGGCATCGGGTTGCACGAAGCTGCTGGTGAGAAACAGCGCCTCGGAGTTCTCGCCGTATTGGCTGCGTTCGAGCGCGGTGCGCACCGCGAGCGTGTCGCGGTGCAGGCCGGGCGGCAGGGGATGGTCGGTCACGCGGACTCTCAGCTCAGGTTCGGCAGTGCGAGGCGCGAGGAGTCTTCCTCGGTCTCCTCGATGCGCGGACGATTGCCGTTCATGCGCGTGATGGCCTCGGTGTCGATGTCGCCGGTCACGTAGACGCCGTCGAAGCACGAGGCGTCGAAGCCGTCGAGCTTCGGATTGAGCGACCCGATCGCGCGCTTCATCGCCTCGACGTCCTGGTAGATCAGCGCATCGCAGCCGATGAGCTCGCGGATTTCCTCGACGGTGCGGTCGTGCGCCACCAGCTCGTCCTTGGTCGGCATGTCGATGCCGTAGACGTTGGGGAAGCGCACCGGCGGCGCGGCGCTGGCCAGGTACACCTTGCGCGCGCCGGCATCGCGCGCCATCTGCACGATCTCGCGGCTCGTGGTGCCGCGCACGATCGAGTCGTCGACCAGCAGGACGTTGCGGCCCTTGAACTCGCTGCCGATCACGTTGAGCTTCTGGCGCACGGATTTCTTGCGCACGCCCTGCCCCGGCATGATGAAGGTGCGGCCCACGTAGCGGTTCTTGACGAAGCCCTCGCGATACGGAATGCCCAGCAGGTGCGCCAGCTGCGTCGCGCTCGGGCGGCTCGATTCGGGGATCGGGATGATCACGTCGATCTCGTTCGGCGGCACCGTGGAGATCACGCGCTTGGCCAGCGTCTCGCCGAGGTTCAGCCGCGCCTGGTAGACCGAGATGCCGTCGAGCACCGAGTCCGGCCGCGCCAGGTAGACGAATTCGAAGATGCAGGGGTTGAGCGTCGGCGCCTGCGCGCATTGCGCCGCATGCACCTGGCCCTGGAGGTCGACGAAGACCGCCTCGCCCGGCGCGATGTTGCGCTCGAACACATGGCCCGAGCCTTCGAGCGCGACCGATTCGCTGGCCACCATCACCGTGCCGTCGGCGCCGCGGCCCATCGCGAGCGGCCGGATGCCGTAGGGGTCGCGGAACGCCAGCAGGCCGTGCCCCGCGATCAGCGCCACCACGGCATAGGAGCCGCGCAGCCGCTTGTGCACGTTGCGCACCGCCTCGAACAGCGTGCCCGTGTTGAGCGCACCGTCGCGCGTGGCGCGGTCGATCTCGTGCGCCAGCACGTTGAGCAGCACTTCGGAGTCGCTCTCGGTATTCGTGTGGCGGTGATCGGTGGAGAACAGCTCGGCGCGCAGCGCGTGGGCGTTCGTGAGGTTGCCGTTGTGCACCAGCACGATGCCGTAGGGCGCGTTCACGTAGAAGGGCTGCGCCTCTTCCTCGCTGTAGGCATTGCCTGCCGTGGGGTAGCGCACCTGCCCCAGGCCGACATCGCCCGGCAGGGCCCGCATGTTGCGCGTGCGGAACACGTCGCGCACCATGCCCTTGGCCTTGTGCATGAAGAACTTGCGCTCTTGCAGCGTGACGATGCCGGCGGCATCCTGGCCGCGGTGCTGCAGCAGCAGCAGCGCGTCGTAGAGCAGCTGATTAACGGGAGCGTTACTGACAACGCCGACGATTCCACACATGAAGCAATCCTCTCAGGGCAGGTAGCTTGCCAACTTTTCAGGCAATGCAGGCTTCAGGCCCTGCAATGCCGCGTCGAGAACAATGGCGCTGCGCGATTCGTGCCACCAGGCACTGTCGCTCAACGCCAGCAAATGAACAACAACCGCCGCCGCGAGCAGCGCCACCGCGCCGCGCGCCGCGCCGAAGACACCGCCCAGCACCCGGTCCACCGGCCGCAAGCCGATCGCCGCGACGAGCTTTCGCGTGAGCGCCGCCACCAGCCCGATGCTGAAGGCCACGGCCACGAACACCAGCACGAATCCCGCCGCGTAGCGCCAACTCGCGTCCGGCTCGCCGAACGGCAACCAGCGTCCCAGGTCGTCCGCGAGCCATTGCGCACAGAGGAAAGCCGCCACCCATCCGGCCAGCAGCACCACCTCGAACACCAACCCGCGCACCAGGCCGAGCAGCATCGACACCGCGACAAGCGCGACCGCAATCCAGTCGAGGACAGCCACCTGACCCTTCGCCCGCTGGCTACAAGCTGAGGACGGCCGCCGGCAAAGACAAGCCCTTGACCTTGCCCGCCGCCTTGTCGGCCTCGGCGCGCGAGGCGAAGGGCCCCACGCGAACGCGCGTGCGCTCGCCGTCGGCGGTCTTGGCGACGTTGGTGTAGGTCTTGAGTCCGGCCTTCTCCAGTTTCTGGCGCACTTCGCGGGCCTTGTCGGCGTCGGCGAACGCGCCGACCTGGACCACGAAGCGGCCGTTGTCGTCGGCCGCCGCGGCCGGCTTGGCCGCCGCGGCGCTGGCGCCCTTGCCTTCGAGCAGCGCACGCGCGCGATCGCCGTCATCGGCCGGCTTGGCGGGCTTGGGCTCGGGCTTCGGCTCCGCCTTGGCTTCCTGCCGGGGCTTGGGCTCGGGTTTGGCTTCGGGCTTGGGTTCTGGCTTGCGCTCCGGCTTGGCCTCCGGTTTCGGCGCGGGCGCAGGTTCGGGCTTGACCTCGGGCGCCGCGGGCGCTGCCGCGGCCAGCCTGGACGAGGGGATCTCGGTGCCGTCCGCCGCCTCGGTGATCATGCCGGCATCGCTGGCCGGTGCCGGCGGGGTACTCGGCTTCGTAGCGGCGCCGGCGTCGGGCGCGGCCACGGGGGGCGGCGCGGCCAGCGGCTTGGCCTTGTTCCGGTCCGGGATCTCGATCGGGATGTCGACGGCCACCGGCCTCGGCTGGGTGTCGAACAGCAGGGGGAAGCCCACCACGCCGATCAGGACCAGCACCGCGGCCCCGAGCAGCCGATGCCGCGCGCGGCGGCGCATGGCCTCGATGCTTTCCGCCGGCGCGCTGACGGCGGCGTTTCGCCCTTCGTTACCCTGCGGACCGCGTTCGCGGAACTTGAAGAACGCCATGAAATTCGTTTCCCTGATGGAGTGCAGCGTGGGTGGAAAGAGCGCCGGAAATCAGCACGACTGACGCAAAACGGGTGCAGGCAAGAAGGCCCTGGCAGGCTGTTTCAGTCGCCGGGCGACAGGTGCCTGGCCCGCAGACGGGGGGTTCCATGCTCGAGCACACCACCCACGGTGAAGAACGATCCAAAGACCACGATTCTATCAGCGGGGTCCGCACGTTCGATGGCGGCCTGGAGCGCTTCCATCGGGGATGCGTGCACGCTGCCCGAGGCGTCGGTGCGCTTGTTCTGTGCCTGCCACCGCTGCAGCAGCTCGGCCGCCCCGGCGGCGCGCGGCGTGGGCAGGTCGGTGAAGTACCAGCGGTCGATCAGCGGCCCGATGCGCCCCAGGATCGGGGCCAGGTCCTTGTCGGCCATCACGCCGAACACGCCGTGCGTGGTCGGGTAGAAGCCCATCGCGTCGAGGTTCTCGGCCAGCGCCGCCACCGCATGGGCGTTGTGCGCCACGTCCAGCACGAGCGTGGGTTCGCCCGGAATGATCTGGAAGCGCCCCGGCAGCTCGACCATCGCGAGCCCGTTGCGCACCGCCTGCGCGGTGATCGGCAGGCGCGGCCGCAGCGCTTCGAGCGCGGCCAGCACGCCCGCCGCATTGACCAGCTGGTTGGCGCCGCGCAGCGCCGGGTACGCCAGCCCGCTGTAGCGCCGGCCGCGTCCGCTCCAGCCCCACTGCTGCTTGTCGCCCGCCACGTTGAAGTCGCGCCCCGAGAGCCAGAGATCCGCGCCGATCTCGGTCGCATGGTCGATCACGCTTTGCGGCGGCACCGGGTCGCTGACGATCGCGGGACGCCCCGTGCGCAGGATGCCGGCCTTCTCGCGCCCGATGCTCTCGCGGTCGGGGCCCAGGAATTCCATGTGGTCCAGGTCGATGCTGGTGATCACCGCGCAGTCCGCGTCGACGATGTTGACCGCGTCGAGCCGCCCGCCCAGGCCGACCTCGAGGATCGCGGCATCGGGCTTGTTGGCGGCGATGCACAAGAGGATGGCGAGCGTCGTGAACTCGAAGTACGTCAGCGCGATGTCGCCGCGCGCGCGCTCGACCGCTTCGAAATGCCTGGCGAGTTCGTCGCCCTCCACGGGCTCCCCGCGCAGGCGCAGGCGCTCCTCGAAGCGCACCAGGTGCGGCGAGGTGAAGACCGCCGTGCGATAGCCCGCATGCGTGAGGATCGATTCCAGCATCGCGCAGGTGGAGCCCTTGCCGTTGGTGCCGGCCACCGTGATCACCGGGCAGTCGAAGGACAGGCCGGCGCGCTCGGCGACCGCGCGAATCCGGTCGAGGCCGAGTTCGATGTTCTTGGGATGCAGGTGCTCGGCGTGTGCGAGCCAGTCGGCGAGGGTTTTCATGGAGCCTGGAATTGTCGCCGAGGAGCCGCGCGGGCATCATCGGGTCATGACGACCCTGTATGGCATTCCGAACTGCGACACCGTGAAGCGCGCCCGAGCCTGGCTCGACGAGCACGGCGTCGCCTACCGATTTCACGATTTCAAGAAAGAGGGCGTGCCCGAGGCCGAACTCGACCAGTGGCTGAAGTCGCCCGGCTGGGAGGCGCTGGTGAACCGGCGCGGCACCACCTGGCGCCGGCTCGACGACGCGACCCGCGCGGGGGTGGTCGATGCGGCCTCCGCGCGCGCGGCGCTGCTCGCCCATCCGAGCCTGATCAAGCGGCCTGTCGTCCGCTGGGGCGCCAGCGCCGTTGTGACCACGGGCTTCGATGCGGACCAATGGAAAAGCCACGTTGTGTAAACGGTTGAACCCGGCCCGCGCAAAAGCGTCCAACCTCAGCATGAGGGGCCTGCACGCCCTTCCCAGGAGCTTTCCCGACATGAACATCGACACCATTCGCAGGATTTCCGCGCTCTCCGTGCTGGCCGCCGTCCTCGGCGCCGGCGCCACGATGGCCCACGCGGAGCAGGTGCAGGCACGCGTGATCTCGTCGTCGCCGATCACCGAACCGAACGGCAGCGTCAGCTACCACGTCACCTACGAGTACGCCGGCCGCCAGTACACGACACAGACCCGCACGCCGCCGGGCGCCAGCATCTGGGTCGACGCCAACAGCTACGGCATCACCTCGCCCGTGCCCGCGCAGCAGGAGTACGCCCAGTCGCAGCCGCAGGCACCCGCGCCGCAGAGCTGGGACCACGTCGTGCCCGAACAGGGCGTGGTGGTGTCCGGCGGCGGCGCCGCCGTCGCGCCGGCGCCGGTCTATGCCCAGCCCGCGCCCATGTATGTGCAGCCGGCCCCGGTCTACCCTGCCCCGGCCTACTACCCCGCGCCCGCCTACTACCCGGCACCGGCTTACGGCTGGCCGCCGATCGGCATTTCGCTCGGCTTCGGCTACTCGCGCGGCTGGCGTTGAGCCCGCCCGGCCGGGAGGGCCGGCCGGAAGCCTAAAATCACGGGCTTTCCGATCAACGCACGGCGCGCCCCGCAAGGGCGCGTCGCCGGATGCCCCGCGCAGCCGGCGCCACGCCCTCCTATTTCCATGAGCACAACCGAATCCCTCCAGAACGTCGCGGTCTCGACCAAGGCGAACGTGTACTTCGACGGCAAGTGCGTGAGCCACGGCCTCACGCTCGCCGACGGCACCAAGAAATCGGTCGGCGTGATCCTGCCGTCCACGCTCACCTTCAACACCGGCGCGCCGGAAATCATGGAAGGCACGAGCGGCCGCTGCGAGTACAAGCTGGCCGGCACCGACACCTGGGTGGCATCGGGCGCGGGCGAAAAATTCAGCGTGCCGGGCAACTCGTCCTTCGAGATCCGCGTGAGCGGCGAGCCCTACAGCTACATCTGCCACTTCGGCTGAACCGGGATTCCAGCATGTCCACCATTCTTCAGAACGTCCCCGCCGGCCAGAAGGTCGGCATCGCCTTCTCGGGCGGCCTCGACACCAGCGCCGCGCTGCACTGGATGCGCAACAAGGGCGCGATTCCCTACGCCTACACCGCCAACCTGGGCCAGCCTGACGAGCCGGACTACGACGAGATCCCGCGCAAGGCCATGCTCTACGGCGCCGAGAAGGCGCGCCTGATCGACTGCCGCGCGCAGCTCGCCGCCGAAGGCATCGCCGCGCTGCAGGCCGGCGCCTTCCACGTCACGACCGCCGGCCTGACCTACTTCAACACCACGCCGCTCGGGCGCGCGGTCACCGGCACCATGCTGGTCTCGGCCATGAAGGAAGACGACGTCAACATCTGGGGCGACGGCAGCACCTTCAAGGGCAATGACATCGAGCGCTTCTACCGCTACGGCCTGCTGACCAACCCGGCGCTCAGGATCTACAAGCCCTGGCTCGACCAGACCTTCATCGACGAGCTCGGCGGCCGCGCCGAAATGTCGGCCTTCATGCAGAAGGCCGGCTTCGCCTACAAGATGTCGGCCGAGAAGGCCTACTCGACCGACTCCAACATGCTCGGCGCCACGCACGAGGCCAAGGACCTCGAGTTCCTGAACAGCGGCATCAAGATCGTGCAGCCGATCATGGGCGTGGCCTTCTGGAAGGACGAGGTCGAAGTCAAGCGCGAAGAAGTCACGGTGCGCTTCGAGGAAGGCCGTCCGGTCGCCATCAACGGCGTCGAATACGCGGACCTCGTGGACCTGATCCTCGAAGCCAACCGCATCGGCGGCCGCCACGGCCTGGGCATGAGCGACCAGATCGAGAACCGCATCATCGAGGCCAAGAGCCGTGGCATCTACGAGGCCCCGGGGCTCGCGCTGCTGTTCATCGCCTACGAGCGCCTGGTCACCGGCATCCACAACGAGGACACGATCGAGCAGTACCGCGACAGCGGCCGGCGCCTGGGCCGCCTGCTGTACCAAGGCCGCTGGTTCGATCCGCAGGCCATCATGCTGCGCGAGACCGCCCAGCGCTGGGTGGCGCGCGCCGTCACGGGCGAGGTCACGGTCGAGCTGCGCCGCGGCAACGACTACTCGATCCTCAACACCCAGTCGCCCAACCTGACCTACGCGCCCGAGCGCCTGTCGATGGAAAAGGTGGAAGACGCGCCGTTCAGCCCGGCCGACCGCATCGGCCAGCTCACGATGCGCAACCTCGACATCAGCGACACGCGCGACAAGCTGAAGATCTATACGCAGACGGGCCTGCTGTCGTCGAGCCAGGGCGCATCGCTGCCCCAGCTCAAGAACGACGAGTCCAAGTAACTAGATCACCACCGGCTCGGGCTCGAGCCGGATCCCGAAGCGCTCGTAGACGCTGGTCTGGATGGCCTTGGCCAGCGTCATCACCTCGCCGCCCGTGACGGGGTTCTCGCGCCCGCCCCGGTTCACGAGCACCAGGGCCTGGCGCTCGTAGACGCCGGCATTGCCCACCGACTTGCCTTTCCAGCCGCAGGCATCGATCAGCCAGCCGGCCGCCAGCTTGATGCTGCCGTCGGCCATCGGGTAGTGAACGATCTTCGGATCGCGCGCGATGATGTCGGCGCACTGCTCCGCCGTCACGGTCGGGTTCTTGAAGAAGCTGCCCGCATTGCCGAGCACGCGCCAGTCCGGCAGCTTGTTGCGCCGGATGGCGCACACCCAGTCGAAGATTTCCATCGCGCCCGGCGAGAAGTTGCCCGTCTCGGCCATCTTGCGCTCCAGGTCGAGGTAGCCCAGCACCGGCTTCCACGGCTTCGGAAGCCGAAAGCGCACCCGGGTGATCAGCGCCCGGCCGGCCAGGCCGAAGTCGTTGTCGCCGGTGCCCAGGTGCTTGAACACCGAATCGCGATAACCGAAGGCGCACTGCGCCGCGTCGAGCGAGAAGCTGCGGCCGGTCTCGAGGTCGATGGCGTCGAGCGAGTCGAAGCGGTCCTGCAGCTCGACCCCGTAGGCGCCGATGTTCTGCACAGGGGCGCCGCCGACGGTGCCGGGGATCAGGCCCATGTTCTCCAGCCCCGGCCAGCCCTGTTCGAGCGTCCAGCGAACGGTGTCATGCCAGATCTCGCCGGCGCCGGCCTCGACGATCCAGGCACGCGCCGTCTCTTCGACCAGCCGGCGGCCCTTGATTTCCACCTTGAGCACCAGCGGCTTGACGTCGCCCGTGAGCACGATGTTGCTGCCGCCGCCGAGCACGAACTTGGGCGCCGCGCGCCATGCTTCATCCGCCAGCAGCGCGGCCACGTCGGCCTCGTCGGCGATGCGCGCCAGGTGCTGGGCGCGCGCGACGATGCCGAAGCTGTTGTGCTGCTGCAGCGGTACGTTGTGCTCCACGATCATGGGAGAATTGTCACCTCGTTTTCCCCTGCTACGCGCGATCTGCGACGCATGCACCGCCACCGCCGAATTGGGGCACCCGCGGAACCGGCTGGGCCGGGCCGCCGGATGCGCCCCCGGAGAGGGGGTTGGCGCAGCGACACGAAGTGCGCGAAGCCTGGGGGTGATTCATTTCATCGCCGGAGCCTTTTGATGCCGTCTTTCGACACTGTCTGTGAACCCAACCTGCCCGAGGTGAAGAACGCAGTGGAGAACACCGCCAAGGAAATCGCCACGCGTTTCGACTTCAAGGGCACCGCCGCCGCCGTCGAGCTCAAGGACAAGGAAATCACCCTGATCGGCGATGCCGAGTTCCAGCTCGTGCAGGTGGAGGACATCCTGCGCAACAAGCTCACCAAGCGCAGCGTGGACGTGCGCTTCCTCGACAAGGGCGACGTCCAGAAGATCGGCGGCGACAAGGTCAAGCAGGTGTTCAAGGTCAAAAACGGCATCGAGTCCGAGACCGCCAAGAAGATCCAGCGCCTCATCAAGGACAGCAAGCTCAAGGTCCAGGCCGCGATCCAGGGCGACGCGGTGCGCGTGACCGGCGCGAAGCGCGACGACCTGCAGGCCGCCATGGCCCTGATCAAGAAGGACGTGGCCGACCTGCCGCTGACCTTCAACAACTTCAGAGACTGAGCGTCGCGCCGTGAAGTCGCTCCTCCCCGCGCTGCTCCTCGCCGCGGCCTGCGGCATGGCGCACGCGCAGTCGGTCACGCTCACCGGCACCATCGGCAGCCGCGCCATCCTGGTGGTGAACGGCGGCGCGCCGAAGACGGTGGCGGTCGGCGAGACCTACCAGGGCGTGAAGCTGGTGGCGCTGCAGGGCGACCAGGCCACCATCGAGTCCGGCGGCAAGCGCGCTTCGCTGCGCATGGACACGCCGCTGAGCATCGGCGGCACCGGGGGCGGCGCCGGCGGCAGCCGCATCGTGCTGCCGGTGTCGAGCGGCGGCCATTTCATGGCGCAGGGCGCGATCAACGGGCGCGCGGTCAGCTTCATGCTGGACACCGGCGCCACCGCGGTATCGATGTCGGAGGCCGACGCGCAGCGCATCGGACTCGACTACACCAAGGGCCAGCCGGTGCGCATGAACACCGCCAACGGCGTCGCGCAGGGCTATCGAGTGCGACTGAATTCGGTGCGCGTGGGCGACGTCGAGGTGTATGACGTCGAGGCCATCGTGTCGCAGCAGCCAATGCCCTTCGTGCTGCTGGGCAACAGCTTCATCGGCCGCTTCTCGATGCGGCGCGATGCCGACCAGATGGTGCTCGAGAAGCGCTACTAGCCTTCGGCGCGCGCCGCGCCGGTGTCCTGCGGCGACGGCATGCCCTCGCGCGCGGGCCACAGGACCGACGCGATGGAGGCCACCATCAGCACGATGGCGGTCCAGTCCTGCCAGTACACCTTCTCGCCCAGCAGGATCGCCCCGCTGAACACGCCAAGCACCGGGATCAGCATCACGCTGAGGGTCGAGGCCACCGGGGGCAGGCCCCGCGCGAGAAAGAACCACGCGGCATGCGCGAAGCCGAAGATCAGCACCGCGTTGTAGAGAATCCCCGCCCACGTGGCGCTGCCGGGCATGTGCCATTGCGGCATCTCGAAGCCCATCGACAGCAGCGTCATCACGACGGCCGTGAGCGCCGTCATCCAGAAGGAGAGCGTGAGCGTGCGCGCCTCGATGCGCGTTCGCCGCAGCAGCTGTGTGCCCAGCGCCCAGGTGGCCGCCGCCACCAGGGCCAGCACGACGTACTCGGGCCGGCCCGACAGATGCGTGAACTCGTGCCACAGCAAGAGGCCGACGCCCAGGGCGCACGCCATCACCCCCAGCCAGGCGCGGCGCGTGAGTACCGCCGAGAAGAACACGGCGCCGATCACCGCCGAGAACACCGGCATCGTGTAGCCCAGGATCGCCGAGCGCCCGCTCGTGAGCCCCTTGACCGCCACGATGATGCACGCGTGCCAGATGAACATGTTGGTCGCCGCCAGCAGGAGCAGTTCGGGCCAGTCGCGCCGCGCCACCTTGAATGGCGTTTTCGTGGCCGCCAGCGCGATGGCCAGCACCGGCAGGCCGAGCCACAACGAGATGGCGCGAAAGGCGAGCGGCGGATAGTCGGTGACGCCCAGCTTCATGATGGGCCAGTTGAAGCCCCACGCGACGGTCAGCGCTGCGAGCAGGACGAATTGCCGGGCTGTGAGTTGCATGGCCGCGCTGCGTGAGGTCGGGCTAGCCGACGGCGGCCGTGACGACGATCTCGATCCGGTAGCCCGGGTCTGCCATCGCGGCCTGCACGGTCGCGCGCGGCGGCGTGTGGCCCGCGGCAATCCACGCATCCCAGACCTCGTTCATGGTCCCGATCTCGTGGATGTCCGCAAGAAAGATCTGCGTCATGAGGATGCGCGTCTTGTCGCTGCCGGCCTCGGCGAGGAGGCGGTCGACCATCGCAAGCACCTGCGCGGTCTGTCCGCGGATGTCCTGCGTGGTGTCGTCGGCCACCTGCCCGGCCAGGTAGACGGTGCCGTTATGCACCGCCATTTCGCTCAGGCGGGGCCCGACGTGAAAGCGCTGGAGGGTTCCCATGTCGTGCTCCTTCCTTTATTGCTTCGACTTGGCGCCAAGCTTCGATTCGGTGCCGGCCGCCAGCCGGCGGATGTTCTCGCGGTGGCGCCAGATCAGCAGCAGGCTGATGCAGACGAGCGAAAGCAGCACCGTGAGGTCGAGCGGCCACGCGATGCGTCCGCCGATGAGGTAGTAGGCCGGCGCGAAGAAGGCCGCGACGATGGAGGCCAGCGAGGAGTAGCGGAAGAAGACGGCGATGATGAGCCAGGTGCACCCGGTAGCCAGGCCCAGCAGCCAGTCGATGCCGACCAGCGCGCCGGCCGCCGTGGCCACGCCCTTGCCGCCCTGGAATCCGAAGAACACCGGATACAGGTGCCCGAGGAAGGCGGCGAACCCGGCCACCGCGGCCACGCCTTGCCCCAGGTCCCAGGCGGAACCGAAGTGCTGGACCAGGAACACCGGCAGCCAGCCCTTGAGCGCGTCGAGCAGCAGCGTCGCCAGCGCGGCGCCCTTGTTGCCCGAACGCAGCACGTTCGTGGCGCCGGGGTTCTTGCTGCCGTAGCTGCGCGGGTCGGCCATGCCGAGCGCCTTGCTCACGATGATGGCGAACGAAAGGGAACCCAGCAGGTAGGACAGGACGATCGCGACGATCGTAGGAAGGTAGGAACTCACGGTGTCTCCGGGCCGGCAAACCCGGCGGCTCGCCTCCCAGCGAGGCAGCCGGCTATTCTGCCAGCGCGCATTGCACCGGCCGGGCGTCGAGCAGCTTCACGCAGACCTGGGGGTCGATGCCGACCAGGTAGCCGCGGCGGCCGCCGTTGATCGCGATGCGCGGCAGCTCCAGGATGGTCGACTCGATGTAGACCGGCATAGCGCGCCGCGTGCCGAAGGGCGAGGTGCCACCCACCAGGTAGCCGCTGTGGCGGTTCGCGACCTCCGGCTTGCAGGGCTCGACCGACTTCGCGCCGATCTGCCGCGCGAGGTTCTTGGTCGACACCGTGCGGTTGCCGTGCATGAGCACGATCAGGGGCTTGGCATCCTGGTCCTGCATCACGAGTGTCTTGACCACCGTGAACGGATCGAAGCCCAGCACCTGGGCGCTGTGCTGCGCACCGCCGTGCTCGACGTAGTCGTACGGATGCTCGGTGAACGCGACGCCGTTCGCCCGCAACAGCTGGGTCGCGGGCGTTTCGGAGACGTGGGTCTTCTTGCTCATGCAGCGGGGTCGCGCATTTCCCAGCGGATCTGGTCGATTTCCGCCAGGAGCTCCGGCGACAGCGTGGTGCCCCATGCGTCCAGGTCCTCGTCGAGCTGCGCGACCGAAGTCACGCCGATGATGGTGCTTGCCACCTGCCACTTGGTGTAGCAGAACGCCAAGGCCATCTTCGCCGGCGTCAGGCCGTGCGCCCGTGCGAGGGCGTTGTAGCGGCGGGCTGCCGCCAGCGCGTCGGCGCGGCCCCAGCGCTGCTTGCGCACCGATTCATAGCTGGAAATGCGCGCGCCGGCGGGCGCGCCCGGCCCCACGGTGCCGCCCTGGTCGTACTTGCCGGTCAGAAGGCCGAAGGCCAGCGGCGAATACGCCAGGAGCGACACGCCGAGGCGGTGCATGGTTTCATCCAGGCCGTTCTCGAGCCCGCGGCTGATCAGGCAGTAGACGTTCTGCACGCTCGCCACGCGCGGCAGGCCGTGCTGTTCCGCGAGGCGGACGAATTCATGCACGCCGTAGGGGGTTTCGTTCGACAGGCCGATCGCCCGCACCTTGCCGGCCTTGACCAGCTTGCCGAGCGCTTCGAGCTGCTCGTGGATCGAGGTGGCCGACTTCTCCTTCGCCGGGTCGTAGTAGATCGAGCCGAACGCCGGCACGTGGCGCTCCGGCCAATGGATCTGGTAGAGGTCGATCACGTCGGTCTTGAGCCGCTTGAGGCTGGCCTCGCACGAGGCGGCGATGTCGGCCGGCGTCATGCCGCTGCCTTCGCGCACCCAGGGCATCCCGCGCGAGGGGCCGGCCACCTTGCTCGCCAGAACGATCTTCTGACGCAGGCCGGGGTTCTTCGCGAGCCAGTTGCCGATGATGGTCTCGGTGGCGCCGAAGGTCTCCTGGCGGGCGGGCACCGCGTACATCTCGGCCGTGTCGAGGAAGTCGATGCCGCGCTCGAGCGCGCGGTCCATGATGGCGTGGGCGGTGGGTTCGTCGACCTGCTCGCCGAAAGTCATGGTGCCGAGGCAGATCGGCGTGACATGGAGGTCGCTCTGACCAAGCTTGATTTTTTGCATGGGCGAAATGCTACCTGCTGGCCCTGTCCGTGTCGTCCACAGGACTGCGCGGCGGACCGCCCGTCCGTATCATCCTGGCCCGATGTACCAAGCCCTCCGTGTCTCGCGCAGCGAATTCGTCCCCGTCCGCAACCTCCGCTATCACGTGCGCCAGTGGGGCGAGCGCTCCGTCGAGCGGCCGCCGCTCGTGCTGCTGCACGGCTGGATGGACGTCGCGGCCTCGTGGCAGTTCGTGGTCGACGCCATGGCCGGCGAGCGCTGGATCATCGCGCCCGACTGGCGAGGCTTCGGCCTGACCGACGGCGGCCCGGTCGACAACTACTGGCTGCCGGACTACCTGGCCGACCTCGACTGGCTGCTCGACCATTACGCGGGCGACCGGCCGGTCGATCTCGTGGGCCACAGCATGGGCGGCAACGTCGCCATGCAGTATTCGGGCGTGCGGCCGCAGCGCATCCGGCGGCTGGTCAACCTCGAGGGCTTCGGCATGCCGGCCGTGAAGCCCGAGCAGGCCCCCGCGCGCTACGGCCAATGGATCGACGAGCTCAAGCGCCTGCACCGCGGCGAGATGGACCTCGCGCGCTATTCGGCGGTCGACGGCGTCGCGCGCCGGCTCATGAAGACCAACCCGCGCCTGTCCCAGGACAAGGCCGACTGGCTCGCCGCGCACTGGTCGGCCGCGAAGCCCCACGCCGAGGGCGGCGAGCGCTGGGAAATCCTCGGCGATCCGGCGCACAAGATCATCAACGCCCACATCTTCCGGGTCGACGAGATGCTGGCGCTCTATGCCGCCATCGCCGCGCCGGTGCTCGCGGTCGAGGCCTCCGACGACAGCCTCGCCAAGTGGTGGAAGGACCGGTATTCGCTGGGCGAGTACCACGAGCGCCTGAAGAAGGTTCCCGACGCGCGCGTCGCCCGCGTGGAGGACGCCGGCCACATGCTGCACCACGACCAGCCCGCCCGCGTGGCCGCGCTGATCGAGGAATTCCTCGCCGCCTGAAGCCCCTGCCGGCGCCCCGCCCTGCCGCGGACCCGGCCATGCCCGGCATGAGAAAATGCGCGGTTTTCCCCGAACACCGTCAGGACACCCCATGGATGCAGAGCAAATCAACCAAATCGGCGCCACTCTTGCTGACCTGAGCGCCCGGACCGTCGACCTCCGGAGGTATCTTTGACTACGATGCCAAGGCCGAACGTCTGAGGACGGTCAACGCATCGCTCGAAGATCCCAACGTCTGGAACGATCCCAAGAAGGCCCAGGAACTGGGCAAGGAAAAGAAGTCGCTGGATGACGTGGTCGTCACCATCGACCGGCTCACCAGCGGGCTCTCGGACAACACCGAGCTGTACGAGATGTCGAAGGAAGAAGGCGACATGGACGGCCTGCAGGCCATCGCCGACGACGCCGCCAAGCTCGAAGCCGACATCAAGCAGCTCGAATTCCGCCGGATGTTCAACAACCCGGCCGATCCGCTGAACGCCTTCGTCGACATCCAGGCCGGCGCCGGCGGCACCGAAGCCTGCGACTGGGCCAGCATGCTGCTGCGCCAGTACCTCAAGTACGCCGAGCGCAAGGGCTTCAAGACGCAGATCGAGGACGAGACGCCCGGCGA
>JAGIBP010000011.1:0-53814 GCA_017744285.1 Variovorax sp.
AGTCGTGGTAGACCAGCGCGATCTTCTTGCCCTTGAGCTTGTCGGCGCCGCCTTCCTTCTTCGCGATGTGCTGGATGAGGATGTCGGCCGCGGTCCAGTAGCTGCCCATCAGCGGGAAGTTCCACTTGAAGACGTTGCCGTCCTGCGACGCCGAGAGGCCGTAGCCCAGCGTCAGCAGCGGGATCTTGTCGCCGGGCGCCTTGTCGGTCAGCGCGAAGGTGATGCCGGTGGCCTGCGGGTCGATCAGGCTCGCGCCCTTGTCCTTCAGGCGTTCGTAGCACTCGACGCCCTTGTCGGTCGCGTAGCCGGTCTCGCACTCTTCATAGCTGATCTTCACGCCGTTGATGCCGCCGGTGGCGTTGATGAGCTTGATGTAGTCCTGCTTGCCGTTGGCCCACGGCGTGCCGTTCGGCGCATAGGGGCCGGTGCGGTAGACCAGCAGCGGGAAGAACTGTTCCTTGGCCTGCGCCTGCGCGAGCGAAGGCGCCAGCGATGCACCGACGGTGGCGGCCGCGACGGCGGCCAGGGCGAGCGATTTCAGTTTCATGCCAGTCTCCTTGTGGTTAATGCGGGAAGGGCCATAGGCGCAGCTTTTCCTTGGCCGTCGACCACAGCCGCGCGAGGCCGTGCGGCTCGACGATCAGGAAGAAGACGATCAGCGCGCCGAAGATCATGAATTCGAGGTGCGAGGCGAACGCGGTCGACATCGAGATGCCGAACCACCCCGGCAGGTTGTTGAGCAGGATCGGCAGCAGCACGATGAAGGCCGCGCCGAAGAAGCTGCCCATGATCGAGCCCAGCCCGCCGATGATCACCATGAAGAGCAGCTGGAACGAGCGGTCGATGTTGAAGGCCGCCGGCTCCCAGGTGCCCAGGTGCACGAAGCCCCACAGCGCGCCCGCCACGCCGACGATGAACGAGCTCACGGCGAAGGCCGAGAGCTTGGCGTACACCGGCCGGATGCCGATGACGGCCGCCGCCACGTCCATGTCGCGCATCGCCATCCACTCGCGGCCGATGGCGCTGCGCACCAGGTTCTTTGCCAAGAGCGCGAACACCGCGAGCAGCGTGAGGCACAGCAGGTACTTCTGCGCGGCCGTTTCCACCGGCAGGCCGAAGAGGTTCAGGCCCGAGACCGATACCGAGCCCGAGGCCGAGTTGTTGGTGAGCCAGTTGATGCGCAGGAAGGCCCAGTCGATGAAGAACTGCGCGGCCAGGGTGGCCACCGCGAGGTAGAGCCCCTTGATGCGCAGGCTCGGAATGCCGAACAGCACGCCGACCGCGGTGGCGCACAGCCCGCCGAGCAGCAGCGAGGCGATGAGCGGCATGCCTTCGATGCGCACGTGGAAGTTGTAGGCCGCATACGCGCCCACCGCCATGAAGGCGCCGGTGCCCAGCGAGATCTGCCCGCAGTAGCCCACCAGGATGTTGAGCCCGAGCGCGGCGAGCGAGAGGATCAGGAAGGGAATCAGGATCGCGCGGAACCAGTAGTCCGACGCCACTGCCGGCACGACCGCGAAGGCGACCACCAGCAGCGCGAGGATCGCGATGCGGTCCTGGCGGATCGGGAAGATCTGCTGGTCGGCGCGGTAGCTCGACTTGAACTGGCCGTTCTCGCGATAGAGCATGGTCAGACCCGATCGATGATTTTTTCGCCGAACAAACCCTGGGGTCTGACCAGCAGGAACACGAGCGCGAGCACATACGCGAACCAGATCTCGATGCCGCCGCCGAGCATCGGCCCGAGATAGATCTCCGAGAGCTTCTCGCCGACGCCGATCAGGAGCCCGCCGACGATCGCGCCCGGAATCGACGTGAGCCCGCCGAGGATCACGACCGGCAGCGCCTTGAGCGCGACCAGCGAGAGCGAGAACTGCACGCCGAGCTTCGAGCCCCAGATGATCCCGGCCACGAGCGCCGCGAAGCCCGCGACCGACCACACGATCACCCAGATGCGGTTGAGCGGGATGCCGATCGACTGCGCGGCCTGGTGGTCGTCGGCCACCGCGCGCAGCGCACGGCCGGTCGAGGTCTTCTGGAAGAAGAGCGCGAGCACCGCCACCAGCGCGGCGGCGATCACGGCGGCGATCAGGTCTTCCTTGTTCAGCAGCAGGCCGCCCTCGAAGACGTTCTCGAGCACCATCAGCGGGTCCTTGGGCATGCCGACGTCGATCTTGTAGATGTCGTTGCCGAAGATCGACTGGCCCAGCCCGTCGAGGAAGTACGCGATGCCGAGCGTGGCCATCAGGAGCGTGATGCCTTCCTGGTTGACCAGCTTGCCGAGCACCAGCCGCTCGATGAGCCAGGCCACCGCGACCATCACCGCCATCGCGGCGACGAAGGCCAGCAGGTTGGCAAGGATCGGGTTCTCGAAGCCGAGCCACTTCGGGATCCATTCGGAGAAGCGCGCCATCGCGAGCGCCGCGAACAGCACCATCGCACCCTGCGCGAAGTTGAAGACGCCCGAGGCCTTGTAGATCAGCACGAAGCCGATCGCGATCAGCGAATACAGCATGCCGACCATGAGGCCGCCGAAGAGGGTTTCGAGGAAGAAGCCCATTCAGTGCTCCATCGTTGGGGTCGGGTTTCCGGGTGCGTGGCGAGGGCGCGGGGTGATCCCCTCCGCGAATGTCCCCCGGCCTTCGGCCTCCTCCTTTATTTCGCTACGGGGACCACCCCACGCCCTCGCCACGGGACAGGTCCGTGGTGCCGGTCGATCACAACGCTCCTGACGGATCGCGACGAGGGTGTGCTCTGCGCAGCGAAATAAAGGAGGAGGGCCGAAGGCCCGGGGGACATTCGCGGAGCAGAGCACACCGTCGGCGCGATCCCGCCCCCACCCCCAAACGCCGAACCTGCATAGGAAAGTCAGCCTCATCTAGTGCTCCGTCCCCAGGTAAGCCCGGATCACATCCGCATTGCTGCGCACTTCATGGGGCGTGCCGTCCCCGATCTTCTTGCCGTAGTCGAGCACCACCACGCGGTCCGAGATGTCCATCACCACGCCCATGTCGTGCTCGATCAGCACGATGGTGGTGCCGAACTCGTCGTTGACGTCGAGGATGAAGCGGCTCATGTCCTGCTTTTCCTCCACGTTCATGCCGGCCATCGGCTCGTCGAGCAGCAGCACCTGCGGCTCCATCGCGAGCGCGCGGCCGAGGTCGACGCGCTTTTGCAGGCCGTAGGGCAGGCGGCCCACGGGGGTCTTTCGGTGCAGCTGGATCTCGAGGAAATCGATGATGCGCTCGACGAACTCGCGGTGCGCGAGCTCCTCGCGCTCGGCCGGCCCCCAGCGCAGCGCCTGCGCGAGCAGGCCGCTCTTCATCTTGAGGTTGCGGCCCGTCATGATGTTGTCGAGCACGCTCATGCCCTTGAAGAGCGCGAGGTTCTGGAAGGTGCGCGCCACGCCCATCTCGGCGACCTGGCGCGAGTTCATGTGCTTGAACTGCCGGCCGCGGAAGGTGATCGAGCCCTGCTGCGGCTGGTAGACGCCGTTGATGCAATTGAGCATCGAACTCTTGCCCGCGCCGTTCGGGCCGATGATGGCGCGCACCTCGTGCTCGCGCACGTTGAAGCTGATGTCCGTCAGCGCCTTCACGCCGCCGAAGCTCAGGGAAATGTTCTGGACGTCGAGGATGACGTCGCCGATTCTTCGAGCGCTCATGCGGCGGCCTTCAGCGGTGCGAAGCGCTTGGCGTCGACGACCTTGAGCGTCGCGCTCACGACACCGGTGCGCCCATCCTCGAACTTCACCTGCGTCTGGACGAACTGCTCTTTCTTCCCGCCGTAGAGCGCATCGACCAGCACGGCGTACTTGTCGGCGATGAAGCCGCGCCGCACCTTGCGGGTGCGGGTGAGTTCGTCGTCGTCGGGGTCCAGCTCCTTGTGCAGGACGAGGAAGCGCGCGATCTGCGTGTCGGCCATGCCTTCCTCGGCCGCGAGGTCGGCGTTGACCTTTTCGATGCACTCGGCCACCAGCGCGAGCACCTCGGGCTTGCCCGCGAGGTCGACATAGCCGCCGTACGGCAGTCCGCGCCGCTCGGCCCAGTTGCCCACCGCCTCGTAGTCGATGTTGATGAAGGCGCAGACCTCGTCGCGCTCGTGCCCGAAGCACACCGCTTCCTTGATCTGCGGGAAGAACTTGAGTTTGTTCTCGATGTAGTTGGGCGCGAACATCGCGCCGGCCGCCGCGCCCTCTGGCGCGGCCATGCGGCCCACGTCCTTCGCGCGGTCGATGATGCGCAAATGGCCTTCGGCATCGAGCACGCCCGCGTCGCCGGTGTGGAAGAAGCCGTCGGCATCGAGCACCTCGGCGGTCGCGTCGGGGCGCCTGTAGTACTCCTTGAGCACCGAGACGCCGCGCACCAGCACCTCGCCGTCCGGCGCGATCCTGAGCTCGATGCCCGGCGCGGCGCTGCCCACGGTCTGCAGCTTGACCTTGCCGTCCTGCTGCAGGCACACGTAGGCGCAGGTCTCGGTCTGGCCGTAGAACTGCTTGAGGTTCACGCCGATCGAGCGGTAGAAGCGGAACAGGTCCGGCCCGATCGCGGCGCCCGCCGTGTAGGCCACGCGGATGCGGCTCATGCCGAGCACGTTGCGCAGCGGGCCGTAGATCATCAGGTCGCCCAGCTTGTAGAGCAGCCGGTCGCCGAGGCCGACCGGTGCGCCATTCAGGATGTCGGCCCCCACCCGGCGCGCATGCGCCATGAACTTCGCATAGAGCCAGCGCTTGGGCGCGGCCGCGTCTTCCATGCGGATCGACACCGCGGTGAGCAGGCCCTCGAAGGTGCGCGGCGGGCCGAAGTAGTAGCTCGGCCCGATCTCGCGCATGTCGTTCATCACCGTCTCGGACGACTCCGGGCAGTTGAGCGTGAAGCCCCCCACCAGCCACTGCGCGACCGAGAACAGGTGGTCGCCGACCCAGGCCATCGGCAGGTAGCTCATGATGTTGTCGCCAGGGCCGAGCCGGTCGGTCTCGACGCCGCCGCGCCCCGCCGCGATGAAGCTCGCGTGCGTCTGGCACACGCCCTTGGGGCGTCCGGTGGTGCCCGAGGTGTAGAGGATCACCGCCACGTCGGTCGGCTCGCCCGCGGCCACCGCGGCATCGAAGGCGCCGGGGTTCGCGGCATCCCACGCGCGGCCGAGCTCGCAGAGCTTCTCGTAGCTCATCAGGCCGTGCTGGTCGTAGTGGCGCAGCCCGCGCGGGTCGTCGTAGACGATGTGGCGGATCGCGGGCCGCTGCCTGTCCTTCTGGAGGTCGCGGCATTCGAGCAGCTTGTCCACCTGCTCCTGGTCCTCGGCGATCACGAACTCGACCGCCGCATCGTCGAGCATGAAGACCATCTCGCCCGCCACCGCATCCTGGTAGAGCGGCACCGGCACGCCGCGCAGGCTCTGCGCCGCGACCATCGCCATGTACAGGTGCGGCCGGTTGGCGCCGACGATCGCAAGGTTGCCCCCGGCCTCGAAGCCGAGGCTGGCGAGCCCGCAGGCGATCTCGCGCACCTCGCGCGCCACGCGCGACCAGCTCCAGGTCTGCCAGATGCCGAGATCTTTCTCGCGCACTGCAGGCGATTCGGGTTGCCGCTGGGCATGGCCTTGCAGCAAACGAGGAAAAGTGTTGGCTGTGGTCTGCACGATGGGGCGGACTGTAGACCCACACTTTGACGTCAACTTGTCGTTACGACGACAATCCTAGGGACACTACTCCCCGGAGTTTCCCGATGCTTTCCGGCCAGCCCACCGGCACTTCCACGCTGCGCGACCGGGTGCGTCCGGCCACCCCCGAAGAGCTCGACAACATCCCCTGGCTGCACACGCTGGGCGCGGTCGAGCGCCGCCGCGCCGAGGCCGCGGTGGTGGTCGGCGAGGCCGAGCCGGGTGACCTGGTCTGCCGCATCGGGCGCCCGCCCACCTACTGGTTCGGCGTGGTCGAGGGCCTGCTCAAGATGAGCAACGACAACGCCGACGGCACCTCGATGACCTACAGCGGCCTGCCGCCGGGCGGCTGGTTCGGCGAGGGCACGGCGCTCAAGCGCGAGCCCTACCGCTACAACATCCAGGCGCTGCGGCGCAGCGTGGTGGCGGGCTTGCCGGTGGACGACTTTCACTGGCTGCTCGATCACTCCATCGGCTTCAATCGCTTCGTGATGAACCAGCTCAACGAGCGGGTCGGCCAGTTCATCGCGGCGCGCGAGGCGGACCGGCTCAACAACCCCGACGCCCGGGTGGCACGCAACCTCGCGGCGCTGTTCAACCCGGTGCTGTTCCCGGGCGTGGGCGAACTGCTGCGCATCACGCAGCAGGAGCTGGCCTACCTGATCGGACTGTCGCGCCAGCGCGTGAACGAAGCGCTGCGCACGCTGCAGGCGCAGGGCGCGATCCGGGTCGAGTACGGTGGCCTCCGCGTGCTCGATCTGGCGGCGCTGCGCGCCCACCGAACGAGCGGGAACTAGGATTCGTTGCCGGGCAGCGCCTGCCGCACCAGCTTGTCGTCGGCGTAGGGCCGCAGGTAGGCCGCGGTTTCTTCCACGGGGCAGTGGAGCCAGTCGTCGATCCAGGCATCGCGCAGGATCACCGCGCGCCGCAGCTCGGGGCGGCCGGGGGCGCCGAAGGTCAGCAGCGCGAAGCTCTCCACGCAGTCGCCGGCGGGCGAGCGCCAGCCGTTCCAGAGGCCGGCGAGCGCGAGCGGTTCGCCGTCGGAGCGCGAGACGCGCACCTGCGCGCCGGCGCCCTCGGCCGGCTGGAAGATCGCGCCTGCAAGGATCACGCAGCGATGGCCGCGCTTCCAGGGCTGGTAGAAGTTGCGCTCGGCGGCGGCGGTCTCGCTGCGCGCCTCGAAGGTGTCCGGGTCCTGGCCGTCCTTGGAGAACAGCGGGATCAGTCCCCAGCGGCCTGGGGCGACCTCGAAGCGCTGCCGCGGCACGTTGCCCTTGTCATCGGCGCGCGGGCGCCGCACGAAGTGGCCCTGCTCGCCCGGCCGCACCGTGGACGGTGCCGGCCGGAAGGACAGTCCGAAGCGCTGCGCGAAGTGGCTGGATTCGCTCGCGGCTTGGTAGTGGGTGGGCATCAGCGGTCGGACGGAGAAGGCCTCCAATTTTAGTCGGCGCACCGATACCATCGCGTCCGCGGTCATGTCGTCCGCAAGATGTTTCTCACGAAATCGATCATGACTTCTTCGCATCTCACCGTCATCACCGGCGCCTCGCGCGGCCTCGGGCGCGCCATGGCCGAACAGCTCCTGCAACCGGGCGGGCGCCTGCTGTGCATTTCGCGCGGCGGCGACGATGCGCTCGCCGCGCTGGCGCGAGAGGCCGGGGCCGAACTCACGCAGTGGCAACTCGACCTCGGCAAGCCCGTGGCGGCTGCCGCCCGCCTGTCGGACTGGCTGGAGGGGCTCGATGCGGCGTCTTTCGACAGCGCCACCCTGATCAACAACGCCGGCACGGTGGGACGGGTGCGGCCGCTGTCGGAAGCCGATCCCGCGGAACTGTCGCAGGCCCTGCGTGTCGGCCTGGAGTCCGCGATGCTGCTCACGGCCGCGTTCCTGCGTGCGACCAAGGGCTGGCGTGCCGAGCGCAAGGTGCTCAACATCTCGTCGGGCCTGGGCCGCAACGCGATGGGCAGCCAGGCGCCTTATTGCGCCGCGAAGGCCGGCATGGATCACTTCTCGCGTGCCGTGGCCCTGGAGGAAAAGGGCCCTGGCGCGGCGCGGATCGTGTCGCTCGCGCCCGGGGTGATCGACACCGACATGCAGGTGGAGCTGCGCGGCGCCGACGCCGCGATGTTCCCCGACCGCGTGCGCTTCGAGCGCCTCAAGGCCGATGGGCTGCTCGACGCGCCGGCCACCGCGGCGCAGAAGGTGCTCGCCTACCTGGCCCGCGCCGACTTCGGCAGCAAGCCCGTCGCCGACGTGCGCGACTAGGGGGCGTTACTCAATCGTCGCGCCCGAGGACTCGACGACCGCCTTGCTCTTCGTGTAGTCGTTCTTCAGCAGCGCACCGAACTGTTCGGGCGTCATGGCCTGCGGCTCGACGCCCTGTTCGATGATGGCGTCCTTCATCGACTGGGTGGCGAGCAGCTTGTTCACCTCGGTGTTGACCTTGGCGACGATGTCCTTGGGCGTGCCGGCGGGCATGAACAGGCCATACCAGGTGCTCACGTCGAAGCCCTTGTAGCCCAGCTCGGCCACGGTCGGCACGTCGGGCAGCGAGCTGCTGCGGCGCAGCGAAGTCACGGCCAGCGGGCGCAGCTTGCCGGCCTTGATCTGGGCCATGGCCGACGGCACCGACGACACCATCAGGTCGACGTTGCCGGCCAGCACGTCCATCATCGCCGGGTTGGAGCCCTTGTAGGGCACGTGGCGGATCTTGATGTCGGCCGCGTTCTTGAAGACTTCGCCCGCCAGGTGGATGGTGGTGCCGTTGCCCGGCGAGCCGTAGGTGATGGCGTCGGGATTCGCACGCGCGGCGTTCACCACGTCGGCCAGCGTCTTGAACTTCGATTCGGTGCGCGTGACGATGATCACCGGCGTGTAGCCCACGTGCGCCACGGGCACGAGGTCCTTGGTCGGGTCGTAGCTCAGCTTCTTGTAGAGCCAGGGCGCGACGGCAAGGTTGTCCTTCTGGCCCATCACCATCTCGTAGCCCGTGGGCGCGGCGCGCACCGCCTCGCTGATGCCGAGGGTGCCGCCCGCGCCGCCCCGGTTGTCGGGCACCACGGTCCACTTGCTCGTCTCGGTGAGCTTGTTGGCCACCAGCCGCGAAAGGATGTCGGTGCCGCCGCCAGGCGGGAAGGGCACGATCATGCGGATCGGCTTGGAGGGATAGGTGTCGGCGTGGGCGGTGGCGGCAAAGGCCAGCGCCAGGGTGCAGAGGGTGAGGAGCTTGCGGATCATCGATGGTGTCTCGTCGTGGAATGGCGCCGGCGCCCGGCGCACAAAGCGCCGGAGTGTGCCGCATCGACGCCGCCCCGGCCTTCTCCGTTCGAGATGCCCGCCGTACCGGGTCGGGAATCCGGGACGCGAGGCCCGCAGGCTCCGAAGGGGCGGCGTTTACGCTTTCTTTACGGCCCCCCACCGAGTCTGTTTGCCGTTTTTATGCGCGCCTGCCGAGACTGGCTGCCTTGTCTCGCATGCAGGAGTGAATCGAAATGGACATCGTGTGGTTGGCCGCGCTGGCGCTCTTCTGGGGCGCAATGGCGGCGATGACGGCGGGGCTCGCCAAGCTCGACGCGCCGCGGAGGGCCCGGCCGTGATCAGCCTTGAAATCCTCTACGGCTTCGGCGGACTGCTGGCCGTGGTCCTGTTCGCCTATCTCGTCTTTGCGCTGATCTGCGCGGAGGAGTTTTGAGGTGAACACGTCCGCCTGGGTCTTGCTGGCCCTCTTTCTCGTGGTGCTCGTCGCGCTGGCCTGGCCGCTCGGGCGCTGTCTTGCTGCGCTTTGCGAAGGGCGGCTGCCGCGCTGGATGCTGGCGGCCGAAGCGCCGCTCTACAGGCTCGCGGGCACGGCGCCCGATCGGTCGATGCACTGGCGCCGCTATGCGCTCGCGCTGCTCGCGTTCAACACGCTCGGAGCGCTCGCCGTCTATGGGCTGCAGCGCGTGCAAGGCTGGCTGCCGCTCAATCCGGCGGGCCTGCCGGCGGTGCCGCCGGACTCGGCCTTCAACACCGCGGTGAGCTTCGTCTCGAACACCAACTGGCAGGGCTATGCCGGCGAATCGACGATGAGCTATCTCACGCAGATGCTCGGGCTCGCGGTGCAGAACTTCCTCTCGGCGGCCACGGGCATCGCGGTCGCGTTCGCGCTGGCGCGCGGCTTCGCGGCGCGCCGCACCGACGGCGAGGGCCGGGTCGGCAACTTCTGGGTCGACATGACGCGCATCACGCTGTGGCTGCTGCTGCCACTCTCCTTCGTGCTCGCGCTCTTCTTCGTGGGGCAGGGGGTGATCCAGAATTTCGACGCCTACCAGGGCGTGACCACGCTCGAGCACGCCACGCAGACGCTCGCGATGGGCCCGGTGGCTTCGCAGGAGGCCATCAAGATGCTCGGCACCAACGGCGGCGGCTTCTTCAACGCGAATTCGGCGCACCCCTACGAGAACCCGACCGCGCTCGCCAACTTCGCGCAGATGCTGGCGATCTTCCTGATCCCGGCCGCGCTGTGCTTCGCGTTCGGCCGCGTGGTCGGCGACCGGCGCCAGGGCTGGGCGGTGCTCGCGGCGATGGCGGTGCTGTTCGTCGCGGCGGTCCTCGTCGTCATCCCGGCCGAACAGGCCGGCAACCCGCTGCTGGGCGCGCTCGGCGCGGACCCCACGGCGAGCGCGCTGCAGTCCGGCGGCAACATGGAAGGCAAGGAAGTGCGCTTCGGGATCGCGGCGTCGAGCCTCTTCGCCGCAGTCACCACCGCCGCGTCCTGCGGCGCGGTGAACGCGATGCACGATGCCTTCACGCCGCTCGGCGGCATGGTGCCGATGGTGCTGATGCAGCTCGGCGAAGTGGTCTTCGGCGGCGTCGGCACGGGGCTCTACAGCATGCTGATCTTCGCGATCCTCGCGGTCTTCATCGCGGGGCTCATGATCGGCCGCACGCCGGAGTACCTCGGCAAGAAGATCGAGGTGCGCGAGATGAAGCTGACCTCGATCGCGATCCTCGTCACGCCGATCCTGGTGCTCGCGGGCACCGCCGTCGCCGTGATCGCGGACGCCGGCCGCGCGGGCATCGCCAACCCGGGGGCGCATGGCTTCTCCGAAGTGCTGTATGCGCTGACCTCGGCCGCCAACAACAACGGCAGTGCCTTTGCGGGCCTCTCGGCCAACACGCCCTTCTACAACGGGCTGCTCGCGCTGGCGATGTGGTTCGGCCGCTTCGGCGTGATCGTGCCGGTGCTCGCGATCGCGGGCGCGCTGGCGGCGAAGAAGCGCATTCCCGTCACCGCCGGCACGATGCCCACGCACGGACCGCTGTTCGTCGCGCTGCTGATCGGCACCGTGCTGCTGGTGGGGCTGCTCAACTACGTGCCCGCGCTGGCGCTGGGTCCGGTCGTCGAGCACCTGATGCTCTGGAAGTGATGAACGCCATGACGACAACCAAGACTTCCCTTTCCCTGTTCGACGCCGCGCTCGTGCGGCCGGCGCTCTGGGGCGCGGTCACCAAGCTGAGCCCGCGCGTGCAGTGGCGCAACCCGGTGATGTTCATCGTCTACGTGGGCAGCATCCTCACGACGCTGCTGTGGGTGCATTCGCTGAGCTTCCCCGGCGAGACCGGCATGCCGCCGGGCTTCGTGCTCGCGGTGTCCGTCTGGCTGTGGTTCACGGTGCTCTTCGCCAACTTCGCGGAAGCGCTGGCCGAAGGCCGCAGCAAGGCGCAGGCCGCGTCGCTGCGCGGGCTGCGCAAGGACACCTGGGCCAAGAAGATGGCCGAGCCTTTCCCCGGCGCCCACTGGGGCCCGGTGAAGGCGACCGATCTGCGCCGCGGCGACGTGGTGCTGGTCGAGGCGCACGACGTGATCCCGCTCGACGGCGAGGTGATCGAAGGCGTGGCCTCGGTCGACGAGAGCGCGATCACCGGCGAATCGGCACCGGTGGTGCGCGAGTCGGGCGGCGACTTCTCGGCCGTCACCGGCGGCACGCGGGTGCTGTCCGACTGGCTCGTGGTGCGCATCTCGGTGAACCCGGGCGAATCGTTCCTCGACCGCATGATCGGCATGGTCGAGGCCGCGCGGCGCCAGAAGACGCCCAACGAGATCGCGCTGACCATCCTGCTGGTCGCGCTCACGATGGTGTTCCTGGTCGTCACCGCGACGCTGCTGCCCTTCTCGGTCTTCAGCGTGGGCGCGGCGGGCGCGGGCACGGTGGTGTCGCTCACGGCGCTGGTTGCGCTGCTGGTGTGCCTGATCCCGACCACCATCGGCGGGCTGCTGTCGGCCGTCGGCGTGGCCGGCATGAGCCGCATGATGCAGGCCAACGTGATCGCCACCTCGGGTCGCGCGGTCGAGGCCGCGGGCGACGTCGACGTGCTGCTGCTCGACAAGACCGGCACCATCACGCACGGCGCGCGGCAGGCGAGCGAGTTCATCGCCGCGCCCGGCGTGTCGCAGGAGCGGCTGGCGCGCGCCGCGCTGCTGGCCTCGCTCGCCGACGAGACGCCCGAGGGCCGCAGCATCGTCGATCTGGCGCGGCGCGGCGGCACCGCCGACGAGGCCGTGCCGGGCGCGCGCATCGTGCCCTTCACCGCGCAGACGCGCATGAGCGGCGTCGACCTGCCCGCCGAACCGAACAGCCTCGACGCAGAGCCCGTCGTGCTGCGCAAGGGCGCGGTGGACGCCGTGCGCCGCCACGTCGAGGCGCTCGGCGGCGCCATGCCGGCCGCGCTGGCGAACGCCGCGGACGCGGTCGCGCGGCGCGGCAGCACGCCGCTCGCGGTGGCCGAGGGCGAGCGCGTGCTCGGCGTGGTCGAGCTCAAGGACATCGTGAAGACCGGCATCCGCGAGCGCTTCGCCGAGCTGCGCCGCATGGGCATCAAGACGGTGATGATCACCGGCGACAACAAGCTCACCGCCGCGGCGATCGCGGCCGAGGCGGGCGTGGACGACTTCCTTGCCGAGGCCACGCCCGAGGACAAGCTCGCGCTGATCCGCCGCTACCAGGCCGACGGCCGACTCGTCGCGATGACCGGCGACGGCACCAACGACGCGCCCGCGCTCGCGCAGGCCGACGTGGCGGTGGCGATGGGCAGCGGCACGCAGGCCGCGAAGGAAGCCGGCAACATGGTCGACCTCGACTCCAACCCGACCAAGCTGCTCGAAGTGGTCGAGACCGGCAAGGCGCTTTTGATGACGCGCGGCTCGCTCACCACCTTCTCGATTGCGAACGACGTGGCGAAGTACTTCGCGATCATCCCGGCGATCTTCATCTCGACCTACCCGCAGCTTGGCGCGCTCAACGTGATGCGGCTCGCGAGCCCGTCCTCGGCGATCCTGTCGGCGGTGATCTTCAACGCATTGGTGATCGTGTTCCTGATCCCGCTGGCGCTGAAGGGCGTGCGCTACCGGCCCGTGGGCGCGGCCGCGCTGCTGCGGCGCAACCTCGCGATCTACGGGCTCGGCGGGCTCGTGGTTCCCTTCATCGGCATCAAGCTCATCGACTGGCTGCTCGCGGCCGTCGGCCTGGTATGAGGACCTCCCCATCATGAAAGACATTCTTCGCCCCGCCGTCGTGCTCTTCGTGCTGCTCGCCGCAATCACGGGCATCGTCTACCCCTTTGCCGTGACCGGCGTCGCACATGCCGTGTTTCCGCTGCAGGCGGCCGGCAGCCTCGTGGTGCGCGACGGCAAGCCGGTCGGTTCGACGCTCATCGGCCAGGACTTCACCGACCCCGCGCATTTCTGGGGCCGCCCCTCGGCGACCGCGCCGATGCCCTACAACGCCGCCGCATCGGGCGGCGCCAACCTGGGGCCGCTCAACCCGGCGCTGGCCGATGCGGTCCAGGCGCGCATCGAGGCGCTGCGCGCTGCCGATCCGGGCAATACCGTGCCGGTGCCGATCGACCTCGTCACCAGCTCGGCGAGCGGGCTCGATCCGCACATCAGCCCGGCGGCCGCGCGCTACCAGGCGCCCCGCGTGGCGCGCTCGCGCGGCCTGCCGCTCGCGCAGGTGCTGGCGCTCGTCGATGCGCGCACCGAGGCGCCGGTGTTCGGTCTCTTCGGCGAGCCGCGCGTGAACGTGCTGGCGCTGAACCTGGCGCTCGACACGCCGCCGTCGCCCTGAGTCATGGCATAAGCTGCGTCGCCTGATTCGATGAACGACGACGCCCGCCCCGACCCCGACGTGCTGCTCGCGCAACTGCGCGAGGAAGAGGCGCGCGCATGGCGCGGGCGGCTGCGCATCTATTTCGGCGCCAGCGCGGGCGTCGGCAAGACCTGGGCCATGCTGAGCGCCGCGCAGCGCGAGCGGGCGGCCGGCCGCGACGTGGTGGTCGGCGTGGCCGAGACCCATGGTCGCGGCGAGACGGCGGCCTTGCTCGCCGGGCTCCCGGTCCTTGCGCTGCGCGAGCTCGACCATCGCGGCCGGACGCTCGCCGAGTTCGACCTCGACGCCGCGCTGGCGCGCCGCCCGGCGGTCCTGCTGGTCGACGAACTCGCGCACACCAACGCGCCGGGTTCGCGCCACGCCAAGCGCTGGCAGGACGTGCAGGAACTGCTCGCCGCCGGCATCGACGTCTGGTCGGCGCTCAATGTCCAGCACCTGGAGAGCCTGAACGGCACGGTCGGCGCGATCACCGGCGTGCGCGTGCACGAGACGGTGCCCGACTCGGTGCTCGACGAGGCCGACGAAGTGGTGCTGGTCGACGTCACGCCCGACGAGCTGACTGCGCGCCTGGCGGCCGGCAAGGTCTACGTGCCGCACCAGGCGGAGCGCGCGGCGCAGAACTTCTTTCGCAAGGGCAACCTGATCGCGCTGCGCGAAATCGCCCTGCGCCGCACCGCCGAGCACGTGGAAGGCGACGTGCGCGACTGGCGCATCGAGCAGTCGGGCCCGCGCGGCGACGCCGGCCCGCCGGCCTGGAACACCTCCGGCGCGATCCTCGCCTGCGTCGGCCCGCACGAGGGCGCGGCGCAGACGGTGCGCAGCGCCGCGCGGCTGGCCGGCCAGCTCAACGTGCGCTGGCATGCGGCCTATGTCGAGACGCCGCGCCTGCAGCGGCTCGACGCGGCGCAGCGCGACCGCATCCTGGCGGTGCTCCAGCTCGCGGAGGGGCTGGGCGCCGAGACCGCCGTGCTGACCGACGGAGACGTCGCGACCGCGCTCGCCGCGCAGGCGCAGCGGCTCAACTGCGCCACGCTGGTGGTCGGCCGCCCGTCCCCCGCCGCCGGCTGGGCGAGGGGGTGGCCGCGGCGCGCCCTGTCGGACCGCCTGGCGCGCCACGCGCCCGGCGTCGACATCGTCGAAGTGGCGCGGGCCGAGAGCTCGCGGCGGCTGTCGCAGGGCGCGCCCGGTGTTCGGCGCGGCGACCCGGCGGCGCAAGACCGCGCCCATCGCGCCGCGCGATGGCCCGCCTACGCCTGGGCGGCCGCGAGCAGCGTCGCGGTGACGCTGCTGACGACGCCGCTCGAAGGCGTGCTGGAGGCGGCCAACATCGTGATGCTGTTCCTCCTGGGCGTGGTGGGCATCGCGATGCGCTTCGGACGCGGCCCGGCGGCGCTGGCGGCGCTGCTCAACGTGGCGGCCTTCGACTTCTTCTTCGTCTCGCCGCGGCTGTCCTTCGCGGTCGGCGACGTGCAGTACCTGCTGACCTTCGGGGTCATGCTCGCGGTCGGCCTGCTCGTCGGCCAGCTCACGGCGGGGCTGCGCTTTGCCGCGAGCGTGTCGGCCAGCCGCGAGCGGCGTGCGCAGTCGCTCTTCGAGCTCACGCGCGAGCTCTCGGCCGCGCTCGAAAGCAGCCAGGTCGCGGCGCTCGGCGCGGCCGCCGTGCAAGGCCACTTCGGCGGCCGCGCGCTGGTGCTGGTGACCGACGCCAGCGACCGGCTCGTGATCCCGCCCGAGACCGCGCCCGGCTTCGACGCCAGCGTGGCCGACTGGGCCTTCCGCCACGGACAGCCCGCCGGCCTCGCCACCGCCACCCTCGCGGCCCAGCCCTGGCACTACGTGCCGCTGAAGGCCCCGATGCGGGTGCGCGGCGTGCTCGCGCTCGAACCCGCCGAGCCGCGCTGGCTGCTCATCCCCGAGCAGGCGCGGCAGCTCGACACGCTGGCGCGGCAGATCGCGATCGCGCTGGAGCGCGTGCACTACGTCGACGTCGCGCAGCAGGCGGTGGTCGAGATCGAATCGGAGCGCCTGCGCAACGCGCTGCTCGGCGCCATCTCGCACGACGTGCGCACGCCGCTGACCGCGCTGATCGCGCTCGCGGAATCGCTGAACACACTGCCGGTTGGCGGCGATGCGCAGCACGAGGCCGCGCGCGCGATCGTGGCGCAGGCGCACCAGCTCCACGCGCTGGTCAGCAACCTGCTGGACATGGCGCGGCTCGAAAGCGGCATCGCCGGCGGCGCGGTCCACCTGCGGCGCGACTGGCAATCGGTGGAAGAGGTGGTCGGCGCCGCCATCCGCGCCGCGCGGCCCGCGCTCGGCGAGCGGGCGGTGCGCACCGAGCTGCCGGCGGACCTGCCGCTGGTCGAGTTCGACGCCGTGCTGATCGAGCGCGTGCTGGCGAATCTGCTGGAGAACGCGGCGAAGTACGGCGCGCCGCCGATCGTCGTGAGCGCCCATGCACCCGAGGGCACGCTGGTGCTTGCCGTGCGCGACCACGGCCCGGGCCTGCCGCCGGCGCTCAAGGGGCGCGAGCAGACGCTGTTCGACAAGTTCACGCGCGGCCAGGCCGAGTCGGCGACGCCGGGCGTGGGGCTGGGGCTGGCGATCTGCAAGGCGGTGGTGAACGCGCACGGCGGCCAGATCGCGGCCGCGAACGCGGACGGTGGCGGGGCAGAATTCACCGTCACGCTGCCGCGCCGCGCGCCGCCTGAACCCGTCGACCTTCCGCCCTGAACCATGCCCAGCCCCACCGCCATCGTGATCGAGGACGAGCCCCAGATCCGCCGCTTCGTGCGCGGCGCGCTGGAGGCCGAGGGCTGGCAGGTGCACGAGGCCGGCACCCTGCGCGAAGGACTCGCGGCGGCCGGCACCCGCCAGCCGGACCTGCTGGTGCTCGACCTCGGCCTGCCCGACGGCGACGGCGTGGACCTGATCCGCGACGTGCGCGGCTGGTCGGGCGTGCCGATCATCGTGCTGTCGGCGCGCAGCGACGAGGCCGACAAGATCGCCGCGCTCGACGCCGGCGCCGACGACTACCTCACCAAGCCCTTCGGCACCGGCGAACTGCTCGCCCGCGTGCGCGCCAACCTGCGCCGTCCGCGCGCGGCGGCCGGCGGCGAGGAGCCCGAGCCGGTGTTCCGCTTCGGCGAGATCGAGGTCGACCGCGGTGCGCGGCTGGTGCGGCGCGCGGGCGCCGAGGTGCACCTCACGCCCACCGAATACCGGCTGCTGTCGGTGCTGGTCGCCAATGCGGGGCGCGTGCTCACGCAGCGGCAGCTGCTGCGCGAGGTGTGGGGGCCCTCGCACGGCGAGCAGAGCCACTACCTGCGCATCTACATGGGCCACCTGAGGCAGAAGCTCGAAGCGGATCCGGCGCAGCCGCGCCACCTGCTCACCGAGACGGCGGTGGGTTATCGGCTGGTGACCTGAGGCCCGCCGCGGACGCGGGATGCCGGCCGCGCACCCGCAGCACGATCGCGACGCCGCCCAGCACCGCCACCGACGCCACGGCCAGCCGCAGGCTCGCGGACTCGCCCAGGAAGGCCACGCCGCCGAAGGCCGCGATCACCGGCACGCTGAGCTGCACCGTCGCGGCACGGGTCACACGGAGCTCGCGCAACGCCGCATACCAGATCACGTAGCCGAGCCCCGAGGTGAGCGCGCCCGAGGCGACCGCGCAGGCGAGGCCCGTGGCCTCCCAGTGCATCGAGGGCAGCATCGCGGCGCTGACCGCCAGCGCGAGCGGCGCGGCGCGCACGAAGTTGCCGGCCGTCACCTGCGTCGGATCGCCCGCGCCCTTGGCGCGCAGCGAGTACACCGCCCACGCGATGCCGGCCGCCACCATCAGCAGCGCGCTCGCGAGCGGCGGCGCCGCGAGTCCCGGCGCGAGCAGGGCCACGAGGCCGCTCACCGCGAGCGCGAAACCGGCGGTTTGCGCGCGCGTGAACCGTTCGCCGCGCGCGAGGCCCCATCCGATCATGCTGATCTGCACCGCCGCGAACAGCAGCAGCGCGCCGGTGCCGGCCGGCAGGCGGATGTAGGCGAAGGAAAAAGCCTCTGCATAGGCGAACAGGGCCAGCGCGGACACCCATCCGCCCGCGAGCCGGCCCGGCCTCGCGGCGGGCTGGCGCCAGGCGATGAGCCAGAGCACCAGCGCGCCGGAGGCCAGCCGCACCGAGGTGAAGGTGGCCGCGTCCATGCCGGCGTGCTGCAGCGCGAGACGGCACAGCAGCGAGTTGCCGGCGAAGGCGAGCATGGCAAGCGAGGTGAGGACGATGAGATTCATCATCGAGTCTCCGCGAAGGCGGCAGCAGCGATTGGAACACCGCGCCTGGCATCGATCGCGGAAAATCGCGCTCTTCCTCCGAGACCCGCCGACGCGCCCCATGTCCGATACCGCCGCACCTTCCCGCCTCAACAAACGCATGGCCGAACTGGGCCTGTGCTCGCGCCGCGAGGCGGACGACTGGATCGCCAACGGCTGGGTCAAGGTCAACGGGCAGGTGGCGGAGATGGGCGTGAAGGTCATGCCCTCGGACCGCATCGAGGTCGACCGCAAGGCGCAGAGCCAGCAGCAGCAACAGGTGACGATCCTCCTGAACAAGCCGGTCGGCTACGTGAGCGGCCAGGCCGAGGACGGCCACGACCCGGCCGTGGTGCTGGTCAATTCGCGCACGCACTGGCGCGAGGACACGAGCCGCCACCGCTTCTCGCCGCAGCAGCTCAAGGGGCTGGCCCCGGCGGGCCGGCTCGACATCGACTCGGTGGGTCTGCTGGTGTTCACGCAGGACGGGCGCGTGGCGCGGCAGCTCATCGGCGAGGACTCGTCGATCGAGAAGGAATACCTGGTGCGCGTCTCGTACGGGCCGGTGGCGCAGAACACGCAGGGCGCCTTCCCGCGCGAACAGCTCGCGAAGCTGCGCCACGGCCTCGCCCTGGACGGTCAGCCGCTGAAGCCCGCGCGCGTCGACTGGCAGAACCCCGAGCAATTGCGCTTCGTGCTGACCGAGGGCAAGAAGCGGCAGATCCGCCGCATGTGCGAACTCGTCGGCCTCAAGGTGGTCGGCCTCAAGCGCATCCGCATCGGCAACGTGGTGTTGGGCAACCTGCCGGTGGGGCAGTGGCGCTACCTCGGGCCGCAGGAGCGGTTCTAGCTGCAGGCCTTGTTGTGCGAGGCGTGCATCCCCTTGGCCTTGGCTTCGGCCTCGGTCAGGTACTCGCCCTTCTTGGTCTTGCCGTAGTAGCGGTCGCCCATGCAGTGGTAGACCTTGGTCTCGTCGTTGGCCCAGACCTTGCCCGCGCCGCCGCCGGGCGCGGCGGCCATCTTCGACGGATCGGCGGGGGCCGGCCTCGCGGCTGCCGACGGGGCGGCGGCGGGGGCTGCCGCAGGTGCCGCCGGGGCTGCGCCGGCCTTGGCATCCGCCTTGCCGTACCAGGTCTGGATGCCCTTGTGGCCGCGGCAGGCGCCCGACCGCGTGTCGGGCGAGGCGTAGCTTCCGTCCTTGCACTGGACCGTGGTGCCCGCCGGCGCATCGGCCGGGAGTGGCTGCTGCGCCAAGGCGCCCAGCGCGCCGAGCAGTCCGGCGCCGAGCAGCAATGCCTTGATCTCGAGCTTCATGGTTGGCTCCTGGAGCGATGGCTGCGCCATCGAAACCCCATGTTCCAAAGCCAATCCCAGCAGAAGCTGACCATGCGGCGCGTGCGGGTTCATGGCGCTCATGCAAGCCTAAGAAATCGGGCGTAGCCTCGCGCGAACTGTGTTTCCGGCACAAGGAGATCGCGTGCGCGCCCTGCTGGTGGAAGACGACGAGATGATCGGCCGCGGCCTCGTGCACGCGCTCGACAACGCCGGCTGGTCGGTCGACTGGGTGCGCGACGGCGCGCTCGCGCACACCGCGCTGGCCGACGGCGGCTACACCTGCGTGCTGCTCGACATGGGCCTGCCGAAGGTCGACGGCGCCGAGGTGCTGCGCCGCGCGCGCCAGCGCGGCGACGCCACGCCGGTGCTGGTGCTCACCGCGCGCGACGGGCTGGACGACCGCATCGAGACGCTCGATCTCGGCGCCGACGACTACCTGCTCAAGCCCTTCGAGCTGCGCGAGCTGCTGGCGCGCATGCGGGCGGTGGTGCGGCGGCGCGACGGCTCGGCGCACTCGGTGATCGGTACCGCCGCGCTGCAGCTGGACCTCACCACGCGCGACGTGGTCGTCCACGGCGTGCGCGAGGTGCTCACCGCGCGCGAGTTCGCGCTCCTGCACGCGCTGCTGGAGCGCCCCGGCGCGATCCTGTCGCGCGAACAACTGGAGGACCGCATCTATGGCTGGGGCGAAGAGGTCACGAGCAACGCGATCGACGTGCTGATCCACGGCATGCGCCGCAAGCTCGGTGCCGAGGCCATCCGCAACGTGCGCGGACTGGGCTGGCGCGTCGTGCCGGCCTGAGCCGTGCTGGAGCGCTTGCGGCTTCGTTCGCTGCGCGGCCGGCTGCTGCTGTGGCTGGTGGCCCTGCACGTGGTGGCGATCGCGGCCACGGTGTGGTTCTCCTACGGGGCCTACGGCCGGCTGGTCAACAACTTCATGGACGACCAGATGCGGCTTCTGGCCGAGTCGCGCGCGACCCATCACCGCGCGCCGCCGCTGCAGACGGTCACCGGCGATGACGTGATCCGCCGCGGCGCCTTCGTGGTGCAGGTCTGGAGCGCGGACGGCAGCGTGCTGCTGGGCACGTCGTGGCCCGGGGTGCAGCTGCCCCTGCAGGGCGAGTCCGGGTTCAGCGACGTGCGCCTGGGGCCCCGGCGCGAGGACGCCTGGCGCGTCTTCACCGCCGAGCCGGGGCCGGGCGACGACCTGCCGCGTGTGCAGGTGGTGCAGAACGACGGGTTCCGGCAGAGCCGCATCGTGCGCCGGGCCTTGTTCGAGAGCCTGCCGATCTTCCTGATGCTGCCGGTCACGCTCCTGATGCTGCTCCTCATCGTGTCGGCGGCCTCGCGCTCGCTGCGCGCCGTCGCGCGCGACGTGGCTGCGCAGGAAGAGGAGGGCGAGGGCGGCGATGGGGCCGAGGTCGCGACCGCGCGCGTGCCGGACGAGATCGCGCCGCTGGTGGGCGCCTTCAACAGCCTGCTCGGGCGCCTGCGCCAGGCGCTGGCGACGCAGCGCCGCTTCATGCAGGACGCGGCGCACGAGCTGCGCACGCCGATGGCGGCGATCCGGCTGCAGATCGAGAACCTGCGCGGCCACGTTCCGGCGGGCGATGCGGCGGAGCGCTTCGCCCAGCTGGAAGGCGGGGTGGAGCGCGCGCAGCACCTCATCGAGCAGTTGCTGCGCCTGTCGCGCCAGGAGGCTCCGCGGCCCGAGGCGCGGGGGCCGGTCGACGTCGCGGCGCTGCTGCGCGAGAGCGTGGGGCAGCTCATGGTGCTGGCCGACCAGCGCCGGGTCGACGTCGGCTTCGAGGGCCGCGTCGCCGCGCGCGTGTGGGCGCCGGCCTCGGAGCTGCGCAGCGTGTTCGACAACCTGATCGACAACGCGGTGCGCTACGCGCGCGAGGGCGGCGTGGTCGACGTGCGGCTGCACTGCGTCGACGGCGAGCCGGTGGTCGACGTGCTGGACGACGGCCCCGGGATCCCGCCGGACCAGATCGAGCGCGTGTTCGACCGCTTCTTCCGGGTGACGGGCGCGCCGGCCGGCGGCAGCGGGCTGGGCCTGGCCATCGCGCGCACGGCCGCACGGCGCAACGGCCTGCGCATCGTGCTTTCGAACCGCGGCGACGGCCCGGGCTTGCGCGCTCGGGTGGTGCTGCCGCGCTCATCGTGAGCTCATTCTTTGCTCATTCGGACCTCAGAAAGGCTCCCTAGAGTGGAAGTGCAACTCCAGGAGATCCCTCATGCATGCTTCCACTCCAAGGCTCGCGATGGGCGCCATCGCCCTCGTTGCGGCCTTCGCGTCGATGGGCGCCGGCGCCCAGACCCAGCCGCTGTCCGACGGCTCCGACTACCGCCCGATGCAGACCCACAACACGGCGCCGATGCCTGAAGTGGCCCAGGGCGCCATGGACGCGGCACGGCCGAGCGGCACCGAGTCGATCGGCCAGTCCACCAGTGCGCCGCTGCCGGGCCAGCTCACGCGCGCCGAGGTCTACAAGGGCGCGGTCGAGGCCTCGCACCCGATGCAGACCGAGTCGATCGGCCAGTCGACCGGCATGGCCGGCATCACGGCGGGGACGCCGCGATAGCACCCCCCGAGCCGCTTCGCGGCCGGCGCAGCCGCCAGAGGCGGCAGCTCTTCGGGGCCGTCCAAGCCTGCGCAGGCAGGCTTGGAGCCGCGGCCCCTCAGCCCCCTCTCTCGCCTTCGGCGGGAGGGGGGCGCACCCGGCGGCCCGGCGGAGCCGGTTCCGCGGGTGCCCTGGTATGGGCGTGGATGTCGATTCCTGTCACCGGTCATGGTCGCACCCGAGAGAGACGTCTTGTAAAGTCGTCGGTTCGCCGAAAGGCGGCGTGTTTTTCTCTCGGACATTCGCGTCATGACCATTTCAAAGACCAAACTCCCCTTCCAGGCTGAAGTCGCGCAGCTGCTTCACCTCGTCACGCATTCGCTCTACTCGAACAAGGAGATCTTCCTGCGGGAACTGATCTCCAACGCCTCGGACGCCTGCGACAAGCTGCGCTTCGAGGCCATCGACCAGCCCGCGCTGTACGAAGATGCGCCGAACCTCGAGGTGCGCGTGTCCTTCGATGCGGCCGCCAAGACGCTCACCATCGCCGACAACGGCATCGGCCTGTCGCAGCAGGAAGCCATCGACAACCTCGGCACCATCGCCAAGAGCGGCACGCGCGAGTTCATGAGCCGCCTCTCGGGCGACCAGAAGGCCGACGCTCAGCTCATCGGCCAGTTCGGCGTGGGCTTCTACTCGGGCTTCATCGTCGCCGACAAGATCACCGTCGAATCGCGCCGCGCCGGCCTGCCCGCGGGCGAGGGCGTGCGCTGGGTGAGCAGCGGCGCGGGCGACTTCGAGGTCGACACCATCGAGCGCGCGCAGCGCGGCACCAGCGTCACGCTGCACTTGCGCGAGGATGCCGAGGAATACCTCAACGCCTGGAAGCTCAAGTCGGTGATCGGCAAGTACTCCGACCACATCTCGCTGCCCATCCTCATGGAAAAGGAGGAATGGAAGGAGGGCGAGGACAACCAGGGCGGCTCGATGGTCAAGACCGGCGAGTGGGAGACCGTCAACCAGGCGAACGCGCTCTGGAGCCGCCCGAAGAAGGACATCACCGAGGAGCAGTACGCCGAGTTCTACAAGGCCATCAGCCACGACTACGAGGCGCCGCTCGCCTGGAGCCACAACCGCGTCGAAGGCAATCAGGAATACACGCAGCTGCTCTACATCCCGGCCAAGGCGCCGATGGACCTGTGGAATCGCGACAAGCACGCGGGCGTGAAGCTCTACGTCAAGCGCGTGTTCATCATGGACGACGCCGAGTCGCTGATGCCGAGCTACCTGCGCTTCGTGCGCGGCGTGATCGACTCGGCCGACCTGCCGCTCAACGTGAGCCGCGAGCTGCTGCAGGAAAGCCGCGACGTGAAGGCGATCCGCGAGGGTAGCACCCGGCGCGTGCTCGGCATGCTGGAGGACCTCGCGAAGAAGCAGAAGACCGGCAGCGAGAGCGGCGAAGGCAAGATCGACGTGGGCTCGGGCGAATCCGAACCCTCGCCCGAACCCACCGGCGGCGTGACCGACGTGACCGACAAGCACGCCAAGCCCACGCCCGCCGCCGAGGCCGCCGTGGACTTCGCCGACGAGTCGGGCAAGTACGCCAAGTTCTATGCCGAGTTCGGCGCCGTGCTCAAGGAAGGCCTGGGCGAGGACTTCGTCAACCGCGAGCGCATCGCGAAGCTGCTGCGCTTCGCCTCGACCACGAGCGACACCGTGAGCGTGAGCTTCGCCGACTACAAGTCGCGCATGAAGGAAGGCCAGGACGCCATCTACTACATCACCGCCGACACGCTGGCGGCCGCCAAGAACAGCCCGCAGCTCGAGATCTTCAAGAAGAAGGGCATCGAGGTGCTGCTGATGACCGACCGCGTGGACGAGTGGGCGCTCAACTACCTCACCGAGTTCGACGGCACGCCGCTGCAGAGCGTGGCCAAGGGGGCGGTCGACCTCGGCAAGCTGCAGGACGAGGCCGAGAAGAAGGCGGCCGAGGAAGCGGCCGAGAGCTTCAAGCCGATGCTGGAACGGCTGAAGGAAGCGCTCAAGGACAAGGCCGAGGACGTTCGCGTGACCACCCGCCTCGTCGATTCGCCGGCCTGCCTCGTGGTGCAGGACGGCGGCATGAGCACGCAGCTGGCGCGCATGCTCAAGCAGGCCGGCCAGCCGGCGCCCGAGGTCAAGCCGGTGCTCGAAGTGAACGCCGAGCATCCGCTCGTGAAGAAGCTCGAAGGCTCGGCGCACTTCGACGACCTCGCGAACATCCTGTTCGACCAGGCGCTGCTCGCCGAAGGGGGCATGCCCGCCGACCCGGCGGCCTATGTGCGCCGGGTGAACGCGCTGCTGGCCTGAGGCGGCGCGCCGGGCCGGTCGAGGGCCTCGATGGGGTTGCCGTAGATCGGCTTGGCGCCGAACTGGGTGCTGATCGCGTGCGCGACCCCGCACGCGAGCATCACCGGCACCGTGAGCTGGAACTGGTCCGTCATTTCCAGCACCATCACGATCGCCATCAGCGGCGCGTGCGTGACTGCGGCCAGCACGGCCGCCATGCCGACGACCGCCAGCGCGCGCGGATCGCCGATCCACGCGGCCGGCAGCGACAGGGCCGCCGTCTGCGCCAGCACGCTGCCGGCGGCCGCGCCGACGAAGAGCGAGGGCGTGAACACCCCGCCGATGGCGCCGCTGCCCGAACTCAGCGCCGTGGCCGCCACCTTGGCGACCAGGATCAGCGCGAGGGCCTGCCACAGGTGCTCGCCCTGGAGGATCTGCGAGACCACGCTGTAGCCGTTGCCCCAGACATGCGGCACGGCGGCCGAGATGAGCCCCACCAGCACGCCGCCCGCGCCCAGGCGCAGCGGCAGCGACGGCACCCGGGAGAACAGCCGGCGCGACCTGTCGAGCAGGCCGAGCCACACCCATCCGATGCCGCCGAACACGATGCCGGAAAGGAGCGCGAGGCCGAGTCCCGTCGCGGCCACGGCCTGGCCCGACATGACGTACAGGGGCGTGGGTTCGACCAGCCAGTAGATCAGCGAAGCGGCCGTCGCCGACGCGATCAGCACCGGCGCGACCGTGTTGCGCGCGAAGAAGCCGAGCGCGAGTTCGAGCACGAACACCACGCCCGCGACCGGCGCGTGGTAGGCGGACCCGATGCCCGCGGCGATGCCGCAGACCATGATGGCGTTGCGCTCCTCGGGCGAGACGGCCACCCGGCGCGCCAGCCAGGAACTTGCCCAGGCCGCGAGCTGGACCATCGGGCCTTCGCGCCCGATCGCGGCGCCGGTGCCGATCGAGAACAGGGCCGACAGCGTGCGCGTGGCGGTCGTGCGGTCGTTCAGGTCCACGCGCCCGGCGCGCGCGGCCTCGATGTAGTCGAGATGGCGGTCGCCGGCCCGCCCCTTCGCGGCCCATCGCCCGCCCCATTGCAGCATGAGGCCGGCCACGAGGCCGCCCACGGCGCAGACCGCGGCCCGGTGCCAGGCCGGCAGCGACATCGCGGTCTCGACCAGTCCGCCCCGGTGCCCGGTCGCCAGCCACTCGACCTGCTGCGTCAGCCAGCGGAAGCCGACCGTCGACGCCGCGCCCAGCGCGCCGGCGAGCGCCGCCCAGAACCAGAGCCTGACCGTGTGTGCCGTGGGCCGAAGCACCGCTCTCAGCTCCCGCCGGGGGCGGCGCGCCCGTTGAGCCACACGGTGCCGATGCCGCCCAGCCCGATGAGGCAGATGCCGGCGACCGCCCAGGCGTCCGGCGCGTGCGCGAACAGCAGCCAGCCGATCGCGGTCGCGAACGCGATCTGCGCGTAGGCGAAGGGCATCAGCACCGACAGCGGGGCCGCCCGCACCGCCCCCGCCATGCAGACATGGCCCGCGGTGGCGAAGGTGCCCATCAGCAGCAGGAGCCCCCACTGTTTTCCGCTCGCGAGATGCAGCGTCGGCGCGATGTCCAGCGGCGCCACCCACAGGATCACGCCCAGCACCGAGGTCACGAGCAGCGCCGAAAGGAAGTTGGTGACGACGAGGTCGTCCGCGCCCGCGATGCGGCGCGTCACCAGCTGGAAGGCCGCATAGCACAGCGCGCTGGCAATGGGCAGCAGGGCGCCCCAGCCCAGGGCTCCCGCACCCGCCGGCCGGACCACGGCCAGCATGCCGGCGACGCCGAGCGCGACCATGGCCCACCGCGCCGGCGACACGGGCTCCTTGAGCACCAGCGCGCCGAGCACCGTGGTCGCCACCGGCGCGAGCAGCATCAGGGCCGTGAACTCCGCCAGCGGGATGAGCTGGACGCCGTAGAACGAAGCCGCTGAATTGCACAGCAGCAGGAAGCCGCGCAGGGCCTGCAGCAGGGGAACGCGGCTGCGCATCCGGATCGGCCCGCCGCGCATCAGATGCCATCCGGCCATGGTCGCGGCCTGGAACATGTAGCGCACCCACAGCAGGATCAGCACGGGGATCGTCCCGCCGAGGTATTTGATGGTCGCGTCGCTCCCGGCGAACATGCAGGCGGTCACCAGGACCAGCCCGATGCCGGTGCGAAGGTCCGCGCCTTTCGGCGCCGCCTCAGGCATAGAGCGGCTCTTCCGCCATCGCCTCGCACTGGTCCTGCAGCATCTGGATCTGGCCCTTCCAGTAGTCGCTGCTGCCGAACCACGGGAAGTTGATCGGGAAGATCGGGTCTTCCCAGCGCCGCGCGAGCCAGGCGCTGTAGTGGATGAGCCGCAGCGTGCGCAGCGGTTCGATCAGCGCCAGTTCGCGCCGGTCGAAGCTGCGGAACTGCTCGTAGCCGTCGAGCAGGCCGGCGAGCTGCCCGGTGCGCTGAGCGCGGTCGCCCGACAGCAGCATCCACAGGTCCTGCACCGCGAAGCCGGTGCGTGCGTCGTCCAGGTCGACGAAGTGCGGGCCGCCGCCCTCGCGGTCGGTGGGCGTCCAGAGGATGTTGCCGGGGTGCACGTCGCCATGCAGGCGCAGCTTCGCGAGCGGCGGATCGGCGTCGGTGGGGCCCTCGCCGAGCGCGGTGGCGGCGATCATCGCGAAGGCTTCCTGGCACGCGGCTTCCCAGTCGCGCTGCACGTCGAGCGGCACCATGTGATGCGCGATCAGCCAGTCGCGCGAGGCGATGCCGAAGGTCTGCAAGTCGAGCGCCGGCCGCGCGACGAAGGGCTTGCGGCTGCCGACCGCGTGGATGCGCGCCAGGAAGCGCCCGATCCATTCGAGCACCTCGAAGTCGTCGAGCTCCGGGGCCCGGCCGCCGCGATAGGGGCTCACGCTGAAGGCGAAACCACCGTGGTGGTGCAGCGTGCGCCCGTCGATCGCCATCGGCGGCACGGCCGGCACCTCGGCCGCCGCGAGTTCGGTCGAGAACGCGTGCTCCTCGAGGATCTCGGCCTCGCTCCAGCGGCCCGGCCGGTAGAACTTGACCACCACGGGCACGCGGTCTTCCAGATACACCTGGTAGACACGGTTCTCGTACGAATTGAGCGCGGTGAGCCGGCCGTCGCCGTGCAGGCCGAGCATGGCCAGTGCATCGAGCACCACGTCGGGCGTGAGGCTCTCGTAGGGGTGGGCGGAGGCAGGGGCCGCAGCGTCAGTCATGCGGCCATTGTCGCTAGCTTGGCGCGGAACGTCCGGCGAGCGAGAGGATGTGGCCCACGCGCGGATCGCCCCGGCCGGCGAGCACCTCGCCATACGCGGCCCGCACGGCCGCCTCGCCCTCGTGATGCGCGACGCGCAGCCAGGGCGCCGTTGCGTTCGTCACCCTCGCGGTGAACTGGCGCCAGGCCTCGGCCATGCGCTCGCCGAAAGCCCCGGCGCCCCATTCGGCGGTGCGCTTCCTGATCTGCGCCGGCGCGAAGAAGAAGGTGGCGCGCGGCCCGGGCAGCGCGCGGGCGGTGCCGGCCGGAGCCAGTTCCTGGACATGCGTGCCGCCGATCACGGCGCTGTACTTCAGCCGGCCGAAGCGCGTGTGGATCGCGCGGCGAAGTTCGCCGCTGCCGGCGAAGTCCACGTAGACGCAAGGCGTATCGGCCGCAAGCTGGTCGAGCGCGTCGTAGGCCAGCACGCGGTGGTAGCAGCCGAGGCTCTCGCAGAAAGCCTGGTTGGCGGCCGAGGTGAGGCCCACCACCTGTAGGCCCTCGCGCTGCGCGAGCTGGAAGGCCGTGCCGTAGGCGGTCTTGCTCGACGCGCTCGACAGCAGCACCGCGCCCGGCCGCGCGCCGAAGAAGTCGTTGTCGTCCAGGAAATCGTCGATCAGCCACGAGGTGATGAAGAGCGGCCGCAAGAGCGCCTGCAGGTCCTCGGTGTCGGCGGTGTAGAGCGGATCGGACCCGCAGCGGAAGTACTGGTTGTACACCGCCGGCAGCTCGGCGCGATGCGGCGCGCCCTCGCCGAAGCGCTCGGGCGAGAGCCGCTGGGGCGTGAGCACCGCGCCGGTCGCCATCGGGAAGTAGCCGTACAGCCGCTCGCCGACCGCGACGCCCGGATGCAGCGAATGCACCACCGTCGCGAAGCCCCACACCGGAATGATTCCCCAGCCGTCCTCGTCCGTCGGGTAGAACTGCCAGTAGCTCATCGAGTCGCCGAACGCGGCATAGGTGATGTTGTTGGACGTGAGGGCGAAGCGGTCGATGCGCACGCGCACCTGCCCGTTCGCGAGCGGCGGGTCGTCGGTGGCATGCAGGCGCGTGGAAGCGAGGTCGTCCTTGCGGACCAGGAATCGGGTCGTGCTCACGAGGTTCTCCTGTTGCCGGGGCGACGAGCACCTTAGCGCGCCGCCGCGTCGGCTGCATGAAAAAGGCCCGCCGGATCGTCGCCTTGGCGACGCCCCGGCGGGCCCTGCGAGCGGCTCGCGGATCAGTGGATCGCCAGCTCGACCTCGACGTTGCCGCGCGTGGCGTTGGAGTACGGGCAGACCTGGTGCGCGGTCTCGACGAGCAGCTTCTTCTGGGCATCGTCGAGGCCCGGCAGCGTGATCGCCAGCTTGACCGCGATGCCGTAGGCCGCACCGCCGTCGATCGGGCCGAGCGAGACGCTTGCGTCGACAGCCACGTCTTCCGGCACCTTGACGCTGATCTTCGGCGCCACTGCCTTCATCGCGCCGATGAAGCAGGCCGAGTAGCCGACGGCGAAGAGCTGTTCGGGGTTCGTGCCGGGCTTGCCGGAGCCGGGCGGATTGAGCTTCACGTCGAGCGCACTGTCGCTGGACTTGCCGGCGCCGCCGTCGCGGCCGCCGGTGGTGTGGGCCTGCGCGGTGTAGAGGACCTTGTCGAGTTTCTTGACCATGATGCTTCCTTCAGGTGGTGGGTGGATCGGAACGGGGAAAAAACTACGCCGCCTTGATGCGGTCGCGCAGCTGCTGCACCTGCCGCGTGAGCGACGCGATCTCGTCCAGCGAGCATTGCGAGGCGGCCAGCAGGCAGGCGGGAACCGTGGCGGCGCGCGACTTGAGCCTGCGGCCGGCGGCGGTGAGGTTGACATGCACGCGGCGCTCGTCGGCCACGTCGCGGATGCGGGCCACCAGGCCATTCGCTTCCAGTCGCTTGAGCAGCGGCGTGAGCGTGCCGGAGTCGAGTGAGAGCTTCTCGCCGAGTTCCGACACCATGAGGCCGTCGCGCTCCCACAGCACCAGCATCACGAGGTACTGCGGGTAGGTGAGCTTGAGCTTCTCCAGCAGCGGCTTGTAGAGCTTGGTCATCGCCAGCGACGCCGAATAGACCGCGAAGCACAGCTGGTTGTCCAGCCGCAGCATCTCGTCGGCGGAAAGGGCGGGGGCGGCGGGCGTTGGCATGGGCTGAATTGTAGTTGGCAATTCAATTGCGTGCAATTTAATGTGTATCGAACTGTGGGCGAAGCCGGCGGCCCGCCGGGCCGCGTCGGTTCAACGCCCGCTGAAGCGCGCCGGACGCCGCTCGACGAAGGAGCGCACGCCTTCGGCCGCGTCCTCGCTGTTCGCGAGCTGCTGCTGCACCGGGATGAAGTCGGCCACCGCGGCGAGCGGCCCTTGCTCGATCGCCTTGAGCACGTTGAGGCGCGTGGCGACCACCGCGAGCGGGGCCTGGGCCGCGATGCGTTGCGCGATGCGCAGCGCATCGTCGAGCTCGTGCCCCGCCGGGACCACCTTCTGCACGAAGTGCAGGCGCAGGGCCTCGGCGCTGCCGAACTCGTCCGCGGTCAGCAGGTGCAGCATCGCGTTGCCGAGCCCCGCGCGCTCGGCCATGCGCAGCGTCGCGCCGCCGGTGGCCATGATGCCGCGCTGCACTTCCATCTGCGAGAAGCGGCAATTGTCCGCCGCGACCACGATGTCGGCGCCCAGCATGAGCTCGATGCCGACCGTGAAGCAGATGCCCTTGACCGCCACCACCATCGGCTTGGTGCGGCGCCGATAGTCGGGCAGGCCGAGATCGTGCGGCTCCACGAGGCCCGGCGGCACCGCCTTCTCGCCGCGCTTCATGTATTCGGCGACCGCCGGCAGGTCGAGCCCCGCCGTGAAGTGGTCGCCGAACGCGTGCAGCACGCCCACGCGCAGCGACGGATCGTCGTCCAGCCGGGTGTAGGCCTCGGCGAGCTGGCGGAACATCGGCGGCGTCCACCCGTTGCGCTTGGCCGGGCGGTTGATGCCGATCAGAAGCACGTGGTCGAGCACCTGGGTGTCGATGCAGCCCTCGGGCGGGGGCGTGGTGGGCGTGGCGGTCATGCGGCGTGTCTCCTGGGCGGTCGATGCCGTGGGCGCTCAGTACGTGTAGACGCCCCGTCCGGTCTTGCGGCCCAACTGGCCTGCGCAGACCATTTCCTTGAGCAGCGGGCAGGGGCGGTACTTCGAGTCGCCGAACTGCGCCAGGTAGACCTCCATCACCGCGAGGCACACGTCCAGCCCGATCATGTCGGCCAGCGCCAGCGGGCCGATCGGCTGGTTGCAGCCGAGCTTCATGCCGGCGTCGATGTCTTCCGCGGTGGCGAGGCCCTCGGCCAGCACGAAGAAGGCCTCGTTGATCATCGGCACCAGGATGCGGTTGACCACGAAGCCCGGCGCGTTCTTCACGGTGATCGGCGACTTGCCCAGGCGCTCTGCCAGCGCCTTCACGGTGTCGTGGGTGGCGTCGCTGGTGAGGTAGCCGCGGATGATCTCCACCAGCGCCATCATCGGCACCGGGTTGAAGAAGTGCATGCCGATGAATCGGTCCGGACGCGAGGTCGCCGCGGCGAGCTGCGTGATCGAGATCGACGAGGTGTTCGACGCCACGATCACCTCCGGCGGCAGCAGGGCATCGACCTGCTTGAGGATCTTGAGCTTGAGCTCGTGGTTCTCGGTCGCGGCCTCGATCACGAGCTGCGCCCCCTTGAGGTCGTCGTAGTTCGTCGACCCCTTGATGAGCGCCAGGGCCGCCTCCTTCTGCGCGGCGGTGAGCTTGTCCTTCTTGATGAGCCGGTCGAGGCTGCCCGCCACGGTGGCGAGGCCCTTGTCCACGGCGGCCTGGGCGATGTCGATCATGACGACGTTGACGCCGGCGACCGCGCATGCCTGCGCGATGCCGTTGCCCATCGTTCCTGCGCCAATGATGCCGACGGTCTGAATGGTCATGAGAAGAGCTTTCCTTGAGATGAAAAATGGAAGGGGCGCCGCGCGCGGGCGGCCGCGCGTCGCGTGCTCCGATTGTGGAACAGCCCTGGCCGGGCGCCGTTGCCGGGTGTGACAGGGGCGCGGCCCGCAAGGTGATTTACAGTGCCGCGTTACCCCTTTCCGCGACCCCTCCGCACCATGACCACCCTCGGCACGCCCCTTTCCCCTTCCGCCACCCGCGTGATGCTCCTCGGCTCCGGCGAGCTCGGCAAGGAAGTCCTGATCGCCCTGCAGCGCCTGGGCGTGGAAACCATCGCGGTCGACCGCTACGAGAACGCGCCCGGCCAGCAGGTGGCGCACCATGCGCGCACCATCACCATGAGCGATCCGGCGCAGCTGAAGGCGCTGATCGAGGCCGAGAAGCCGCAGCTGGTCGTGCCCGAGATCGAGGCCATCGCCACGCCGATGCTCCAGCAGCTCGAGGACGCGGGCGTGGTGCGCGTGATCCCCACGGCCCGCGCCGCCCGCCTCACGATGGACCGCGAGGGCATCCGCCGCCTGGCGGCCGAGACGCTGGGGGTGCCGACCAGCCCCTACAGGTTCTGCGATTCGCTGGCCGAGCTGCAGGCCGCGATCGACGGCGGCATCGGCTACCCCTGCATCGTCAAGCCCGTGATGAGCAGCTCCGGCAAGGGCCAGAGCAAGATCGACGGGCCCGCCGACGTGCAGAAGGCCTGGGACTACGCCATGGCCGGCGGCCGCGTGAGCCACGGCCGCGTGATCGTCGAGGGCTTCATCGATTTCGACTACGAGATCACGCTGCTCACCGTGCGCGCGCTGGACGCCGCCGGCGCGGTGCAGACGCATTTCTGCGAGCCGATCGGCCATGTGCAGGTCAGCGGCGACTACGTCGAGAGCTGGCAGCCGCACCCGATGTCGCCCGCGGCGCTCGGCAAGGCGCAGGAGATCGCGCGCGCGGTCACCGCCGACCTGGGCGGCCAGGGCCTCTTCGGCGTGGAGCTGTTCGTGAAGGGCGAGCAGGTCTGGTTCAGCGAGGTCAGCCCGCGCCCGCACGACACCGGCATGGTCACCATGGCGACGCAGTGGCAGAACGAGTTCGAGCTGCACGCGCGTGCGATCCTCGGCCTGCCGGTCGACACCAGCCTGAAGAGCCCGGGGGCCAGCGCCGTGATCTACGGCGGCATGGATGCGAAGGGCATCGCCTTCGACGGCGTCGCGCAGGCGCTCGCGGTGCCGGGCACCGAGCTGCGCCTCTTCGGCAAGCCCGAGAGCTTCGCCAGGCGCCGCATGGGCGTCGCGCTCGCGCACGCCGCCGACGTCGACACCGCGCGCCGCAACGCCAAGGAAGCGGCGTCGCGCGTCAAGCCTCGCCAAGCCTGAAATCGCCCCTCGACCCGGAGACTCGTTCATGCTGCATCCCCAAGCCAAGGCCTTCATCGACCTGCTGATCGAGAAAGCGGTGCCGCCGACGCACACGCTGCCCTACACCGACGCGCGCAGGTTCTACCGCGAGCGCCGCGCGCTCACGCAGCCCGAGCCGCCCGAGGTGGGGCAGGTGCGCGACCTGCGCGCCGACGGGCCGGGCGGCCCGATTCCGCTGCGCGGCTACCGGCCGCTCGGCTCGGATGCGGCGGCGCGCCTGCCGGTGCTGGTCTACTACCACGGCGGCGGCTGGACCATCGGCGACCTCGACACGCACGACACGCTGTGCCGCGAGCTGTGCAACCTCTCGGGCTGCGCGGTGGTGGCGGTGGACTACCGCATGGGGCCGGAGCATCGCTTTCCCGCCGCGGTGGACGACGTGCTCGCCGCCACGCGCTGGGTGCGCGCGCAGGCGGACACGCTCGGCCTCGACGCGAGCCGCCTCGCGGTCGGCGGCGACAGCGCGGGCGGCAACCTCGCGGCGGTGGTGGCCCTGGCGGCGCGCGATGCGGGCGACCTGCCGATCGCCTTCCAGCTGCTGATCTACCCGGCCACCGACATGCGCCGGGGCCACGCCTCGCACGTCACCAATGGCCAGGGCTACGTGCTGACCAGCGACAGCGTCACCTACTTCCACAACCACTACATCGACGACCCGAAGCACGACCTCGACTGGCGCGCCTCCCCGCTGCTGCACGAGCGCCTCGACGGCCTTCCGCCGGCGCTGGTGCTCACCGCCGGCTACGACCCGCTGCGCGACGAGGGGCTCGCGTACGCGGAGGCGCTCACCGAGGCCGGCAACCGCGCGGTCTATGTCTGCTTCGAGCGGCAGATCCACGGCTTCATCACGATGGGCCGCATCCTCGACGACGCGCCCGTGGCCGTGGACCTGTGCGCCGCGGCGCTGCGCCGTGCGCTGAAGCCCTGAGTTCTCGCCGGCCGGGGCGACATCTTGTCCACGACCCCACGGGCGCAGGCGCCGCGCGGCACCGTTCGCGGCGAGCGGCTCATGTGGATCACGACGCAGCGCGTGTTCTATGCGGGCCTGCTCGGCGAGGCGGCCGAACGCGCCCTGGGCGGGCACGGCGTGTACGTGTCGCCCAGCGGTGCGCCGCTGTCCATCCGCCTCGGCGGCGGGGCCTGGCAGAGCGGCCCGCTGCTCGTGGTGCCGCCGCAGGTGCCGCACCAGGTCCGGACCGACGAGCGGCTGGTGCTCAACCTGCTGATCGAGGCCGAGTCGGTGGACCCTTCGCGCCTGCCACCCTGCCTGCAGCATGGCGGACCGGTCGATGCGCCGGCCTTCGTGCGGCGCGTGCGCGAGGCGCACGCGCGGCTGCTCGATGCCTCGGGGCGCGGCAGCTTCGAAGGCTTCGCGTTCGACACGCTCTTCTTTGGCGAACCCTTGGCGCCGCGAGCGCTCGACGCGCGCATCCGTGCCGTGGTCGACCGCATCAACGCGGACCCCGCCGCGCCGGCCTCGGCCGAGGCCTGCGCGGCGGCGGTGAATCTCTCGTTCTCGCGCTTCCTGCATCTGTTCAAGCAGGAGACGGGCATGACCTTCCGCGCCTTCCGCGGCTGGAAGCGTGCGCGCAGCCTGCTGCGCCACGTGCGCCAGAGGGCGTCGCTGACCGACATCGCGCTCGACACCGGCTACCCCGACTCGACGCACTTCAGCCACTCGATCCGGCAGGTCTACGGCCTGCGGCCCAGCGACATCCTGGCCGGATCGCGGCGCCTCGCCGTGCACCAGTGAGTCGCGGCGGCCGCGGCCGCCGCATGCGGGACAACCCTCTGCGCGGCACGCCGGGGCCGCCGCTATAAACCGCGAAACCCGCACGAGACCTTTCTTGCAACTACTCCAGCTTTTGCTGTCAGGCGTCGCCCAAGGCTGCATCTACGGCCTGATTGCTCTGGGCTTCGTGCTGATCTACAAGGCCACCGAGACGGTGAGCTTCGCGCAGGGCGAGCTCATGATGCTGGGGGCCTTCGCGGCGTTCGCGGGCATGTCGCTGTTCGGGCTGCCGTTCTGGCTCGCGGCGCTCCTGGCCGTGGCCGCGATGGTGGCCTTCGGCGTGCTGCTGGAGCTGGTGGTGATCCGGCCGATCCTCGGGCAGCCGCAGTTCTCCATCGTCATGCTGACCATCGGCATCGGCTACGTGGCGCGCGGGCTCGTCACGATGATCCCCGGCATCGGCACCGAGACGCACACGCTCGCCGTGCCCTACAAGGACGAGATCTGGAAGCTCGGCGAGCTGGTGCTCAACATGGAGCAGATGGCGATCATCCTCGCGACCGCCGTGCTGTGCGCGCTGCTCTACGCGATGTTCCGCTACAGCAAGCTCGGCATCGCCATGCAGGCCTCGTCGCAGAACCAGCTCGCGGCCTACTACATGGGCATTCCGGTGAAGCGGCTCAACGGCCTGGTGTGGGGTCTCGCGGCGGCGGTCGCGGCCATCGCAGGGATGCTGCTCGCGCCGATCACCTTCGTGCACGCCAACATGGGCTTCATCGGACTCAAGGCCTTCCCGGCGGCGGTGGTCGGCGGCTTCGGCAGCCTGCCGGGCGCGATCGTCGGCGGCCTCGTCATCGGCGTCGTCGAGTCGCTCGCGGGCTTCTACCTGCCGGACGGCTTCAAGGACACGGCGCCCTACATCGTGGTGCTGATCATGCTGATGGTGAAGCCCAACGGGCTCTTCGGCGAGAAGCTGCGCAAGAAGGTCTAGGCAACGAGGAAACGCCATGCGCTTCATCTTCAAGACCAGCTACGCGCAGGACATCCAGCTCGCCCGGCACGGCGGGCACGTGTTCTGGTACAGCCTCCTGGGCGCGGCGCTGATCGCGGCGCCCTGGATGCTGCCCGAGTACTGGCTCGCGCAGCTCACCTTCGTGCTGATCTACGGCATCGTCGGCCTCGGGCTGATGCTGCTGGCGGGCTTCACGGGCCAGTTCTCGATCGGGCACGCGGCCTTCCTCGGCACCGGCGCCTACACGCAGGCGGTGCTGAACAACCTGGGCGTGCCGTTCCCGCTCGCGCTGGCCGCGGCGGCCGCGCTGTCGGCGGCAGTGGGCGTGGTGGTGGGCCTGCCGGCGCTGCGGGTGAAGGGCATCTACCTCGGCATCGCGACGCTGGCCTTCGGCTTCATCGTGGAGGAGGTGTTCGCGCGCTGGGAGTCGGTGACCGGCGGCAACTCGGGGCTGCACGTGAAGTCGCCCCAGCTCCTGGGCATCGACCTGAGTTCGAACGAGAGCTTCTACCTCGTGTGCCTGATCGTCGCGGCGCTGTGCACGCTCGCGATCCTGAACCTGCTGCGCGCGCCCACCGGCCGCGCCTTCGTCGCGATCCGCGATTCGGAGATCTCGGCGCAGAGCATGGGCATCCACCTGGCGCGCTACAAGACGCTGTCGTTCGCGATCTCGGCGGCGCTGGCGGGGCTGGGCGGCGCGCTCTATGCGCACAAGCTGAGCTTCATCTCGCCGGACCAGTTCAACATCCTGCAGTCGATCGACCTGCTGCTGCTGGTGGTGATCGGCGGGCTGGGCTCGGTGCACGGCGCCTTCCTCGGCGCGATCTTCCTGATCGCGATGCCGCAGCTGATCGCGCTCGGCAAGGACTGGCTGCCGCCCGCGATCGGGCAGGCGCCCGGGCTGCAGGGGCTGGTGTACGGGCTGGTGCTGATCGCCTTCGTGCTGTTCGAGCCGATGGGGCTCTACGGGCGCTGGCTCAAGATCCGCACCTGGCTGCAGCTCTTTCCGTTCTACCGCCGGGGGATGTTCAAGCGGCAGAAGTCCTTCACCAAGTCCGATCGACTCCGATGAGCGGCGACGTACTTCTTTCGGCCCAGGACCTGAGCGTGCGCTTCGGCGGCGTGCTCGCGGTCAACAAGGTGAGCTTCGACGTGCGCCGCGGCGAGGTGTTCACGCTGATCGGGCCGAACGGCGCGGGCAAGACGACGGTGTTCAACCTGATCAGCCGCATCTACACGCCGACCACCGGCGAGATCGTGTGGCACGGCGAGGGCGCGCCGATGCCGCTCACGCAGCGCGCGCCGCACGAGATCGCGGCGCTGGGCATCGCGCGCACCTTCCAGAACATCGAGCTGTTCGAGCACGCCACGGTGCTGCACAACCTGCTGATCGGGCGCCACACGCACCGGCGCACGGGCTTCTGGAGCGAGGTCTTTTTCACGCAGGCCACGCGCCGCGCGGAGATCGAGGCGCGCGAGGTGGCGGAGCGGGTGATCGACCTGCTGGACCTGCAGCACCACCGCGATTCGATGGTGGCGGGCCTGCCCTACGGCGTGCGCAAGGTGGTGGAACTGGCGCGCGCGCTGTGCACCGAGCCGAAGCTGCTGCTGCTCGACGAGCCCTCTTCGGGGCTCAACGTCGAGGAGACGGCGGACATGGCGTTCTGGATCCAGGACATCCAGCACGAGCTCGGCATCTCGGTGCTGATGGTGGAACACGACATGTCGCTGGTGTCCAAGGTGTCGGACCGGGTGCTGGCGATGAACATGGGCGAGGCGCTGTCGCTCGGCACGCCGCGCGAGGTGCAGTCGGATGCGCGGGTCGTCGAGGCGTACCTGGGGACGGTGGACGATGTGAGCAGCCTGCGGAGGCGTGCATGAGCGACACCGTCCTCCAGCTCCTCAACGTCGAATCCGCCTACGGGCCCATCAAGGCCATCCGCGGCGTGAGCCTCAAGGTGCGGCAGGGCGAGATCGCCACCGTGCTGGGCTCCAACGGCGCCGGCAAGACCACGATCCTGAAGACCATCTCCGGGATCATCGATCCGCGCAAGGGCAGCATCGAGTTCCGGGGCCAGAACATCACCGCCAAGGACCCGGCCTTCATCGTGCAGCAGGGCCTCAGCCACGTGCCCGAGGGCCGCGAGGTGTTCCCGCTGCTGTCGGTGCGCGACAACCTGCTGATGGGCGCCTACACCCGCAAAGACCGCGACGGCGTCGCGCGCGACATCGAGACGGTCTACGGCTACTTCCCGATCCTCCGGGAACGCGCCGCGCAGGACGCCGGCCTGCTCTCCGGGGGCCAGCAGCAGATGCTCGCCATCTCGCGCGCCATCATGGCCGCGCCGCAGCTCATCCTGCTCGACGAGCCCAGCCTCGGGCTGTCGCCGAAGCTCACCAAGGAGATCTTCGAGATCGTGGTGCGCATCAACCGCGAGCGCGGCACCACCATCCTGCTGGTCGAGCAGAACGCCAACATGGCTCTCAACGCCGCCGACTACGGCTACGTGCTCGAGAACGGCCGCATCGTCATGGAAGACACCTGCGAGCGCCTGCGCGAGAAGGAGGACATCAAGGAGTTCTACCTCGGCCTCAGGGACGAGGGCGTGCGCGGCGAGCGCCGGTGGAAGAAGAAGAAGACCTGGAGGTAAGTCGATGCGCACGCGAGCCGCCACCTCTGCCGGGCTCTGGGACATGAGCCACATCCAGCCCCGCCGCGACATCGTCGTGCCGGGCGAGACCATCCCCGCGATGTTCTGGAACGCCGTCGGTCTGCGCGCCGACAGGGTGTGGATGCGGCAGAAGAAGCTCGGCATCTGGAAGAGCTGGACCTGGCGGCAGACGGGCGACGCCGTCGCCGAAATCGCGGGCGGGCTCATGGCCATCGGCTTCGCGCCGGGCGAGTGCGCGTCCATTCTCTCGAACACCGTCATCGAATGGGTGCTTGCCGATCTCGCGGTGCTCAGCTGCGGCGGCGTGGCCAACGGCATCTATCCGACCGACGCGCCCTCGCAGGTGCACTACCTCTGCGACGACTCGCGCACCACCGTGCTGTTCGTCGAGGACGACGAGCAGCTCGACAAGGCGCTCGAAGTCCGCGCCGCGCTGCCGCGCCTGCGCAGGATCGTTGTCTTCGACATGGAGGGACTGCGCGAGCTCGACGATCCGGGCGTAATGAGCCTGGCCGATCTGCGCGCCCTCGGCCGGGAGCACCTGCGAGCCCACCCCGGCGCGCTCGAGCAGCGCGTCGCCGCCTGCCGGCCCGACGACCTCGCGATCCTGGTCTACACCTCGGGCACCACCGGCAAGCCCAAGGGCGCGATGCACAGCCACCACGGCCTCGTCTACACCGCGCGCGGCTACAACACGCTCGTCGCGCAGGACGAGCGCGACGAGCGCATGTGCTTCCTGCCGCTGTGCCACATCGCCGAGCGCATGGGCGGCGAGTACTTCTCGCTCTACGCAGGCTCGATCCTCAACTTCGTCGAGAACCCGGAGACCGTGCCCGAGAACGTGCGCGAGATCGCGCCCACCGTGTTCACCGCCGTGCCACGCGTGTGGGAGAAGTTCTACTCCGGCGTGATGATCGCGCTGAAGGAGGCCAGCGCGCTCCAGCAGGCCGCCTACCGCTGGGCGATCGGCGTCGGCACCGCCATCGCCGGGCGCGTGCTGGCCGGCGAGCCGGTGGGCGGCCTGCTGCGCTTCAAGTTCCGCGTCGCGCGCTGGCTGGCGCTGGACAACGTGCGCAAGATGATCGGCATCCACCGCGCGCGCTATCTCGTCACGGGCGCCGCGCCGATCTCGCCGGAACTCGTGCGCTGGTACCTCGCGCTGGGCGTGCCGATGCTGGAGGTCTGGGGCATGACCGAGTCCTGCGGCGCCGCCACCGGCGTACCGCCCACCCGCATCAAGCCCGGCGCGATCGGCCCGGCCGCCGAGTACAACGAGGTGCGCATCGACGACGCCACGGGCGAGATCCTGGTGCGCGGGCCGAACGTCTTCATGGGTTACCTCAACCTGCCCGAGAAGACTGCCGAGACCATCGACGCGCACGGCTGGCTGCACACCGGCGACGTCGGCACCATGGACCAGGACGGGTATTTCCGCATCACCGACCGGATGAAGGACATCATCATCACGGCAGGCGGCAAGAACGTGACGCCCAGCGAGCTGGAGAACGAGCTCAAGTTCAGCCCCTACATCACCGACGCGGTCGTCATCGGCGATGCCAAGCCCTACCTCACGGTGATCGTGATGATCGACCAGGAGAACGTCGAGAAATTCGCGCAGGACCACGACGTGCCGTTCAGCAACTACCAGAGCCTCACGCGTTCGCGCGAAGTGCTGGACCTCATCCAGTCCGAGATCGACCGCGTCAATGCGAAGTTCGCGCGCGTCGAGCAGATCAAGAAGTTCTTCCTGCTGGAGACCCAGCTCAGCGCCGAGGACGAGGAACTCACGCCCACCATGAAGCTCAAGCGCAAGCTCGTGCAGGCCAAGTACGCCGACCGCATCGAGGCGATGTACGCCTAGCCCATCCTTTTGCCAACCCCCAGGAGACAGCGGTATGAAGATCAAGACCCTCATCCCTTTCGTGGCGGCCACGGGCCTCGCGATGGCCTGCGGCACGGCCGGCGCGCAGCAGCAGGGCGTGACCAAGGACGAGATCCGGATCGGCACGATCCAGGATCTCTCCGGCCCGCTCGCGGGCTTCGGCAAGCAGGCGCGCAACGGCATGCAGCTCGCGGTGGACGAACTCAACGAGCAGGGCAGCGTGCAGGGCCGCAAGCTCAAGCTCTTCGTGGAGGACTCCGGCTACGACCCCAAGAAGGCGGTGCTGGCGGCGCAGAAGCTGGTCAACCAGGACAAGATCTTCATCATGGCCGGCCACATCGGCACCGCGCAGAACATGGCGGCCATGCCGGTGCAGTTCGACAAGAACGTGATCAATTTCTTCCCGATCACCGCCGCGCGCGAGATGTACGAGCCGCTGCACAGGCTGAAGTACTCCTTCGCCGCCACCTACTACGACCAGATCCGCCTCGCGCTTCCGAAGCTGGTAAAGGACAAGGGGGCCAAGAAGGTGTGCACGATCTACCAGGACGACGAGTTCGGCCTGGAGGTGCAGCGCGGCGCCGAGGCGGGCCTCAAGGCGATCGGCATGGAGCTCGCCGAGAAGACCTCGTACAAGCGCGGCGCCACCGACTTCTCGTCGCAGGTCGCGAAGATGAAGGCCGCCGGCTGCGACCTCGTGGTGCTCGGCACCATCATCCGCGAGACCATCGGCACGGTGGGCGAGGCGCGCAAGACCGGCTTCAACCCGGTCTTCCTCGGATCGAGCGCGGCCTACACCGACCTCATCCACAAGCTCGGCGGCAAACCCATGGATGGCGTCTACGCCACCATGACCGTGCAGAACCCCTACACCGACGAACAGGCGCAGAACCTGCGCTTCTGGGCCAACAAGTACAAGACGCGCTTCAACGAGGACCCGACGGTGTTCTCGGTCTACGGCTACGCGATCGTCCAGGACTTCATCCAGGCCGCGAACAAGGCGGGGCCCAACCTGACGACCGACAGCTTCATCAAGGCCATGGACAGCATCACCTTCGAGCCTGACATGTTCGGCAGCCCGAAGATGACCTTCAGCCCCACCAAGCGCCTGGGCAACGACCAGTCGCGCCTGTCGCAGATCGTGGACGGCAAATGGAAGGTGGTGTCGGACTACGTGGCGCCGTGAGGCGCGCCGTGGTGCGGCTGTCGCGGCCGCAGACCTGAATCGCGCGCGGCGGCCCGCGGTCGTCGCGCAGCTTCGTGTCGGCCACCTCGATGCGGACTTCGATCGGGCCGGGCGCGCGAAACGCCTCGACGCCGGCGTCGAGCCGGCCCAGCACCTGCACCGCGCCGCTGATCGCCTGACCGTCGTGGCCATGGAAGATCGTGAGATCGGGCCCCGGCGACCAGCAGACCATGTCGCCGATCTCGTAGCGCTGCGTGCTCGTTCCCCGGCCCGAGATGGCTTTCGGCAGGGGGCCGAACTTCTCGCGGCCGAACATGTCGTGCATCGTGATCGTCATCGGCAGCATCGCGATGAATTCGCGCGCCGTGTCGTTGTCGGCCAGCGTGGCCGCAATCACCTCGTCATTCAGAAGCAGATGAACCTTCATGGTGATCCTCGTGTGTTGATCGGTTGAACTGCGCGCGAGGGCGAACAACGCCCCGCGCCGCGGACGCCTTGCGGCGCCGCTGGATTCGTCGGTCGGAAAATGCGCGGCGGGCCGTCGCCTGCGCCCGGGCGACGGCCGGTCTTCTGCGCGTTGTCGTCTCAGTTGTTGCTGCCGGTGCGGCCGCCGAGCTGCAGCTCGCGCAGGCGCTTCACGTCGCGCGCCGGCGGCAGGCCGAAGAAGCGGCTGTATTCGCGGTTGAACTGCGATTGGCTCTCGTACCCCACCCGATGCCCCGCGGTGGCGGCATCGACGTCCTCGCCGATCATGATCCGGCGCGACTCCTGCAGCCGCAGCTGCTTCTGGAACTGCAGCGGGCTCATCGCGGTCACGGCCTTGAAATGCTGGTGCAGCGACGACACGCTCATGTGCACCGCGTCGGCGATCTCCTCGACCCGCAGCGGCTCCTGGAAGCGCTGCGTGAGCAGGTTGATCGCCTGCGCGATGCGCTGCGAATGGCTGTCCACGAGCGCCATCTGCGCCAGGCGCCAGCCGTCGGGCGACTTCAGCAGCCGGTAGAGGATCTCGCGCATGATCAGCGGCGCGAGCGCGGGCACGTCCTCGGGGACATCGATCAGCTTGACCAGCCGCAGCAGCGGGTCCAGGAGCTGCGTCGACAGCTCGCCGGTGTAGATGCCGCGCTCCGAGGCGCGGCGCTGCGCCTGCTGGCCGAGCTTCAGCTCCAGGCCGAGCGCCGCGATGTCCTTGACGTCGAAGCTCAGGCGCAGGCCCAGGTACGGCGCCTCGGGGGAGGCGTCGATCACCTGGCCCGACACCGGCAGGTTCTGCGACACCACGAGGTACTGGCTGCTGTCGTAGACATAGACCTCGTCGCCGAGCAGCACCCGCTTGCTGCCCTGCGCCAGCACGCAGAAGGCGGGCTCGTGCATGGCGCGCACCGGCTTCTGCATCTGCGATGCGCGGGCCAGCACCAGCCGCGCGATGGGTGTCTGGTGCGCGCCGTCGGTGGCGCACGCCCGGTCGATCAGGGCGGCGAGCTCGGCCCGCATCACCGTGGTCTGCAGGGGGCCGGAGGGACGATCGCTGCGCAGTGCGTGGGGGGAGGAGGTGAGCATGGACCGAAGCTTATGCATCCGGGCGGCGCTTGTCTCGGTCCGCGCCCCATGGCCGGACGATCGTGCAAAGATCTTCAACAATCCTGCAAGCGCGTCGCGGCGGCCGCGCGAGCGCGCCCCGGCCGGTCAGCGCAGGACCAGGACCGGCGTGTGCGAATGGGTCAGCACCTGCAGCGTCTCGCTGCCCATCAGCATCCGCTGGAGCCCCTTGCGCCCGTGGGAGGCCATGACGATCACGTCGCACTCGTGGTCGCGCGCCGCCTGGATGATGGCTTCGGAGACGGTCTCCGACTGCACGACGATCGCCAGCGTCTTCTTCACGCCGCGGGCGTCGGCGGCGGCCTTCACCTCGTCGACCGAGCGCTGGGCCTCGGCGTTCATCTGCTCGGCCAGGCGGGCGACGTCGACCTGCGGCAGGACGATCGACCCTTCGAAATAGCTGTTGGGGTCGCGCCGGACGACCCGCACGGCCACCAGTTCGGCCTGCATCGAGAGGGCCAGATCGATCGCGCCCTGGACCGCCTTGTTCGCGAGTTCGGAGGCGTCGGTGGCAACGAGGATGCGCTTGTACATCGCCATGGTTTCTTGCTCCTGGGCTGGAGACGTCCAGCCGCGAAGGCCAGCCTAGCGCACCCGCGGGCCCGGGGCAATGGGACGACGGTTACGCACCGACCGGCAGGACCGGGATGCGCACCGCGCCCGCCTGCGTGGCGCGGGCCCGCAGCTGTCCGCAGCCGCCGTCCACGTCCTGCCCGGCGGAGTAGCGCAGCTTCGTGAGAATGCCCCGCTCGTGCAGCGTGCGCGCGATCTGCTTGCAGCGCTCGAAGGACGGGCGGCTGAAGTCGGTGCCGTCGACCGCGTTGAAGGGAATCATGTTCAGCACGCCATAGCGGCCGGAGAGCAGCCGCACGATACCTTCGATCTCGTCCTCGCCGTCGTTGATGCCTTCGAGCAGCGTCCACTGGTACTGGATCGGGTAGCCGGTGGCGCGCGCGTAGCGCTCGCATTCGGCCACCAGCTCCTCGGGCGTGAGGGCCGGCGCGCGCGGGAGCAGCCGGCGGCGCAGGTCGGCGCGCGTCGTGTGCAGCGACAGCGCGAGCGCGGGCTTCACGCGGCCCTGCTGCAGGCGCTCGAAGGCGCGCGGATCGCCCACCGTGGAGAACACCAGGTTCTTGTGGCCGATGTCGCCCGCGGTGCCGAGCAGGTCGATGGCCTCGATCACGTTGTCGAGGTTGTGCGCCGGCTCCCCCATCCCCATGAACACCACCTTGCGCACCGGCCGGCGCTGGCGCGCGAGCGCGACCTGGGCCACGATCTCGGCGCTTCCGAGCTGGCGCAGGAGGCCGTCGCGGCCGGTCATGCAGAACTGGCAGCCCACCGCGCAGCCCACCTGCGACGACACGCACAGGCCGCCGCGGGGGAGCAGCACGCTTTCCACCGTCTGCCCGTCCGCGAGCGCGACGAGCAGCCGCTCGGACCCATCGGCGCCGGGATGCACCGAATGGACGTGCGCCAGCGCGGCCAGGTCGGCCTCGATCGAGGGCAGCGCCGCGAGCAGCGTCGACGGGAAGAACGTTTCCGGCCGCCGCCGGCCGCTGCTGCGTGGCAGCGCGTGGGACCACAGCCGCAGCACGCGGTGCTCGTGAAGAGGGCCGGCGCCGGCTTCGCGCAGCCGGCGCCTGAGTTCGTGGATACGCATGAAGGCCGGTATTGTCACTGGATCACCTTGTCGGCCCGGCCCAGCACCGAGCGCGGAATCGGGTAGTCCAGGCGCCGGGCGGTCTTCAGGTTGATCAGCAGCTCGAACTTGGTCGGCTGCTCGATGGGCAGGTCGGCCGGCTTCGCGCCCTTGAGGATGCGCACCACGTAGCGCGCGCCGTCCTTGCCCTCGTTGCCGTAGCCGGGCCCATAGGCCATCAGGCAGCCGTTCTCCGCATAGTCGCCGCGCGCGCAGATCGACGGCAGCTTGTTCTCGATCGCCAGTTCCGCGATCAGCTTCTGGTTGGAATTGGCGACCGGGTTGAGCGTGACCCAGACCGCGTGGCTGCCAGCCTGCACGGCAGCCTTGAACGCCTCGGCATAGCTTTCGGCGCTGCTCGCCTCCATCGAATAGAGCTCCAGCCCGAGCTGCCGCGCGGGCTGCTGGCTGGCCTCCCACTGCGGGATGGAGCCGGGCGCCTTCGGGTCCCACAGCACCGCGACGCGGACCATCGCCGGGTTGGTCTCCTTGAGGATCTCCAGCCGCTTGCCGGTGAGGATCGCCGCGACGTTGGTGATCCCCGTCGCGTTGCCGCCCGGCCGCGCGAGGCTGTCGGCCAGGCCGGTGGCGATGGGGTCGGTCACGCCCATGAAGACGATCGGCACGGTCGAGGTGGTCTTGCGGGCCGCTTGCGCCGCGTTGGTGGTCACGGCGACGAGCACGTCGATGTCCATGGCGACGAGGTCGGCGGCGTGCTTCGGGAGCCGGCCCAGGTCCTCGCTCTCGTGGCGCAGGTCGATCTGCAGGTTCTGCCCTTCGACATAGCCGAGTTCGCGCAGGCCCTGGCGGAAGGCCTCCAGCCGCGGCGCGTCGGCAGTGGCCGAGACAGCCGCGATGTAGCCGATGCGCGCCACCTTCTTCGGCGCGTGCTGCGCCAGCACGAGCGGGGCGGCCGCCAGCAGCGCGGCGCACCCCAGAAACCGCAGGAATGGGCTGCTGAGCATCGGCATCTCCTGGTGGCCGGCGGGCCTTGGACGACGATTGTGCGCCGCTTCGTCCGTGCTCCCGGGTCGGCCAATCGGCGTAGCCGCCAGGAGGCTTTCTCGGCGCGCGCGCCGGGTGTCCAATGACGAGGCCATGACGCCCCCGGACTCGTCTCCCAGCTCGCTGTCGGGCGAGCCTGCGCCGGAGGCCGACGGCCCAGGCCGGCGCTTCGCGGTCTTCTCGCAGGCCACGCGGGAGGTCCACCGCGGGCGCCTGTTCCGCAAGTACTTCCTGCTGATCCTCTCGCTGGTCACCGCCGTGCTGCTGGTGTCGAGCGCGATCAGCCTCTACTTCTCCTACCAGGAGAACAAGGCCGCGCTCGCGAGCCTGCAGCACGAGAAGGCGCTCGGCGCGGCGTCGCGCATCGCCCAGTACGTGCAGCACATGACGCAGCAGCTCGCCTATGCCTCGCTCGCGCAGCTCGATGCCTCCGACGTCGAATCGCGCCGCACCGAGTTCTGGCGGCTTTTGCGGCAGGCGCCCGAGGTGACGGACATCGCGCAGCTCGACCGCAACGGGCGCGAGCAGGTCGCGGTGTCGCGGCTGGGCATGGACGTGATGGGCTCGGGCCGCGACCGCTCGGGCGAGGCCGCCTTCCGCCAGGCGGTGCCGGACGCGGCGTGGTTCGGCCCGGTCTACTTCAACCGCGACACCGAGCCCTACATGACGGTCGCCCTGCGCGCCGGCGGCGACAAGGGGCCGGTGACGGTGGCCGAGCTCAACCTCAAGTTCATCTGGGACGTGGTCTCGCGCATCCAGATCGGCGAGAAGGGCAAGGCCTACGTGGTCGACAGCAACGGACTGCTCGTCGCCGATCCCGACATCGGCCTCGTGCTGCGCAAGACCAGCCTCGCGTCGCTGCCGCACGTGCAGGCGGCGGAGGCCGACGCGGGCGCGATGCAGGGCGATGCGGTGGTCTCGCGCGACCTGCAGGGCCGGGCGGTGCTGACTTCGATGGCGCCCATCCAGCCGCTGGGCTGGAAGGTGTTCGTCGAGCAGCCGATCGGCGAGGTCTACGCCAAGCTCAATGCCTCTTTCCTGCGGGCGGCGGTGCTGCTGCTCGCGGGCCTGCTGGTCTCGGCGGTGGCGGCGTCGATGCTGGCGCGCAGCATGGTGCGGCCGATCCGCACGCTCGCGCGCGGCGCGCGGCACATCGGGCAGGGCGAGCTCGACCAGCAGATCGTGGTCAACACCGGCGACGAGCTCGAAGGGCTGGCGGACCAGTTCAACCGCATGTCGGCCAAGCTGCGCGAGGTCTACGGCGGGCTGGAGCGCAAGGTGCAGCGCCGCACCGCCGAACTCAGCACGGCGCTCGAGCACCAGACCGCCACGGCGGAGATCCTGCGCGTCATCAGCCGCTCGCCGACCGACCTGCGCCCCGTGCTGTCAGCGGTGGCCGAGCGCTCGGCCATGCTGTGCCAGGCCTATGGCTGCAGGATCTGGCTGCCCGAGGACGGCCACCTGCGCTCGGTGACCGGCTACCTCGGCGCGGGCGGCGACGTGGTGTCGGGTCAGGACGAGGTGCTGCCGGCGACGCGCGGCTCGGTGGTGGGGCGCGCCTTCGTCCTGCGCCGCACGGTGCATGTCGAGGACGTTCAGGCGCTGCTCGACGCCGACTATCCCGACTCGCGCGAGCCGCAGTCGCGCCACGGCTTTCGCACGGTGCTGGCCGTGCCGATGATCCGCGAAGGCGCCTGCCTCGGCGTCATCGCGGTCATCCGCAAGGCGGTGCGGCCCTTCGGCAGCGGCGAGATCCGGCTCGTCGAGACCTTCGCGGACCAGGCGGTGATCGCGATCCAGAACGCGCGCCTGTTCCAGGAGATCGAGGACAAGAGCCACCAGCTCGAAGTCGCCAACCAGCACAAGTCCGAGTTCCTGGCCAACATGTCGCACGAACTGCGCACGCCGCTCAACGCGATCATCGGCTTCTCCGAAGTGCTGGTGGAGCGCATGTTCGGCGAGGTCAACGACAAGCAGATGGAATACCTGCGCGACATCCATTCGTCGGGCCAGCACCTGCTCACGCTCATCAACGACGTGCTCGACCTGTCGAAGATCGAGGCCGGCCGCATGGAACTCGACCTGAGCAGCTTCGACCTCGGCCTGCTGCTCGAGAACGCGCTGACGCTGGTGCGCGAGCGCGCGCAGCGCAATGGCCTGGCGCTCTCGCTGGACGTCGGCGAGGGGCTCCGGGAGTGGGTCGCCGACGCGCGCAAGGTCAAGCAGATCGCCGTCAACCTGCTGTCCAACGCGGTGAAGTTCACGCCCTCGGGCGGGCAGGTGCGCGTGCGCGCGCGGCGCATCGAGGCGGCCGGCCAGCCCGCGGCCGAGATCGCCGTGGCCGACACCGGCGTCGGCATCGCGCCGGAAGACCACGCGCTCGTCTTCGAAGAGTTCAAGCAGGTCGGCGGCGACTACCTGCGCAAGGCCGAGGGCACGGGGCTCGGGTTGTCGCTCGCGCGGCGCTTCGCCCAGTTGCACGGGGGAACGCTCTCGGTCGCGAGCCGCCTCGGTGAGGGCGCCACCTTCACGCTGGTGCTGCCCCTGAAGCACCTGCCGGCGCTGGAATGAGCGCAAGCTCCATCATCGAAGAAGGGATGACCGCCATGACCGCCCATATCCTCGTCGTCGACGATGTGCCCAGCAACGTCAAGCTGCTCACCGACATCCTCTCGGCGCGCGGCTACCGCACCACCACCGCGACCTCGGGCGAGCAGGCCATGGCCAGCCTCGCGACCGATCCGCCCGACCTGGTGCTGCTCGACGTGATGATGCCGGGCATGAACGGCTACGACGTGTGCCGCGCGATCCGCGCCGACCCGGCGTTCGCGGTGCTGCCGGTGGTGCTCGTCACCGCGCTCGACCCGGAGCGCGAGCGCGTCAACGGGCTGAACGCGGGCGCCGACGATTTCCTCAGCAAGCCGATCCACCAGGCCGAGCTGATGGCGCGCGTGCGTTCGCTGCTGCGCGTGAAGACGCTCTACGACGAGGTGCAGCGCCAGCGCGCCGAACTGCAGGCGTGGAACAGCACGCTCGAACGGCGCGTGGCCGACGGCGTGCAGCAGCTCGAGCGCGTGGGTCAGCTCAAGCGCTTTTTCTCGCCGCAGCTTGCCAACGCCATCCTTGCGGGCGGCGCGGACGATCCCCTCAAGAGCCACCGGCGCGAGATCACGGTGGTGTTCCTCGACCTGCGCGGCTTCACCGCCTTCACCGAGACCGCCGACCCGGAGGAGGTGATGGCGGTGCTCGCGCAGTACCACGCCGCGATGGGCCGCCTCGTGATCGATCACGAGGGCACGCTGGAGCGCTTCTCGGGCGACGGCATGATGATCTTCTTCAACGACCCGCAGCCGGTGGACGACGCACCGCTGCGCGCCCTGCGCATGGCGGTGCAAATGCAGCGCGAGATGGTGGCGCTGCGCGCCCAGTGGAGCCGGCGGGGCTACGACCTGCACATGGGCGTGGGCATCGCGCAGGGCTTCGCCACGCTCGGCGGCATCGGCTTCGACGGGCGCATCGACTATGGCGCGATCGGCACCGTCACCAACCTCGCGGCGCGCCTGTGCGGCGAGGCCGCCGGCGGCGAGATCCTGATCTCGCAGCGTGTGCAGGGCGCGTTGCAGGACCTCGCGCCCGAGGGCGAATGGCGCATCGAGGAGGCCGGCGAGCTGGAGCTCAAGGGCTTCCAGCGCAAGGTGCCGGCCTGGCGCGTGGGGCCGATCGCTGCTTCATAGCGTGGCGAACGATCGGGCCGGGCCGTCGCCGCCGCCTTGCGCCTCGCCTCAGGCCGCCGCCAGCGTCGCGAGCAGCTCGGCGGCGCGCCCGCCTGCCTGGGCAGCCCGCTCGGCGATCTCGGACAGCTTCTTCTTCACCTCCGGCGTGATCTCGACGCCCCGGAGGATCACGGCCTGCGGATTGAGGCGGCAGCTCTGCATCCACGCGGAGAACGCCCGGTGCTGGCGCCAGTGCGCGGCGTTCGTGAGCGTCTCGCGCCACATGTGCAGGAAATCGATCGGCCGGTCCGGCCCGCGCACCGGCAGGCACATGGCGTTCTGTTCGTCCGCGTCGGCGATGTTCGCCTCCACCCACCCGATCACGCTCGCGCTCAGGAGCGGCTGGCAGAAGCGCACCGGCTGCAGGTTGATCGTGCCGCCGTCGAACACCGGCACGCCCGGCAGCGCCTGGATCGCCGAGGCCGAGCAGTCCACGTAGAGCGTGTCGGCGTCCGCCGGCAGTTCGCCGCGCTCGAACACGATGCGCGCCGGCTCGATGCGCGTCACGCGCCCCAGCCGCACGATGCCGCCCGCCTCGCCGATCCGGCGCAGCTGCGCCAGTTCGCCGCGCGAGACCACGGCGCAGCGGAAGGTGGCGGGTTCCACCGCGGGGTCGACGCGCATCAGCGCGCCGCCGGCTTCCAGGCGGCGGAACAGGTCCGGCAGGTCGCGCGCTTCGCAGATGGCGTCGAACTGCACCATCGAGAACTCGAAGTTGCGCCGCCAGCCCTCGGGGCCAGGCTGCAGGTTGGCGCGGTCCACCATCCACGGGTCGCGCGGCATGATCCAGCGGATGCGCTCGTGCGGCACGCCGTTCTCCAGCAGCCAGATGCAGGCGTCCATGCCGGTCTTGCCCGAGCCCACGACGGTGTAGTTCGCAAAGGGCCGCTGGATCGCCGGCAGCGCATTGAGCGGCACGCAGCGCACGCCCGGCATCACCTCGTAGCGGGGCGGATGGGTGGAAGGCACTTCGACGCGCGCGAGCGTGGCGTTCACCAGCTTGCGCCGCACCGCCACCCGGCGCTCGTCGCCGGCCAGCAGCGAACGGATGCGATGCGTGCCGCCCTCGGCGCCCAGCCATTCGCACTTGGGGAGCCACTGCACCCGACCGGTGGCGAGGAACTGCTTCATCACGTGCTCGAAATGCGCCAGCACTTCGGTGCCCGAGGCGAGGTTCCACATGCCGGCGTTGAAGCCCGTGGTTTCGCGCTGCCAATCGCTCAGTTCGAGGGAGGCCACGCCGTACCAGGCGGCGGGCTGGTGCAGCCGCACGAAGGAGTAGGCGTCGTTCCATTGGCCGCCGGGGCGGTCGTGGCGGTCCACCATCACGATCCGGGCCTGCGGGTCTTCGGTGAGCAGCGTGTCGACGAACGCCATCGCGCTGCCCCCGGTTCCGATCACGAGATAGTCGGTCTCGATGGCTGCCATGCGCGCTCCTTCGGACGAGGGGGCGGAAAGTATGCCTCAGGGGCCGGGCGAGGAGGTCGTTGTCGCCACGTCGGTCGGCGTGCCCGTCGGCGGGGCGGGCTGGCTGACCGTGGCGGTCTGGCCGCCGGCGTTGGTGGTGGAGGTCGCCGAGCTCATGCTCAGCGAGCCGCCGCCCCCGCCGCCACCGCACGCGGTCACGAGGGCCGCGGCGGCCAGGGCGATCCAATCGATCCGGAACAGATATCTGCGCATGGCGCCTCCTCCTGGGTTGCGACGCAACCGTTCAGTTGGGTACTCCGAGGAACTCTGCTCGAACGCCAGCGAAGATACTGGATGGGACTTTTCATGGCAACCAAAGCGAAAAAGCCGGACGGGCCCTGGCCCGTCCGGCTTTGTTCCTTGCGGCTGCGCGCGGCCGATTACTTGGCGGCGACGGCGGCGTTCAGCGCCGGATTCTGGAAGGTCGAGACGACCTTGCTGTTGTAGCGCGAGCCGGGCGTCACGTTCTGGTCGGGCGCGTAGGCGGCGGCAACGGCTTCCGCGCGGACCTTGGCGCTGTCGGCGGTGGCCTTGAAGGGCAGCGGGCCACGCGAGCCCGCCACCACGTTCTGGTCGGGGGCGCTGGCGGTGGCCACGGCTTCGGCGCGGACGGCTTCGGCGCTCTTGGACGAGACGAACTGATGCACGCCGTCGTAGGTTTCGGCTTGGGCGGCGGCGGCAACGAGGCCGAGGGCGGCGAGGGCGAGGAGGTTCTTTTTCATGGTCGGTGAGGGAGGGCTGGGGGTTGTGGAGCGGTGCCTGGGCACCTGCGCTCGATTCTGGCCGCGCACCCGCCCGCGACTGCGGGTTAACCCGCGAACGGATTGTTCGCGCCCTCGAAACATTGGGCCTGTATGCAGGCCCCCTCTCGCTATCGTCCCATGTAGCCGTCGTAGCTGCGCGAGACGCGGTCGATGAGCGACGGGTCGCGCGGCCCGTTGGCGTCGAACTGCACGCGCACGCTGCCGTCGGCCTGGTGGCGCACATTGGCCGTGATCGTCGCGCCGCCCTGCGTGCCGACGATGGTTCCGGCGGCGCGGTCTTCGGTGCGGATCGTGAGGCCCTGGTCGCGCATCGCGTTCGATGCGGCGCTGAACGAGCGGTCGTAGCTCGCGGGGACCGGTGCCGGATACGCGACCGGCGCGTAATAGCACCCCGACACGGACACCGAGAGAGCGCAGATCACGGCGCCCTGGATCAGCCAGCGTTGCATGTGCAGCCTCCGTTCAGTTGGGGGAACCCACCCGCCGTGCAGTGTAGTGGGGCCGCCACGAAAAAAACGGGTCCCGAAGGACCCGTTGAAACTGCGTCGCCGTCAGCGACCAGGAGACACTCGCCCTCGAAGGCGAGCGCCCATTGTTCGGGCCCGTTGGCATGGGCGGAACGAAGGAATCCGCATGCGCACACCTGATTTTGTTCTATGCCTTTCAGTCCTCGACGAATGCTTCCTCGCGCTTGGACTTCACGGCCGGCAGCAGCACGATGCCCAGCAACAGGCACGCGGCAATCAGCAGGCCGGCCGACAGCGGCCGCGTGATGAACACCGCCCAACTGCCGCGCGACAGCAAGAGCGCGCGGCGCAGGTTCTCTTCCATCATCGGACCCAGGATGAAGCCCAGCAGCAGCGGCGCCGGCTCGGCACGCAGCTTGATGAACAGGTAGCCCACGAAGCCGAAGGCCGCGACCATCCAGATGTCGAAGGTGTTGTTGTTCGTCGAGTACACGCCGATCGCGCAGAACAGCACGATGGCCGGGAACAGGAACTTGTAGGGCACCGTGAGCAGCTTGATCCACATGCCGATCAGCGGCAGGTTCAGGATGATCAGCATCGCGTTGCCGATCCACATCGAGGCGATCAGGCCCCAGAAGAGCTCGGGGTTGCTGCTCATCACCTGCGGGCCGGGCTGGATGTTGTGGATGGTCATCGCGCCCACCATCAGGGCCATCACCGCGTTCGGCGGAATGCCCAGCGTCAGGAGCGGGATGAACGAGGTCTGCGCGCCGGCGTTGTTGGCCGACTCGGGCGACGCCACGCCGCGGATGTTGCCCTTGCCGAAAGGCACTTCGCCCGGGCGCATGGAGATCTTCTTCTCGAGCGCGTAGGCCGCGAAGGAGGCCAGCAGCGCGCCGCCCCCCGGCAGGATGCCCAGCGCCGAGCCCAGCACCGTGCCGCGCAGCACGGCGGGGGTCATGCGCTTGAAGTCGTCCCGGGTCGGCCACAGGCCTTTCACTTCCGAGGTGAAGACTTCGCGTTCCTCGTCGGGCTGCGACAGGTTGCCGATGATTTCGCCGTAGCCGAACACGCCCATCGCGATCACCACGAAGCCGATGCCGTCGGTGAGCTCAGGCACGTCGAAGCTGAAGCGCGCCACGCCCGAGTTCACGTCGGTGCCGACGATGCCGAGCAACAGGCCCAGCACGATCATCGCGACCGCCTTGAGCAGCGAGCCCGAGGCCAGCACCACGGCGCCGATCAGGCCCAGCACCATCAGCGAGAAGTACTCGGCCGGGCCGAACTTGAAGGCCAGCTCGGTGAGCGGCGGCGCGAAGGCGGCCAGGATCAGCGTGCCCACGCAGCCCGCGAAGAACGAACCCAGGCCCGCGGCTGCGAGCGCGGGGCCGGCGCGGCCCTGCCGGGCCATCTGGTAGCCGTCGATGCAGGTCACCACCGACGACGATTCGCCCGGCAGGTTGACCAGGATGGCGGTGGTGGAACCGCCGTACTGCGCGCCGTAGTAGATGCCGGCCAGCATGATCAGCGCCGACACCGGCGGCAGCGCATAGGTG
>JAGIBP010000011.1:53843-130691 GCA_017744285.1 Variovorax sp.
GTGGCCTGCGAGGCTGGAGATGATCACCAGCGCGTAGATCGCGATGATCATGCCCATGGCCGGCACGCCGATGCTGGGCAGCCCGCCCAGCAGCACGCCGAAGGCGAGGTTGGCGCCGATGATGTAGACGACCTGCTTCCAGGCCCACTTGCCGATCTTCTCGCCGTCCACGGTCTCGACCGTGAGGCCGGTGAACATGATGGCGAGGCCGATGATGGCCATCAGGATGCCCAGCATCAGCGGAAAGTAGCCCGGACCCATGCGGGCGCCGGTGCCGACGTTGTACGTCGTCGCGCCCCAGGCAAAGGCGACTCCCACGACGGCGAACATCACCCCCGAGAAGAAGTCTTTCTGACTCTTGATTTTCACGAACAGTCTCCACGAAAAAATTCGACCGCGCATTGTGGAGTCAGCCCAAAGTCAGCTCGATGTGGATTCCACCTACGGAGATTTGAGGGTTATCCCTGCCCCGGATTTCCTAGAATGCCACCCCTTTCCCCCCCGCAGCGCGCCGCAGCCCCCTTATGGACATCGCCGTCAACGAAGAACTCCAGGCCTACATCGATCCGTTGACCGCCGAGGAAGAGCAGTCTCTCGAACGCAGCATCCTGGAGGAAGGCTGCCGCGATGCGCTGGTGCTGTGGGGCAACGTGCTGGTGGACGGCCACAACCGCTATCGCATCTGCAGCAAGCACGGCCTCCCGTTCCAGACGGTGCAGAACACGTGCTTCCAGTCGATGGAGGACGTGCATCTCTGGATGATCGAGCAGCACCTCGGGCGCCGCAGTCTCTCCGACTTCCAGCGCGGCGTGCTGGCGCTGCGCAAGCGCGAGATCGTGTCGGCCCGGCGCGCGCGTCCTGCCCCCGCCACGGCGCCCTTCGATGATGGGCCCGCCGCCTCCAGCGATTCGCCGGCCGTCGCCGAGGCCGGGGCGCCGCCGCCCGTGCCTTTCGAGAGCCGCGAGGCGCTCGCCCGCGCCGCGCGCCTGAGCAGCAACCAGGTCGTGATGATCGAGAAGATCCAGAAGCAGGCCGCGCCGGAGGTGGTGGCCGCCGTGAAGTCGGGCACGATCTCGATCAACGCGGCCGCGGCGGTCGCGAGCCTGCCTGCCGAGGAGCAGGTCGCCGCCGCCAGCGGCGGCAAGGACGAACTGAAGCAGGCGGCCAAGCGGGTGCGCGAATCGAAGCGCAAACCCCGGGAAGAAGCGGCCGAAGTGCCGTCGTCGGCGGGCACCACAGGCCCGGACGAACTGGAGACGCTCAGGCAGCGAGTGGCCGAACTGACGGCCGAGAACGAGGCGCTGCGCCGGCAGCTCGCCGTGTTGAACGAGCTCGTCGGCGCGCAGTCGGCGGGGGCTTAGCGATCTCGGTCAGCGAAGCGCCCCATGCAGGGTGTCGGCCGACTTCTTGAGCTGGCGCGCGACGTGTCGGCGGAATCGGGACTCCTCCCGGTGGTTCAGCAGGTCGATCAGCCAGCCACCGGCCACGAGCAGTGCCAGCACGCCCATCGTGAGAACCTCAGAGTCCATGTCGCTCTCCAGCCGCCTTCAGAAGGCTCCACTGTGCGACACACGGGGGCCTTCGGGAATCATCCAAAAAGCGTATGTGGCGATCGCGGGAACCGTGAACTTCTTCCTTTTTCACGCCTGTTGAGCCGGCCGGGGCAGGCTATTCGAGCGGTGGCGTCGCGCTGAGCACTTCTTCGATCGTGGTCAGTCCCTCGGCCACCCGCAGGGTGCCGGCCAGCCGAAGGGGCCGCATGCCATCGGCCACGGCCTGCCGCCGCAGCGAAACCATGCTCGGCTCCTTGGTCACCTCGCCCTTGAAGGCCTCCGTGACGGTGAGCAGCTCGTACAGGCCCATCCGGCCCATGTAGCCGGTCATGCGGCAGTCCACGCAGCCCACCGGCCGGTAGGCGCGCACCGAGCCGCTGATCTGCCACGGCGAGACGAATTCAGCGAGCTTCTCGCGCGTGACCGACTCGTCGGGCGCCTTGCAGTGCGGACACAGCGTGCGCACGAGCCGCTGCGCCAGCACGCCGAGCATCACCGCGTTGATGAGATAGGACGGCACGCCCAGTTCCATGAGGCGCGTGATCGCGCTCGGCGCGTCGTTGGTGTGCAGCGTGCTGAAGACCAGGTGCCCCGTCAGCGCCGCCTGCACCGCCATCTCGGCGGTGGCGAGGTCGCGGATTTCGCCGACCATGATGATGTCCGGGTCCTGCCGCATCAGCGCGCGCAACCCCTCGGTGAAGCCGAAGTCGAGCTGCGGCTGCACCTGCGTCTGGTTGAACGAGGGCTCGATCATTTCGATCGGGTCCTCGACCGTGCTCACGTTGACCTCCTCGGTGGCCACGCGCTTGAGCGTGGAATAGAGCGTGGTGGTCTTGCCCGAGCCGGTCGGGCCGGTCACGAGGATGATGCCGTGCGGGCGCGTCACGAGTTGCTCCCAGCGCTTGGCGTCGTGCTGCGCGAATCCCAGCGCGTCGAGGTCCTTGACCGCCGTGTCCGGATCGAAGATCCGCATCACCATCTTCTCGCCGAAGGCGGTGGGCAGCGTGGACAGCCGCATCTCGATCTCGTCGCCGCGCATGTTGCGCGTCTTGATGCGGCCGTCCAGCGGCCGGCGCTTCTCGACCACGTCCATGCGGCCCAGCAGCTTGATGCGCGAGATCATCGCGCTCATCACGCCCATCGGCATCTGGTAGGCCGGGTGCAGCACGCCGTCGATGCGGAAGCGGATCACGCCCTGTTCGCGGCGCGGCTCCAGGTGAATGTCGCTCGCGCGCTGGTCGAAGGCGTATTGCCACAGCCAGTCGACCACCTGCACCACGCTCTGGTCGTTGGCGTCGAGCTGCTTGTTGGACTTGCCGAGCTCGACCAGCTGCTCGAAGCTCGCGGTGTTCGCGCCGGAACCGGCCTTCTGCGCGGCGCGCACCGACTTGGCGAGCGCGAAGAACTCCGCCGTGTAGCGCTGGATGTCGGCCGGGTTCGCGACCACGCGGCGCACCGACCGGCGCGCCTGCCGTTCCACTTCCGCGATCCAGTCGGTGAGGAAAGGCTCCGAGGTCGCGACCACGACTTCGCTCGGCGTGACCTGCACCGGCAGCACCCTGTGCCGTTCGGCATAGGCCGCGCTCATCGTGTCGGCCACCTTGCCCACATCGACCTTGAGCGGATCGATGCGCAGGTACGCCAGGCCCGCCCGCCCGGCCAGCCACTGGGTGAGCATCTCCAGGTCGATCGGCTTGCCGTCGCTCTCGCGCGTCATCGCGACGCTCGCCAGCCGCACCAGCGGCGGCTGACGGCTTTCGGCCTGGCTGCAGCGGGCCAGCGTTCGCTTCGCCTCGGGCGGGGAGATCACGCCGTCGTGGGCGAGCCATTCGATGAGGTGCCGCAGATCGAGCGGCCCCTCGTGCCGGGGCGGCGGGGAGGAAGGCAGGGTCACAGCGTTCATGGAAAGGCGCCGGCCGCGCTCAAGCCACGGGCTTGAACACGCGCAGCCACTTGGGGGCAGGCAGACCCCAGCGAGTCTGGATGGTTTGCGCGCGCTCGGCAAGCGCGGGCCGCTTGGGCCGGCTCGGCTCGCGCTGCGCGAGCACCACCGTGTTGCCTTCGCGCGTCGGCTTGAAGGCCCAGACGGCGTCCTCGCCGAAGGCCGCCACGATCTTCGCGAGGCTGCGCTCGTAGCTCGACGAGCGGCCGAAGAGGTTGACCGTCATGCAGCCGTCCTCGGTCAACAGGCCGCGGCAGTCGGCATAGAAGTCCTCGCTGTCGAGCACCGGCGCCGCGGCCTCGTGGTCATACAGATCGACCTGCAATGCATCGACCGTCCCGAGCCACTGCGCCTTGCGGATCTCGGCGGCCGCATCGGCGATCACGACCTGCAGCTTCGCGTCGTCCGCCGGCAGCTTGAACCAGCCCCGGCAGGCCGCGACGACCTGCGGATTGAGCTCGATCGCGGTGGTGCGCATGCGAAGCTGCTTGCGGCAGAACTTGGTGAGGCTCGCCGCGCCCAGGCCCAGCTGCATCGCATGGCGCCTGGCGACGCTCGCCGGATCGGCGAACAGCAGCCACGCCATCATGCGCTGCACGTATTCGAGCTCGATTTCGAAGGGCGCATCGAGCTTCATCGAGCCCTGCACCCATTCCGTGCCCAGGTGCAGGTAGCGCACATCGCCCCAATCGGAGAAGTTGACTTCGGGGAGGGAGACCTTCATGGGAGGACCAGATACCTTTCAAACACCTCGCGCCAGGCCTGGACCTTGCGCTCGAAACGCCACGATGCGTTGGCGGGGCTCGACGACGGCAGGCGATGCACCGGCACGCCGAGCGTGCGCGTGTGCCTGGCATGCTTGAAGCTCTCGCCGCCGTTGTGCGCGATCGCCGCGAGCCCGGGCAGATGGAGGCCGGCGATGTCGTTCGCGACGGCATCGCGGATGGCCGAATCGAGGCTGCCCGCGCGCCGGCAGCTCGCGTACACGTCCCACACGCCAAGCCCCCGGTCGAGCAGCCACTCGCTACGCTTTTGATAGCTGTCATTGCCCACGGGGAGCGGGTTTGCGGGCCACAGGGCCTGCAAGATTTTCCAGAAATGATTCTGCGGGTGCGCATAATACCGCTGCTCCGCGATCGACCGTGCGCCTGGAAAGCTGCCGAGGATCAACAAGGCGGTGTTCTCCGACACGATCGGTGCGAGGCCCGTGAGCACAGCGTCCGCCCGGGCGGGCTGCGAAGCTGGCTTATCCATAACGCTTGCCGGTGTGAATCGCTGGCACCTGTGAGGAGAAGGACTTGAATACGGAAGCGATCTGGACGTTCATCACCACGCAAGGCGTGGATTTTGGCCTGAAAGTCATTGGCGCCCTGATCGCCTGGGCGATCGGCCGATGGCTGATCAGCCTGGCCCAGAAGCTCGTCGGCGCGGCGCTGCAGCGCGGCAAGGGCATCGACCCGACGCTGAGCAACTACCTGGTCTCGATCCTCGGCGTGATCCTCAACATCGTCCTGATCCTCGCGATTCTCGACATGTTCGGCGTGCGCACCACCTCCTTCGCGGTCCTGCTCGCCGGCGCCGGCCTCGCGATCGGCACGGCCTGGGGCGGGCTGCTCACGCACTTCGCGGCCGGCGTGTTCCTGCAGGTGCTGCGGCCCTACCGCGTGGGCGACTTCGTCACGGTCGGCGGCGGCGTCACCGGCACCGTCAAGGAGCTGGGCCTGTTCGGCACCACGCTGATCTCGCCCGACAACACCGTCGTGACCGTGGGCAACAACAAGGTGCTGTCGGAGACGATCCAGAACTTCAGCCTGCTGCAATGGCGGCGCGTGGACGTCACCGCAAAGATCGCGAACGGGGTCGACGTGGGCGACGCGATCCAGAGGCTCAAGGCTGCCGTGGCGGAGATTCCCAACGTCTCGAAGGAGCAGGCGGCGGACGTGGAGATCCTCCAGTTCACGCCCGAAGGCCCGCTGCTCGCGGTGCGGCCCTACACGCACACCGACCACTACTGGCAGGTGTACTTCGACACGCACCGCGCGATCGTCAACACCTTCGGCGCAGCCGGCTACCCGGTGCCGGAAACGCCGCTGGTGCAGCGGCACCTCACACCGCCGCCCGTCAAGCCGGCCTGAGGTCCCGAAACGAAAAAACCCGCCGGCGGCGGGTTTCTTCATGGCGCGGCGTGTGGGGCTCAGGGCTTCTTGGCGTCGTGCTGGGCCGTGCCCGGGATCTGCTCGCCAATCTTGTCGCCGGCCTTGCGCGTGGCATCGGCGGCGGCCCCGCCCGCGTTGCTGACGGCCTTGCCGGTCGCGTGGGCGCCGCGCTCGGTGGCATCCACCGCCTTCTTGGTGCCGTGCTTGGTCGCATCCCAGGCCTTCTTGCTGCCGCTCTTCGTGGCGTCCCAGGCCTTCTCGCTGCCGCTCTTGGTCGCATCCCACGCCTTCTCGCCGGCGTTCTCGACCTTGTCTGTCGTCGTGGGCGCGGCGTTCTGCGCCGCTGCCGGCAGCGCGGCCGCCGCGAACGCGAGTGCCAAGGCGGCGGGAAGGACGCGAATGGAAGTCTTCAACATGTTGGAAAGCTCCTTGTGAGTGTTGGGAGTGACTGGCCTGCCACGGAGACATGCACAGATGTAACGCAACGATTGCGCGGGGCCCGAGGATGACATCGAAAGCCCCGCTCCCCGCCCGCGCCGCGCAAGTCGAGCGATCGGCCTACGCGCCGCGCAGCCCGGCCGCCGACACGCCGATCAGCGCAGACAGACGTGGCAGCGCCTCCATGGCATTGCGAGTGGTCGCTTCGGCCAGGGCCTCCACGGGCATGCCGCGCAATTGCGCCAGCACGGCGGCAATGCGCGGCAGCTCGCCGGGCTCGTTGCGCCCTTGCGGCTCGCCCGCGTCGCGCTGCGCCTGGGTGCGGTAGAGCCATTGCGGCTGGATGTCGGGCGAGTCGGTTTCCATCACGATCGACTCGAGCGGCAGCGAAGCCGCCAGCCGGCGAAGCTGCAGGGCCCGCTCGAAGGTGACCGCGCCGCCGAAGCCCAGCTTGAGCCCGAGCTCGATGCAGGCCCGCGCCTGCTGCTCGCTGCCGTTGAACGCATGGGCGATGCCGTGCCAGCGCCCGCCCGGCGCCGCCTGCCGCAAGTGCTTGAGCACCTGGTCCACGGACCGCCGCACATGAATGATCACCGGCAGGTCATGCTTGCGCGCGAGCTGCAACTGGGTGTGAAAGAACCTGGCCTGGCGCTGTGCATCGAGCCCCTCGACGAAGAAGTCGAGCCCGATCTCGCCGACCGCCACGAGCCGGGGGTCGCCCTGCCGGCGGGCCAGCTCGGCGTCGAGCTCGCCCAGGTGCTCATCCAGGGCCTGGCCGGTGCACATCGGGTGGATGCCGAGCGCGTAGGCGTCGCCCTGCCGGTGCGCGAGTTCCCGCACCGCGCCGAAGTTGAACGCGGCCACCGCCGGGATCACGCACAGGGCCACGCCGAGGCCCGCCGCGCGGGCACGGATCCGGGGCATTTCGGCGCCGAATTCGGGCGCGTCGAGGTGGCAATGGGTATCGACAAACACAGCCATCGCACGATGATGCCCGAAGGCATGCAGACCGGCGGAAAGCGTGCTACCGTGCCCCTTCAAGCGTTCTCTTTTGCCGGAGGTGCCCATGCGCAGGCCTGCTTTCTACAGCCGCTCGCCCAGAGAGCCGCGCCATGCGGCAGAACCCGGCACAGGCGATGCGGTGGACGCGGCGTCGTCCGACACGACCGAGGCACCATCGCCGACAGCGCCTGCGGCGTCCGCGCGCTGGCAACCCGGCCGCCGAAGCTTCGCCCTGCTGCTCGCACTCGTCCTCGGCATGGGCGCGACCGGCGTTGCGATGTGGCCCCGGCAGGTCCAGCGCCAGCTCACCCAGAAGGACATCGACGCGGCAGTCCTGCGCACGATGCAGACCGCCACCCTGCCCTCGCCCGCGGCCAAGGCGGCCGAGATCATCCGGCCCTCGGTGGTGCGCGTGGTCGGCTACGGCACCGAGAAGACCACGCCCGAGGCCAAGACCGAAAAGCGCGGGCGCAATCTCGCCAAGGGCAAGCCGGCGGAAGCACCCGCCGACGAGGCGCCCGGCCAGTTGGTGGAGCGTGGCGTCGGCACCGGCGTGGTGATCGTGGACAAGGGAATCATCCTCACCAACCTGCACGTGGTCGCCGGCTCCGAGTCGATCAAGGTCACCTTCTACGACGGCCTCGAGGCGCCGGCGACGATCACCGGCGTGCAGCCCGAGAACGACCTCGCCGTGCTGCAGGCGCAGAAGCTGCCGGACGATCTCATCCCGGCCACGATGCGCTCCACCGCCGACCTCCAGCCGGGCGACCAGGTGGTGGCGGTCGGCTTCCCCTTCGGCATCGGCCCGTCGGTGTCGGCCGGGGTGGTGTCCGGGCTCGATCGCTCGTTCCGTTCGCCCGAAGGCAAGCAGGAGCTGGGCAACCTGATCCAGTTCGATGCCGCCGCCAACCCCGGCAACTCGGGCGGGCCGCTCGTCAACATGAACGGCGAGGTGCTCGGCATCGTCACCGCCATCCTGAACCCCACCCAGCAGCGCACCTTCATCGGCATCGGATTCGCCGTGCCGATCGAGAACGCCGCTTCCGCCGCCGGCTCGCCGCCTTTCTGACCCTTCGACGAAAGAACCATCGCATGAGCACAGACAGCACCGAATCGACGTCCGCCTCCACGGCCGAGCTGATGGAACAGATCCTCTATCAGGTCAAGCGCGTCGTCGTCGGCCAGGACCGTTTCCTCGAACGCGTGATGGTCGCGATGCTGGCCAACGGCCACCTGCTGGTCGAAGGCGTGCCCGGCCTCGCCAAGACGCTGACGGTCAAGACGCTCGCCGACACCGTGCGCGGACAGTTCAAGCGAATCCAGTTCACGCCCGACCTCGTGCCGGCGGACCTGGTCGGCACGCGCATCTACAACCAGAAGACGGGCGACTTCAGCACCTCGCTGGGGCCGGTGTTCGCCAACCTGCTCCTGGCCGACGAGATCAACCGCGCGCCGGCCAAGGTGCAGAGCGCGCTGCTCGAAGTGATGCAGGAACGGCAAGTCACGATCGCGGGCGAGACGCACAAGGTGCCGCGCCCCTTCCTCGTGATGGCGACGCAGAACCCGATCGAGACCGAGGGCACCTACCCGCTGCCCGAGGCGCAGGTGGACCGCTTCATGATGAAGGTGCTGGTCGACTACCCCACCGACGAGGAAGAGTTCGTCATCGTCGAGCGCGTGATCGGCCCGCCGGTCGAAGCGGTGCCGGTCGCGACCACCGACCAGCTCGCCGCGCTGCAGGCCGAGGCGCGGCGCGTCTACGTCGACCCTTCGCTGATCCAGTACGCGGTGCGGCTCATCTCGGCCACGCGCACGCCCGAGAAGCACGGCCTGAAGGACCTGCGGCGCTTCATCACCTTCGGCGCCAGTCCGCGCGCGAGCATCAACCTGACCGAAGGCGCGCGCGCCCTGGCGCTGCTGCGCGGCAGAAGCTACGCGCTGCCCGAGGACATGACGGCGCTGGTGCCCGACGTGCTGCGCCACCGCGTCACGCTCTCCTACGAGGGACTCTCCGAGGGCCTCACGCCGGACGGACTCATCGACAAGATCATGCGGGCCGTGCCCGCACCCGCGAAACCGCTCGAGCATGAAAAGCTGGTGGCCTAGGCGCGCGCGAGCGGCCAACGACGACGCGCCCGCGGTGGTCGATGCCGCGGCGGGCGGGGTCGAACGGGCGCTGCGCCGGCTCGAATGGACCGTGATCCGCCGCCTGGACGGCCTGCTGCAGGGCGACTACCGCACGCTGATGCGCGGCACCGGCCTCGACCTGGCGGACCTGCGCGAATACCAGCACCACGACGACGTGCGGCACATCGACTGGAACGTCACCGCGCGGCTGCAGACGCCCTACGTGCGCGTCTTCACCGAAGACCGCGAGATGGCGGCCTGGTTCGTGCTCGACCTGAGCCGCTCGGTCGATTTCGGCTCCGGCACGCGCGCCAAGCGCGAGATCTCGGCCGGCTTCGTCGGAGTGATTGCGCGGCTGCTCACGCGGCACGGCAACCGCGTCGGCGCGATGGTCTACGGCAACGACGTCGAAGCCGTGATCCCTCCGCGCTGCGGCAGGCGCCACGTGCTGCACCTGATGCACGCGATGGAACGCCGTGCGCCGCGGGCCGAGACGTTCCAGAAGGGCATGACACGGCTGGCCGACCTGCTGAAGTCCGCCGCCGTGCTGATGCCGCGGCGCTCCACGGTCTTCGTGGTGTCCGATTTCCTGAGCGAACCCGGCTGGGAGCGCCCCCTCGCCCACCTGGTGCGGCGCCACGACGTGGTCGCGGTGCGCCTGTTCGACCCGCTGGAGCTCGAACTGCCCGACCTCGGCCTGGTCCCGCTGCGCGACGCCGAGACCGGCGAGCAGCTGTGGGTCGACACGCATGACTCGGGCTTTCGCAAGCGCTTCGCCCTCCTCGCGGCCGAGCGCGAAACCGCGTTGCGCGATTCCCTCGCCAAGGTCGGGGTCGACACACTCGAACTCTCGACCGATGATGACCTGGTAGAGGCCATCGTGCGCTTCGCCGACATGCGCAGGCGGCGCGTACGCACCGGCCCTGCGAACTCGAACGCGGTGGCAGCATGAACTTTCTTTGGCCTCAATTTCTCTGGTTGCTGCTGGCGCTGCCCTTGCTGGTGCTGCTGTATCTGTGGCTGCTGCGGCGCAAGAAGAAGCTGGCACTGCGCTACGCGAGCCTGTCGATCGTGCGCGAGGCGATGGGCGCGGGGCAGACGATCCGCCGGCACATCCCGCCCTTCCTGTTCCTGCTCGCGCTGGCCGCGATGCTGATCGCCGCGGCGCGGCCGATGGCGGTGGTGGTGCTGCCGTCGAACCAGCAGACCATCATCCTGGCGATGGACGTGTCGGGCAGCATGCGCGCGGCCGACGTGCAGCCGAACCGGCTGGTGGCGGCGCAGGAGGCGGCCAAGAGCTTCCTGAAGGAACTGCCGCGCACCGTGAAGGTCGGCGTGGTCGCGTTCGCGGGCAGCGCGCAGGTCGCCCAGCTGCCCACCACCAACCGCGAAGACCTGATCACGGCGATCGACTCCTTCCAGCTGCAGCGCGCGACCGCGACCGGCAACGCAATCGTGGTGTCGCTCGCCACGCTCTTCCCCGACGCCGGCATCGACATCTCGGACTTCGGCCCGCAAAGCCGCGAGAAGGGCGTGCCGATCGACCGCGCGGGCAAGCAGCCGCAAAAGGAATTCACGCCGGTCGCGCCGGGCTCCTACACCTCGGCGGCGATCATCATGCTGACCGACGGCCAGCGCACCACGGGCGTCGATCCGCTCGATGCGGCCAAGGCCGCGGCCGACCGGGGCGTGCGCGTGTACACGGTGGGCATCGGCACCGTCGACGGCGAGACCATCGGCTTCGAAGGCTGGTCGATGCGCGTGCGGCTCGACGAGGAAACGCTCAAGGCGATCGCCAACAAGACGAGCGCCGAGTATTTCTATGCCGGCACCGCCCACGACCTGAAGAAGGTCTACAACACCCTGAGCTCGCGCCTGGTCGTCGAGAAGAAAGAGACCGAGATCTCGGCGCTCTTCGCGATGGGCGCGGCCGCGCTCGCGCTGCTGTCGGCCGGCCTCTCGCTGCTCTGGTTCAACCGCATCCTCTGAGCATCTCTCGCGCACCTGCACCTTCGGGCAACGAAGGCTGCCCTCAGGGCGCGTAGGCGCGCGCCTTCGTCCCCGCAATAATTTCCCACGCCCCGGCCCCGCCGAGGCAGGGGAGCCAGGACCGCAACGATGCGGCGGCACGAAGGAACAGCCCGGTGAGCAGCAGCGAGCTCGTGGACATACTCAGGACCCATCCCGAAATAGCGCTCTTCCTGGTGCTGGCCCTCGGCCATGCCTTCGGCCAGATCCGCTTCGGCCCCATCCAGCTCGGCGGCGTCTGCGGCACACTCATCGTCGCGCTGCTCGTGGGACAGCTGGGCATCACGCTCGACAACGGCGTGAAGAACGTGTTCTTCATGCTCTTCATCTTCGCGCTCGGCTACGCCGGCGGACCGCAGTTCTTCGCCAACCTCGATGCCAAGGGGCTGCGCATGGGGCTCCTGTGCCTCATCGAAGTGGTGGCGGTGATCGCGCTGGTGCTCGCGGCCGCGAGCTTCTTCGGCTTCGACCAGGGCACCGCCGCCGGGCTGATGGCCGGCGCGGCCACCGAGTCGGCGGTGGTCGGCACCGCGACGGATGCGATCTCCAAGCTGAGCCTGCCGCCCGACGAGATCCGTCAGCTCCAGGCCAACGTGGTGACCGCGTACTCGATCACCTACGTCTTCGGGCTGATCGCGATCGTGGTGATCACGAGCCAGGTCTTCCCGCTGCTGATGCGCATCGACCTGCGCGAGGAAGCCGACAAGCTCTGGCGCTCGATGGGCGGCCATGAGGACGACGACGGCGCCACGCTCGCCGCCCCCGAGATGGTGGGCCGGGTGTTCGACGTCACCACGGGCCGGGATCGCACCGTCGGCGAGCTGATGGACCCCTTCAAGCGCCGCGTCGGCATCGAGCGCGTGCTGCGCGACGGCCAATCGATGGACATCGGCGCCGCGCTGCGCCTTGCAGCAGGCGACCGCGTGCTGGTGGTCGGCCAGCGCGCGGCGATGGTCGAGGTGGCGGCCCTCATCGGACCGGAACGGGCCGACACCGCCGAGCTCGACGCGGTGATCGAGACCGTCGAGGTCATGCTGACCCAGCCCGAGTGGATCGACCGCCAGCTGCGCGACCTCAAGGCCGACCGCCGCGGCGCGATCGACGCGCTGCCGAGATTGCCGCAGAACCTGCACGTGGTCGGCGTGGTCCGCGACGGCCACGCGATGCCGCTGCTGCCGGACCTGCGGTTGAAGAAGCGCGACGTGCTGAAGCTCTACGGCCCCGCCGCCGACATGCCGAAGGCGGTCCCGCTCTTCGGCCTGCGCGTGATCCGTTCGACGCGCAGCAACATCAGCTACATGGCCGCCGGCATCCTGCTCGGGGTCTTCATCGGTGGCTTCAGCCTGAAGATCGGCGGCATCCCGTTCGCGCTCGGCACGGGCGGCGGCGCGCTGCTCACCGGACTCGTGTTCGGCTGGTTCCAGGCGCGCAACCCGCATCGGCTGAGCATTCCCGAGGGCGCGCTCGCGCTCATGAAGGACATCGGCCTGGCGACCTTCATCGCCTGCGTGGGACTCGCCTCGGGGCCGCAGGCGCTCACGCTGATCCGCAAGTTCGGCGTGGCGCTGCCGCTGCTGGGCATCGCGATCGCGCTGGTGCCGGCGTGCATCTCGCTCTTCGTCGGGCGCCGCCTGCTCAAGCTCGAGGCCCCGGTGCTGCTGGGCGCGATCGCGGGCCAGCAGTGCAGCACGCCGGCGCTCAGCGCGATCCAGAACGTGGCGGGCAACACCACGCCGCTGCTGGGCTACACGATCACCTACGCGATCTCGAACGTGATCCTGCCGCTGATGGGCCCGCTGATCGTGGGCCTGGTCGGCGCGCTGCACGCGCAGTGAGCCAGCAGACAACAACCCAGCAAGCCTCGAAAGGATCCGGACCATGGAATGGCTGCACGACGTCTTCAAGCGCTCGCCGGAGATGGCGCTCTTCCTCTCGCTTTCCGTCGGCTACGCCATCGGCAAGCTCAAGTTCGGCAAGTTCCAGCTCGGCGGCGTGGCGGGCTCGCTGCTCGTCGCGGTGGTCGTCAGCCAGGTGGGCGTGGAGGTCGACGCCGGGGTGAAGGCGGTGCTCTTCGCCCTCTTCATCTACGCGGTGGGCTTCGAAAGCGGGCCGCAGTTCTTCAGCTCCCTGGGCAAGCAGTCGCTCAAGGAAATCGTGCTCGCCGTGGTGATGGCGGCCACCGGCCTGCTGACCGTGCTCGTCATGGCGAAGATGTTCTCGCTCGACAAGGGGCTCGCCGCGGGCGTGGCGGCCGGCGGGCTCACGCAGTCGGCCATCATCGGCACGGCGGGCGACGCGATCGCCAAGCTCGGCCTCTCGGCCGACGAGACCCGCAGGCTGCAGGCCAACGTGGCGATCGGCTACGCGGTGACCTACGTGTTCGGCTCCTTCGGCGCGATCATCGTGTGCGTCAACATCCTGCCGAAGTTCATGGGGCGCTCGATCCGCGACGACGCGATCGCCGCCGAGACCGCGATGCAGGCCGGCCGGGCGGCCCTCGGCCCCGACCAGTCGGCCGCCGCGCCCGCGCTGGTGGGCCGCATCTACGAACTCGCGAGCGACGCGGGCCGCACCGTGTCCGAGATCGAGTACGAGACGCCCGACACCACCATCACCATCGAGCGCATCAAGCGCGGGGGCAAGTTCATCGAGGTCGGGCCCGAGCTGCGGCTGCAGAAGGGCGACATCGTGCTGGTGGTCGGCCGGCGCGAGGCGGTCGTCCGCGCCGCATCGATGTTCGGCCGCGAGCTGTTCGACGTCGAAGGCATGGAGCTCACCATGCAGCGGCGCGAGATCGTGCTGGCCAACAAGGCACTGGCGCAGAAGACCATCGGCCAGATCCGCGACGCGACCACGAGCGCCACGCGGCATGGCATCTTCCTCGTGAGCATCAGCCGCGGCGGCAAGACATTGCCGCTCGCGAACGACACCACGGTGCAGCTGGGCGACACGGTGACCCTCTTCGGCGCCGAGCAGGACCTCAAGCGCGTGTCGGCGCGCATCGGCGAGGCCATCGTGCAGACGACCAAGACCGACTTCGTCTATCTCGGCGCGGGCCTGGTGGTCGGCCTGCTGATCGGCCTGGTCAGCGTGAAGCTCGGCGACATTCCGCTCACGCTCGGCAGCGGCGGCGGCGCGCTGCTCTCGGGGCTGATCTTCGGCTGGTACCGGTCGCGGCGGCAGACCTTCGGCGCGCTGCCGTCCGCCGCCGGCCAGCTGCTCAAGGACCTCGGCCTCGCGGGCTTCGTGGCGGTGGTGGGGCTGTCGTCGGGCCTGCAGGCGGTCGAGACCATCAAGGCCCAGGGCCTGACCATCTTCATCGTCGGCGTGATCGTGACGATCGTGCCGATGATCATCACGATGCTGATCGGCCGCTGGCTGCTGCGCTACGACAACGTGGCGGTCTTCGCGGGCGCGCTCTCGGGCTCGCGCAGCGCCAACCCCGCCTTCGGCGAAGTGCTCGACAAGGCCGAGAACTCGATCCCGACCGTTCCGTTCGCGATCACCTACGCGCTGGCCAACGTGCTCTTGACGCTGCTCGGCCCGCTGATCGTGGCGCTGGCCTGAGCGCCGGCGCATCGCCCACCTCTACTTCCCACCCGAACCAAGGAGCACGCCATGGACTTCAGCGACGTCGAAAAACTGGCCAGCCTGAGCCCCTTCGAACTCAAGGACGCATTGATCAAGGTCGCCTCGCAGGGCGACCGGCTCATGCTGAACGCCGGGCGCGGCAACCCGAACTTCCTGGCCACCACGCCGCGCCACGGCTTCTTCCAGTTCGGCCTCTTCGCGATGAGCGAGGCCGAGCGCTCCTACGTCTACATGGACGACGTCGGCGGCTTCCCGAAGCGCGACGGCATCGAGGCGCGCTTCGAGATCTACGTGAACCAGCACCGCGACGTGCCGGGCGTGCGCTTCATCGAAGCCGCGGTCTCCTACGTGCGCGACCAGCTCGGGCTCTCGGCGGGCGACTTCATCTACGAGATGTGCGAGGCCATCCTGGGCTGCAACTACCCGGTGCCCGACCGCATGCTGCGGCTGTCGGAGACCATCGTGGGCCACTACATCCACCGCGAGATGATCGGCACCCACCCCTTCGTGGGCCGCTTCGACATGTACGCGGTGGAGGGCGGCACCGCGGCGATGACCTACCTCTTCAACAGCATGCGCGAGAACCACCTGATCACGGCCGGCGACACGATCGCGCTCGGCATGCCGATCTTCACGCCCTACATCGAGATCCCGCACCTGAACGACTACAGCCTCGTCGAGCTCGCCATCGACTGCGGACCCGAAACGAACTGGCAGTACACGAGGAAGGAACTGCAGAAGCTGCTCGACCCGAAGGTCAAGGCCTTCTTCCTGTGCAACCCGAGCAATCCGCCTTCGGTGCGCATGAGCGACGAGGTGCTCCAGGCGATCGTGGAGATCGTCAGGAAGCGGCCCGACCTGATCATCCTCACCGACGACGTGTACGGCACCTTCGCGGACAACTTCACCTCGCTCTTCGCGATGTGCCCGCACAACACGATCCTGGTGTATTCGTTCTCGAAGTACTTCGGCGCGACCGGCTGGCGCATGGGCGTGGTCGCCACGCACGAGGACAACATCCTCGACCGCCAGATCGCGGCGCTGCCCGAAGCCCGCCGCAAGCAACTCGACGAGCGCTACAGCTCGATCACCACCGACCCGCGCGGGCTCAAGTTCATCGACCGGCTGGTGGCCGACAGCCGCACCGTGGCGCTCAACCACACCGCCGGGCTGTCGACGCCGGTGCAGGCGCAGATGGTGATGTTCTCGCTGTTCTCGCTGATGGACGAGCCGCAGGCCTACAAGGCCGCGATGAAGCGCATCGTGCTGCGCCGCAAGCAGGCGCTGTACAAGGAACTGGGCATCCCGATGGTGTTCGATCCGAACTCGGTGCGCTACTACCACCTGCTCGACATGGAGGACATCATCACCCAGATGTATGGTGCGCCCTTCGCGGCCTGGGCGCTCAAGCAGTTCAGGCCCAACGAGGCGCTGTTCCGCCTCGCGCGCGACACCGGCGTGGTGCTGCTGCCCGGCCGCGGCTTCGGCACGCCGCATGCCTCGGGCCGCGTGTCGCTCGCGAACCTCAACGAATACGACTACGCCAACATCGGAAAGTCCATTCGCAACCTCATCGACGAGTACTACGCCCTCTACCAGAAGCGGGGCGCGGCGGCGAAGACCGTCCCCGCGAAGAAGGCGAAGAAGTAGGCGCGGCGCGTTCGATCAGCCCGCCAGCCGCCCCGCGACGAGCCGCAGCACGCGGTCGCACTTCGCGGCCAGGCTTTCGTCGTGCGTCACCATCACGAAGGCGGTGCGGCGCTCGTGCGCCAGGCGCAGCATCAGGGCGAACACCGCATCGGCCGTCGCGCGGTCGAGGTTGCCGGTGGGCTCGTCGGCCAGCACGCAGTCGGGCTGGGTGACCAGCGCGCGCGCGATGGCGACGCGCTGGCGCTCGCCGCCGGAGAGCTCCGCCGGGCGGTGCGCCAGCCGCTCGCCCAGGCCCACCGCGCGCAACATCTCGGCCGCGGCCCGGTGGGCTTCTTCCTGCGGCATGCGGCGGATGCGCAGCGGCATCGCGACGTTGTCGAGCGCGGTGAACTCCGGCAGCAAATGGTGGAACTGGTAGACGAAGCCCAGGTGCATGTTGCGCAGGCGGCCCTGCTCGGCCGCATCGACGTGCGCCATGTTCTCGCCGTGCAGCTCGACGCTGCCGCCGGTGGGCGCGTCGAGGCCGCCCATCAGGTGCAGCAGCGTGCTCTTGCCCGAGCCCGAGGCGCCGACGATGGCCAGCGTCTCGCCCGCGTGCACGTCGAGGTCGATGCCGTGCAGCACGGTGAGGTCGATGCTGCGGCCTTCGTGGAAACGCTTGGTCAGGCCGCGCACGCGCAGCACCACGTCGTTGTTGGCGGCGTCACTCATAGCGCAGGGCCTCGGCGGGGTTGACACGGCTGGCGCGCCAGCTCGGGTAGAGCGTGGCGACGAAAGCCAGGATCAGCGAGATCACGGTGATCGGCACGATGTCGCCGCGCTGCGGATCGCTCGGCATCTTGCTGATGAGGTAGATGTCCTTGGGCAGGAAGCTGGCATGGAAGAGGCGCTCCAGCGCCGGCACGATCACGTCGATGTTGTAGGCGATGCCCAGCCCGAGCAGCAGGCCGGCGAGCGTGCCCATGACGCCCACCATCGCGCCTTGCACCACGAAGATGCCCATGATGCTTTTCGGGCTCGACCCCAGCGTCCGCAGGATCGCGATGTCGGCGCGCTTGTCGGTCACGGTCATGACCAGCGTCGAGACGAGGTTGAACGCCGCCACCGCGACGATCAGCGTGAGGATGATGAACATCATGCGCTTCTCGACCTGCACCGCCGCGAACCAGGTCTTGTTGGCGCGTGTCCAGTCGCGCACGAGGAACTGGCCCGGCAGCGTCGCGGCCAGTTCCTCGGCCACTTCGCGCGCCTGGTGCAGGTCCTTGAGCTTCAGGCGCACGCCGCTCGGGCCTTCGAGGCGGAAGATGCGCGCGGCGTCCTGCTCGTGGATCATCGCGAGCGAGGAGTCGTATTCGTAGTGGCCCGAATCGAAGGTGCCCACCACGGTGAACTGCTTGAGGCGCGGCACCACGCCGGCCGGCGTGACCTGCCCGCCCGGCGCGATCAGCGTGACCTGGTCGCCCTCGCGCACGTAGAGCGAGCGCGCAAGCTCCACGCCCAGCACGATGCCGAACTCGCCGGGCACCAGCTTGTCCAGCGCGCCGTGCTGCGTGGTCGTCGAGAGGTCGGTGACCTGCGCTTCCAGCTTCGGCTCGATGCCGCGGACGATCGCGCCCTTCATGTCCTCGCCGCGCGCGATCAGCGCCTGCGCGGCGATGAAGGGTGCCACGCCGACGACCTGCGGATTCTTGCGCGCGTCGGCCATGATCGCGTCGAGGTCGCCGAGCGCCTGGCCGTCGCGCGAGAAGATCTCGATGTGGGAAATCACGCCGAGCATGCGGTCGGTCACCTCCTTCTGGAAGCCGTTCATGACGCTGAGCACGATGATCAGCGCCGCGACGCCGAGCGCGATGCCGAGCATCGACACGCCCGAGATGAAGGAGATGAAGCCGTTGCGCCGCGTCGCCCGGCCCGCGCGCGTGTAGCGCCAGCCGAGTTGCAGTTCGTAGGGGAGTCGCATAGGGGGGCCATTCTGGCATCCCGGACAATAGGCCCATGTCAGTGCCGTTCTCTCCCCGCCATCTGCTGATTCCCTTTGCCGGCCGCGGCTCGCCCGCCTGCCGCGAGGCACTGGCGGGGCTGCGGCTGCCCAGGATCGAAGCCCTGCTCTCGCGGCTGACGCTGGTGGACGAGGATCTCCAGGACGACACGACGCTGTCGCCGCCGCACGAACGCGCGCTGGCGCGCGCCCTCGGCATCGCGGCCCAGGACGGCTGCATTCCCTGGGCGGCGCTGGAAGCCCGCCGCCTCGGCCTCCCGGCCGCCGATGCCGCTTGGGGCGCCGCCACGCTCTGCCACTGGCAGGTGGGCATCGACGACGTGGTGCTCGGCGATCCCTCGGCCATCGAGATCGATCAGGCCGAATCCGCCGCGCTCCTCGCGGTCGCCCAGCCTTTCTTCGCCGAGGACGGCATCGCGCTGCATGCGTCGTCCGAGCCCGGCCGGTGGCTGGCGAGCGGCCCGGTCTTCGACGGCCTCGCGACGGCCTCGATCGATCGCGCCGTGGGCTGGCCGATCGCGCAGTGGTCGCCGCTGTCGGACGCGGCGCGCCCCCTGCGCCGGCTGCAGAACGAGATGCAGATGCTGCTCTACACCGAGCGCGTGAACGACGAGCGCGCCGCGCGCGGCGCGCCGCCCATCAACTCGTTCTGGTTGAGCGGCACCGGCCGCCTTCCCCAAGGCGCCGCCACGGCCACGCCGCCGGAAGTGGCCGACGCCCTGCGCGGCCCCGCGCTGCGCGATGACGGCGCCGCATGGGCCGCGGCCTGGCAGGCGCTCGACGCCGGCCCGGTCGCAAAGCTGCTGGCCGAGGCCGAGCGCGGCCAGGGCGTGTCGCTCACGCTGTGCGGCGATCGCGGTGCACGCCGCTTCGAGGCGCAGTCGCGCGGCTTCTCCGGGTGGGCCAAGGGCCTCTTCAAGCGGCCGGACGCTGCCTCGGTCCTGGAGGCCCTGTGACCATGAAGATCGTCGCCAGGGACATCCCTCCGCGCAGCGCCTGGGCGCTCGAACAGGCCGGCGTGCATCCGCTGCTGGCGCAGCTCTATGCCGCGCGCGGCGTGCTCGGCAAGGACGAGCTCGACGACGGCCTGGCGCGCCTCTTGCCGCCCGACACCCTGCGCGGCACGCGCGAGGCGGCGGTGCTGCTGGCCGACGCGATCCGCGACGACAAGCGCCTGTGCGTGGTGGCCGACTACGACTGCGACGGCGCGACCGCCTGCGCGGTCGCCATCCGCGGGCTGCGCCTGCTCGGCGCGCGCCACGCGAGCTACCTCGTGCCCGATCGCGTGACCGACGGCTACGGCCTCACGCCGCCGATCGCCGAGCGAGTGGCCGATCGCGGCGCCGACGTGCTGATCACCGTGGACAACGGCATCGCGAGCGTCGAGGGCGTGGCCGCGGCCAAGGCGCGCCAGCTTGCGGTGCTGGTGACCGATCACCATCTGCCGGGCCCCGCGCTGCCGGACGCCGACGTGCTCGTGAATCCGAACCAGCCGGGGTGCGGCTTCGAGAGCAAGAGCATCGCCGGCGTCGGCGTGATGTTCTACGTGCTGCTCGCGCTGCGCTCGGAGCTGCGCCAGCGCGGCGTGTTCGACGCCGCGAGCCAACCCCGGCTCGATGCGCTGCTGCCGCTGGTCGCGCTGGGCACGGTGGCCGACGTGGTCCGCCTCGACGCGAACAACCGCCGGCTGGTGGCGCAGGGGCTGCGCCGCATCCGCGCCGGCGCGATGCCCGCAGGCATCGCGGCGCTCTTCAAGGCAGCCGGGCGCCAGGCGGCCGCGGCGACCACCTTCGACTTCGGCTTCGCGCTGGGCCCGCGCATCAACGCCGCCGGCCGGCTCGCCGACATGACGCTCGGCATCGAGTGCCTGCTGACCGACGATGCGGCCCGCGCCGAGGAACTGGCGCGCCTGCTCGACGGCATCAACCGCGAGCGGCGCGACATCGAGGGCGGCATGCGCGACACCGCGCTCACGCTGGCCGCATCGCTCTTCACCGACGGCGAGACACCGCCGGCCGCCATCAGCGTGTTCGGCGACGACTTCCACGAAGGCGTGGTCGGCATCGTCGCCTCGCGCATCAAGGAACGCTTCCACCGGCCGACCTTCGTCTTCGCGGCGAGCGCCGCCGACGGCAAGTCGCACGAGCTCAAGGGCTCGGGGCGCTCGATTCCGGGCTTTCATCTGCGCGACGCGCTCGACCTGGTCGCCAAGCGCCATCCGGGCGTGCTGCTGCGCTTCGGCGGCCATGCGATGGCGGCCGGCTGCACGGTGGCGCGCGACCAGTTCCCGCGCTTCGAGCGCGCCCTGGCCGAGGTCGCGCAGGAGTGGCTCGACGCCGCGACGCTCACGCGCCGCCTCGACACCGACGGGCCGCTCGCGCCCGAGTACCTGCGCGTGGACCTCGTCGACACGCTGCACCGCGAGGTCTGGGGACAGGGCTTCGCGCCGCCGACCTTCAGCGAGGAGGTCGAGGTGGTGTCGCAGCGCCTGGTCGGCGAGAAGCACCTCGCGCTCAAGCTGCGGCATCGCGGCCGGCCGGTGGACGGCATCTGGTTCGGCCACACCGAGCCGCTGCCGCCGAAGGTGGTGATCGCGTGGCGGCTCGACGCGGACGAGTGGCAGGGGGTGCGGCGCGTGCGCTTCCTCGTCGAGGGCGCGGAGATCTGAGCGCTCAGGACGAGGCGCGGGTGCGCGTGCGCCTGGGCGGCGGGGCGGCCTCCGCCTCGTCGAGCTCCGCCGGCGTGACGACGACGATTTCCTCCACGCAGATGGGCGGGGCGTCCTCGACTGCGCCGCGCACCGCGTCCATCACATGCGCGGTGCCGTGCGGCGATTGCAGGTCGATCAGGATGCGCCGTGCGCCGAAGCCGCGCGCATTGGCGCGAAGGAAATCGGCCAGGTGCGCGCGCAGTTCCGACAGGTGCGTCTTGTCCCAGATGACCTTGCGCGGGACCGCGCTCAGGGGCAGCGGGAAGAAGGTGGCGGCCTCGTCGCGCTGGTTGATGCGGCTGACGAGTTCCTCCACCTGATCGCGCGGTACGCGGCGCTTGGTGTAGTGCGGCAGCGGGCCGAACCCCGAGTCGGCGTACGTGAGCACGTGGTAGTCCGAGATGGGGCCTTCGACCTTGTTCGACGGGGTCCGCACGATTCGCATGGCGAGCCTTTCGCGGGGGGCGTTCGGGTGCGAGCCAGTGTGCAAGGAGGTGTCGGGTCGTGGCATGGCGTGAAGAATCCTCATTCGCGCAATCCGTGAACTAGATCACGGTCGGGTGAAGCGGGGATGACATGCCGCCGGGCCGAGACCCGCGGCCCGCCGAGTCTGCACGCTCAGTGAGTCCTCGCGCATCCGCCGTTCGGGGGAGGCCGGGCCGACGATGGCGCCGGCTTCGCGGGCCGCGTCAGAAGCCCTTGAACTCGTGGTTGATGCCGATCGCGTAGCCCCGCACGCGCTCGGGCCCGTTGCGGGCGCCGCTCAGGTCGACGCTGGTGGTCGGCGCGAGGCTGATCCGCAGCCCGCCGCGCGACGTCCACACCCCGACCGACCGGAAGCGCTCGACGATCAGCGTGAAGCGATCGTTCATCGCCCATTCGGCCTGCGCGCCGCCGCGGCCGGTGCGCTCGCCGGTGCCGGGGGCCCAGTCGAGGCCGAGGTTCGCATGCAGCCACAGGCTGTCGAGCGCCCGCCAGCTCACGGGCAGCAGGACCTGCCCGCCGGTACGCCCGCCGCGCGTGACGTCGAAGTTCGGGCCCGCCGAGGCCGCCATCGCGAAGCGGGCCTCTTCGTCGCGGCCCACGAAGGTCCATTTGACCTGCGGCCCCACGACGTAGGCGAATTCGCCCGGGACCGCATAGCGGTCGATGTTGAGCCTCACCTCGACCGGGCCGATGCCGCAGGCCGGGCCGAGGTGGTAGTCCGACACCCGGTCCACACCGAAGCGGCCGGCCCACGCCTCGACCTGGCATTGGCCGGGATCGAGGGTGCCCGCGTCGTCGACGTCGAAGTGGCCGCCCGCGTGCGCCGTCGCGGCGAGGCAGCCAGGCAAGAGAGCGAGGAGGTATCGGACCATGGCGGCGGTTCGGGTGGGGCGGAGTCGCATCATGCGCCGGTTTCGTGACACCTTTCGATGTCCGGGCCAGGGCTCAGATCTCGAACTGCGGCTGCAACTCGCGGATGCGCTTCATCGCCACGCCGGCCGCGGCGGTGCGCGTCTCCACGCCCAGCTTGACGTAGACGCGCTCCAGGTGCTTCTTCGCGGTGGCCGGACTGCTGCCGAGGATCTCGCCGATGTCCTTGTTGGTCTTGCCCTTGACCACCCAGTACAGCACCTCGGCCTCGCGCAGCGTGAGCTTCAGCGAGAGGCTCATCGCCTCGATCACGGCCGTGCCGGAGACCTCGCGCATGATGATGAGCCACTCGTCGCCGCCGTCGTCGTGGCTGGTCTGCTGGTGCAGCCGCAGGTTGAGGCTGGCCGCGCCCTGGGCGATCGACAGCACCGGCGGCTCGACCTGGCGCGCGAGCGCATCGGGCAGGTGGCGCTGCAGCCAGTCGATGACCGCGGCGGGCGTCTGCGGCGCGCTGGTGCCGCAGTAGCGCGCGAGCAGGTCGCGCGCGAGCGCGGTCTGCCAGATCAGCCGCCCCTCGGGCATGCGCACCGTGAAGCTCGCGTAGCCGAAGGCATCGAGCGCGTTGCGCGCCTGCCCGGCCTGCCGAGCGTCCTGCCGCGCCCGGCGCGCGCCCTGCAGGTGCACGTTCATGCGCGCGAGCACTTCCTTGGGCTTGATCGGCTTGGTGACGTAGTCGACGCCGCCGGCCTCCAGCGCCGCGACCAGGTGCTCGGTCTCGGTGAGCCCGGTCATGAAGACGATGGGGATGTGCGCGGTCGCCGCGTCGGCCTTGAGCCGGCGCGCGACCTCGAAGCCGTCGATGCCGGGCATCATCGCGTCGAGCAGGATGATGTCGGGCCGGGCCTGCGCGGCCCGCTGCAGGGCCTGCTCGCCGCTGGTCGCGACCAGCACCGTGTAGCCCGATTCGTCGAGCGCGTCATGCAGCACCGCGAGGTTGTCGGGCACGTCGTCGACGATGAGCACGAGGTCGCCGTTGCCGGCGCCGTCGCGCAGCGACTGCACCAGGGGCGTGGCAGACGGGGGCCCGCTCATGCGGCCCTCGCTGCCGCGGCGAGCGCGCGGCCCATGGCGTCGAACTGGAACTGGCGGGCCAGCGCGCGCTGCGCGGTGGTCCATTCCGCGCACTCGGGCTGCGCGGCGTCGATGTCGTCGAGCTGGTTCATGATTCCGCGAAAGTAGCCGAGGCCCACGGCCTCTTCGAGTGCGCGCAGGCGCTCGGGCGCGGGCACCGCCGCGCGCGGCACCTGCCGGGCGGGCGCTGGCGCGGCGGCCGCGCATTCGGTCCACTGCAGGGCCAGCCGGCGCTCGAGCCAGTCGAGCAGTTCGCTGTGCCGCACCGGCTTGACGAAGAAGTCCTCGGGCGCGATGCCGGCGTCGTTCTCCAGCCGCTTGTCGAAGGCATTGGCGGAGACGATCGCGACCGGTGCGTTCGCGAGGCCGAGCGCGCGCGACCGGCGGATGGTCTCCCAGCCGTCGATGCCGGGCATCGCGAGGTCGACGAACATCGCATCGGGGCGCCAGCCGGCCGCGATCAGGTCGAGCGCGTCATGGCCGCTCGCCGCGGTGCGAAGCTCGAAGCCGAGCGGCGCGAGCAGCTGCTCCAGCAGCTCGCGGTCGGCCTCCTCGTTGTCGACCACCAGCACGCGGCGGCGCCGGCCTTCGTAGCCCCTGCGCGGGCGGGGGGCGGGCATGCGGCGCGCGTTCGCGGCCGGGGCGTCGTGCACGTGCGGCAGGAACAGCCGCAGGCGGAACACCGAGCCCTGGCCGGGCGTGCTCTGCACCGTCATCTCGCCGCCCATGAGGTCGATCAGCATCTTCGCGATCGTGAGCCCCAGCCCGGCGCCCGAGGCGGCGCCGGCCGCGGTCGAGCCGCGCGCGAAGGGCTCGAAGATGCGGCCCAGCTCCTCGCTGGACATGCCGGGGCCTGTGTCCTCGATCTCGATCGCGGCGAACTCGCGCGCATAGCGCAGGCGCAGCACGACTTCGCCCGCCGCGGTGAACTTGATCGCGTTGCCCAGCAGGTTGATGAGGATCTGACGCACGCGCTTCTCGTCGGCGCGCACGATCTCCGGCAGCGCGCCGGCGGGCTCGAAGCGGAAGGCCAGGCCCTTCTCGAAGGCCTGCAGCTCGAACATGTCCGCCAGCTCGCGCATCACCTCGGCGAAGCGCATCGGCTTCGCATTCAGCGTGAGCTTGCCGGCCTCGATGTGCGCGATGTCGAGCGTGCCTTCGATCAGCGACAGCAGGTGTTCGCCGCCGCGCTTGATCACCGCCACCGCCTGGCGCCGGTGCGGCGGCACCGCGGTGTCCTCGCCCATGAGCTGCGCATAGCCGAGGATGCTGTTGAGCGGCGTGCGCAGCTCGTGGCTGATCGCGCTGATGTAGCGGCTCTTGGCCTGGTTGGCCTGCTCGGCCGTGCGCTTGGCCTCCTGCAGCGCGCGGTCGGTGGCGCGGTGCAGCTCGATCTCTCGCATCAGGAGGTGGGTCTGGCGGTTGGACTCTTCCTGCGCCACCTTGCGGCTCTGGTGCGCGAGCACCAGCCACCAGGCGACGATGCCCGCGATCAGCAGCAGCGCCATGTAGGCCTTGAGGAAGCCCGCGCGCAGCGCGGCGGGTTGCATGTCGAGCATCGCGCCTTCGGTGAGCGCCGACTCGGCCAGCGCGCGCAGTTCCTGCTGGTAGAGCACGCCGAACACCGCCGCGAGCAGCGGCGCGAGGATCAGCATCAGCAGCAGGAAGTGGCCGAGGCCGGTGTCGAGATAAGGCCACACGCGGCGCGGCAGCAGCCAGCGCAGCGCGCCCGACCACTGTGCCGCGAGGCTCGCCTGCGGCTTGCACAGGTCGCCGCAGCGCGCGTCGAGCGTGCAGCACAGCGAGCAGATCGGGCCCTGGTAGGCCGGGCAGTGCGCCATGTCGGGCGCTTCGTAGTCGCGCTCGCAGATCGCGCACCGCTGCACGGCCAGGCGCTGGTAGCGGCCGGCATCGGCCTCGACGCGCGCCCAGTGCACCTCGCGCTGCGGGGCCGGGTCGGGCGTTCGTGCGATGTAGTAGCGGCCGCGCGTGGCCCAGGCGATGACGGGCGACGCCACGAACGCCGTGCCCAGCGCGATCAGCGCCGAGAACGCCTGCGCCAGCGGCCCGAACACGCCCAGGTGCGCGGTGATCGACACCACCGAGGCCAGCGCCATCGCGCCGACACCCACGGGGTTGATGTCCCACAGGTGCGCGCGCTTGAACTCGATGCCGGGCGGCGAGAGCCCGAGCGGCTTGTTGACCACCAGGTCCGCCACCACCGCCATCATCCAGGCGATGGCGATGTTGGCGTAGAGCCCGAGCACGTCGCCCAGCGCCTCGAACACGTTCATCTCCATGAGCATGAAGGCGATCAGCGCGTTGAACACCACCCACACCACGCGCCCGGGATGGCTGTGCGTCACGCGCGAGAAGAAGTTGCTCCACGCCAGCGAGCCGGCATAGGCGTTGGTGACGTTGATCTTGAGCTGCGAGATGACGACGAACACCGCGGTGGCGAGCACCGCCCAGCCGTAGTTCGGGAACACGTACTCGTAGGCCGCCAGGTACATCTGGTTCGGATCGACGGCGCGCTCGGGCGGCACCATGTGGCCGATCGCCAGGTAGGCGAGCAGCGCGCCGCCGAGCATCTTGAGCACGCCGAGCACCACCCACCCCGGCCCACCCGCGAGCACTCCGGCCCACCAGCGTCCGCGCGTGGCCGGCGTGCGGGTGGGCATGAAGCGCAGGTAGTCCGCCTGCTCGCCCATCTGCGTGATGAGCGCGATGCCCACGGTGAGCGCGGCACCGAAAAGGTGCAGATCGAAGCCGGTCGACGAAGCCTTGACCCCGACATAGTGCGCGATGCCGGAAAACGCACCAGGATCGCGCGCCAGCACGTAGCCGAAGGGCACCACCAGCATCAGGAGCCAGATGGGCTGCGTCCACACCTGCAGCCGGCTGATCGCCGAGATGCCGTGCGTCACCAGCGGGATCACCACCAGCGCGCACACCAGGTAGCCCCACACCGGCGGAATGCCCAGCGCCAGTTCCAGCGCATAGGCCATCACCGCCGCTTCGAGCGCGAAGAAGATGAAGGTGAAGCAGGCGTAGATCAGCGAGGTGAGCGTGGACCCGATATAGCCGAAGCCCGCGCCGCGCGTGAGCAGGTCCATGTCGACGCCGTAGCGCGCCGCGTAGACGCTGATCGGCAGCCCCGCGAGGAAGATGATGAGCCCCGTGGCGAGGATCGCCCAGAAGGCATTGACGAAGCCGTACTGCACCAGCAGCGTCGCGCCAACCGCCTCGAGGATCAGGAACGAGGCCGCGCCGCCGAAGGCGGTGCTCGCGACGCGCCATTCGGGCATGCGGCGGAAGCGCTGCGGCGTGTAGCGCAGCGCATAGTCCTCCAGCGTCTCGCGGGCGACCCAGCTGTTGTAGTCGCGCCGGACCTTGACGATGCGCTGCGGCGCGTCGTCGTCGCTCGGGGCGGGGGTGGCGGCGGTCGTGGGCACGGGGAGACGGTGCAACAGTCATGCCACGGCACGACTGTTGCAACACACGGTGTCTGCCCGAACAATGGCCGCCCGACAAGCGCCAAGGCCCGCCCATGGAACTGACACCCAGAGAAAAAGACAAGCTGCTCATCTTCACCGCCGCCCTGCTGGCCGAGCGGCGCCGCGCACGCGGCCTGAAGCTCAACTACCCCGAGGCCGTGGCCCTGATCTCGGCCGCCGTGATGGAAGGCGCGCGCGACGGCAAGAGCGTGGCCGCCCTCATGAGCGAAGGCCGCGCCGTGCTGACCCGCGCCGACGTGATGGACGGCGTGCCGGAAATGATTCCGGACATCCAGGTCGAGGCCACGTTCCCCGACGGCACCAAGCTCGTCACCGTGCATCAGCCGATCGTCTGATCGCTGCCCCCACAAGAAACCACCAAGGACTTCATCCATGCGCTCCATCCGCCGTTCATCCGCGCTCGCCCTGCTGATCGCCCTGCCGCTGGCCGCCGGCGCCCACACGGGTGTCGATGCGCACCACCATCACGGCTTCGCGGCCGGCTTTCTTCATCCGCTGACCGGGGCCGACCACCTGGCGGCGATGGTCGCGGTCGGCCTCTGGAGCGCCCTCGCCGCACGCCGCGCATGGCCCGACCTGCTCTGGGCGCCGCTGGGCTTCGCCGCGATGCTGCTGGCCGGTGCGCTGGCCGGGCTCGCGGGGATCGGGCTGCCGGCGGTCGAACCGATGATCGCGGCCTCGCTGCTGGTGCTCGGCCTGCTGGTGGCCACGCAGCGCCGCCTGCCGGCATTCGCCGCGGCGTCGCTGGTCGGCGTGTTCGCGCTCTTCCATGGCGCCGCGCACGGGCAGGAGCTCGCCGCCGACGCCGCCGCGCCGATGCTGGCGGGCATGCTCGCGGCCACCGTGCTGCTGCACGCCACGGGCGTCGCCATCGGCTGGGCGCTGCGGCACGGCCATCGCTGGATGCCGCGCGCGGCAGGTGCCGCGGTGGCGCTGTTCGGCGCCGTGTTGCTCGGCGGCCTGGCCTGAGGCGGCGCCGATGATTCCCGGCGAACTCATCACCGACGCGGGCGAGCACGTCCTCAATCCGGGCCGGCGCACGCTCACGCTGGTCGTGCGCAACACTGCCGACCGGCCGATCCAGGTCGGTTCCCACTACCACTTCGCGGAGACCAACGGCGCGCTCGGCTTCGACCGCGAGGCCGCGCGCGGCATGCGGCTGCACATCGCCTCGGGCACCGCGGTGCGCTTCGAGCCCGGCCAGCAGCGCACCGTCGAACTGGTCGATTTCGCAGGCGACCGCGTGGTCTACGGCTTCCGCGGCCTGGTGCAAGGAAAACTTTGATGGCAACGATCTCCCGCCGCGCCTACGCGGAAATCTTCGGCCCCACCGTGGGCGACCGCGTGCGCCTCGCGGACACCGACCTCGTGATCGAGGTCGAGGAGGACTACACCCTGCACGCCGGCGGCTACGGCGAAGAGGTCAAGTTCGGCGGCGGCAAGACCATCCGCGACGGCATGGCGCAGGGCCAGCGCACGCGCGCCGAGGGCACGGTCGACACCGTGATGACCAACGCGCTCATCCTCGACCACTGGGGCATCGTGAAAGCCGACATCGGCCTGAAGGACGGCCGCATCGTCGCCATCGGCAAGGCCGGCAATCCGGACGTGCAGCCCGGCGTGGACATCGTGATCGGCGCGGGCACCGAGGTCATCAGCTGCGAAGGGAACATCGTCACGGCCGGCGGGATCGACAGCCACATCCATTTCATCTGCCCGCAGCAGATCGAGGAGGCGCTGGCCTCGGGCGTGACCACCATGCTGGGCGGCGGCACCGGCCCCGCGACCGGCACCTTCGCGACCACCGCGACGCCGGGACCGTGGCACATCGAGCGCATGCTGCAGGCGGCCGATGCCTTTCCGATGAACCTCGGCTTTCTCGGCAAGGGCAACGCGAGCCTGCCGGCCGCGCTGCACGAACAGATCGACGCCGGCGTGATCGGCCTCAAGCTGCACGAGGACTGGGGCACCACGCCGGCCGCGATCAGCAACTGCCTGGACGTGGCCGACGCCACCGACACGCAGGTGGCGATCCACAGCGACACGCTCAACGAATCGGGCTTTGTGGAGAACACCATCGCGGCGGTGGCCGGCCGCGCGATCTGCGCCTTCCACACCGAGGGCGCGGGCGGCGGCCATGCGCCGGACATCCTGCGCGTGGTGGGCGAGGCGAACTTCCTGCCCTCCTCCACCAACCCGACGATGCCCTACACGGTGAACACGCTCGACGAGCACGTCGACATGCTCATGGTGTGCCACCACCTCGACGCCGGCATCGCGGAGGACCTCGCCTTCGCCGAGAGCCGCATCCGCAAGGAGACCATCGCGGCCGAGGACATCCTGCACGACATGGGCGCGATCAGCATGTTCAGCTCCGACAGCCAGGCCATGGGCCGCGTCGGCGAGGTGATCCTGCGCTGCTGGCAGAGCGCCCACAAGATGAAGGCGCAGCGCGGCAAGCTGCCGGAGGACAGCGCGCGCAACGACAACTTCCGCGCCAAGCGCTACGTGGCCAAGTACACGATCAATCCCGCCATCGCGCACGGCATCTCGCACGAGGTGGGCAGCATCGAGGTCGGCAAGTGGGCCGACCTGGTGGTGTGGAAGCCGGCCTTCTTCGGCGTGAAGCCCTTCACCATCATCAAGGGCGGCACGATCGCGATGGCCGCGATGGGCGACCCCAACGCCTCGATTCCGACGCCGCAGCCGGTGCACTACCGGCCGATGTTCGGCGCCTTCGGGGGCTCGGTCGCCAGGAGCTCGCTGACCTTCGTCTCGCAATCCGGGCTCGCGGCCGGCATCGGCACGCGCTACGGGCTCGCGAAGACGCTCAGCGCGGTGAAGAACATCCGCGCGGTGCGCAAGCAGCACATGGTGCACAACGCCTGCGCGCCGCGGATGGAGATCGACCCGCAGACCTACGCGGTGCGCGCGGACGGGGTGCTGCTGACCTGCGAGCCGGCGGCGGTGCTGCCGATGGCGCAGCGGTACTTCTTGTTCTGAGGCGGTCAGCGACCGCGCGGCTGGAAATGCTCTCGAATCCAGGCAGCCAGGCGCTGTTCCTCCATGGCGCCTGCGGCAACGTCCTGCATGGTCAACGTGGCTTCAGCCTGTCCAACCGCCAAGCGCCAGCCATTCAACGCCAAGAACAGGCCGAGTGCCAGGAAGGCCGCCCGCTTGTTGCCGTCGACGAAGGGGTGGTTCTTCGCCAGGCCCAAGGCATAGGTTGCCGCAAGAGCGGCAACATCCGGTTCTCCGTAGGCCACCAGATTGAGCGGCCGGGCCAGCGCAGATCGAAGCAGGACCTCGTCACGCAACCCCGGAGCCCCGCCGTGCTCCGCCAGGCTTTCGTCGTGCAGCAGCACGAGGGTGGCTTGATCCACCCGGCGCCACGACGTCATTTGGCCAACTGATGGAACGTGTCACGGAACTCCCGCATGAATTCGCGGCCGAGCTTGAGCTGCTCTTCCACGTCCGGGTCGTAGGGGGTCAGCGTCACGCCATTGGCAGCCTCGGTCACGAAGAGGGTGTCCCCCTTCTCCACTTTCAGACGCGCCAGCACCTCCTTGGGCAGGATCACGCCAAGCGAATTGCCGATCTGGGTCACTTTGAGGGCGGACATGCGAGCCTCGCGAAGTTATAACAACTGTTATATTAACAGCCACCCTCTCCCCCTTCAAGCCAGCATGCTCACAGCCAACAAACTCATGCCCCAGGGCGGCGGCCTCGCGCCCGTCCTGTTGAAACGCGCCGCCACGGTCGAACTCGACTGGGACGTGCGCCAGAAGAGCCGTTTCGACATCACCGATTCGCAGGGGCGGCCCATCGGCGTCTTCCTGCCGCGCGGCACCGCGGTGCGCGGCGGCGACGTGCTGGTGGCCGAGGACGGCTCGCTGATCCGCGTGATCGCGGCCGCGCAGCCCGTGATGGTCATCACCCACTGCCGCGAGCACGGCACGCCCTTCGACCTGCTGCGCGCGGCCTACCACCTCGGCAACCGGCACGTGCCGATCGAACTCAAGCCCGACCATCTGAAGATCGAACCCGACCACGTGCTCGCGGGCATGCTGCGCTCGATGCACCTGATCGTGCGCGAGGCCGAGGAGGCCTTCGAGCCCGAAGGCGGCGCCTACGGCGCGCACGGGCATTCGCATGGCGGCGGCGCGGCGCCGGTCGGGCCGGTGCTGCATCCGGATGCGTATTCGGGCAGCCACGATCACGGCCATGGCCATGACCACCACGGTCACGGCCACGATCACTCGCACGGCCACTGATGGACGACGCACCGGCCGCCCTGCCCGCCACCAGCCTGCTGCAACTGATCTGGCTGGCGTCGCCGGCCCTGCCGGTCGGCGGCTTCTCGTACTCGGAAGGGCTCGAGGCGGGCATCGAATGGGCCGGCATCGGCACCGAACAGGCAGCGGCCGACTGGCTGGCCGACCAGCTTCACCTGAGCCTCGCGCGCGCCGACCTCGCGGTGGTGGCGCAGGCGGTGCCGGCCTGGCGCCGCGGCGACCTGCAATGCATCGAGGCGCTCAACGACTGGGTCTTCCAGACCCGCGAATCCGCCGAGTTCCGGCTGCAGACCGAGCAGATGGGCCGCTCCTTCGTCGAATGGCTCAAGCTGCACCATGCCGACGCGGCGCAGGTCTTCGGCGAGCTGCCGGCGAGCTACCCGGTGGCCTTCGCGTTCGCGGCGAGCCGCACCGCCGCCAGCGCGCACGATGCCTGCCTGGCCTTCGCCTTCGGCTGGGCCGAGAACATGACCGCCGCGGCCGTGAAGGCGGTGCCGCTCGGCCAGAGCGCCGGCCAGCGCATGCTGGCGCGACTGGCGGACGAAATCCCCACGGCGGTGCGGCAGGCGCTCACACTGTCGGACGACGACCGGCAGGCCTTTTCCCCCATGCTGGCCGTGCTCTCGTCCCGGCACGAAACGCAGTACTCGCGACTTTTCAGAAGCTGAACACCATGACCTCCGCCCTTCATCACATTCCCCACCGCACCAAGAGACTGCCCCCGCTGCGCGTGGGCATCGGCGGCCCGGTCGGCTCCGGCAAGACCACGCTGCTGGAGATGCTCTGCAAGGCGATGCGCGAGAAGTACGACCTCGTCGCGATCACCAACGACATCTACACCAAGGAAGACCAGCGCCTGCTCACCGTGGCCGGCGCGCTGCCGGCCGAGCGCATCATGGGCGTGGAGACCGGCGGCTGTCCGCACACGGCGATCCGCGAGGATGCCTCGATCAACCTCGAAGCCATCGACCGCATGCTGGCGCAGTTCCCGGACGCGGACGTGGTGTTCGTCGAATCGGGCGGCGACAACCTGGCCGCCACCTTCAGCCCCGAGCTGTCGGATCTCACGATCTACGTGATCGACGTCGCGGCCGGCGAGAAGATTCCGCGCAAGGGCGGCCCGGGCATCACCAAGAGCGACCTGTTCGTGATCAACAAGACCGACCTGGCGCCCCACGTCGGTGCCGACCTGGGCGTGATGGAGGCCGACACGAAGCGCATGCGCAAGCAGCGGCCCTTCGTGATGACCAACCTCAAGACGCTGTCGGGCCTCCAGGAAGTGATCGCCTTCATCGAGGACCGCGGCATGCTGACCCAGCGCTGAGATCGCGAGATTCGGTGCGAACCGTGAAATGGTCCGCAACTTGCTGAGGGGGACTAGGACGAAGAGCCTATGTTCCGAGTGTCATGGGCGCCGGATACTCCTTGAAACGACTCAGCAACCGCGATCCATCATGGCTTCCGAAGCGATCTTCCTTCCTGCTGCGGGCAGCGTTCAGTTCGCCATCTACCCCGACGGCTACGACGGGGCGCGCATCATCGCGCGGATCGACGAAGAGGCGCTGCACCAGCGCTTCCACGCGTCGCAAGGGCACGAAGACCTGGTGCAGGCCTATGCGCAGAACGCCGATTCGATCGATGCGCGGGCGATGGAACGCTACCGCGCCAATCCCAACGAAGCGATCTGCCTGCACAGCGCGGACTTCTGAGCCGCAGCACCCCCAATGAAAAACGGCCCCGAAGGGCCGTTGTCGCGGGCTGCGGCCAAAGAGGCGCGGCCGATTACTTCTTGGCAGCCTTCTTGGCGGGAGCCGCAGCCTTCTTTGCAGGCGCAGCCTTCTTGGCGACGGGCTTGGCCGCTGCCTTCTCGGCCTTGCGCTTGGCGGCCTTGGGATCGATGGCGGCCTTGAACGCTGCGCCCGGAACGAACTTCGGCACCTTCTGCGCGGCGATCTTGATCTTGGCGCCGGCTTGCGGGTTGAAGCCGGTGCGGGCAGCGCGTGCCACTTGCTTGAAGGTTCCGAAGCCGATGAGCTGAACCGGGTCGCCCTTCTTGACGGCGGCGATGATGGAACCCGTCACCGTTTCCAGGATGCGGGCGGCTTCTGCCTTGCTGACGTTGTGGGCGGTTGCGATCTTTTCGACCAGTTCGATACGGTTCACGAGAGAGTTTCCTTTGAATGATTTCGCCATGTTGCCGATGGCGGCACGCAGCCATTGAACACAAGCTGCAAGCGGCGCGGAGTATAGGGCAGCGCGCCGAGGCACTCCCCGAGCTACTTCTCCGATGCCTTCCTGGAGACCCTCGAAGCGTGGTCCGCCATGAACGAGTACCGGGAGGCCGCATCGCCCGAGCGGCCGGTGCGCATCTCGGCCGCGGCCACGCGATCGGCGCCACTCCCAGGTGCGTTCGAACGCAGGGTGTCGCCGCTGAACGCCGCGCCGCAGGGGCGATCGGAGAGCACCGTCTGACCCTTGTCGTCCTTGCAGCGGTGGATCTCGGCGCCGGCCGAGACGCTCATGATGCCCATCGCGAGAACGAGGGCGGCCTGGAAAACGTTCAGAACCGTGGATGGCATGGGTCGCTTTCGATTTGTTACTACATGTTAACAATCTCGCCAGGACCTTCTGCCGCTTTCTTGCAACGACGCCACCGACCGTGAAAAAGGCCGCACTCGGCGGCCTGGGCGACGAAGCGGGCATGCAGCCCGCGAACGCTGGCGTCAGACGCTGCCCACGGGCCGCTGCGGCCAGGGGCCATGGTTCGGCGGCCCGCCCGGTCGCCGGCGGTCGTTCACGATCGGAACGCGCCCCCGGACGGACGGATGCAGAAAGCGCGCATCCACCCAGCCGCGCCCGCCGCGCCTGACCGAGACCTCGCACCAGGCCCATCCGCTCGTGCAACGGTCCACCCACACCTGGGTGCGTGGTTGCAGCACGGTCACGACCCTGAACGATGTCCCGGGGCCCGACCTCACATTGAGGGCACGCGTGGTGGACGTGTTGAACGCCATGGCCGACAGCGGCAGCGCCAACGAGGCAGCGACGAACAAAGACGGAATGAACGCTCTCGACATGAAGACTCCCCTGCGACGGTTCAGTCCTTCTTTTCAACGGGCATTTCGTTGCGGCGGAGCTTGCCGCCGCCCTTGACGCTGCCCTTGACAGTCGTGTTGCCCGCGCCCGTCACACGCTTCTCGCAGGCGGTGCGCGCGTTGCCGGCGGGATGGCGCTGGCAGCGCTTCAAGGCGTTCTCGTCGTAGCCGCCAGGACTGTTCAGGCGGCCCTGCCGCTTGGCTTCCTGTGCCGCGGCCGCTTCGCGGTAGCAGGCGGTCCGGTCGACCCGCGGATCCTCGCAATTGGCCGCCTGGGCCAACGCCGCGGATGCCCAAAGCGCCGCCCCCGCGGCGACCAGCGTCCTCGACGTGATTGAAAGAATGGATTTCACGCACTTCTCCTTGCACGGTTGGGAGGGAGCGCAGTTTGGACTTCCCGATCGGGTTTGCCAAGCGCGTCGATCGACCATCGAAAAGGGCTGCCCCGGTCGTCAACTCAGCCCCCGGTCAGCCCCATCTGCGATGCTTCGCATGCAGCCTCTCGACCCTTTCCATGTCTCGGCTGCTTTCAACCCGCTTCGGCGGGTTTTCTTTTGGGTGAATTGAGGACTTAAGTGTGCAATTTACCCTTGGGCTGGCAAGAGGTCTTCCGCACAATGCCCGCATGGCAGACCGAGTGACCGACACCCAGACCTTCAGCAGCTTCGCGGCCTTGAACCGCGCCGACCTCACGCACGAGCCGGTGGAAAAGGTCTCGCCAGCGCTCGTCCGGTTCGTGATCGCGGGCGTGGTCCTCGCGCTGGTCATCAGCCTGTCCATGTGGTGAGCGGCTGACAGGTTCGCTCGCGCCCCTTCCCCGCCGCGGCGTCAGCGCCCTCGGCGCGCCTTGCGCCATTCCCAGGGCGGCACGGCATCCGGATCGCGCCACAGGCCGGCCCGGCGTGCCCTGACTTCCTGTTCCGCGAAGGCGTACTGGTCGCGTTCCTGCGGCGTCTGCTCGCGGGCGTAGTCGCGATACCACCAGGCCAGGCCCGCGCTGACCAGGGCCAAGCCCGCGTCGAGGGTCCTCGGTCCGCCGGGCGCCGAGCGCGGCGCGACCTTCACCCGGCACACGCTGCGGCCGTAGCGGTCGAGCCGCGGGCAGTCGAGGTCCGCATCCTTCATGTAGACCAGTTCGGACATCGCGACTTTCGCGCGCGTACCGAAAGGCTGCCGCGTCTCCGGCGCGTCGATGCCCCGGAGACGAACCCTGAGCGCCTCGTAATGACCCGGCGCACCACAGCGCGCTTTCAGCGTGTCGCCATCGGTCACTCCCACGATGAGACAGGTGCGAGGTGCTGCGTGCAAGGCCAGCGGAAGGGTGAGAAGAATCGAGAGAAGCAGACGAGGCATCGCTGAATTCTCTCGGATGCATGTGCGACCTTTCTCTGATCGAAGCAGGCGGCGCAGGGCCCGCCCAATGACTTTTCCTCATGTCTCGGCAACCAACAGGATGAACTGGCCCGGGTGTTTCCGGAACAACATGGCGTCCGCTGATCGAGGCGCGAGGAACCCATGAATTTCGAACTTTCAGAAGAACACCAGGCATTTGCGGAGAGCGTCGCGCGCTTCGCGCAGGACAAGCTCGCCCCCGGCGCGCTGGAGCGGGCGCACGCGGCCCGCTACCCGTGGGAGACGGCCCGGCTGCTGGCCGAGCAGGGCCTGCTGGGCATTGCGTTCTCCGAGGCCGATGGAGGCCAGGGCGGCACGCTGATGCACGCGGTGCTGGCCATCCAGCAGGTCGCGCTGGCCTGCCCCAAGAGCGCGGACATCGTGCAGGCCGGCAACTTCGGCCCCATCCGGACCTTCGTCGAATACGCCTCGCCCGAGCAGAAGAAGCGCTTCCTGCCCGACCTGCTGGCCGGAAGAAAGCTCATCTCCCTGGGCATGAGCGAGCCGGATGCGGGCTCGGCGGCCACCGAACTGAAGACCTCGGCCGTGGAGGACGGCGACAGCTACGTCATCAACGGCAGCAAGGTGTTCTCGACCCACAGCCCCGAGGCCGAGCTGTTCCTGGTCTACGTGCGCTTCGGGCCCGGCGTGGGCGGCATCGGCTCGCTGCTGGTCGAAAAGGGCACGCCGGGGTTCGTCGTCGGCAAGCCGTCGAACTTCATGAACGGCGAGCAATGGTCGCCGCTGTATTTCGAGAACTGCCGCGTGCCGAAGGAGAACCTGCTGCTGGGCGCCGGCGGCTTCAAGAAGCAGATCTCCGGCTTCAACGTGGAGCGCCTGGGCAACGCCTCGCGCGCGCTGGCGCTGGGCCGCTATGCCTTCAACCAGGCTCGCGAGCATGCGACGGTGCGCAGGCAGTTCGGCCGCGAGCTGTGCGAGTTCCAGGGCCTGCAGTGGAAATTCGCGGACATGTGGATGAAGCTGGAGCAGGCCCAACTGCTGCTCTACAAGGCCGCGCTCGAAGGCGAGGAGGGCCTGCCGAGCGCGCAAGGCACGGCCATGGCCAAGCTGGCCTGCAACCAGGCGGGCTGGGACGTGTCCAACGACGCCCTCCAGGTCATGGGCGGCCTGGGCTTCAGCCAGGAGGCGCTGGTCGAGTACTGCGTGCGCCGCACGCGCGGCTGGATGATTGCCGGCGGTTCCATCGAGATGTTGAAGAACCGCATCGCCGAAGGCGTATTCGGCCGCACCTTCTCGCAGCGCCCCGCCAAGGCCGCCGCCTAGTTCCCCGCACGAAGAACAACGCATGTCCGACGCAACATCGAATGGCACCGCCGTGTGCCAGGCCCTGCTCTACCCCCGAAGCATCGCGCTGGTCGGTGCCTCCGACGACGTCCGCAAGACCGGCGGACGGCCGCTGCAGTTCCTGCGCCGCTCGGGCTTCCAGGGCAGGGTCTATCCGATCAATCCCCGGCGGAGCGAAGTCCAGGGCGAAAAGGCGTGGCCCAGCCTCGCCGCGCTGCCCGAAGTGCCGGACCACGTCTTCGTGCTCTCGCCCACCGAAACGGTGGTGGCCGCCGTCGAGGAATGCGCCGGACTCGGCGTGAAGCTCGTGACCGTGCTGGCCAGCGGCTTCTCGGAGTCGGGGCCGGAAGGGGCGGCGCGCGAAGAGGCCCTGCGCACGATCGCGCGCACGTCGGGCATGCGCATCCTCGGCCCGAGCAGCCTGGGCGTGGTCAATCCGGGCAACGGCCTGATGCTGACCGCCAACGCCGCCTTTGCCGAACCCGACGTGCCGCGCGGCAACGTGTTCGTCGCCTCGCACAGCGGCAGCATGCTGGGCGCGCTGGTCTCGCGCGGCAAGGCGCGCGGCATGGGCTTCGCGGGCCTGGTGTCGGTGGGCAGCGAGGTCGACCTCGGCATCGGGGAGGTCTGCGCCGCGACGCTGGACGACCCGGCCATCCAGGGCTACGTGCTGTTCCTCGAAAGCCTGCGCCATGGCGACGCGATCCAGTCCTTCGCGCGCGAAGCGGCCCGGCGCGGCAAGCCGGTGGTGGCCTACAAGCTGGGCCGCTCGAGCGCGGCCGCGGAAATGGCGGCCACGCACACCGGCGCTCTGGCGGGCGAGGACGACATCGCCGATGCCTTCCTCAAGGACCTGGGCGTGGTGCGCGTGGAGATGCTCGAGACCTTGTTCGAGGTCTTCCCGCTGGCCAGGAAGCTGCCCCTCGGCCGGGCGACGGGCCAGCGCGTCGGCGTGGTGACCACCACCGGCGGCGGCGCGGCCATGGTGGTCGACCAGTTGGGCGTGCGCAACGTCACCGTCCAGCCGGCCTCGGCCGACACCGTGGCCAGGCTGCAGGCCGCCGGCATTCCCGGCCATGCGGGCCGCGTGCTCGACCTGACCCTGGCCGGCACGCGCTACGAAGTCATGAAGAAGGCGCTGGAGATCCTGCTCGACGCGCCGGAGTTCGACATGGTGGTGGCGGTGGTGGGCTCTTCGGCGCGCTTCCAGCCCGACCTCGCGGTCAAGCCCATCATCGACAGCGCGGGCCATGCCAAGCCGGTGCTCGCCATGCTGGTGCCCGATGCGCCCGATGCGCTGGCCCAGCTGACGGCGGCGCAGGTTCCCTGCTTCCGCACGCCGGAGGGCTGCGCGGACGCGATCGCCTCGGTCTTCCGCCGCCGCGCACCGGGCGTGCCGGCCACCGTTCGCGCATCGAATGCGCAGGCGCAGGCGCTCAGCGAGGCGCAGGCCTACGAAATGCTGGATGCGGTCGGCGTGACCCACGCGCCGGCAGCGACCTTCGACATCGACCGACCGCCCGCGGCCCTGCCCTTCGACTACCCCGTCGTCGCCAAGGTCTGCTCGGCGAAGATCCCGCACAAGACCGAGGTCGGCGGCGTGGTGCTGGGCATCCGCGACGCGCACGAACTGGCCGGGGCCTTTGCCACCCTGCAGCGCAACCTGCGAGAGCGCGCACCGGGCATCGACTGCCGCCAGGTGCTGGTGCAGCCGATGCGCAAGGGCCTGGCCGAAGTGCTGGTGGGCTTTCGCGTCGATCCGGAGGCCGGCCCCATCGTCATGCTCGCCGCCGGCGGCATCTGGGCCGAGGTGATGCGCGACCGCAGCATCCGGCTCGCGCCGGTGAGCATCGAGACCGCCCGCGAGATGATCGCCGAGGTCAAGATGCTCAAGACCGTCTCCGGTCTGCGCGGCAAGGCCAAGGGCGATCTGGAAGCCCTGGCCCGCGCCATTGCCAACCTCTCGCAGCTGGCGCTCGAGCCGCGGCTGCGGGTCGGCGAAGCCGAGATCAATCCGCTGATGGTCATGCCCGAGGGCGAAGGCGTGCTCGCGGTGGACGCGCTGGTCATGCAAGTCCCGGACGCGGCGTGATGACCGGGACGAACCCGGCGCTGGAGCAGGCGGCCGCACTGATCCGCGACCTCGACCAGCAGGCCCTGCGGCACACCCTCGACGTCGGCGGATGCCGCATGGCCTCGCGCGAATGGGGCCAAGGCACGCCGCTGGTGCTCCTGCACGGCGGCCATGGCTCGTGGATGCACTGGGTGCGCAACATCGGCAAGCTGTCGCGCCACTTCCGCGTGATCGCGCCCGACCTGCCCGGCTTCGGCGACTCGGACGACTTCGCGCTCGACCCGCACGATCCGGGGCGCCTCGAACACCTGCTGACCTGCCTGCGGCTCGGCGTGGAACAGCTGGTGCCCGCGGGCCCCCTGCACCTTGCCGGCTTCTCCTTCGGCGGTGCGACGGCCGGCATGCTGGCCCCGCGGCTGCCCAACCTGCAGCGCCTCGCCCTGATGGGCTGCGGCGGCCACGGCGGGCCCCGGCGCGACAAGGAGCCCCTGCTGAACTGGCGCACCGTCTCCGGCGCGGCCCGGCAGGCTGCCTACCGACAGAACCTGCAGGCCTTCATGCTGTCCGACCCGGCCGCGGCCAATGCCCTGGCGCTGCAGGTGCACGCCTGGTCCTGCGAACGCACGCGCTTTCGCAGCAAGGGCGTCTCCCGCGGCACGATGCTGCTCGATGCACTCAAGGACTTCGACAAGCCGGTATTCATGGCCTGGGGCGAAGACGACGTCACGGCCGTGCCCGAGGAAGCCGCCAAGACGCTGACCCAAGGCAAGGCGTCCAGGGACTGGACCATCATCGCCCGCGCGGGGCACTGGGTTCAGTTCGAGAAGGCCGACGAGATCAACACCCTGTTGATCTCTTGGTTCAACGCAAGCTAGCCGCAGGCTGCGAGCCAACTTCTTCGAGCATCCAGTCGCGAAAGGCAGTCACCTTGCGCGACTGCCGCTGCAGCATGGGGCGCACCAGGTAGTACGAGGCGCCGGTGCGCACCGGCAGGTGAAAGGGCGCCACCAGCTTGCCGCTGTCGAGGTCGTCGGCCAGCAGCGCCGTCTGCCCGATCGCGATGCCGAGGCTGTCGATGGCCGCCTGCCAGGTCAGCACGGAACTGCTGAAGCGCATCGACTCGATGTTCTCCAGTTCCTCGTCGTAGCGACACAGCTGGGCCCAGATCTGCCAGTCCCGGGGGCGGTAGTGCGAGATGAGCAGGCGCGTGCGCAGCAGCGCCTGCGGATACGCCCCGTCGGGCGCATGCCGGCGCTGGAACTCGGGGCTGCACACCGGCTCGATCACGTCCTCGAACAGGAAGTCGGCTTCCTTTCCCTGCCAGGCACCGTTGCCCATCTGGATGGCGAGGTCGACCATGTCGCGGTCGAAGTCCACGTCCTTCACCGAGTTGGCGATCACCACCGCGATGTCGGGATGGCGCTGCTTGAAGCCCGACAACCGCGGTATCAGCCACTTCGCCGCGAAGGTGGTGTAGGTCTGGATGCGCAGCTTGTTGTCGGAGCCGCTGCGCATGATCTCGCGCGTGGAGCCCGAGATCACGTCGAGCGCGGGCGAGATCTCGTCGCTGTAGCGCGCGCCCGCCTGGGTCAGCACGATGCCGTGCCGCTCGCGTCGGAAGAGCTCGATGCCCAGGTAGGTTTCGAGCACGTTGAGCTGCTTGCTCACCGCCGACTGGCTGATGTGCAGCTCCTGCGCCGCCTTGGTGAGGTTCTTCGTGCGCGCCACCACATGGAACACTTTCAGGGGATTGAGGGGTGGCAGGTTCATCTTCGATTCGAAAGGCGCGCGAGGCGGACCGCCAGCCGCGGCCCGTGCGTCAGAACTGCTGGAGGAGCCACTCCCGGAACAGCACCGCGCCTTCCTTCACATTATCCTTGGGCAGCACGACGAAGTAGGACTTCTGCGTGTTGACCGGCGCGTCGAAGGGCGTCACGAGCTGGCCCGACGCGATCTTGTCGGCCAGCAGCTTCGTCTGCCCCATGGCGATGCCGATGCCGCGGGCCGCGGCGTCCCACCCCAGCAGCGCGTTGCCGAAGTTCATGACGCTCGCGGGCGCGTAGTCGTCGCCGAAGCCGCTGTGCTCGTTCCAGGTCTCCCATTCGAACTGGCGGTATTCCGACGCGATGACCGTCTGCCGCAGTAGCGACGAGGGGTACTTCGGATTCGGCGCATGGCGCCGCAGAAACTCCGGCGAACACACGGGTTCGATCACGTCCTGGTACAGCAGCGTGGCATGGGCGTCCTTCGTCTGCCGGTTGAGGATCTGGATCGACAGGTCGCCCTCGTTCTTGCCGAAGTCGATCGACTTGGCGCCCGTCTTGATCACGATCTTGATGTTCGGGTGGCGCTTGCAGAAGTCGGGCAGCCGCGGGATCAGCCAACTCGCCGCCAGGCTCGTGTAGGTCTTGATGGTGATGGTCTGCTCGGCGTGGCTCAGGGCCACCTGCAGGCCATGCGCCGCGCTGCCGATGGCGTCGAACGCGGCCGTCACCTTCTGGGCGAACACCTCGGCGACGGGCAGCAGGTCCAGGCCGTAGCGCGTCCTGCGAAAGAGCTTGCAGCCGAAGTGCTGCTCCAGGCCGCTGATCTGCCGGCTGACCGCCGACTGCGTCACCCCCAGTTCTTCGGCGGCCTTGACCAGGTTGCTGCAGCGGGCCACGACGGAAAAGACATGCAAGGGATTCAGCGGGGGGAGATCGGCCATGGCCACCAACGATTTCCAGAACGGGGCGCCTCAAGGGCACCGGAGTCGATTGAGTTTTTGTAAAGCTTAAAGTCTGTTTTTGCCGCCGTCCACACCAGGCCTGCCGGAAGAATGCAGAGCGTGCCCGCTGCAATGCGGCAGCCGGGCATCGAGATTGATTCGGAATCCAAGAGGTCTGGTATGAGCACGAGAAAGTTGCAGGAGAAGGTCGTCGTCGTCACGGGCGCCGGCGGCGGCGTGGGGCGCGGCATTGCGCTGGAACTGGCCAGGGAAGGCGCCCGTGTCGTGGTCAACGACCTGGGTGTCACGCTCAACGGCGAAAAGGGCAAGGTCTCGGCGGCGCAGGAAGTCGCGGACGAGATCAGGGCGCTGGGCGGCAGTGCCGTCGCCAACACCGACAGCGTCGCCGACTGGGCCAGCGCGCAGAAGATCGTCGCCGCGGCGGTCGACACCTTCGGACGCATCGATGGCGTGGTCAACAGCGCCGGCATCCTGCGCGATGCGATCTTCCACAAGCTCTCGGTCGAGGACTTCGACTCCGTGGTCAAGGTGCACCTGTACGGCGCCTTCCACATGAGCCGCGCGGCCGCCCCGCACCTGCGCGAACAAGGCAGCGGCGCGCTGGTGCACATGACCTCGACCTCGGGACTGATCGGCTCCCTCGGCCAGGCCAACTACGCGGCCGCCAAGATGGCGATCGTGGGCCTCTCGCGCGCCATCGCGATGGACATGGGCCGCTTCGGCGTGCGCTCGAACTGCATCGCGCCGCATGCCTTCAGCCGCATGATCGAAAGCGTTCCGGGCCTCTCGCCCGAGGAGCAGGAGAAGTACCTGGAAAAGCGCCGCCAGACCACGCGCCCCGAGCAGATCGCGCCGCTGGCCGCCTTCCTGTGCTCCGACGCCGCGCAGGACATCAGCGGCCAGATCTTCGGCGCGCGCGGCAACGAGGTCTACCTCTACAACCAGCCGCGGCCGGTGCGCACCCTCCATCGCGGCGAAGGATGGACCGTGGACACGCTTGCCGAGACCTTGCCCAAGGCGCTCAAGGCCAGCTTCACGCCGCTGGAGCGCACCAAGGACGTGCTGTCCTGGGAAGCCATCTGAAGGCTCTGCCCCATGCCGCTTCATCTCGCCAACCTCCAGGACTGGCAGTTCCCGGAAAAGACCACCATCTACACCGACAAGGACACCATGCTCTACGCCCTGAGCCTCGGCTTCGGCGAGAGCCCGACGGACCCGGCCGAGTTGCCCTTCGTCTACGAGGACGGCCTGCGCGCCGTGCCCACCATGGGCGCCGTGCTGTGTCATCCCGGCCCCTGGCTGACCGACCCGCGCACGGGCGCCACGCGCAGCAAGGTCGTGCATGGTGAACAGCGCATGCGCTTTCACGCGCCGCTGCCGCCCCAGGGCCAACTCACGGCGCGATCGCGCGTGATCGGCATCCAGGACAAGGGGGCCGACAAGGGCGCCCTCCTTCACCTGCAGCGCGAGCTGTACGGCGAGGATGGCACGCTCGTCATCACCCTCCGCCATTCGTCGTTCTGCCGCGCCGATGGCGGCTGCGGATCGTTCGGCGAATCGCTCGTGCTGAACGCGCCCCCGGCGCGGGCGCCCGACCGCAGCTTCGAACTCAAGACCTTGCCGCAGGCCGCGCTGATCTACCGGCTCAACGTCGACCGCAACCCCTTGCACGCGGACCCCGCCAAGGCCCGCCAGGCCGGCTTCGACCGGCCGCCGCTGCACGGCCTGTGCACCTACGGCATGGCGGCCCGCGCCATCCTCAAGATGTGGCTGGACCACGACCCGGCGCGCCTGGCGTCGCTGGATACGCGCTTCTCGGCCAGCGTCTTCCCGGGCGAGACGCTCGTCTTCGAAACGTGGCGCGAAGGCGGCGGCATCGCCTTCCGCGCGCTCGCGAAGGAACGCGGCGTCAAGGTGCTGGACAACGGCTGGGCCGACATCCGAGGCTGAGGCGCGAGGCGGCGCCTCGCGATCTCACTTGCGGATGATCAGCGCATCGACCGCGTAGCCGCCCTCGGGCAGGGCGATGAAGGGGTTGATCTCCACGCTCGCCAGCGAATCGGCGTGCGCGGCCACGAACTCCGAGAGCCGCACCAGCGCCTGCGCGAGCGCATCCAGGTCCACCGGGGCCTTGCCCCGCGCGCCGTCGAGCAGCGGAACGCCCTTGATCGCGCGGATCATGGCCTGCGCCTGCGCGAGGTCCAGGGGCGCGGAATGGAAGGTCACGTCCTTGAAGATCTCGACGAAGATCCCGCCGAGGCCGAACATCATCATCGGACCGAACACCGGGTCGTTGACCATGCCCAGCACGGTCTCGACACCGCCCGTGATCATCGGCGAGACGACGGCGCCCTGGATGCGCGCATCGGGGCAGTTGGCGGACACCTTGGCCATCATCGCGTCCCACGCGCCCCGCACCGCTTCTTCGCTGCGCAGGTTGAGCACCACGCCGCCCACGTCGCTCTTGTGCGCGATATCGGGCGACAACACCTTGATCACGACGGGAAAGCCCATCTGCGCCGCGGCGCGGGCGGCCTCGGCCGCCGAGTTCGCGACGTGCTGGGGCGCGAAGGGCACGCCGGCGCGCGCCAGGATGCCGCGCGCACCCGCCTCGTCGATGTCGCCGACGGGCAGCGCTTCGGCGGCCGTAGCACCAGCCACCGCAATACGCGGGGACGGCGCCGCGCGCTGCGCCTGCGCGATCCAGGCCAGCGCGCCGATGGTGCGCGTGGCCAGGGCCGGGTCGGGAAAGTAGAGGATGTGGTTGTCTTCCAGCTCCTTCACGACCTCGGGGCGCGAGCGCATGCTCAGCGCCACCAGCTTCCGCGGGTACTGCCGGCGCAGTTCGAGCAGGTCGTCGCGCACCTTGCTCCATTCGATCTCCGTCTTGCCGATGTTGGCGTTGAAGCTCAGCACGCTGTCGAATCCGTCGAAGTCGAAGACGATCTTCATGATCCGGTTGAAGAGCTTGCGGTCGCTGACCACCTGGCCCGTCGTATCCACCGGATTGGTGCCGCTCGCGAACGGGACGATCTCCTTGATCTGGTCCTGCTGCGCCTGCGGCAGGTGCGGCAGGACCAGGCCGCTGCGCTCGCACTCGTCGGCCGCGATCACGCCGATGCCGCCCGAGGGCGTGATGACGCCCAGCCGGTTGCCCTGGGGCAGCACGGAGATGGCGCAGGCGTAGCCCACGTCCACCAGCTCTTCCAGGGTCTGGGCGCGCCAGGCGCCGCCTTCCTTGAAGATGGTGTCGAAGACCACGTCGGCGCCGGCCAGCGAGCCGGTGTGCGACGCGGCGGCCGCCGCGCCTTGCTCGGAGGCGCCCACCTTCATCACGACGACCGGCTTGCGCCGCGCACGGGCCGTCTCCAAGGCCCGGCGCAGGCGCTGGCCGTCGCCGCAGCCTTCGAGGTAGGTGAGGATGACGCGCGTGTTGTCGTCATGCGCCATCCACTCGATGCAGTCGGCCACGTCCACGCCGGCCTCGTTGCCGGTGGCCACGAAATGGCTGAAGCGCACGCCGCGATCGCCCGCGAGGCCGTAGAGGTAGGAACCGACGGCGCCGCTCTGGCTCACGATGCCCACCTGGCCCGGCTCGAAGATCTCGTGCTCCAGCGCGCTCATGAAGGTCGAGTACATCGCATTGCGCGAACTGAAGATGCCGATGCAGTTCGGCCCGACGAGATGCACGCCCGCGTCGCGGCAGCGCGCGGCGAGCCGCTCTTGCGCCAGCTTGCCGTCATGGCCGGTTTCGCCGAAGCCCGAACTGAAGATCACGATCGAGCGCGCCCGCTGTTCGAGCGCCTCCTCGACCGCGCGCTCCACCAGCGCCCCGGAGACCGCCACGATCACCTGGTCCACCGGATGCCCCACGTCGGCGAGCGATGCATAGGCCTTCAGGCCCTGCACCTCCTCCTGCTTCGGATTGATGGGCAGCAGTTGGCCCGCGTAGCCGCTTCGGAGCATGTAGGCGATGGGCCGTCCGCCGATCTTGCGCGGATCGGACGAGGCGCCGATGACCGCGATCGACGAGGGGCAGAAAAGAGGGTCCAGGGATTGAGCAGGCATGGGGACAGACAAACTGGAAAAGTGGCGCGATGCGTTCACGGCATCGCAGGCGTCAGGACTTGGGCAAGCCCAGCGTTCGCGTCGCGATCAGGTTGCGCTGGACCTGCGCCGTGCCGCCGAAGATGGTGACCGGGCGAGTGATCATGTACAGCCATTCCAGGTCGGTCTCCAGGCCCGGAACGACGCCCTCGCCCATCAGGCCGCCATACTGGCCGGCCACTTCCGTCGCGGCCTCCGCCAGGCGCTGCAGCGTCTCGCTGTTGAACAGCTTGAGCATCGAGAAGTCGTCGTCGACGTTGCCGCCGGCCATCGCGCTCTCGCACACCTGCTCGTAGAGCGCTGCGGCATCGGAGACGTCGAATTCGAAGCCCGCGAGCACGTCCTGGAAGCTCTCCGAGCCCGCAAGCGCCATCGCCTCCCCCGCCGTCTTCAGCACCTGCAATGCGTAGCGCAGGAGTTCGGGCGAACCATGGCTGAAGCGCTCGAAGCCGAGCAGGGCCTTGCCCACGGTCCAGCCGTCACCCACCGCGCCGACCACCTGCGAGCGGGGCACCCGCACATCGTCGAAGAACACCTCGCAGAAGTGCTCGTCGCCGGCCAGCGTGCGGATCGGACGGATCTTGATGCCCGGGGTCGCCAGGTCCGCCAGCAGGAAAGTGATGCCCTTCTGCTTCTTGTCTTCCGCGCTGGTGCGCACCAGCATGAAGATCTTGTTGGCGTCGGTGGCCAGCGTGGTCCAGATCTTCTGGCCGTTGACCACGAAGTCCTCGCCATCGAGCACCGCGGAGGTCTTGAGGTTGGCCAGGTCGGAGCCGGCATTGGGCTCCGAGTAGCCCTGGCACCACATGTCCTCGCAGTTCAGGATGCGCGGCAGGTACATCGCCTTCTGCTGTGGCGTGCCGTACTTGAGCAGCACCGGCGCCAGCAGGCGCAGGCCGTGGTCGATGGGACGCGCCACGCCGTAGTGCTCGAGCTCCTGCTGGTAGATGAGCTGCTTGTCCAGGCCGAGGCCCATGCCGCCGAACTCGCGCGGCAAGCCGGGCGCGCGCCAGCCGTCACGCAGCTGCGCCTGCAGCCAAGTGCGGGCCTCGCTTCCGGTGAGGCGCTTGAGGGGATTGCGCAGCGTCGAGGGATAGTTCTGCGCGATCCATGCGCGCCAGCGGGCGCGGAACTCGTCGTGGCCGAGTGCGTTGTGGTCGAGCTGGCTCATCACTCAACCTCCGAGGGGGCAAGACGTGAAATGCTTTGGCGGTGATGGCCGGCGTTGCCCAGGTGGGCGGACAGCCGCAGCGCGGACTTCAGGTACAGGCCGATGTCGGCTTCCGCGGCGAAGCCGATGGCTCCGTGGGCCTGGACACCGAAGCGCCCGGCGAGCTGGGCGGCCTGCGCCGCGCGCGCCTTGGCCCGCGCCACGAGCGCCTGGGCCATCCCGGTGCCCTGTGGGGGATGGTCCGGGTCGAGGGCCTGGAGGGCGGCGCGCACCGCGGCCTGGGCCAGCGACTGCTGCACGCGCACATCCACGGCCAGATGCTGCAGGCTCTGGAAGCTGCCGATCGCCTTGCCGAACTGCTTGCGGGTGCGCAGGTAGTCGAGCGTGATCGCGAGCGCCTCTTCGGCCGCGCCGACGAGTTGCGCCGCCGTCAGCACGATGGCTTCGTCGCGCGCCTGCCGCAGGGCGCGCAGCACGTCCTCGCCCCGGCCGAGGCACTGTGCCTCGGTCGCCTTCACGTCCTCGAGCCGCAGCGTGGACAGCGTGCCGCCGTCGGCGCCGAGCGCGGTCTCGACCGCCAGCCCCGGCGCGCCCGCGGGCACGAGCCAGGCGCTGGCCTGCGCACCGTCGGTGGCGCTCACGATGAACTGGTCGGCCATGTCGGCCGCCGCCACCGCCGCCTTGCCGCCGCGCAGCAACGTCGCATCGCCCTCGCGCGTCGCCCGGCAGCGCGGCGCTTCGTCGAGCGTGTGCATCGACTCCTGCCAGGCCAGGGCCGTCACGCGCTCGCCGCCGAGCAGCGCCTCGATGACGCCCGACCACCCCTGCGGGTTCTGAGCATGCAGGTGGTTCGCGAGCCGGGCCACCATCGCGCCGCTGCCGGCGAAGGGCTCGGGCACCGCATGCCGCCCGAGGGCGCGCGTGATCACGGCCGCATGGCGCGGCTTGAGCGCCACGCCGCCGAGTTCCTCGGCCAGCGTGATGGCCAGCCACCCCTGCCCGGCCATGCACTGCCACAGCGCGCGGCTGTAGGCGCTCTGCCCGTGGTACACGCGGCGCAGGCGTTCCTTCTGATGGCGGTCCTTGAGCAATGCCTGGGCGGCATCCGCCAACATGATCTCTGTTTCGTCCATGTCTGAATCGGGTGAATCGGGAAGTGGTCGCGCGGGCCGTGCCCGCACGCGCTACACGGTGGCCGCGCTTCCCAGGATGACGGTGCTCTGGCTGGACAGCACGCCGCCGTTGCCATGCGCCATTGCCACGTCGCAGCCGACCACTTGGCGGGCCTGGCATTCGCCGCGGATCTGCCGCGTGGCCTCGATGAGCGGGAACAGGCCGAACATGCCGGGATGGCAATACGACAGGCCGCCGCCGTTGGTGTTGGTGGGCAGGCTGCCGCCTGGCCGCAGCTTGCCGTCGAACACGAAAGCGCCGCCCTCGCCCTTCTCGCAGAAGCCCAGGTCCTCCAGGAAGAGCAAGGTGGTCAACGTGAAGGCGTCATACACCTCGCGCACCTGGATGTCCTTGGCGGCGAGGCCCGCCATGCGGTAGGCCTTCGCGCCCGATTCCCTGGCGGCCGTCACGGTCAGGTCGGCCATGTTGGAGATCGACTGGTGGCTGTACGACTCGCCGCACCCCAGCACGTAGACCGGCGGCTTTCGGAGCTGCCTGGCGCGCGCGGCGGAGGTCAGCACGATCGCCCCGCCGCCGTCGGTCACGAGGCAGCAGTCGCGCACCGTCAGCGGATAGCTGACCATGCGCGCGGCGAGCACCTCGTCGACCGTCAACGGCTTCTTTTCCCAGGCCGCTGGATTGCGCAGGGCCCATTCCCGCGCGGCGACCGCGATCTCGGCGAGCTGGGCCCGCGTCGTGCCGTACTTGTGCATGTGCTGCGAGGCCGCCAGCGCATACGCCGTGGACGGCATGAAGGGACGGTACGGCGTCTCGTAGGGATTGGACTCGCGCCCGCCCGTCGCCGAACGGCCATCGGTGCGCTGCGTGCTGCCGTAGGTGATCACGGCCACTTCGCACAGGCCCGCCTCGATGGCGGCCTGCGCATGGGCCACATGCGTCATGAAGGACGAGCCGCCCAGGTACGTGGAATCGCCATACTTCGGCTGGATGCCCAGGTACTCGCGCAGGGCCAGCGTCACCATCCGGCTCTGCGTGGCCGCACCGAACAGGCCGTCGATGTCCTTGAGCGCGAGGCCGCAGTCGTCCAGCGCCCGCACGATGCCTTGCGCCATCAGGTCGACCGGCGTCATGCCCTGGGCGACCTGGCCGAGGTCCGACTCGGCCACGCCGACGATCGCCACGCTGCCGCGTTGATTGCTCATGTCCATTCCTCCTGCTGCGGCACGAACACGGGCAGCGGCGCAGGCTGCCCCTCTTCTTCGACGAAGGCCACGCGCACCTTCTGGCCGATGTGCACGCTGTGCGGGTCCACGCCTTCAACGCGGCTCATCATGCGAAAGCCCTCGGCCAGCTCGATCAGGGCCACGTTGTAGGGCGGGCCCTCGCGCGGATGCACCACCGTGGTGGCATGGACCTCGCCCTGGCCGGCGCTCACGCGCCATTCCAGCTCGGTGCTGCCCGTGAAGGGGCACACCAGGCGCGGAAAGAAAACCGCCCTGCCGGCCTGGGGGCTGTACTGGTAGGCGAGCTTGCGCTCGGCCAGGTGGGCGCGGTAGATGCCCAACGGCGACGCCGTCAATTTCTCGTTCATCGAATTCACCTTGCCTGAGGTCGGCGTCAAGCGGGCTTCAGGTTCACGAGCTTGGCGATCCGCGCCCACTTTTCCTGCTCCTTCAGCACGAAGGCCTGCGTGGCTTCGAGCGAGAAGGGTTCGAAGTCGATGCTCTGCAACTGCAGCTGCTTCGTCACTTCGGGCGAGAGGAAGGTCGTGTTCAGGGCCGCGTTGATGCGCGCGAGCAGTTGCTTGTCGCTCCCCTTGCGGCACACCAGCACGTTCCACAGCGTCGCCTCGAAGCCGGGATAGCCCGACTCGGAGACGGTGGGCACATCCGGCAAGGCGCTGGAACGCCTGGCGCTGGTGACGGCCAGGGACTTGAGCTTGCGGGCGCGCACCAGTTCCTGGGCCTGAGGCACCGACACGATGCCCAGGTCGATCTCGCCCGCCAGCAGGCCGTTGAGAATCTCGGTGTGACCCTTGTACGGCACCCCGAGCATCTTCACGCCCGCCGCGTCCTTGAGGTATTCCAGCGTGAGGTGGCTGGGCGAACCGCCGGGCGGCGTGCCGAAGGAGAGCGAGTCCGGCGCCTTCTTCGCATGCGCGACCATTTCCTGCAGCGTGTTGAAGGGCGCATCGTTGCGGGTCAGCACCAGACTGCCGAAGGCGCCCAGGTGCCCGATCACGTCCAGGTCGCGCTCGAAGACATAGGGCGGGTTCTTGTGCGTCCACGGCACCAGCGAGGTGGTGCCGATGCCGCTCACGCCCAGCGTCAGGCCATCGGGCTTCGAGCGCGCGACTTCCTGCATGCCGATCAGGCCCGCGGCGCCGCCCTTGTTGTCCGGGACGATGGTCGCGCCCAGCTGCCGCCCGACCGTGGTCGCGAAGATGCGGCCCACGATGTCGGTCGAGCCCCCCGCCGGATAGGGAATGACGAGCCTGAAGACCTTGCCCGGCGCCTGCGCCCAGGCCAGCCCTGAACCCAGCGCGCCCAGGAACAGCCCACCGGCATTCCCCAGCACCGTCCGGCGCGTCCACGCGCGTCCACTCTTCGAAATCTGCATTGATGCCTCCTGAATATGTAGAGGCATTGTGTGGACCACGGCTTCTTCGGCGGCCGCCATTAAGTCTGCAAGTGTTGATCAAAAGTCAAGGCAGGCCCGCGTCACCAGGAACAGTTGCGCGCTCGCATTCGAGCTTCCTCATGCAGTGCGAAGCGGCTGCAGCCAGTGCGCCGGGGCGCGTCCGGCGCGAGCTTCGATGAGGGGGTCGTGGGTGTCTGGCGGAGAGTGTGAGATTCGAACTCACGGACGGTTGCCCGTCGGCAGTTTTCAAGACTGCTGGTTTAAACCACTCACCCAACTCTCCGGGACGGCCCTTGCGTTGCACAAGGGCAGCGTGCGATTTTAGTCGCTCTGCCGCGGCGCTTCGGCGGCCCTCGGCGCCCAGCCTTGCAGCACCAGATCGGCGATGCCTTCGGCCCAGACGCGTCGCTCCTCGGGCCCGGCCAGGGGCTTCGAGATGAAGAAGCGCACGCCGCCGAAAGCGAGGGTCGACAGCTGCACCGCCGCAAGTTCCGGCGACGGCACGTGCAGCGTGCCGGCCCGGTGCGCCTCGGCGAGGTACTCGACCACCGGCGCCAGCACGTAGCTGTTTTCGGCGTAGAGCGACTTCGCCAGCTCCGGAAAGCGCACCGCCTCGGCGATCACGAGTCGCAGCAGCGCCAGGGTCTTGGGCTCGGTGGCGCTCAGGTACATGCGCTCGATCAGGTCAACCAGCACCTCCCGCTCGGCTTCGTCGCGGTGCACGAGGGTGGCCTGCATGGTCTCGCGGGCGCCTCGCACGGCGCGGTGCACCACCTCGCTGAACAGCGCCTCCTTGTTGTCGAACTGCCGGTAGATCGTGATCTTGGCGACACCCGCCTCACGGGCAATGGCCTCGATGCTGGTGGCCGCATAGCCTTTTTCGAGGAAGGATTCGAGGGCGGCCGCCAGGAAGGACTCACGCAGGGCAATGGCCGCCTCGGGGCTCGGTCTTCCGCGCGACCGGCGCTTGATCTCGGGAGATTCGAAGTTGTCCATGGCAATGTCTCTCATTCATCAGTCCGGCAGAAAGATTGCCTGAAGATCGCTCAAGAAATCGAAGCCACGCGTCGTCGGCCAGACCCGCGCGAGGTCCCGCTCGATCAGCCCCTTGCGCTCGGCCTCTTCGAGGCCGCGCTGGATCGCTGTGACGGCCAGACCCGTCCGCTCGCCGAACTGCGCAAGCGTAAATCCTTCCTTGAGGCGCAGGGCGTTCAGCATGAACTCGAATGGCAATGCGGCGATGCCCACCTCCTCGCTCTGCGCGACGGCGCGGCCCGCGAGCGCGTTGTCCATGTAGAGCCGCGGCTCGCGAAAGCGCACCTGCCGCACCACACGGTGCGCAAAGCTGAGCTTGCTGTGCGCCCCGGCGCCGATGCCGAGGTAGTCGCCGAACTGCCAGTAGTTCAGATTGTGCGCGCACGCGTGGCCGGCCCGCGCATAGGCCGAGACCTCGTAGCGTGCGAGGCCGGCCGCGGCGGTGCGCTCGGTGATGCGGTCGAGCATCGCGTAGGCGGTATCGTCCTCCGGCACCTGCGGCGGGTACTTGGCGAAGTAGGTGTTCGGCTCGATCGTCAGGTGATAGACCGACAGGTGCGGCGGCGCCAGGGCCAGCGCCTCTGCGAGGTCCGCATCGAGCCCCTCCAGCGTCTGGCCCGGGAGCGCATACATGAGGTCGATGTTGAAGGTCTCGAAGGTGGCCGCGGCCTCTTCCACCGCGGCGATGGCCTGCGCGCGGTCGTGGACCCGTCCGAGCGCCTTCAGGTGCTCGTCGTTGAAGGACTGCACGCCGACCGACAGCCGCGTCACGCCCGCGGCGCGGTAGGCGCGGAAGCGGTCGCGCTCGAAGGTGCCGGGATTGGCCTCCAGCGTGATCTCGCTCTCGGGCGCCAGCTTGAGCCGCGCGCGCAGCTCGCCGATCAGCCGGTCGATGGCGGCCGGCGAGAACAGGCTCGGCGTGCCGCCGCCGATGAAGATCGTGTGGACGGTGCGGCCCCAGATCAGCGGCAGGGCCGCGTCGAGATCGGCCAGCAGCGCGTCGATGTAGCGCTGCTCGGGCAGTGCGCCCGCATCGCCGTCGCGCCATTCGTGCGAATTGAAATCGCAGTACGGGCACTTGCGCAGGCACCACGGAAGGTGAACGTACAGCGACAGCGGCGGCAGCGCCGAAAGCTGCAGCGGGCCGGGCCGCATGAGGTGCAGCACGTCGTTGGCGCCGGAAGCGCCATCGCCACCTTCGCTCGCGATCGGGATGACGGAGTTCACGACCAGCGCTCGCGCATCAGGGCCAGCATCGCGCGCGCTGCCTGTCCGCGATGGCTGTTCGCGTTCTTCACATCGGGGGGCAGCTGCGCGAAGGTCTTGCCGAACTGCGGCAGGAACATCACGGGGTCGAAGCCGAAGCCGTTCTCGCCCACCGGCTCCTTGGCGATCAGGCCAGCCACGCGGCCGACGGCGATCAGCGGCTCGGGGTCGTCGGCGCTGCGCAGCGCGACCAGCGTGCTGACGAGCGCCGCGCGCCGGTCGGTTTCTGGGGCCAGTTGCTCCAGCAGCGCACGCACGTTGTTCGCGTCGCCCTTCTCGTAGCCGAACTTCGTGGCGTAGAACGCCGTGTCGACGCCCGGCAGGCCGCCGAAGGCCTGCACGCACAGGCCCGCGTCGTCCGCGATGGCCGCAAGGCCGGTGTGCGCGGCCGCGTGGCGCGCCTTGGCCAGGGCGTTCTCGACGAAGGTGCGGTACGGCTCCTCGGCCTCGCCCACGCCGAGTTCCGACTGGCGCACGAGCGTCACGTCGAGCGGCGCGAACAGGGCCTGCAGCTCGGCCAGCTTGCCGGCATTGTTGGAGGCGAGGACGAGTTTCATGGATGCCTTCGATCCAGGCTCAGCGCGCGAGGGCCTGCGTCTGCAGGCCGATCAGTTCGGTGATGCCCTTGTCCGCCAGCGCGAGGAGCTGGTTCATCTCCTCGCGGGAGAACGCAGCCCCCTCGGCCGTGCCCTGCACCTCGACGAAGTGTCCGGCACCGGTCATCACCACGTTCATGTCGGTGTCGCAGGCCGCGTCCTCGACATACTCGAGATCGAGCAGCGGCGTGCCCTGCACGATGCCGACCGAGATGGCCGCGACATGGCCGCGGATGGGCGAGGCGGTGATCTTGCCCTCGGCGAGCAGTTTGCTGACCGCGTCCTGCGCCGCCACGAAGGCGCCGGTGATGGCCGCCGTCCGCGTGCCGCCGTCCGCCTGCAGCACGTCGCAGTCGAGGTGGATGGTGCGCTCGCCGAGCGCGGCCAGATCGAAGACCGCACGCATCGAGCGGCCGATCAGGCGCTGGATTTCCTGCGTGCGTCCGCTCTGCTTGCCGCGCGCGGCTTCGCGGTCGCTGCGAGTGTGCGTGGCGCGCGGCAGCATGCCGTATTCGGCCGTGACCCAGCCTTCGCCGCTGCCGCGCTTGTGCGGCGGCACCTTCTCTTCGACCGAGGCGGTGCACAGCACGCGCGTCTGGCCGAACTCGATCAGCACCGAGCCCTCGGCGTGGATGGTGTAGCCCCGGGTGATGCGAACGGGGCGCAACTGGTCTGCGGCTCGGCCGCCGCTTCGTACGAAATCAGTCATGGTGTGAACGAAAGAAAGAAGAACTAGCCCTTGCGCGCGGCGGATCGCTTGATCGCCTCGTTGATCTCGGCGATCGAGCGCTCGATGGCGTCGTCGTCGAGGTCGTCGAGTTCGCTGTCCGAGGGCATGCCGGCCTGGATGGTGGAGGCGAACACGCCGTCGCTGATGCTGTCGGTGGACACGCCGCGCTTCTGCCCCGGTGCGTCCGGCGTTTCCCATTCGAGGGCGATCAGCGTCACGTTGTCGCTGTGGGTGCCGCCGTTGCGCAGCGCCATCTCGGCAAGGTCGGGCGCGGCATCGGACACCGGCTTGCCGGACGAGAGCACATGCACGATCACGCTGTCGTCCAGCACGCCCCAAACGCCGTCGGAACACAGCATGATGCGGTCGCCGCGCTGCAGTTGCAGCGGCGCCGAGACGTCGAACAACGGCGGGGTCGGCGATCCCAGGCAGGTGAGCAGCAGATTGCGGTTCACCGGCTCGGGGCCGCCGCCGACACGCGGCCGCTCGGCATGCGAGTGATCGCGGGTGCGCAGCAGCATCTCGCCGTCGCGGATCACGTAAAGGCGCGAGTCGCCGCAGTGGATCCAGGTGGCGGTGTTGTCCTGCACGATGGCGGCGACCACCGTGGTGCGCGGCGTGTCGAGCATGCCCTTGTTGCCCGCGTAGCGCATGATCTGCTGGTGCGCGGCCATCGCGGACGAGGTCAGGAAGGCCTTGACGTCCTTCACCACCGGTCGGGCTTCGCGCTGATAGAGCGCCGCGAAGGTCTGCAGCGCGAGCTGCGCGGCGACCTCGCCCTCGGGATGTCCGCCCATGCCGTCCGCCAGCACGAACAGGCCCGATTCGCGCGTATAGCAATACCCCATGCGGTCTTCATTCTTGAGACGACCGCCCTTGCGGCTGACCTGGAAAACAGAAAACTTCATGCCGGACGTGTCGTGGGAGCGGCCGCCTTCGGCAGGCCTTTCTTTTCGGGTGAGCGCATGTTGTCGATGGAAAGCCGGACCTTCTCGCCGACGGTCAGCTTGGTATAGCGCCGCTCGCCTTCGCGGCTGAGCTCCTTCTGCAGCGCGAACACCGACTGCGGACGCGACAGCGGATCGAGCGACATGCACCACTCCACCACTTCGATGAGGTTGTCGGAGTAGATGCCCCGCAGCCGCGACAGCGACAGGCCGAGGCGGTCCTTCTCGATGCGCTGGGGCGCGTCGTTCGGTGGGTAGCCCTGCATGCAGGCGTAGATGCAGGCGCCGATGGCGTAGATGTCGGTCCAAGGCCCCATGGACGAGTCGCGCCGGTACATCTCGGGCGCCGCGAATCCAGGCGTGTACATCGCGCGGATGAAGTTGCCTTCCTTCGAAAGCACCTCGCGCGCGGCGCCGAAGTCGATCATCACCGCGCGGTCGTCGTCGGTCACGAAGATGTTGGCCGGCTTGATGTCCAGGTGCAGCATCTTGTGCTGGTGCACGATGCGCAGCCCACGCAGGATCTCGTCGAACAGCGAGCGAATGGTCGACTCGCGAAACACCTTCTGCTTCTTCAGGTCGCGCGCGGTGACGATGAAGTCCTGCAGCGTCGCGCCCTCCAGGTAGTTCATGACCATGTAGACGGTCTCGTTCTCGCGGAAGAAGTTGAGAACGCTCACCACCGAAGCATGCGAGATCTGCGCGAGCGACCGCCCTTCCTCGAAGAAGCTCTTCAACCCCAGCCGGTAGAGCGAGAGCTTCTCCGGCGGAACCTGCGGCGCCAATTCCCCCGTCCCCCGTGTGGCCAGCGACGACGGCAGATATTCCTTGATGGCGACCTGCTGGCCGCTCTCGTCGACGGCCAGGTAGACGACCCCGAAGCCGCCGGCGGACAGCCGGCGCACGACGCGGTAGCCGCCAATCACCGTGTCAGGCAGCAGAGGCGAAGGTTTGACCTTTGACATAATCCGGGAGTTTCGCCCGAAGGCGATGGTGCGGCAAGCGAACGCTGTGCCGACGCCACGGAGCAACAACAGATCACAGCGAGGCGCGATGCCAGTTTACAGCATGACCGGGTATGCCAGCGGGCAGACGAACCCCGCCGGCAGCCACTCCGAAGCCGACGCAAAGGCCCACGCGGCTCCCCGGCTCGGGGTCGAGATACGCTCGGTCAACAGCCGATTCCTCGACCTCACGTTCAAGCTCCCGGAGGAGCTGCGGCAGCATGAGCCGGCGCTGCGCGAGCTGCTCACGGCAAAGCTCAAGCGCGGCAAGGTCGAGGTGCGCGCCGCCATCGAGAGCGGCGCCGCGGCGGGCGTGGGCGATCCGTCCACCAAGCTGCTGCAGCGCCTCAACGCCGTCCAGGACCACATCAAGGCCTGGCTGCCCAGCGCGCGAGACCTGAGCGTCGCCGACGTGCTGCGCCTCGCGTCGGGCGACACCACCGCCAAGGGCGATTGGGGCCCGGACCTCACCGAGGTCACGGCCAAGGCGCTCAAGGACCTGCTCTCCGCCCGGGAACGCGAGGGCACGCGGCTGGCCCGCATGCTCCAGGATCACCTGACGCAGCTTCGCGCCCTCGCCGCGCAGGCGCTGCCGCTCGTGCCGCAACTGGTGGAGCAGCAGCGCACGCGGTTCCTCGAGCGCTGGCAGGAAGCCATGGGACTGAGCGGCGGCGCGACGCCTCCCGAAGCCGCCCAGGACCGCGCGCTCACCGAAGCGACCGCCTTCGCCATCCGCATCGACGTCGCCGAAGAGCTGACCCGGCTGAACTCCCACCTCGACGAAATCGAGCGGCTGGTGAAGAAAGGCGGCGAGATCGGCAAGCGGCTCGACTTCCTGATCCAGGAACTGCATCGCGAGGCCAACACGCTGGGATCGAAGTCCGCCACGCTCGAACTCACCCGCATCGGCGTGGACATGAAGGTGCTGATCGAGCAGATGCGCGAGCAGGTCCAGAACATCGAATAGAAGCACGAATCCATGGACTACCCCGGCAACATCTTCGTGGTGGCGGCCCCGAGCGGCGCAGGCAAGTCGAGCCTGGTCAAGGCCCTGATGGAACTCGACGCCGCCATCCAGCCTTCCGTCTCCCACACCACCCGCCCGCCCCGCGGCCAGGAAAAGCACGGACGCGAATACTTCTTCGCTTCCGACCCCGAGTTCGACGCCATGGTGGCCGCCGACGCCTTCGTCGAATGGGCGCACGTGCATGGCCGGCGCTACGGCACCTCGAAGAAGGCGATCGAGGAGCGCGTCGCCCTCGGCGCCGACGTCATTCTCGAAATCGACTTCCAGGGCGCGCTGCAGATCCGCAAGACTTTCGCCAACGCCGTGATGATCTTCATCCTCCCGCCCAGCTGGGAAGAACTGCGCTCCCGCCTGGAGCGCCGCGGCGAAGACAGCCCCGAAGTCATCGAACTGCGGCTGCGCAATGCGGCCGAGGAGATGGCAAGGGCGTCCGAATTCGATTTCGTTATAATCAACGAGGTATTTGAGCGCGCACTTTTCGACCTGAAGGCGATCGTCCACGCTCAGCGGCTTCGCTACTCCGCGCAGCGCCGCGCACGTGCAAGCACCTTTGCCGCACTGAACATCCCCTGATCCGCCCAACGAAAGATCACCATGGCCCGCATCACCGTCGAAGATTGCCTGCAACACATTCCGAACCGTTTCCAGCTCGTGCTTGCCGCCACGTACCGCGCACGCATGCTGAGCCAGGGCCATGCCCCCAAGATCGAGAGCAAGAACAAGCCCGGCGTGACCGCGCTGCGCGAGATTGCAGAAGGCAAGATCGGTCTCGAAATGCTCAAGAAGGTCCCCGGCTGACCTGATGTCGCCGTGCAACAAGGAAGCACCGCATGCGGTGCTTTTTTTATGCCTGAATGCGTCTGACCCGCTGCCACGCTAAAGTGGTGCACATGAGCGCGGTTGTCAAGCCCCAGTCCGAGAGTCGACGAAGTCCCAAGCCCAGCCCCGCGGCGCTGAATGCGGCCGCCGCGAGTTTCGCCGCCCTGACCGATCGGCTCGACTATCTGGGCCCCGAAGACATCGAGCAGGTGCGCCGCGCCTATCGCTTTGCCGATGAGGCGCACTTGGGGCAGTTGCGCAACAGCGGCGAGCCCTACATCACCCATCCGATCGCCGTGGCGGCGCAGTGCGCGGAGTGGAAGCTCGACGCGCAAGCCCTGATGGCCGCCCTGCTGCACGACGCGATCGAGGACTGCGGCGTGACCAAGGCCGAACTCATCGAGCGCTTCGGCGCCCCGGTGGCCGAGCTGGTCGACGGCCTCACCAAACTGGACAAGCTGCGCTTCAACACCCGCGAGGAGAACCAGGCCGAGTCCTTCCGCAAGATGCTGCTGGCCATGGCGCGCGACGTGCGCGTGATTCTCGTCAAGCTGGCGGACCGCACCCACAACATGCGCACCCTGGACGATGCGCCGCGCGAGAAATGGGCGCGCATCTCGCGCGAGACGCTCGACATCTACGCCCCCATCGCGCACCGGCTGGGGCTCAACCAGACCTACCGCGAACTGCAGGACCTCTCCTTCCGCCACCTGCGCCCCTGGCGCTACGCGGTGCTGGCCAAGGCCGTCGCCAAGGCGCGCGGACGGCGCCGCGATCTGATCCAGAAGGTCCAGCAGGAAGTCGAGAATGCCTTCGCGGCGTCCGAAATGAGCGTGCGCATCGCGGGGCGCGAGAAGACGCTCTATTCCATCTACCGCAAGATGGACGAGAAGCACCTGAGCTTCGCCCAGGTCACCGACATCTACGGCTTCCGCCTGATCGTCCCCACCGTGATCTCCTGCTACACGGGCCTGGGCATCCTGCACCAGATGTACAAGCCGCTGCCCGGCAAGTTCAAGGATCACATCGCAATCGCCAAGCTCAACGGCTACCAGTCGCTGCACACGACGCTGGTCGGCCCGGCCGGCGTCAACATCGAATTCCAGTTGCGCACCGAGGCCATGCACGTGGTGGCCGAATCGGGCGTCGCGGCGCATTGGCTGTACAAGGCGGCCGACCCCGCGGTGGCCACCAGCGACCGTCTCGGAACCAAGTGGCTGCAGTCGCTCCTCGACATCCAGGATGAGACGCGCGACGCGGCCGAGTTCTGGGACCACGTCAAGGTCGACCTCTTCCCCGACGCCGTCTACGTGTTCACGCCCAAGAGCCAGATCATGGCGCTGCCGCGCGGCGCGACGGTCGTCGACTTCGCGTACGCGATCCACAGCAACATCGGCGACCACACCTCGGCAGCGCGCATCAACGGGGACCAGGTGCCGCTGCGCACCGAACTCAAGAACGGCGACGTGGTCGAGATCATCACCGCGCCGGTCTCCACGCCGAATCCCGCATGGCTCGGCTTCGTGCGCACCGGGCGCGCGCGTTCGAAGATCCGCCACTACCTGAAGACCCTGGCGCATGCCGAATCCGAAGGGCTCGGCGAAAAACTCCTCGCGCAGGCGCTGCGGGCCGAAGGCCTGGGCAAGCTGCCGGAGGACGATGCGGAGCACCAGGCGATCTGGGAAAAGCTCCTGCGTTTCACCGGCAACCGCACGCGCTCCGAGCTGCTGACCGACATCGGCCTGGGCAAGCGCATCGCGAGCATCGTGGCAAAGCGGCTGATGGCGCTGCTGGCCGAACTCGGCGCCAAGCCCGACGCCCTGATGCTGAGCCGCGAACGCTTCGCGACGAGCGACAGCAGCGTCTCGCAGGGCGCGGTCACGCTGGACGGCAGCGAGAACTCGTCGGTGCGCTTCGCGTTGTGTTGCCGGCCCATCCCGGGTGATCCGATCGTTGGCTATCTCGGCCACGGCGAAGGTCTGGTCGTGCACACCGAGGAATGCGGCGTCGGCCAGCGCCTTCGCTACAAGGACAGCGAGCGCTTCTTCGCCGTCGAATGGGCCGACGAACCCGTGCGGACCTTCGAGACGGGCGTCGTCATCACGGTGCGCAACGACAAGGGCGTGCTCGCGCGCGTCGCTGCCGCGCTCGCAGATGCCGAAGCCGACATCACGCACGTCGAGATGGCCGACGAGACACCCCAGGATTCGACGGACCTGCGCTTCGTGATCGCGGTGCGCGATCGCACCCATCTCGAAGCGGTGCTGCGGGCCGTGCGGCGCACCTCGTCGGTGCTGGCCGCCGCACGGACGATCCCGGTTCCCTGAAGAACGAGAGGGTGCTCAGCCCGCCTGAGACGGCGGCGCCGGGTAGCTGACCGCCAGCACCTCGATCTCGTGCACGCCTCCCGGCGTGGCGAGCTTGACCACATCGCCTTCCCGCGCCTTGAGCAACGCCCGCGCGATGGGCGAGATCCAGCTGACCTGCGCGTGAGCGCTGTCGGCTTCGTCGATGCCGAGGATGGTCACTTCGCGCTCATCGCCGTTCTCGTCGGCGTAGCGCACTGTCGAGCCGAAGAACACCTGGTCGCTGCCATGGTGCACCGAGGGGTCGGTGACTTCCGCGACCTCCAGGCGCTTGGTGAGAAAGCGGATTCGGCGATCGATCTCGCGCAGCCGCTTCTTGCCATAGAGGTAGTCGCCGTTCTCCGACCGATCGCCGTTCTTGGCCGCCCAGTGCACGGCTTCGACCACCTTGGGCCGCTCGACGTCCATCAGGTCCAGCAGTTCGGCCCGCAGGCGCGCGTAGCCCCCGGGGGTCATGTAGTTCTTGCCGCCGGCCGGCAGGGGCGGCAGCGCGCCGCCATCGCCGTCTTCGTCGTCGGCTTCGTTTTCCTTGGTGAATGCCTTGCTCATGTCCACAACCGCCGACCTGCAAGGTCGGGCAATGGTTGTATCACACGGCACGCCGGCCCTTCGGCCGGATGGACTCAGCCCGATTGCTGGTCGGCCGCGCCCGAATCGCGATCGGGAATGGACTGCTGGCTTTGCGCAGTGCCAGCGGGGGCCGCCGCATGGCGGCCCAACTCGCCGCGCACGATGGCCCTGACGAGATGACGCGGCACGTGATGGGTGCGCTGTAGCCTGGCGAGCGCTTCGCTGCGCGCGGGCTCTGCGGCCGGCAAAAACATCTGCAATGAACTCATCGTGGTCGTCCCCATGAGCATGCGCGCCAGGCGTGAAGGTATCCGACATGGATCGGAGGGGTGGAACGGCTTCATTCCGCGCGGCCCCGGCGCTACCGCCCGTGAATTATTGCCCGCGAGGCCGCCAGCGGCACGGCGCGGCCCTCCGGCCGGTAGTGTCAAGCGAAGCCGCTGTTGCAGCGTGTGACGTAGTTCCTTCCTACGCGGCGGCGGAACGGTTCACAATGGAAGCTCTCCTCTGGACTCCAAGGTCCTTAGCCCGCTCCGGCGGGCTTTTTCATGCCCGGGATCAAACCGCGCAGGCCGGGGCTGAATTAGCATCCGCGCATGCCCGAACTCACGCTCGAGACCACCGCCGTCATTGCCTGTGCCTTCGCCGCCGTGATGACGGTCGGCTTCGCCGCGAAGCAGCGGCGCTGGGGCCCCGGCCTCATGATGGTCGGGATCCTGGGGTTCCTCGGCATCATCAGCTTCGGCATCGTCACGCGCCTCTGAGGGACCCGCCTGGCCCGGGCTCGCCTTCAAGGCGCACCGGTCCGGGCGGCGAATTCGCGGGCGGCCCAATCGAGGAAGACGCGCACCCGCGGCGAAAGCTGTCGGCTGCGCGGATACAGCAGGGAGACTGGCGCGGACGGCGGAGGGAATGCCGGCAGGACCGCGACCAGCGCACCGCTCTTCAGATCGCTGTCGACGTGAAACCGCGGCACCTGTGCCAGTCCCAAGCCGAGCCGGATCCCTGCCAGGTAGCTCTCGGTGCCGGTCACCGACAAGGTACTCGGCAGCGAGACCGTGCGCACCTCGCCGTCGCAGTGGAATTCGAGCGGCGCCAGTTCGCCCGTCGTGATCGAGCGCAGTCCCACGACCCGGTGGCCGGCGAGCGAGTCGATGCCGGATGGCGTCCCGTGGCGCGCAAGATAGCCGGGCGTCGCGCAGGTCAGCCGCTCCAGCATCGCGACCGGACGCGCCGCCAGATCGCTGTCACGCAGGCGGCCCCAGCGCAAGGCGCAATCGACGCCCTCCTGCACGAGATCGATCCAGCGATCGCTCTCGCTCATCGAGAGTTCGATGCCGGGGTAGCGGCGGAAGAAGTCCGGCAGGCCCGGCAGCAGGAAGTGTCGCGCCAACGTGCCCTGCACTTCCACCCGCAGCAGTCCCTTGGGCTGCGCGCCGCTGAAGGCGCCTTCCGCCTCCTCGACGTCATCGAGGATCGACAGGCACCGGCGGTAGTAGGCCTCGCCGTCGAGCGTCGGCCGGACCACGCGCGTGGTGCGCTGGAGCAGCTTGACGCCGAGCCGGGCTTCCATGTCCTGCATCGCATGGGTCACGGTCGAGCGGGGCAAACCCGTGTCGTGTGCGGCCAGCGTGAAGCTTCGCCGCTCGACGATCCGGGTGAACAGGCGCATCGCATCCAGTCGATCCATGCCTCGATTGTTCCTGTCTTTTGAATAGTGATGTCAAGGATCGATGGATTATCTTTGCCGTTCAACCAACGATAGTGCTCCCACACCGCCGCGTGAGCGGTGCAATTGAAGGAGAACCTCATGAGCCCCGAAAGCAAAGTCGCCATCGTTACCGGCGCTTCCCGCGGCATCGGCGCCGCGATCGCCCGCCGCCTGGCCCGCGACGGCATGCGCGTCTTGATCAACTTCGCCGGTCGAGCCAGGGACGCCGAGGCGCTGGTCCGCGAGATCGAGAAGGCCGGCGGCCTGGCGATCACGGCGCAGGCCGACGTCAGCGATCCGGCCGCCGTCGTGCGCATGTTCGACGCGGCCGACGCGGCGTACGGCGGCGTGGACGTGCTGGTCAACAACGCGGGCGTGATGAAGCTGGCGACGCTCGCCGAAACCGACGACCAGCTCTTCGACAGCCAGATCGCGATCAACTTGAAAGGCACGTTCAACACATTGCGCGAAGCCGCGCGGCGACTGCGCGATGGCGGCCGGATCATCAACCTGTCATCGAGCGTGGTCGGCCTGTATCAGCCGACCTACGCGGCCTATGCGGCCACCAAGGCTGGCGTCGAAGCCATGACCCATGTGCTGGCCAAGGAACTGCGCGGTCGCAGCATCACCGTCAACGCAGTGGCGCCCGGCCCCACGGCGACCCGGCTGTTCCTCGATGGCAAGCCGCAGGAGTTGATCGACCGGCTGGCCAAGCTGGCACCGCTCGAACGCCTTGGCGAACCGGAGGACATCGCAGCAGCGGTCTCCTTCCTCGCCGGCCCGGATGGCGCGTGGATCAACGGACAGACGCTGCGCGCGAACGGCGGCATCATCTGATTCGCCGCGCAGAAAAAGAAAAAGGGGCTACCTTTCGGTAGCCCCTCGAAGAGGTGGTGCGGCTGGCAGGATTCGAACCCACGACCCCTTGGTTCGTAGCCAAGTACTCTATCCAACTGAGCTACAGCCGCACAGCTTGCAAGTATAGCATGCTTTTTTTGGTGCCCTTCGCCGAAGCGTCGAAGCATGCATGAATCATAACCGCTCGCAGAGGCGTCTTCTTTCGATGCCTCTCGCCATTCGGCGAAGTGAAGCGGGCAGGCGCACGGCCACGCAGGGTCGGCCCGTTGTGACAGGCCATCGGCGGTGGTAGGCCGTGCTGGGCTTGAACCAGCGACCAACGGATTATGAGTCCGCTGCTCTAACCAACTGAGCTAACGGCCCGCGCGATGCGGATTCTAGTGGGCTGCCATCGCGGCCTTACTTGCGATGGCTCAGCGCGTTGGTGACGAGCTTCGAGGTGATGTCGACGATCTGGATCATGCGGTCGTAGGGCATGCGCGTCGGCCCGATGACGCCGAGCGTGCCGACCACCTGGCCATCGACTTCGTAGTTCGCGCTGACGATGGAGAGGTCGTCGAAAGGAACGACCTGGCTCTCGCCGCCGATGAAGATGCGCACGCCCTCGGCCTGGCTCGAGACGTCGAGCAGGCGCATCAGCTGCGCCTTCTGCTCGAACAGCTCGAAGGCCCTCCGCAGGTGGCCCATGTCGCTGGAGAAGTCGCTCACCGACAGGAGGTTGCGCTCGCCGGCGATGACCACTTCTTCCTGCGCTTCGCTGAGTACCTCGGAGCTCACCTTGACCGCGGCTTGCATCAGGGCCGCTATCTCGCCGCGCAGTTGCTCCATCTCGGACTGGAGGCGATCGCGCACCTGCTCGATCGACAGGCCCGCGAAGTTCGCGTTGATGTAGTTGGACGCCTCGACTAGCTGCGATTGCGAATAGTCCGACTCCGGAAAGATCACCCTGTTCTGAACGTCGCCATCGGGCGAGACGATGATCACGAGCAAGCGGCGGTCCGACAGGCGCAGGAACTCGATCTGGCGGAACACCGAGGCGCGCCGGGGTGTCATCACCACGCCAACAAACTGCGACAGACTCGACAGCAGGTGCGCCGCGTTGGCGATGACCTTTTGCGGCTGGTCCGGCGCGAGGCTCGGCGCACCTGCGAATTCTTCGCGCTGCGCGGTCAGCATGGTGTCGACGAAAAGGCGATAGCCGCGAGCGGTCGGGACGCGCCCTGCCGAAGTGTGGGGGCTGGCGATGAGACCCAGCGCTTCGAGGTCGGACATCACGTTCCGGATCGTCGCCGGCGAGAGATCCAGCCCCGAGGCCCGCGACAGCGTGCGCGATCCGACGGGTTGGCCTTCGGCGATGTAGCGCTCGACAAGCGTCTTTAACAGCAACTTGGCGCGGTCGTCCAGCATCGGTCAATTTTAATGTTGTAATTTGTAGATGGGCTCTCGCTTCCGGAATGTCGCACTGATTGGCAAATACCAGGCTTCGGGTGGGCGGGCGCCGTGCGGCGCGCTCGACAACGTCATGGAAGGCATCGCGTCCTTCCTCGAAGCGCAGGGCTGCACCGTGTTCGTCGAGGATTCTCAGTCCGAGGGAGTACCGGGATGCCGCTACAAGGCACTCACGGTCGAGGAAATCGGCGAGGAGTGCGACCTGGGCCTGGTCGTCGGCGGCGACGGCACGATGCTCGGCATCGGACGGCAACTGGCCCCCTACGGCGTCCCGCTCATCGGCATCAATCGCGGTCGGCTCGGCTTCATCACCGACATCGCGCTGGACGACTACCAGGCCACCCTGGTGCCGATGCTGGCCGGGGAGCATGAGGAAGACCACCGCAACCTGATGCATGCGCAGGTCATGCGCAACGGCGTGTCGGTCTTCGACGCGCTGGCGATGAACGACGTCGTGGTCAACCGCGGCGCCACCTCGGGGATGGTCGAACTGCGGGTCACGGTGGGCCGCCACTTCGTGGCCAATCAGCGCGCCGACGGCCTGATCATCGCCTCGTCCACGGGCTCCACGGCCTATGCGCTCTCGGCCGGCGGCCCCCTGCTGCATCCCGCGGTGCCGGGCTGGGTGCTGGTGCCAATCGCGCCGCATACGCTCTCCAACCGCCCCATCGTGTTGCCCGACGCCGAAGAGGTCACGATCGAACTTGTCGGCGGGCGCGACGCGAGCGCCAATTTCGACATGCAGTCGCTCGCCTCGCTGGCCATCGGCGACCGCGTCGTGGTGCGCCGCTCCGACTACCGCGTTCGCTTCCTCCATCCTCGCGGCTGGAGCTATTTCGACACCCTGCGCAAGAAACTGCATTGGAACGAAGGAGGTTCCTGAGATGGCATTGCGCCGCATCGCCATGCGCGATTTCGTGATCGTTCGCGCCCTGGAACTCGACCTGTCCGCGGGCTTCACCGTGCTCACCGGCGAAACCGGGGCCGGCAAGTCCATCCTGATCGACGCGCTGCAGCTCGCGCTCGGCAACCGCGCCGATGCGGGCTCGGTGCGCGAAGGCGCCGAGCGGCTCGACGTGAGCGCCGAATTCGACGCCGACCCGGCGCTGAACGGCTGGCTCGACGAAGGCGGCTTCGAGGCGGGCGACGGCCTGCTGCTTCGTCGCACGGTCGACCTCCAGGGCCGCAGCAGGGGCTGGATCAATGGCAGCCCGGCCACCGCGGCGCAGTTGCGCGAGCTCGGCGATCGCCTGCTCGACATCCACGGCCAGCATGCGTGGCAAAGCCTCACGCGGCCCGAGGCGGTGCGAGGACTGCTCGACGCCTACGCCGGCGCGAGCACCGACGCGCTCGACGCCGCCTGGAACGTGTGGCGGCGCGCCATCTCCGCGCTCGAGACCGCGCGCTCGGCGCAGGACACGCTGCAGCGCGAACGCGAACGCCTCCAATGGCAGGTGTCCGAAGTGATGAAGCTGGCACCGGGCGAAGACGAATGGGAAGAGCTCTCGGCCAGCCACTCGCGCATCTCCAACGCCCAGGCCCTCATCGACGCCGCGGAAGCGGCCTCTGCCGCGCTCGAGGACGATGACAGCGGCGCCCTGGCGGCGCTGAGCCGCGCCCTCACGCTGCTGCAGAACTGCGAGCACATCGAACCGGAATTCAAGGTACTCGGCGACGTGCTCGCCTCGAGCGTCGCCCAGGCCTCCGACGCCGCGCATTCGCTGCACGGCTATCTGCGGCAGGCCGACACCGACCCCGAGAAGCTGGCCGAGCTGGACGAGCGCATGAGCCTCTGGATGTCGCTGGCCCGCCGCTATCGGCGGCAGCCTGCCGAACTGCCGGCCCTGCTCTCCGGATGGCAGGCGGAGCTCCAGGCGCTCGATGCCCAGAGCGACCTCGATGCGCTGGAGCGTGCCGAACAGACCGCGCAGCAGGCCTACATGAAGGAAGCGAAGGCACTCGGCAAGGCGCGCAAGCAGGCCGCGCCGAAGCTCGCGCAGGCCGTGACGCAGGCGATGCAGGGCCTTGGCATGAAGGGCGGCCGCTTCGAGGTCTCGCTTCAGCCCCTGGCGCAGCCCGGCCGCTCCGGGCTCGAAGACGTCGCCTTCCTCGTCGCCGGGCACGCGGGCAGCACGCCTCGCTCGATCGGCAAGGTGGCCTCGGGCGGCGAGCTGTCGCGAATCGCGCTCGCCATCGCCGTGACGACCAGCGAACTGGGGGCGGCGCAGACCCTGATCTTCGACGAAGTGGATTCAGGCGTCGGCGGTGCGGTCGCGGAGACCGTCGGCCGGCTCATGAAGCAACTCGGCCGCGACCGGCAGGTGCTCGCGGTCACCCATCTGCCGCAGGTGGCCGCTTGCGCCGACCATCACCTCGTGGTCGCCAAGCGGCAGACGAGCGCCAAGGGCCAGGAAGGCACCCGCACCGAAAGCGGCGTCACGGTACTCGATGCCGAAGGGCGCATGCACGAGATCGCACGCATGCTCGGCGGCGAGCGCGTCTCGCCGACCTCCCTGGCGCACGCGCGCGAGATGCTGGGCGCCAAGACGGCGGAGGCGTCGTCATGAGCCGCCTGAAGCGGTGCTGCGCGAGGGCAATCCGATGAACCTCGATCTCGTCCTGATCACGGGGATGTCCGGCTCCGGCAAGTCGGTGGCGCTGCACGCGCTCGAAGATGCCGGCTACTACTGCGTCGACAACCTGCCGCCCGAGCTCCTCGCCCCCTTCGTCGCGCTGCAGCGGCAGCAGCAGACCAAGCGCGTGGCGATTGCCATGGACGTGCGCAGCGGCGTCTCGCTGCCTCTCGTCCCGCAGCAACTCGAAGGGCTGCGCCGCGAAGGCGTGGCCTTGCGCTCCCTGTTCCTCGACTCGACCACGGACGCGCTGCTGCGCCGCTTCTCGGAGACGCGCCGGCGGCACCCTCTCTCGCGCCAGGAGGGCCGCACCGACCTGCCGGAGCAGCAGCGGGCGCTGACGCAGGCGATCGAACTGGAGCGCGAGCTCCTCGCCGAACTGCGCGACGGCGCCGACGTGATCGACACCAGCATCATCCGTCCCGCCCAGCTCCAGAGCTATGTGAAGGCGTTGATCTCGGCGCCGCAAAGCACGCTCACGCTGGTCTTCGAGTCGTTCGCGTTCAAGCGCGGCGTGCCGCTGGACGCGGACTACGTGTTCGACGTGCGCATGCTGCCCAATCCCCACTACGTGCCGGCCCTGCGCCCCCTGACCGCCCGCGACCAGCCGGTGATCGACTGGCTGCGCGAGCACGACGACGTGGCCCGCATGTACGGCGACATCGAGCAGTTCCTCGAACACTGGCTCGATGCGCTCGCGAAGGACCATCGCGCCTACGTCACCGTCGCCATAGGCTGCACCGGCGGCCAGCACCGCTCGGTCTTTCTCGTGGAGCAGCTCGCACGCGGCTTCGGCGCGAAGTGGGCCGCATTGAAGCGCCACCGCGAACTGGACGGGAACTGAGGCGCCGCCCTCAGCCGCCAGCCAGCAGCTTGCGCACCGGTGCAGGCATCCCGAGCGCGGGCCACTCGTGGGCGTCGAACCACCGGCCTTGAGCGCCGCCGCCCGATGCGCCGCGGCAGACCACCGCGACGGGGTGCAGGTGAAGATCCTTGTGCGTCAGCCCATGCACGAAACCCGCTTCGTCGCGCGCGGAATGGCGATCCACAGGCGCGAGCCCGTCAAGCAGCGCCGCCCGGCTCTCGAAGACGGGCAGGCAGTACAGCCCGGCCCAGATGCCGCGCGCCGGCCGCTTCTCGAGCCACACACGCCCCTGCGGATCACGCGCATGCAGCATCCATAGCGATTGCGCCGTGCGCCGCAGCTTGCGGGTCTTGACGGGATACTTTTCAGGCTCGCCCTGCCGGCGGCCTTCACAAACCCCGGCCGTCGGGCAGAGCATGCAGCTCGGCTTGCGCGGCAGGCAGACCGTCGCGCCGAGATCCATCAGACCCTGCGTGTAGTGGGCGATCGCCGCTTGTTCGGAGGCCGGCGGCAACAGGTCCGTGGCCTCATTCCACAAGGCCCGTTCCTGCGCGGCCGATGCGAGGTCGCCGTCGAACCCGAGCACCCGCGACAGCACCCGCTTGACGTTGCCGTCCAGGATCGCGACGCGCTCGCCGAAGCAGAAGGCGGCAATCGCGGCGGCCGTGGACCGGCCGATGCCCGGGAGGGTCTCCAACTCGGCTGCGCTGCGCGGGAACTGACCGCCGAACCGGGCAACCACTTCCTGGGCGCAGCGATGCATGTTGCGCGCACGGGTGTAGTAGCCGAGCCCGCTCCAGAGGCCGAACACCTCGTCCTCGGTTCCCGCGGCAAGCGCCTGCACGGTCGGAAAGCGATCGAGAAAGCGCGCGAAGTAGCCCAGCACCGTCGACACTTGCGTCTGCTGGAGCATCACCTCGGACAGCCAGACACGGTAGGGGTCGCGCGTGTTCTGCCACGGGAGTTCGCTCCGCCCGTGGCTTCGTTGCCAGGCAACGATGTTCTCGGCGAAGGTCGGGGCGATGCGCTGCGCGGCCGACCGCGGCGCGTCACGCAACACTGAGTTCGCCGCGGAATGACGAAGCGTTCGGCGCTTCGTGGCTCACCAGCAAGGTGGTGAGCTCATCGAGCCGGTGATGCAGGTCGGCCAGATCGCGCTCCTGCGCGGCGAGCTCGGCCAGGCGCTCGTCGAGATTGCCTGCTGCCCCCTGGATGCGCTCGACCGCCTCGATCCGCTTCGTGAAGGTGCGGCGCCGCTCCTTCAGCTGCGCATCGAGCTGTGCGCCGGCGCTCTTGCTCCAGCGCTCCACCTCGGTCATCGCGGCCTCGTTCACGACACGCAAGCGGCTCGCGAGCGCGCGGACCAGCTTGTCGCAAAAGTCGGGCTGTGCCAGCTTGAGCATGTTGCCGACGCCCAGATAGTGAACATGGCTCTGCTCGATCTGCGAAAGCTGCTGCTCGAAATCCGTCAGGTCGGGCTCGGGCGGGGCCTGCAGCGTGAACCCGTGTTCCGCATTGAGCTGCCGGAAGGTGGCGTGCAGCATCGACTGGATCTCGGCCGTCGTGGCCTGCACTTCGCGCAGGTTGTTTCGCAGCGCTTCGAAGGTTTCGCCGTAGACCTTGCGCACGTTGAGCTTGATCCCGCGCCGCTTGAGCGCGGTGGCCAGGCGCCCCATGTCCGCCTTGAGGGCGGTGCTGCCGAGCACCGCATAGACCTCGCGCAGCAGCTTGCCCTGCACCGAGCGCAACGCGAGGATGCGGGTATTGCTGCCCTCGAATTCCGCCTGCTCCTGCTCGATGCGCGTGCGCATGTGGCGGATCACCGAACCGTTCTTGCCGCGCAGCCCCTGCAACTCGAGCGCCTGCTCGGAAAGATCGCGCTGGCGCACATTGAGAATGCGCGCCGCCTCGGTCCGCAATGCGGCGATGCTGGCGTCCACGGCCAGGCGCAGCATCGTTTCGCGCTTGCCCAGCAGACCTTCGCCGAGGACCGCCTCGAGCGCGGGGAGGCGGCTCGCCTGCAGCAGGGGCACGTCGCGCCGGATCTTGGCCTGAAGGCCCTTCTGGGCCGACACGGGAAGCACCTGCGTGAGTGGAACGCCCAGCACATCGGCCGCGCCCTTGCGCTGGCGCTGGATCTGCGCATCGACCTGGGCCGGCGTGCTCAGGATGTCCCACATCGTGTCGATCTTGTTGAGGACCACGATGCGCGTCTCGCCCGCATCCCCTTCGGTGACCAGGTGCTCGCGCCAGATCGCGAGGTCGGACCGCGTCACGCCCGTATCGGCACCCAGGATGAAGACCACGGCATGGGCCTGCGGGATCAGGCTCACGGTCAGCTCGGGCTCCGCTCCGATGGCGTTGAGCCCCGGCGTGTCGAGGATCACCAGGCCCTGCTCCAGCAGCGGATGCGGCATGTTCAGCACGGCATGCCGCCAGCGCGGGATCTCGACCCGGCCGTCCGAATCGGGCACGGGGTTGTCGTCGGGCGCGTCGTCGTTCCAGAAGCCCAGCGCCTGCGCCTCGGCCACGGGCACCCATCGCACCTCGGCGACCTTGCTCATGGCCTGCGAAAGCTGCTCCGCGTTCTCGACATCGATGTCGACGTGCGTCCAGCGCGACGGCTCGTCACGCCAGTGGACCAGCGAGTGCGGCTCGAGCCGCGTTTCGATCGGCAGCAGGCGAAGACTGGGCGGCTGCGCTGCGTCATAGCCCAGTTCGGTCGGGCACATCGTCGTGCGCCCTGCGCTGGCCGGCATGATGCGGCGGCCGTAGCCCGCGAAGAAGATGGCGTTGATCAGCTCGGACTTGCCGCGCGAAAACTCGGCGACAAAAGCCACCATGACCTTGCTGGTGCGCAGTTGCGCTTCGACGTCTCGCAGCCGCTCGCCCACGCTCTGGTTCAGCAGCTCGTTCTCGTTCAACCACCGCGTGAGCCACTTCAGGCGATGCGCGAAATTACGCCGCCAGGCCCCGTGTTGGTCGAACTGCTGATTGAAAGAAGCGGTCAACGGCGGAAATGTAAAAACAATTTACAAACATGGTAGCACCGGCTCCAACTGGAGTAGCCATGTCGATTCAATGGTCTCATGACTTTTGGCACTTGGGGCAGAAATAAGTCGAACGCTGCCCCTGCCGAAGCTGCTTGATCGGTGTCTCGCAGACCCGGCAAGGTTCGCCCGCGCGGCCATAGACGGTGGCCTCGAGCTGGAAGTAGCCGCTCTGGCCATCGACGTTCGAGAAGTCGCGCAGCGTGCTGCCGCCGCGTTCGACGGCACGCGCGAGGATGTTGCGGATGGCACCGTGCAGGCGCAGGGCCCGCGGCCGGCTGATGCGGGCCGCAGCGAGCGTGGGACGGATGCCGGCGAGGAACAGCGCCTCCGATGCATAGATGTTCCCGACGCCGACCACCACGTCACCGGCCAGCAGCACCTGCTTCACCGGTGCCCGGCGCCGGCGCAGACCGGCCAGGAAGGCCTCGAAGTCGAAGCTCTCGCCCAGCGGCTCCATGCCCAGCCCCCCGAGGAGCTTGGCAGCCCCAGGCGACGCCTCGTCCTCGGCATAGACAACGGCGCCGAAACGGCGCGGGTCGTTGAGCCGCAGCGTGCCGCGGTCGGTCACCAGGTCGAAGTGGTCGTGCGTGCCCGCGGCCGGCAGCACGGCATCGAAACGAAGGCTGCCGGACATGCCCAGGTGCAAGAGCAGCAATCCGGCATCGAGATCGATCAGCAGGTACTTTCCGCGCCGGCGCACCGCCGTGACGGTCCGTCCGACGAGCATCTCGGGAGCGACGGACAGCGCCCAGCGCAAGGGCTTGCCGAGGCGGACGGCCTCGATGCGCGCGCCGGCGATGCGCTCGGCAAAACCGCGGCGGGTGACTTCGACTTCGGGTAATTCAGGCATGGCGGAAAAGCCTCACACGCGGGGCGCCGCATCCATCGCGTGACGCCCTTCGTTTAAGGAGCGTGGATTATTATGGTTCGATGATTCTTCCGCTCCGCCGATCCCGCCTCGCGGCGGCCGCACTCTCGGCTTTGATCGCGCTCGCCGCGCAGGCCCAGCCAGAACCTCCGGCGCCCGCCGCGCCCACCAGTCCCGCTCCGATCATCGAACCCGCCCCGCCGGCTGTCACACCGGCAGCCAGGGCGGATTCCGAGAAGAAGGAAGAGGTCCAGCCTTCGGCGATGACGGCCGAACTGTTCTACGAAGTGCTGATGGGCGAGCTGAATGCGCGCGGGGGCGATCCTGGCGGGGGCTATGGACTGATCCTCGATGCGGCAAAGCGTTCGCGCGACGACAAGCTGTTCCAGCGCGCGGTGGAAATCGCGCTGCAGTCCCGCTCCGGCGATGCGGCCCTCGCCGCCGCCCGCGCATGGAAGGAAACCATTCCGGAGTCGCGCGAAGCGCGGCGCTTCGAGCTCCAGATCCTGATCGCGCTCAATCGCATCGGCGAGACGGTCGAACCGCTTCGCGCCGAAATCGCGGCCACCCCCCAGATCGAGCGTCCCTTCCTCATGGCCGTCATCGCGCGCAACTACGCGCGCGCGACGGACAAGAAGCTGGCCGCCTCGGTCGTGGAACAGGCGCTCTCCGACGAAACGAAGAATCCCGCCACGGCGGGCGCGGCCTGGGCCACGATCGGCCGCCTCAAGCTCGCGGCCGGCGACACCTCGGGCGCGCTCGAAGCGGCCATCAAGGGCCAGGAGATGGATCCTTCCGCGGAAGGCCCGGCGCTCCTCGCCCTCGAACTGATGGACCCCTCGCAGCCGCAGGCGGAGCCGATCGTCAAGCGCTACCTTTCGAACCCCAAGGCGCAGCCCGAGATGCGCATCGCCTACGCACGCGTGCTGGTGGAAGGCCGCCGCTACGCCGATGCGACCGCCGAACTCGCCGCGCTCACCCGGGAACGCCCCGAGTTGCCGGACCCCTGGCTGCTCCTGGGCAGCCTGCAGGCACAGGCGCGGCAGGACGCGGCGGCCGATGCCTCGCTGCGGCGCTACATCTCCCTGGTCAGCGGCCAGAACAGCCAGAGCGACCAGAACCAGGACGCGCGCGACAGGGGGTTGAGCCAGGCCTACCTGCTGATGGCCCAACTGGCCGAACGACGCAAGGACTTCGCCGGGGCCGACAGCTGGCTCGCGCGCATCGACAACGCCGACGACCTGGTCGGCGCGCAGATCCGCCGCGCCTCATTGCTCGCGCGCCAGGGCAAGCTGGCGCAGGCCCGCGAACTGGTGCGCAGCCTGCCCGAGCGCACCGCCGACGAGAAGAAGCAGAAGTTCTTCGCCGAAGTCCAGCTCTTGCGCGATGCCAAGCAGTACCAGGCCGCCTACGACATGCTCGGGCAGGCGAGCGCCGCCACGCCGGCCGACACCGACCTCATCTACGACCAGGCCATGGTCGCCGAAAAGCTCAACCGCCTCGACGAGATGGAGCGGCTCCTGCGCCGGCTGATCGAGCTCAAGCCCGACAACCAGAATGCCTACAACGCACTCGGCTATTCGTTCGCGGATCGCAAGGTGCGCCTGGAAGAAGCGAAGACCCTGATCCAGAAGGCCGTGCAGCTCGCGCCGGATGACCCGTTCATCGCGGACAGCCTCGGCTGGGTGGAATTCCGGCTCGGCAATGGCGCCGAAGCCATGCGCATCCTCGAGGACGCCTACAAGCGCCGGCCCGACCCCGAAATCGGCGCGCATCTCGGCGAGGTCCTGTGGGCCCAGGGACAGCGCGATCGGGCCCTCTCGATCTGGAAGGAAGCGTCGCTCGCCGATGCGGACAACGAGACGCTGCAGGAAACGCTCAAGCGCCTGCGCGTGAAGCTTTGACGCGGCGCCGCCTTCTGCTGCTGTCCGCGTGCGCCGGCGCCCTCGCGCTCGCCGGTTGCGCGAGCCCCGGGCCGAGGCAGGTCGATTCGGACGCGTCCGGCGCCTGGAGCGGGCGGCTGTCGCTGCGCATCGACAGCCAGCCGGTCCAGACCTTCTCTGCCTTGTTCGAGCTGCGAGGCGCCCCGCAGGCGGGCGAGCTCACGCTCACCAGCCCGATCGGCAACACGCTCGCGCAGCTGCATTGGTCGCCCGGCGAAGCGGTTCTGCGCAACGGTTCCGATACGCGCCACTACGACTCGGTCGATGCGCTGATCGAGGCGGCGACCGGCGCCGCCATTCCGGTCGCCGCCCTGTTCGGCTGGCTGGCAGGCCGAAGCGACCGCGTGTCCGGCTGGCGGCCCGATCTCTCCCAGGTCGGCGCCGGCAAGCTGCAGGCCACGCGCGAGTCGCCCGAGCCGCGGGCCGACCTGCGCATCGTCTTCGAGCGCGCATGAAGGCCCTCTACGACGTTCCGGCGCCGGCCAAGCTGAATCTCTTCCTGCACATCACGGGCCGGCGTGCGGATGGCTACCACCTGCTGCAGTCGGTCTTCATGTTGATCGACTGGGCCGACACCCTGCACTTCGAGCGCCGACCCGACGGCGCCATCACGCGAGAGGACCTGACCGTGCCGCTGCCCGCGGACGACCTGGTGGTGCGCGCCGCGCGCGCCCTGCAGGCGGCCAGCCGCACACCGCTGGGCGCGCACATCGGCGTTGCCAAGCGCGTGCCGGCCCAGGCGGGCATGGGCGGTGGCTCATCCGACGCCGCCACCTGCCTGCTCGCGCTCAATCGCCTGTGGGAACTCGACCTGCCGCTGGCGACGCTCGAGCAGATCGGCCTGGGCCTCGGCGCCGACGTGCCGTTCTTCCTGCGCGGACGCAACGCGTGGGTGGAGGGCATCGGCGAGCAGATCACGCCGATCACGTTGCCGCGAGGGAGCTTCGCCGTGGTCAAACCGAGCGAAGGCATCGAGACCGGAAAAATTTTTTCTGCGCCGGATCTTGAACGCTCAACTCCTGCTGCTATACTCTCTGGCTTTGCTGCACACAGCGAAGCGAGGGCAGGCGAAGACGCCGGAAACTTTCGCTTTGACTTCGGTCATAACGACCTGCAGCCAGTCGCGCAGAGGCTCTGCCCCGCGGTCACCGAGGCCATCGAATGGCTCGGCAGCCAAGGATGGAATGCCCGCATGACCGGTTCGGGAAGTTCGGTGTTCGCGGCAATGCCGCATGACGCGGATCTGGCCGAGGCCCCAGCGGGCTGGCAAGTTCGCAAGTGCAGCAATCTGGCTGTTCATCCTCTGGTAGGCTGGGCAGTCTAGAAAATCAGAACGCTCTGCGGTCTGATGCGACGTATATCGGTGAGTGGCGTTGGCCATTGACCTGTGTAGGGGAGTCGCCAAGCTGGTTAAGGCACTGGATTTTGATTCCAGCATGCAAAGGTTCGAATCCTTTCTCCCCTGCCAAATCTTTTCACGAGAGATTGTTGGCGGCCTTCAACGGCCATTTCGCATTGCCGGATGCACTTAGCCGGGACGCTCATGCAGGCACTCAACCCTGATTTCATGGTTTTCACCGGCAATGCCAATCCAGGGCTTGCCGCTGAGATTTCGCAGCACCTTGGCACCTCCCTGGGTGCCGCCCGCGTCGGCCGCTTCTCCGACGGCGAAGTCACCGTCGAGATCAACCAGAACGTGCGGGCCCGCGACGTGTTCGTCGTCCAGTCGACCTGCGCGCCGACCAACGAGAACCTGATGGAACTGCTCATCATGGTCGACGCGCTCAAGCGCGCTTCGGCCGAGCGCATCAGTGCCGTGATCCCCTATTTCGGCTACGCCCGCCAGGACCGCCGTCCGCGTTCGAGCCGGGTGCCGATCTCGGCCAAGGTGGTCGCCAACCTGCTCGAGACCGTGGGCGTGGCGCGCGTGCTCACGATGGACCTGCACGCCGACCAGATCCAGGGC
>JAGIBP010000012.1 GCA_017744285.1 Variovorax sp.
GCATCGCACCGGCCATTGCGCAGATCGTCGGCGGATTCCTGTTCGTGCACCTGGGCTGGCACAGCATCTTCTGGTTCATGGTGGGGGTGGGGGTGGTGCTGTGGGCAGCCAACTACAAGCTGCTGCCCGAGACGCTGCACGAGAGCCAGCGCCAGCCCTTCGAGTTGCGGCACCTGCTGCGCGGCTACTGGCGCCTGTGCTCCGATCCGCGCTTCCTGCTGCTGGCGCTTGCGAGCGGGGTGCCGTTCAACGGCATGTTCCTCTACGTGCTGGCGGCACCGGCCTTCCTCGGCGAGCACCTGGCGCTCGCGCCCACGCAGTTCTTCTGGTTCTTCATCCTCACCATCGGCGGGATCATGCTCGGCGCCTGGGCCAGCGGCCGCCTGGCCGGCCGGGTCGCGCCGAAGCGGCAGATCCGCGACGGCTTCGTGATCATGCTGGCGACCTCGATCGTCAACGTGGTCGCGAACGCCCTCTTCACGCCGCATGCCGCCTGGGCGCTGTGGCCGCTGGCGGTGTTCGCCTTCGGCTGGGCGCTGATGGTGCCGGTGGTGACGCTGCTGGTCCTCGACCTGCACCCGGAGCGCCGCGGCATGGCCTCGTCGCTGCAGGCCGTGATCGGCTCGACCGCCAACGGCGTCGTGGCCGGCATGGTCGCGCCGCTGGTGATGCATTCCACGCTGGCGCTGGCCGGCACCTCGATCCTCATGCTGGGCATCGGGCTGGTCGCCTGGGCCTGGCTGCACCGCCGCTGGCCCGAGATCGGGCGGCTGGCCGCCCGCGAAGCTGGCTGAGGTCCCCATGCGCCTCGACGCTCTGGCCACCTTTGCGCGCGCCTGGATCCCGGGCCCCAGCGCCGTCAACACCCAGGAGCGCCTGCGAGCGACCTTGGGCGCGGCTGTCGGGCTGCTCTTCACCGCACTGGTCTGCCACTGGGTGACCGGCTCGCCGTCGAACGCGGCGTGGCTCATCGCGCCGATGGGCGCCAGCGCGGTGCTCATCTTCGCCCTGCCGGCGAGCCCGCTGGCGCAACCGTGGCCGGTGATCGGCGGCAACACCATCGCCGCGCTGGTCGGCATCGCCTGCGTCAGGTGGCTGCCGGACGGCATCTGGCTCGATGCCTTCGCCACGGCGCTGGCCATCGGCGTGATGTTCTGGCTGCGCTGCCTGCACCCGCCGGGCGGCGCGGCGGCGCTGCTCATCGTGCTCACGCACACGACGCAGTTCTCGTTCGCCTTCTTCCCGACGATGGTGAACTCGCTGCTGCTGGTGCTGGCGGGCGTGGTCTACAACAGCCTCACGGGCCGGCGCTACCCGCACGTCCAGGTCGCGCCGAAGCCCTCCGCGGCGGATATCCGTCTCACTTCGGCGGACATCGATGCGGTGCTGGCGCGCTACAACCAGGTGCTCGACATCAGCCGCGACGACCTTGAATCGCTGATCCGCGGGGCCGAGGTCGAATCCTGGCACCGGCGCCTGGGCACCGTGCACTGCGCGGACATCATGTCGCGCGACCTGGCTTGCGTGGAGTTCGGCACCCCGCTGCAGGAGGCCTGGTCGCTGATGCACCAGCGGCGCATCAAGGCCCTGCCGGTGATCGACCGCACGCGGCGCGTGGTCGGGATCATCACGCAGGCCGATTTCTTCCGGCAGATCGACCTGAAGCACCACGAGGGCATCGGCGGGCGGCTGCGCGACTTCATCCGCGCGACGCGCAGCGTGATGTCGAGCAAGCCCGAGGTGGTCGGGCAGATCATGACCCGGCAGGTGCGGGTGGCGAGCGAAGACCGGCCACTGGCGGAACTGGTGCCGCTCTTTTCCGAGGGCGGCCACCACCACATCCCGATCATCGACGCCGAGAAGCGGCTGGTCGGGATGATCACGCAGTCCGATTTCGTGCGCGCGCTGTATCGGGCCGTGGGTCCGCAGGCCTGACCGGCCAGCAGGCCGGGTCGGCGAAGCGCTCCACCAGCAGGTCGAGCAGCGCCCGCAGCGCCGCGGGCACCTGCCGCCTCGAGGCGTACAGCCCGTACACCCCGAGCGCCTGCGGCGCGGCCTCGGGCAGCAGCGCCATCAGCCGGCCTTCGGCGATCGCCCGGCTCACCGCATAGACCGGCTGCATCGTGATGCCCGCGCCCTCGATCGCCGCGGACAGCAGGACATGCGATTCGTTGGCGCTCAGCGTGCCGCCGACCGGCACCGACACGCGCTCGCCTGCCAGATCGAACTCCCACAAGCTCTTGCCGAAGTACGAGTAGGTCAGGCAGTTGTGGGTCGCGAGGTCCTCGACCGCGCGGGGATGGCCGTGGGCCGCGAGGTAGGCAGGTGCCGCGCAGATCACCGAATCGCAGCGGCCGAGGGGCCGCGCGATCAGTTGCGGGTCGAGGTCGTTGGTGATGCGGATCGCCAGGTCGATGCGCTCTTCCACCAGGTTCACCGACCGGCCGCCGATCTGGAGGTCGATGGCCGCGAGCGGATGGCGGCGCAGGAACTCGGTGACGATGCCCGCCAGCACGTCCTGCGCGAGCGACTGGGAACTGGCGACGCGCAACAGGCCGCGCGGCGTGTCCGCTTCCGCGCCGGGCGCGACCGGCATTTCCGCAGCCAGTTCGAGCAGCCGGCGGCAGCGCGCCAGCGTCTCGCGCCCGGCCTCGGTGAGGCTGAGCCGCCGCGTGGTGCGGTGCAGCAGCCGCGCGCCGGCCCATTGCTCCATCTGCGAGAGGTAGCGCGTGACCATGGCGCGCGACATGCCCAGCACCTCGGCGGCGCCGGTCATGCTGCCTCTCTCCGCGATGACGACGAAGACTTCGGAAGCGGTCAGGCGGTCCATATTCGATCGAATTGAGCAACAAACCTGCCCATGCTAAGGGGTTTTTCGATCGATAAAGGAAACATACGATGGGCACCATGCCTGACAAGACCACGCGCCCGCGCGCCACGCTCCACTACATCTTCGACCCGCTGTGCGGCTGGTGTTATGCCGCGGCGCCGCTGGTGGGCGCGGCCCGCGCCATTCCCGGCCTGCAGGTGGAACTCCACGGCGGCGGGATGATGACCGGCACCAACCGCCGCACCATCACGCCCGAATGGCGCAGCCACGTGATTCCGCACGACCGCCGGATCGCCGAACTCAGCGGACAGCCCTTCGGCGCCGCCTACTTCGACGGGCTGCTCAACGATGGCGGTGCGGTGCTGGACTCCGCCCCGCCCCTGACCGCGATCCTGGCGGCGCAGGCGGTGGCGGACCGTGGTGTGGACATGCTCGACCGGGTACAGCGCGCCCACTACGTCGAAGGCCGCCGCATCGCCGAACCCGCCGTGCTGCACGAGCTCGCGCAGGACATCGGCCTGCCCGCCGCCGGTTTCGCCTCGGCCTTCCAGGAACTGGTGGGCGAATCGACCTTCCGCCACATCGCCTTCAGCCGGCAATGGCTCGCCCGCGCGGACGGGCGGGGCTTTCCCACCTTCGCACTCGAAGCGCCCACCGCGCAGGTCACGCCGATCGATGCCGGCCGCTATCTCGGCCAGACCGCGGCATGGACCACGCAACTCGAACGGCTGATGGCCGAAGCGGGCCGCTAGACCGCTTTTCCTTCAACTTCAGGACAGGACTTCATCATGAACATCGCCCTCCTCGGCATCTCCGGCCGCGTCGGATCACGCATTGCCCACGAACTGCTCGCGCGCGGCCACGCGGTGACCGGCATCGCACGCAAGATCGACGGCGTCGACGCGCGCGCCGGCCTCACGCTGAAGGCCGCGGACGCCCACTCGGCCGACGCGCTGGCGCCGCTGCTTCGCGGACACGACGCCGTCGTCAGCGCGATGCGCTTCGAGGGCGGAGCCGACGCCGCGACGCTGATCGCGGCAACGCGCGCGGCGGGTGTGCCGCGCCTGCTCGTCGTCGGCGGCGCCGGCAGCCTCGAGGTGGCGCCGGGCAGGGCCTTGCTCGACACCCCCGAGTTCCCGGAAGCCTACAAACCCGAAGCCCGGGCGGGCCAGGTGCTCCTGGAGGCCCTGCGGGCGGAAGAGAAGCTCGACTGGACCTTCCTGTCGCCCGCCGCGCTGTTCGTGCCGGGCGAACGCACCGGCACCTTCCGCACCGGCGGCGACGGCCTGCTCACCGACGCCAGCGGCAAGAGCTGGATCTCGATGGAGGACTACGCGATCGCGATGGCCAACGAAATCGAGGCGCCAAAGCACTCGCGCCAGCGCTTCACGGTCGGCTATTGAAAGGAAGGGGGCGCAGGGGCGCGCGGCGTGCGGCCCCGGCCCCCGGCGGCGGCTCAGCGCGACACACCGAGCAGGCGGTCCAGCACCTCGGGCTGCGTGCGCAGCGTCGCCGCATGGTCGGCATGCACCACCGTGCCATGGTCGAGCACCACCGCTTCGTCGGAGATCGCGAGGATCGCCTGCGGGTGCTGCTCGACGATGATCGCCGCCAGCCCTTCGTCCCGCGTGATGCGGCGAATGGCGCGCAGCAGTTCTTCAACGATGATCGGCGCCAGCCCTTCCAGCGGCTCGTCCAGCAGCAGCAGCTTGGGGTTCACCACCAGCGCGCGGCCGACCGCGAGCATCTGCTGCTCGCCGCCCGAGAGCTGCGTGCCCAGGTTGCCCTTGCGCTCGGCCAGGCGCGGAAACATCTCGTAGACGCGCTCGGGCGTCCACTTGCCCGGCCGCGCGACCGCGGTCAGGTTCTCGTTCACCGTCAGCGACTTGAAGATGTTGCGCTCCTGCGGCACCCAGCCGATGCCGGCCGCGGCGCGCTGGTGCGAGGCCAGCGGGTTCAGCAGCACGCCGCCGAGCGAGATGCGGCCGCCGTGCTGTCGCGTCGCGCCCGCGAGCGTGTTCATCAGCGTGGTCTTGCCGGTGCCGTTGCGGCCCAGCAGCGCCAGCGTCTGGCCCTCGCCCAACGCGAGCGAAATGTCGTGCAGGACCACGGCCTCGCCGTAGCCCGCGCTCAGGTTCTCGATGCGCAACAGCTCAGACATGCGCTTCTCCATGGCCCAGGTAGACCTCCTTCACCTTCGGGTCGTTCGCGATCGTGTCGGGGTCGCCCTCGGTCAGCAGCGTGCCGTTGACCAGCACGGTCATGCGATCGGCGAAGCTGAACACCAGGTCCATGTCGTGCTCGATCAGCAGCACGGACACATCGGCCGGCAGCGCGGCCACGGTCTCGAGCAGTTCCTCGCGTTCGCCCGCCGGCACGCCGGCCACGGGCTCGTCGAGCAGCAGCACGCGCGGCTCGCAAGCCAGCGCGATCGCGATCTCGAGCAGGCGGCGCTTGCCGTACGCCAGGTGCTTGGTCTGCTGGCCGGCAACGTCGGCGAGCCGGAACTGCTCCAGCAAGCGGCCCGCACGCTCGGTGACCTGCTTCGAGGCGCCCAGCGGACGCCACCAGTCCTTGCTGACGCCCAGGTGGTGCGAGACCACCAGCGCCAGCGTCTCCAGCGGCGTCATCGAATCGAACAGCTGGTTGATCTGGAAGGTGCGCACCATGCCGCGCGCCACCCGCTTGTGGGGCGCCAGGCGCGTGATGTCCTCGCCTTCGAGCACGATGCTGCCCTCGGTGGGCGTGAGCACGCCGGTCAGCAGGTTGATCAGCGTGGTCTTGCCGGCGCCGTTCGGGCCGATCAGCGCGTGGCGCGCGCCGCGCCGCAGGTTCAGCGACACGTTGTTGGTCGCGGTGATGCCGCCGAAGCGCATCACCAGGCCGGTGGCCGAGAGGACGGTGTCGTTCACGTTGTTCTTGTTGTCATTGCTCACGGCTTGGCACTCCCCGCACTGCGCCGGGTGCCGAACCAGGTCCAGGGCTTGAAGAGCCGGTCGCGGCCCACGAGCACCAGCAGCACCAGGATGAGGCCGATCCAGAACATCCAGTACTGCGGCGTGACCGCGGAGAGCGTGTCCTGCAGCACCTTGAAGACGATCGCGCCGATGACGCCGCCGTAGAGCCAGCCCACGCCGCCGATCACCAGCATGAGCATGACGTCGGCCGAGCGGTCGAAGGCCAGCACGTCGAGCGACGCGAATCCGGTGGTCTGCGCGAGCAGCGCGCCGGCCGTGCCGGCGATCGCCGCGGCCACCGTATAGATCACCGACAGGCGCGAGATCACCGGGATGCCGATGGCCATCGCGCGCAGGCGGTTGTCGCGGATCGCCTTCAGCGTGGCGCCGAAGGGCGAATGCACGATGCGGCGCATCAGCAGGAAGAGCAGCAGCAGCACGGTGAGCGAATACCAGGCGGCCGTCTTGCCGAAGAGATCGAACTCGAACTTGCCGAGTACCGGACCCATGTTCACGCCCTGCAGGCCGTCGGTGCCGCCGGTGAGCCAGTCGAGCTTGTTGGCCAGTTCAAGCAGCAGCAGCGCCGTGCCCAGCGTGACCATCAGCCGCGTGAGGTCGGTGCCGCGCAGGATCGTGATGCTCGCCACCGCGCCCACCACCGCCGAGACGAGCGTGGCGACCACGAGCCCGACCGTGGGGTCCGGCATGATGTGCTTGGCGAACAGCGCGGCCGTGTAGGCCCCAAGCCCGAAGAAAGCCGCATGCCCCAGCGACACGATCCCGGTGTAGCCGAGGATCAGGTCGAGCGACATCGCGAACAGCGCGACGATGGCGACCTCGCTGACCATGAGCGAGCGCGACGGGAAGATCAGCGGCAGCGCGAAGGCCAGCGCCCAGACCGCGAACTCCACGGGACGCCAGCGCGCCTTCGCGAGCAGAGGAGACTGGAAGTCCATCAACGGCCTCCCTTGCGCGTGAACAGGCCCTGCGGCCGCCACATCAGGATGATGATCATCAGCAGGTAGACGGTGAAAGCGCCCATCTTCGGTATGTAGTATTTGCCCGCCACGTCGGCGATGCCCAGCAGCAGCGCCGCCAGCAGCGGGCCCGTGATGGAGGTGGTGCCGCCCACGGCCACCACGATGAGGAAATAGATCATGTACTTGAGCGGGAAGACCGGCGTCATCCCGAGGATCTCCGCGCCCAGCGCGCCGCCCAGGCCCGCCAGGCCCGAGCCGACCGCGAAGGTCAGCAGGAACACCTTGTTCACGTTGATGCCCATGCCCGAGGCCACGCGCGGATCGTCGACCGCGGCGCGCAGCCGGCTGCCGAAGCGCGTGCGCGAAAGGATCAACTGCAGCGCCACCGCGAGCAGCACGCAGACCGCGATCACGAAGATGCGGTAGTGCCCCATGCCGAGCACGCCGTCGCCGATCTCGGTGCGTCCGCGCAGCCAGTCGGGCAGCACGATGTTCTGCTGCGACGAGCCGACGATGAAGTCCACCGAGGCCACCGCCATGAAGGCCAGGCCGATCGAGAACATCACCTGGTCGAGGTGGGTCTTGCCGTACATCGGCCGGTAGAGCGTGCGCTCGAGCAGCGCGCCCACGGCGCCGACGACGATGAACGAGAGCGGCAGGCAAAGGAGGAACGGCACGCCGAGCTTCTGCATGGCGAACACCGTGAGATAGCCGCCCGCCATGGCGAAGGCGCCGTGCGCGAGGTTGATGAAGTTCATCAACCCCATCGTCACCGCCAGCCCGACCGCCAGGACGAACAGCAGCATGCCGTAGGCAATGCCGTCAAAAAGTATGGTCAACATGTCCGAGTCTTCATCAGATTGAAGTCAATCCGAGACGCAAGGGGCCGGCCGACGCGAGGCCCCTTCGTGAAACACCGCGGAACCAGCGCCGGGCCGGCCCGCGGATGCTATCCCTCTGTCGCAGGGAAAAAAAGCGCGCGGCCCCGGGCCGCGCGCCGCTTGGAGGCTTCGGGAATTACTTCTTGGCCTTGCCCGGGTCCTTGACCTGCTTGATGACGTCGAACTCGATGTTGTAGAGCTGGCCGTCCTTCTTCTCGACCTTGCGCAGGTAGATGTCCTGCGTGATGTCGCGCGTTTCCTTGTCGATCTCGACCGGGCCGCGCGGGCTGTCGAACTTCAGGCCCTTCATCGCGGCCAGCAGCGCGTCGCCGCCGCCCTCGCCCTTTGTCGCCTTGATGCCTTCGTAGATCATGTGCATGCCGTCATAGCCGCCGACGGCCATGAAGTTCGGGCGCATGTTGGGGTTGGCCTTGCGGAAGGCCTCGACGAACTTCTTGTTCAGCTCTCCCGGGTGGGCCGCCGAGTAGTGGTGCGAGGTGACGATGCCGAGCATGCCGTCGCCCATGTTGTTGAGTTGTTCGTCATCCGTCAGGTCGCCGGTGCCGATGACCCGGATGCCGGCCTTGTCCAGGCCGCGCTCGAAGAACTGCTTCATCACGGCGGCGCCGTTGCCCGAGGGGACGAAGACGAACAGCGCATCGGGCTTGGCATCGCGCACCTTCTGCAGGAACGGCGCGAAGTCGGGATCGCGCAGCGGCGCACGCAGCTTCTCGATCACCTTGCCGCCGTTGGCAGCGAAGCGCTCGCTGAAGTACTTCTCGGCGTCGTTGCCGGGGCCGTAGTCGGAGACCAGCGTCACGACCGACTTGATGCCGTTCTTGGGCGCCCAGTCCGCCAGCGCGACCGAAGCCTGCGGCAGCGTGAAGCTCGAGCGCAGCATGTAGGGCGACGCGTCGGTGATCGCGGAGGTGGCGGCGGCCATCGTGATGGCCGGCGTCTTGGCTTGCGTGGCCACCTGTGCCACCGCGAGGGCGATCGGCGTCAGGCCAAAACCGGCGAGCACGTTGACCTTGTCGCTCACCACCAGTTCCTGGGCGATGCGCTTGGCCACGTCGGGCAGGCCGGTGTCGTCCTTGACGATCAGTTCGACCTTCTTGCCGGCGACGGTGTCGCCGTGCTGCGCCATGTACAGGCGGGCAGCGGCTTCGATCTCTCGCCCCGTGGAGGCCTGCTGGCCCGTCATGGGCAGGATCAGGCCGATCTTGAACGTGTCCGCGGCATGGGCGGCCAACGGCAGGGCCAGCGCCATGGCGGTCAAGCCGGCAGCCTGGACAAGTTGGCGACGAAGCATAGAGATTCTCCTAATGTGATGGGATGCCGGAAGGCGAGAAATCGAAACGAAAGAGCTCCGATTGTCAGTAAGTTCAGGAAGTTCAAGGGCTCTTGGCAACCCTTAGTGTTTTCTTCTTTGTTGGCGCGCAGATTATGGACATCTGGTTACCCGAATACGAATAGCAAAACGGTCTGGCAGCTATAACAAAACAGCATAATATTAACCCTGCTGGAAACCACGGGCATGGCTCGGGCTTACTGCCATTTCATGACGCACCTCACCCGCGCGGTGAACAGGCCGGCGAGCAGGCGGTCCGGCCTGCCCGCCATGCGAATACGATATGGCCCTCTTTTTTCCAGCCATTCACGGAGCCAACATGTCCGAACACGCCCGCCTGCCTGCCCGCTACGACCACGTCGGCAGCTTTCTGCGTCCCCAGTACCTGCTCGAAGCCCGCGAGCAGAAGGCCAAGGGTGAAATCACGCCCGAGCAGCTGCGCAAGGTCGAGGACAAGGCGATCACCGAGATCGTCAAGTTCCAGGAAGACGTGGGCCTCAAGAGCATCACCGACGGCGAGTTCCGCCGCACCTATTTCCACATCGACTTCCTCGAGCAGCTCGGCGGCGTGAAGACCGACATCCCGGTCACCATCCGCAAGCCCGACGGCACCGAGGAGCTGGCCCCGCCGGTGATCCGCGTGATCGACAAGGTGCGCCACGCCAAGAACATCCAGCTGGCCGACTTCGAGTACCTCAAGAGCCAGGTCTCGGCCGGCAACACGCCGAAGGTGACGATTCCCTCGCCCACCATGCTGCACTTCCGCGGCGGCCGCGCCGGCATCAGCAAGGACGCCTACCCCGAGCTCGATCCGACCTTCTACGACGACGTGGCCAAGGCCTACGGCGACGAGCTGCGCTCGCTGGCCGCCGCCGGCTGCACCTACGTGCAGATGGACGACACCAACCTCGCCTACCTGTGCGACGAGCGCATGCGCGAGGCCGCCCGCCAGCGCGGCGACGACCCCAACGAGCTGCCGCACCGCTACGCCCAGTTCGTCAACAAGGTGGTGGCGCACAAGCCCGCCGGCATGACGCTGGCCATGCACCTGTGCCGCGGCAACTTCAAGAGCACGCACGCGGCGGCCGGCAACTACGAGCCGGTGGCCGAGGCGCTGCTCAAGGAGATGGACCTGGACGCCTACTTCCTCGAATACGACGACGCGCGTTCGGGCGACTTCCGCCCGCTGCGCTTCCTGCCGAAGGGCAAGACGGTGGTGCTCGGCCTCGTGACGACCAAGTTCGGCGAGATGGAGGACAAGGACGAGCTCAAGGCCCGCATCGAGGCCGCCGCCAAGTACGTCTCGCTCGACCAGCTCGCGCTGTCGCCGCAGTGCGGCTTCTCCAGCACGGTGCACGGCAACAACATCGCGGTCGAGGCCCAGCGCGCGAAGCTGCGTCTGGTCATCGAGACGGCCCAGGAGGTCTGGGGAAGCCTCTAACTTTCCATGAACCGCATCGACGACTGGCTCGACTGGCTGCCCTCGCCGTCGCAGCATCTGCTGGTCGTCACGTTCGCGCTCCTGGTCTATGTGCTGACCAGCCGGGCCAAGCGCGAGCAGCGCGCGCCGTCCACCGCCATCGCCTGGGTGATGGGCCTCGCGCTGCTGCCCTATGTGATCCTCCCGATGTACCTGCTGTTCGGCCAGCGCAAGCTGCGGCCGGCAGGCTCGCCGCGGCCGCCGCGGACGGGTCCGGCCGGGCATTGGGCGGCCGACCTGATCGAGAGCTTCGGCCTGGCGCCGCCAGGGCCGTGCGCGGTGCGCTTCCATGCCGATGGCGCAGCGGCGCGCGACGCACTCGTGGAAGTGATCGAGGGCGCACGCAGCCGGCTCGACGTCTGCACCTTCATCATCGGCGACGATGCGCTCGGCCACGACGTGATCAACCGGCTCGCCCGGCGCGCGCGCGAAGGCGTGAAGGTGCGCGTGCTGCTCGACGGCTTCGGCGCGCTCTCGCTGCCGCGCTCGCACTTCGACACGCTGCGCGAGGCGGGCGCGCAGGTGGCGGTCTTCCGACCCATCTTCAGCCTGCGCCGCACCGGGCCCCGCAACCTTCGCAACCACCGCAAGTTCACCATCGCGGACGACCGCCGGCTCTGGTCGGGCGGCCGCAACCTCGCGGGCGAGTACTTCACCGGCAACGACGACCACCCGCAGCCGTGGCGGGACCTGTCGTTCGACCTCCAGGGCAGCGTGGCCACGGCCGCGGCGCGGCAGTTCGACCATGACTGGTCCTCGGTGCGCGGGCACAGGCCGCGCGAGATGGCGGCCGATCCGGCGCATGCCGAAGGCGCGCTCGCGCAGTTGCTGCCGAGCGGGCCCGACCAGACCGAGGACACGGCGCAGGCGCTGCTGATCGACGCCTGCTTCCGCGCCGAGCACCGGGTGCTCGCGATCACGCCCTACTTCGTGCCCGGCGACGGCCTGCGCGATGCGCTGCGCCTGGCCGCGCGGCGCGGCGTGCAGGTCACGATCGCGATTCCCGAACGGTCGAACCACCCGCTCGCCGACTTCGTGCGCGCGCGGGCCATGCGCGACCTCACGCGCGCCGGCGCGGTCTTTCGCCTGCTGCCCTTCATGGCGCACGCGAAGGCCGTGGTGGTGGACGACGACCTGGCGCTGTGTGGCTCGATCAATCTCGACATGCGCAGCCTGCTCATCAACCACGAAGCCGCGGTGGTGTTCTACGGCCACGAACAGGTCGAATGGCTCGCGCAGTGGATCGAGACCACCGCCTCGGCCGGCGACACCTACCGGGCACGGCAGCCCGGGCTCTTGCGCGACGTGGCCGAAGGCTTGCTGCTGACCATCGCATTCCAGCTCTGAGGCGGGCTTTGGCCGATACTCGTGGGCCGATCGCAAACAACCTCAGGAGAGCACCATGGGAAACACCGTTCAGTTCAAGCGCCCCGACGGCGGCAGCGTCAATGGCTATCTGGCCCAAGCCGAGAAGGCATTCGGCTCGGTCGTGGTGATCCAGGAATGGTGGGGCCTCAATGACCAGATCCGCGGCGTGGCGGACCGCTTCGCCAAGGCGGGCTTCACCGCGCTGGTGCCCGATCTGTACCGCGGCAAGTCCACCGTCGAGGCCGAGGAAGCGCATCACCTCATGAGCGGCCTGAACTTCGGCGACGCGGCCTCGCAGGACGTGCATGGCGCGGTGCAGTACCTGAAGGCCCGCGGCGGCAAGGTCGGCGTCACCGGCTACTGCATGGGCGGCGCGCTGACCGTGCTGAGCCTCGCCGCCTCGCCCGAGGTGGATGCCGGCGTGGTCTGGTATGGCTACCCGCCGCTCGAATACGTCGACGCCTCGAAGATCAAGGCACCGGTCATGGCGCATTGGGCGACGCAGGACCAGGCCTTCGCCATCGCCGGCGTCGATGCGCTCGAGGAAAAGCTGCGCGGCGCGGGCGTGCGCTACGAAGGCCACCGCTACCAGGCGCACCACGCATTCGCCAACGAAACGGCCCAGGGGCCGGGCCGGATTCCGATCACGCAGTACGACGCCGTCTGGGCCCAGCTCGCCTGGGACCGCACGCTGCGTTTCTTTGGCAAGGAGCTGGCGGGCTGATTCAGGCCGCCTTGTTGCGGTAGCTGGCGTTGCCGAGCCCCGTGCCGATGGTCAGCACCGCCCAGCGCTTGACATCGTGCATGAAGGGAAGCTCGCTCAGGCCCTGCACCACGGCGTCGTTGTGCATGAGCACCACGGTCGGCTCGCCGCCGATCGAGGGGATCCGCTTGCACAGCGTGCTCGGCAGGTGGAAGTTCTCGCTCTCCCAGTCGCCCGGCAGGTTCTGCGCACCGCGCGCGATCGATCCGTCCTTGCGGATCAGCCCCGGGCAGCCGATGCCGATGAACGGCGCGAGGCGGATGCCCTTCCTGCCGCAGTAGTGCATCTGGTCCTCGATCATTTCCACCAGCCGGTCGACCAGCGCCTTGCGGCTGGGGCCGTCGTCGGCGTGGCGCCACTTCTCGCGGTGGAGCACCTTGGCTCGCGACAGGTCGCGCGCACGCCGCCAGCGCGTCTTGACGATGCCGCAGCGCACGTTGGTGCCGCCGATGTCCAGCGCGATGATCGCGTCGTGCCCCTTGAGCAGCGGCGGCGGCAGCAGATGCACCCATCCGAGCAGGCCGCCGTCGTCCGTCTCGTGGCAGATGCGCCCGAGCTGCACGCGCACGCCCATGTCCTCCAGCAAGGCCGTCGTCTGCAGGACGGCGCGCTCGCCGACGTCGCTCTCGGGGAAGCCGCCCCCGATCACGATGCGCTCCACGCCCTTCCATGAAGGGTGGCGCATGAAGCGCTCGATGACCCAGGCCAGCTCCTCCGCGAACTCCTCGATGACGCCGTGGATCACGTCGGCGGCCTCCGAAGCCTTGCGGCCGAGCGCTTCGTCGAGCACGCGCTTCGACAGTTCCTTCGAATGCAGGCGCCCGAGCGGGTCCCGGCCCTTCTTGCGTCGCCGTCGGCGCCAGCGCTCCAGCAGTTCCCTGAAGGCGGTCTGGCTGGCCTGGTCGCCGACGAAGAAGCCGTCCTTGTCCCGCAACTGCAGGCTGTAGCCCTCGACCACCACCGAGGGCAGTTCGCGCGCGCCATGTTCGTCGGGCAGCACGTGCTCCTGCTCCTTGCGCTTGCGGTGTCCGTGCTTCGCCATCCGTTCCTCGGGCTCAGTCCGCGGTGGCCCGGAGGATGAGCCGCGTCGTCTCCTCCGGTGCATCCCAGTGCGGATAGTGGCCGCAGCGCTCGAACCAGTGCATGCGCGCGTCCGGAAAGAGCCGCTGCGCGCGCTCGGCCTGCCGCGGAAAGCAGATGCGGTCGAAGCGGCCCCAGCCGATCACCAGCCGGTGGCCCAGCGTGCCGGCGGCCGCCCCTTCGACCGGGCCGCTGTGCACCAGCCCGTCGAGCATCGCCCTGAACGAAGCGGCGGAGGCGCAGCTGCGCATCTCCTCCAGCACCTGCGGCGCGGACAGGCTCGCGGGTCGCGCGGACAGTTGCTTCACCAGCAGGCGCCGCGACCAGTCATGGGTCGTGATGGCCGGCATGGGTTGATTCAGCGCCTTCGCGAGCCGCCACCAGAAGCAGACGGAGGTCTGATAAGCCCGGCGCTCCCAACCGTTCCAGAAGCCCACCGGCCCCAGCGAAACGACCGCGCCCAGCATGCCTCGGCGCCGCGCGAGATCGAGCAGCAGCCGCGCGCCCACCGAACTGCCCACCGCATCGGTGCCGAGCAGTTCGTGCTCGCGCAGGAACTGCGCGATCGCGTCGGACATGGCGGGAACAGAGACCCGGCCGACGAGCGGCGGGCTCTTGCCGAAGCCCGGCAGATCGATCGCCGTGACGCTGCGCTGCGCGGCCAGCGGCTTCAGGATCGTCCGCCACGAGCGCCAATTGCTGCCGAGCCCGTGAACGAGCAGCAATGGCTTGCCTTCGCCGCAGCGAACGTAATTGATGAGCACATCGTTCACTCTCCATTCATCCCGGCGCGCTTCGCATCGGTCCGGCGGACGAACCCGTGTAGGAGAACGCCGCTGTGGCCGCGCACGCACGGCCGATACACTGCAGCGCGATGCACCCCCTGCGCCGGCTCTGGCTCGCCGCCCTGACCTGCCTGGGCCTCCTTGCGGGGTCCGCGCCGGCGCCTGCGCAGCAGCAGGAAAGCCCGCGCATCGGCTCCAAGCGCTTCACCGAGTCCTACATCCTGGCCGAGGTGCTGGCGCAGACCGCCGCCCCCCACACCCCCTCCCCGCCCGTGGTGCGGCAGGGCCTGGGGAACACCGCCATCGTCTACGAAGCCTTGCGCTCCGGCGGCATCGACCTCTATGCCGAATACACCGGCACCGTCGCGCAGGAGATCCTCAAGCGGCCCGGATCGACGACGCTCCAGGAGATCGACGCCGGCCTTCGGCCGCTCGGCCTGGGCGCGGCGATCCCGCTGGGCTTCAATGACGGCTATGCGCTCGCCATGCGGGCCGCCGATGCCGACCGGCTCGGGGTGCGCAGCCTGAGCGATCTCGCGCTGCACCCGGAATTGAAGCTCGGCCTGTCGAACGAGTTCATCGGCCGCGCCGACGGATGGCGCGGGCTGGCCGAGCGCTACGGTTTGCGGCAGGCGCCGACCGGGCTCGACCATGGGCTCGCCTACGACGCGATCGCCGCGAAGCAGATCGACGTGATGGACATCTACACCACCGACGCCAAGATCGATCACCTGGGCCTGCGCGTGCTGGAGGACGACCGCCGCTATTTCCCCCGCTACGACGCGGTGGTGCTCTACCGCCTGGACGTGCCCGCGCGCTGGCCGGCCGCGTGGGCGGCGCTGCGCCGTCTCGAAGGCCGCATCGACGAGCGCGCCATGATCGCGATGAATGCGCGCGCCGAGCTGCAGAGCGTGCCCTTCGAGGTCATCGCACGCGACTTCCTCGCGCAGGCAGGAACGGGCCAGGGCGCACCGACGGGTGCCGGCGAGTCCGCGGGCCGGGGCTTCATGGCCAAGCTGTTCGGGCCGGACCTCGGCCGGCTCGCGCGCCAGCACCTGCTGCTGGTCGCGGTCTCGGTCGGGCTCGCCATCCTGGTCGCGGTGCCGCTGGGCATCCTCGTGTTCCCGCACCTGCGCGCCCGCGCGGTGGTGCTCGGGCTCACGGGGCTCTTGCAGACCGTGCCGTCGATCGCGCTGCTGGCGATCCTGATCTCGCTGGTCGGCGTGATCGGCACCGTGCCCGCGCTGATCGCGCTCACGCTGTACTCGCTGCTGCCGATCATGCGCAACACCGTCACGGGCCTGGCCGAAGTGCCGACCGGCCTGCGCCTGGCCGGTACCGCGCTGGGCATGACCTCGGCGCAGAGCCTTCGCGTGGTGCAACTGCCGCTCGCGCTGCCCACGATCCTCGCGGGCGTTCGCACGGCGACCACCATCGCCATCGGCACCGCGACCATCGCCGCCTTCATCGGCGCCGGCGGCTTCGGGGAGCGCATCGTCACCGGACTCGCACTCAACGACCGCCAATTGCTCGCCGCCGGCGCCCTGCCGGCCGCCGCGCTGGCGCTGCTGAGCGAGGCGCTGTTCGAAATCGTCGAGTACTTCACGCGACGGCCGCGCTGAGTCGCCGGCTTCACGACACTGTCACGCACCGGCCGGATGCTGCCGCCTTTGTTTCGAACCCGGCAGGTCCCATGTTTCCGATCAAGACCGACAAGGCGCGCCAGGAACTCCAGCCCGGCCGCCGCACGCTCGGGCAGCGCGAACGCGCGCTGCTCCTGATGTCCGATGGACAACGTTCGCTCACCGACTTCGGCGAACTCTTCGGCGGCCGCGACGAAGCCGGCCGCATCGTGACGCAGCTGGTGCAGGCAGGTTACCTGCGCAGCCGTGGCGCCGAGGACGCGGCCGTGGAACGGCCCGAGCCGCCGCCCGCGCCCGAAGCCGCAATCGCTCCCGTCGCGGCGGATACCTTCGACGGCAAGCGTTCGCTCGCCACGACGCGCATGTTCCTCTTCGACCTCTGCGAGCGCATGTTCGTGCGGCGCGACCCGGCCATGGCCGAGCAGTTCCGCGAGATGCTGCGCGAAGCGCGCGATCGGGACGGCATGCTGCTCGTCGCCTCCGCCATGCTGGACGAGATCGAGAAGTCCGCGGGCAGCGACCGCGCGGCGTCCATCCGCGAGCGCATCGACAGGCTGCTGCCGGCGCCGCAGCTTCACTGAATCCGGCGCGAGCGGCCCGGCGATCCCTTACACTCGCCCAGGTCAGGAGAGAGCCTCGCCACGCCGGGGCCGCCGAAGGCGCAGGGCCCGTTGCGGGCCCGAACGCTCAGGCAAAAGGACTGACGAAGCGCCCGCTTATCGGGCGTTTCCTTGCTGGAGAGAGACGTCTCGCCCCCGCGCCCGCGGACTGGCGGCATCGTCCACCGAAGGAGCAAACCCCGATCGTGGGGTGAATCTCTCAGGTAAAGCGGACAGCAGGGGTGGCCCATGGCTTCGGTCATGGATCCGGACTGCCCCTTTTGGAGAGTGCCTTGGCCTCCGCATCGACCGACGACCTTCTGAAGACCCCGCTGCACAGCCTCCATGTGGAGCTCGGCGCGCGCATGGTGCCCTTTGCCGGCTATTCCATGCCGGTGCAGTACCCCGGCGGCCTCATCGCCGAACACCGGCACACGCGCGAGGCCGCGGGCCTCTTCGACATCTCCCACATGGGCCAGCTGCGGCTGGTCGGCCCCGACGCGGCGGCGGCCTTCGAGACCCTGATGCCGGTCGACGTGATCGGCCTCGCGCCCGGCAGGCAGCGCTACGGACTGCTGCTCAATGAAGAGGGCGGCATCCTCGACGACCTGATGTTCTTCAACGAGGGCCACGATTCGTGGTTCGTGGTGGTGAACGGCGCCTGCAAGGAGGCCGACATCGCGCACATCCGCGCCAGGATCGGCAACCGCTGCCAGGTGCTGCCGATGCCCGACCAGGCGCTGCTCGCGCTGCAGGGCCCGCAGGCGGCATCGACGCTCGCGCGGCTGTCGCCGGGCGTCGAGCGATTCGTGTTCATGTCCGGCGGCGCGGTGCGCATCGGCGATGGCGCCAGCAGCGTGGCGGCCTTCGTCACGCGCAGCGGCTACACCGGCGAGGACGGCTTCGAGATCTCCGTGGCCGCCGCCGACGCCGAGGCGCTCGCGCGGCTGCTGCTCGCGCAGCCCGAGGTCAAGCCGATCGGCCTGGGCGCGCGCAACTCGCTGCGCCTCGAAGCGGGCCTGTGCCTGTACGGCAACGACATCGACGAGACGACCACGCCGGTCGAAGCGGCGCTCGGCTGGGCGATGCAGAAGGTGCGCCGCGCGGGCGGTGCGCGCGAAGGCGGCTTCCCGGGCGCGGCGAAGATCCTCGCGCAGCTCACCGCGGCGAACGGCACCGCCGGCCACCTCGACCACCACACCCTCAAGCGAAAGCGCGTGGGCCTGGTAGCGCTGGAGCGCATCCCGGTGCGCGACGGCACCGTGCTCGAATCGTTCGAAGGCGCCGCCATCGGCCAGGTGACGAGCGGACTGCTCGGCCCGACCGTCGACCGGCCGATCGCGATGGGCTACGTGGCGCTCGCCTATGCGGAACCGGGCACGCGCATCCAGGCCATCGTGCGCGGCAAGCCGGTGCCGATGGAGGTCAGCACCCTGCCCTTCGTGCCGGCGCACTACTACCGGGGCTGACGCCGTCCGGTCCACCGAATTTTTCAACCAGGAGCTTTGTTCATGACCACCAAGTACACCAAGGACCACGAGTGGGTCCGCACCGAGGCGGAGGCCTCGCTCGTCACCGTCGGCATCACGGTCCACGCGCAGGACGCCCTGGGCGACGTGGTCTTCGTCGATCTGCCGGAGGTGGGCAAGTCCTTCGCGCAGGGCGAGGTGGCCGGCGTGGTCGAGTCGGTGAAGGCGGCGGCGGACGTGTTCATGCCCGTCTCCGGCGAGATCACCGAAGTCAACGAGGCGCTGCGCGCCGACCCCTCGCTCGCCAACAGCGCGCCGACGGAAGCCGGCTGGTTCTTCAAGGTGCGCGTGAGCGACCCCGCACAGCTCGAAGCGCTGCTCGACGCGACCGCCTACGAGAAATTCTCGGCCGAGAGCTGAGCGCCCCCATCTTCTTCTTCCGATCCGCCCATGTCGACGCCCGTCCTGCCCCACACCCCTTCGCTCGGCGACCTCGAGAACGCCGATGAATTCATCGCACGCCACATCGGGATCGAAGCCCAGGACGAAGCGCGCATGCTGCCGGCCATCGGCTCGGCCACGCGCGCCGAGCTGATCGACGGCATCGTGCCGCCGGCCATCCGGCGCGCCCGCCCGATGCGCCTGCCCCCGGCCATCACCGAGGCGCAGGCGCTGGCCGAACTCAAGGCCATCGCGGCAAGGAACAAGGTGGCCCGGAGCTACATCGGCCAGGGCTACTACGGCACCCACACACCCGGCGTGATCCTGCGCAACGTGCTGGAGAACCCGGCCTGGTACACGGCCTACACGCCGTACCAGGCCGAGATCTCGCAGGGGCGCATGGAGGCGCTCGTCAATTTCCAGACGATGGTGTGCGATCTCACGGGCATGGCGATCGCCAACGCCTCGATGCTCGACGAGGCGACCGCCGCGGCCGAAGCGATGACGCTCGCGCGCCGCAGCGTGAAGAGCAAGAGCAACGTGTTCCTGGTCTCGGGCGACTGCCACCCGCAGACCATCGAGGTCATCAAGACGCGCGCCGCGCCGCTGGGCATCGAGGTGCGCGTGAGCACCGTTTCCGAAACGCTGCCGCACCTGATGGCGAGCTGCGAGTTCTTCGGCGTGCTCGCGCAGTACCCGGCCACGACCGGCCATGTGCACGACCTGCGTCCGCTCGCGGGCCATGCGCACCAGTTCGACGCCGCCTTCTGCGTCGCGGCCGACCTGCTGGCGCTCACGATGCTGACGCCGCCCGGCGAATGGGATGCCGACATCGTCTGCGGCACCACCCAGCGCTTCGGCATGCCGATGGGCAACGGCGGCCCGCACGCCGCCTACCTGGCCTGCCGCGACGAATTCAAGCGCTCGCTGCCGGGGCGCATCGTCGGCGTCAGCGTCGACACGCACGGCGCGCCGGCCTACCGCCTCGCGCTGCAGACGCGCGAGCAGCACATCCGCCGCGAGAAGGCCACCTCCAACATCTGCACCGCGCAGGTGCTGCCGGCGGTGGTCGCGAGCATGTACGCCGTCTATCACGGTCCCGAGGGCCTGCTGCGCATCGCGCGGCGCGTGGCCGCGCTGACTGCCGTGCTCGCGCAGGGGCTCGAACAGATGGGCCGCGAGCTCGTCAACGCGACGGCCTTCGACACGGTCACGGTCAAGACGGGCGAGGACACGGCGAAGATCGTCGAGCGCGCCGGGGCCGCCAGCATCAATCTCGGCCAGCGCGTGCAGAACCACCTGGGCATCTCGCTCGACGAGACCACGACGCGCGCCGACATCGAGACACTGTGGGCGCTCTTCGTGCCCGCGGGCACGCCGATGCCGCGCTTCGAGGAGCTGTCGGCGCGCGTCGGCGCGCGCATTCCCGAGGACCTGCGCCGCACCTCGGCGTTCCTCACGCACCCGGTGTTCAACACGCACAAGAGCGAGACCGCGATGCTGCGCTACATCCGCAGCCTCGGCGACAAGGACCTCGCGCTCGACCGCAGCATGATTCCGCTCGGCAGCTGCACGATGAAGCTCAACGCGACCAGCGAGATGATCCCGATCACCTGGCCCGAGTTCGCGAACATCCATCCCTTCGCGCCGGCCGAGCAGCGGCAGGGCTATGACCAGCTCGACAAGCAGCTGCGCGCGTGGCTGTGCGAAGCCACGGGCTACGCCGGCATCAGCCTGCAGCCCAACGCCGGCTCGCAGGGCGAGTATGCGGGCCTGCTCGCGATCAAGGCCTACCACGAGGCCAAGGGCCAGGGGCATCGCAACGTGTGCCTGATCCCCTTCTCGGCGCACGGCACCAACCCCGCGAGCGCGCACATGGTGGGGATGAAGGTCGTGGTCACGGCCTGCGACGCCGAAGGCAACGTCGACATCGACGACCTCAAGCGCGCCTGCGAGACGCACGGCGACAAGCTGGCGGCGGTGATGATCACCTACCCGAGCACGCACGGCGTGTTCGAGACCCGCGTGAAGGAGCTGTGCGAGATCGTGCATGCGCACGGCGGCCGCGTGTACGTCGACGGCGCCAACATGAACGCGCTCGTGGGCATCGCGGCGCCGGGCGAGTTCGGCGGCGACGTGAGCCACCTGAACCTGCACAAGACCTTCTGCATTCCCCATGGCGGCGGCGGGCCGGGCGTGGGCCCGGTCTGCGTGGTCGAGGACCTCGTGCCCTATCTGCCGGGCCATGCGACCGGCGGCATCGCATCGAATGGCGTTGGCGCCGTGTCGGCGGCGCCGCTGGGCAACGCGGCGGTGCTGCCGATCAGCTGGATGTACTGCCGCATGATGGGCGCGGCCGGCCTCCAGGCGGCCACGGAAACCGCGATCCTCAGCGCCAACTACATCAGCGCGCGCCTCAAGGACCACTACCCGACGCTCTATTCAAGCCCCAACGGCCACGTCGCGCACGAGTGCATCCTCGACCTGCGCCCGCTCAAGGACGCCAGCGGCGTGACCGCGGAGGACGTGGCCAAGCGCCTCATCGACTACGGCTTCCATGCGCCGACGCTGAGCTTCCCGGTGCCGGGCACGCTGATGGTGGAGCCGACCGAGAGCGAGCCGCTGGCCGAGCTCGACCGCTTCATCGACGCGATGGTCGCGATCCGCGGCGAGATCCGCCGCGTGGAAGAAGGCGTCTGGCCCCGGGACGACAACCCGCTCAAGAACGCGCCGCACACGGCAGCGAGCCTGCTCTCCACCGAGTGGACGCGGCCCTACTCGCGCGAGCTGGCGGCCTTTCCGCTCGCGTCGCTCAAGACCGCGAAGTACTGGCCGCCGATCGGGCGGGTCGACAACGTCTACGGCGACCGCAACCTGTTCTGCAGTTGCGTGCCGATCGGAGAGGGGGCAGCGGCCTCGTCGGGCGAATAGGCCCGCCCGGGCCTACCACCAGCGCTGCTGCTGCTGGCGGCCGTGGATGTTGCCGGCGACACCGCCGGCCACGCCGCCGATCGCCGCGCCCGTCCAGGCATCGCCCCCGGCAATGGCGGCGATGCCGGCGCCCGCGGCCGCGCCGATGGCCGCGCCACCCACCGTACTCTGCGCCTGGGGGCCCCCCATGTCCGCGCAGCCGGTTGCGAGGACCGCCGCCGCAGCGGCGGCAAGGAGCCAGTTCGTTCGTTTCATGATCGGCGTCCTTTCACTTCTTCTGCAGGCCGGGGACGGCCATCTCGAACCAGATGATGTCGAGCACCGGGCGCTTCAGGCCCTGGGGGTTCGCGGCGTACCACTTGTCCACGCCCTGGCGCACGCTGTCGAGCGACTGCCCCTGCATGCCTTTGGACAGGCGCGGCACGAAGCTCTGCGCATCGGTGGGCATGTTCTGGCCGTAATAGGCCATCTCGACCTGCACCATGTTGGCCATGCCGACGAGGTAGGCCTTCTTCACGGCTTCGCTCGACGTGGTCCACTGTTCGCCGTTCACGATCGGGACTTCGGCCGCGCGGGCCGGGGCGCAGGTCAGGGCGAGCGTCATGCACGCCGCCGACAGCGCGGTTCGCAATTGCAGTTGGGGTGACATCGCGTTCTCCGCTGTGGTTGCGCGAGCGATCCTGCGCTGAGCCGTGGAGGCGTGTCAAGCGGCTCGAAGTCACGATCAACCACTGCGAGTGCGCGCTCTCTCCATCGCGGAGGACAATGGCGTTGCCATGCGCGCACTGCTCGTTCTTGCGGCTGCCTTCGCGACGCTCGGCGCCCCGGCGGGCGCCGAGGTGGTCCGCTGCGCGGATGCGGCCGGCAACGTGAGCTATACCGACGGCGCGTGTCCGCACGGCGCCCGCAAGGTGGCGCGGGTGACGACCACGGACCCCGTGGCCGTTCTGGGCGGGCAGCAGCGGCCCGTCCCGGCCGGCCCGGCGGATCGCGAATCCCCCGCCGCCACGGCGCCGCCGCCCGCGCCAGCGGGGCCGATCATCATCGACGGCAGCCGCACCGGCAACGGGCATGCCGGCCGCGCCGAGGACTCGCGCTGGAGCGATCGCGGCGAAGACCCGATGTGGATCGATGACGGCTACTTCGGTCCGGGCGTGAACGCACCTGCTCGCCGTCCGCGCGACATGCGCCCGCGCATCGTGGGCTGCGAGGGCCGCACGTGCGTCGACAAGCAAGGCAACCACTGGAACCGCAACACCGGCCAGCTCGACCGCTACCGCAGCATCGACGGCCGCACCTGCCAGCCGGTCGGCACGACCACGGTCTGCCGCTGATACATATTCCTACACAATCGCCGCGCGACGCTGTCGATGGCGCCGGTCCTCGTTCGACGTACAAAGAGAGGCTCGGAACAATGAGCCGGCCCACCCGGGCCGGTGCCGGCCTCGTCCACCCAACCAGGAGCAACGACATGCGATTCATGGTGATCGTGAAGGCCAACCAGGACAGCGAGGCGGGCGTGATGCCGACCGAGCAGATGCTGACCGCCATGGGCAAGTACAACGAGGAACTCGTGAAGGCCGGCGTGATGCTGGCGGGCGAAGGCCTGCAACCCAGTTCGAAGGGCGCGCGCGTGCGTTTTTCCGGCAAGCAGCGCACGGTGATCGACGGCCCGTTCAGCGAAACCAAGGAGCTGATCGCCGGCTACTGGCTCTGGCAGGTCCGCTCGCGCGATGAAGCCATCGAGTGGCTCAAGCGCGCCCCCTTCGACCATGGCGAGGAAGTGGAACTGCGGCAGGTTTTCGAGCTGGAGGACTTCGGCGCAGAGATGACGCCGGAGCTGCGCGAACAGGAAAAGCGCCTGGTCGCCGAGATGGCGGCGAGAAAGAACGGCTGATCCGGCGCGGCACGATCTGGCTGCCCCGATGACGGCGACCGCAGGCGACATCCATCGCACGATCCAGGCCGTCTGGCGCATCGATTCCGCGCGGATCATCGGTGCGCTTGCGCGAAAGGTCCGCGACGTCGGCCTGGCCGAGGACCTGGCGCAGGAGGCGCTGCTCGCGGCGATCGAGCAGTGGCCGCGCGAGGGCCTTCCCGACAATCCCGCGGCCTGGCTCACGACCACGGCCACGCGCCGCGCCATCGACCTGCTGCGCCAGCGCAACCTGCATGCCGGCAAGGAAGACGAGATCAGCCGCGAGCTCGATGCGCGGCACGCGATGGCCGCATCGGACTTCGCCGAGGCGGTGGACGCGGCTCTCGACGACGACATGGGCGACGACCTGCTGCGCCTCATCTTCACCGCGTGTCACCCGGTGCTTGCGCCCGAAGCGCGGGTGGCGTTGACGCTGCGGCTGCTGGGGGGCCTGGGCGTCGACGAGATCGCCCGGTCCTTCCTGGTGCCCGCAGCGACGATCGCGCAGCGCATCGTGCGCGCCAAGCGCACGCTGGCCGCGGCACGCGTGCCTTTCGAAGCACCACGCGCGCATGAACTCGCACCGAGGCTCGCATCGGTGCTGGAGGTCATCTACCTCGTGTTCAACGAAGGCTACTCGGCCACCGCGGGCGACGACTGGATGCGCCCCGCGCTTTGCGACGAGGCGCTGCGGCTCGGCCGCATCCTCGCCGGGCTGGTGCCCGACGAAGCGGAGGCGCACGGCCTCGTCGCGCTGATGGAGATCCAGGCCTCGCGTGCCGCGGCGCGCGTCGACGCGAACGGCGATCCGATCCTGCTGCTCGACCAGAACCGCGCGCGCTGGGATCGGGTGCTGATCGGCCGCGGACTCGCGGCACTGGCGCGGGCCGAGGCGCTCGGCAGTGCGCTGGGGCCGTACGCGCTGCAGGCTGCCATCGCGGCCTGCCATGCGCACGCGCGGACCGCGGCGGAGACGGACTGGCCGCGCATCGCCGCGCTCTACGAAGCGCTGGCGCAGCTCGCGCCCTCGCCGGTGGTGGAGCTCAATCGCGCGGTCGCCCTGTCCATGGCCTTCGGTCCGGCGATCGGGCTCGAACGGGTGGATGCATTGCGCGACGAACCCCTGCTGCAGGCCTACCACCTGCTGCCGAGCGTACGCGGCGACCTGCTCGCCAGGCTCGGCCGCCGCCGCGAAGCGTGCGAGGAGTTCAAGCGCGCGGCCGGACTCACCCGCAACGCGCGCGAGCGCAAGCTGCTGCTCGCGCGGGCGCTGGCCTGTTCCGCCAGCCCCGACGGATTGCCGGCTACTTCAGCAGATCGCTGAGGTTCACCGGCTTGATCTTGCCGCCCTCGACCGTCGCGACCAGCGGATCGACCACCGTGCCGCCGACGGCATCGACGCCCTTGAAGTTGCCGGCGTTCGCCTTCTCGGAGAGCTTGCCGATCGCCTCGCCCATCTTGGCGCGAATGGCGGTGGCGTCCGTGGTGCTGCCGGCGAGCTTCATCGCCCCCGCCACCGCGTGCGTCATCGCGTAGTTGTACGAGGACTCGGTGGTCGGGTCCTTGTCGGCGCCGTAGGCCGCGCGATAGGCCGCGGCGAAGGTCTTGGGGCCGACGCGGTCGTCATAGGACACCGGCAGCACCCCGATGGAACCTTCGAGCGGCGCCAGGCCGTCGGTGACCTTGGCCATCTCGTCGAGCTTGGCCTGGTCCATGATCAAGAAGCCGCCCTTGAAGCCCAGCTCGCGCGCCTGCTTGACCACCAGCGCGGTCGGCTCCGAAGGCCCGCCGACGAACAGCACGTCGGGCTTCTCGGCCAGCACGCGGCTCACGCCGCTGTAGAAGTCGGCCGAGCGGTTGTAGGACATCGGGTTGTTCGACACGATGGTGCCGCCCGCCTTCTCCCACGCGGGACCGAACAGCTGCGTCCAGTTCTTCGCGTACTCGTGATCGCCCGGCAGCATGCCGACCTTCTTGCCGAAGCGCTTCATCTCGTAGCGCGTGAACGGCTCGATGTAGGAGTTGAAGGTGGGCGGAATGCGGATCGTGAGCTTGTTGCCCGTCTCGGTGATCTTCGGCGTGCTGGAGTACGCCATCACGATGAATTTCTCTTGCTCGTTGAAGGCCTGCATCGCATAGATGCCGCCGGAGTGCGGCACGAACACCACCGGCGCCTGGTACTGCTGCACGAGGCGGCGCGCGTTGATCGCGGCGTCGGCCGGCGAGTACTTGTCGTCCAGCGCCACGAGCTCGAGCTTGACCTTCTTGCCGCCGACGTCGAGGCCGGCGGCGTTGATCTCCTTGATCGCCATCTCGATGCCGTTGACCACGTTCTTGCCATAGAGCGCCGCGCCGCCGCTCAAGGGCCCGGTGTAGCCGATCTTGACCGTGTCCTGCGCGAAGGCGGAGCCGGCGCCGAAGGCGCCCATGACCGCCAGCGCAGCGGGCAGCAGGTTGAAGCGGCGGCGGCTCGAAGAGTGTCTCGTCATGCGGAAGTCTCCTGTGGATGAAAAGGGAAGAAGGGGCTCATCCGCCGATGTAGGCGGCGCGCACGGCTTCGTTGTTCAGCAACGAGTCGCGGTCGCCTTCGAGCGTGATGCGCCCACGCTCGATGACGTAGGCGCGGTGCGCGATCGCGAGCGCCGAATAGGCATTCTGTTCCGCCAGCAACACCGTGGTGCCGGCCTGGTTGATGCGCTGGATGACCTCGAACACCTGCTTGACGATCAGCGGCGCGAGGCCGAGCGAAGGCTCGTCGAGCAGCAGCAGCTTGGGCCGCCCGAGCAGCGCACGGCCGATCGCGACCATCTGCTGCTGGCCGCCCGAGAGGGACCCCGCGGGATGGTCCTGCTTCTTCTCGAGGATGGGAAACAGGCTGAACACCTCGTCGATCGAGCGCTGGATGCCGGCCTTGTCGCGGCGGTGGACATACGCGCCCAGCGTGAGGTTCTTGCGCACCGACATCAGCGGGAACAGCTTGCGCCCCTCGGGGCAATGCACGAGGCCCGAGGCCACGATCTGCGCGGGGCGCTGGCCGACGAGTTCTCGGTCGCCGAAGCGGATGCTGCCGGCGCTCGGGCGGTGGATGCCGCTCGCGGCCATGAAGATCGAGGTCTTGCCCGCGCCGTTGGCGCCCAGCAGCACCACCAGCTCGCCGGGCGCGGCATGCAGTGACACGCCGCTCAACGCGCGGAAGCTGCCGTAATGCAGGTCGACATTCTCAAACCGCAACATGGTCCGTCCCCAGGTAGGCCTCGATCACGTGCGGGTCGCGGCGGATCTCGGCCGGCGTGCCCTCGGCGATCTTGGCGCCGTTGTTGAGCACGACGATCCTGTCGGCCAGACGCATGATCATGTCCATCTTGTGCTCGATCAGGCACACGGTCTTGCCGTGGTCCACCAGCTTGCGGATGAGCGCGGCCAGGCCCACGGTCTCCTCGGGGTTCACGCCGCCCGCGGGCTCGTCGAGCAGGAGCAGCTCCGGATCGGTCGCCAGCGCCAGCGCGAAAGCCACGCGCTTGCGTTCTTCCTGCGTGATGTCGGCCGCGATGCGGTTCGCGATATGCGACAGGCCCACGAAGTCGAGCGCCTCGCGCGCCTTCTCGCGGCACAGGCGCTCCTCCTGCTGCAGCCGCTTCGAGTTGGCGAGCACGTCCCACAGGCCCGAGCGCGTGCGCAGGCGGTGGCCGACGATCAGGTTGTCGAGCACGCTCGCGTTGTCGAAGAGGTGCGTAGTCTGGAAGGTGCGCGCGATGCCCAGCCGCGCCACATGGTCGGGCCGCATGCCGGTGACGTCCTGCCCCTTGAAGAGAATGCGCCCCGAGCTCGGCTTGTGGGTGCCGGCCACGAGGTTGAAGAAGGTGGTCTTGCCCGCGCCGTTCGGCCCGATGATCGCGCTGACCTGCCCGCGCTCGAAACGCGTGCTGACGTGATCGACCGCGGTGAGCCCGAAGAACTGCTTCGTCAGGTCGATGGTCTCAAGCATGGGACTCGGCCTCCGTCGAAGCGCCCTGCGGCTGGCTCGCGGACTGGTGCGCGCCCGCGCGCCGCGCACGGCGCTTGAGCCAGGTGCCCACGAGCCCGTCGGGCAGGAAGATGATCAGCGCAACCAGCACCGGGCCGAACACGACCATGCGGTAGTCCTGCAGGAACTGCAGGCTCTGCGTGAGCGCGGTGACGAGGAAGGTGCCCACCAGCGGCCCCAGCAGCGTGCCCACGCCGCCGACGAGCACGAACATGATGAGGTCGAAGGTCACGGCTTCGCTCGCGAGATCGGGCCCGAGAAAGCGCACCTGCCCCGCGTAGAGCGCGCCCGCGAAGCCGGCGTAGATCACCGACAGCACGAAGGACAGCGTCTTGGTGCGCATCAGGTCGATGCCCAGCGCCTCGGCGAGGTCGTCGCTGTTGCGAACCGCCATGAAGCTGCGGCCGACCAGCGAGCGCACGATGCGCGCCATGACCCAGATGCCGAGCGCCAGGAAGGCCAGCACCAGGTAGTACTGCGAAAGGGGCGTTCCGAACTGAACCGGCCCGACGCCCGTCGGCGCGGGGATGCCCATGATGCCGACCGGTCCGTGCGTGAGGCTTTCCCACTTCTCGATGAGCAGGAACAGGATGTAGCTCACGCACAGCGTGAAGATCGAGAAGTAGTGGCCGCGCAGGCGCAGCGACAGCAGGCCGATGAAGTAGCCGATCACGCCGGTCACCACGCCCGCGAGCGCGAAGGCGATCCAGAACGGCACCTGGTGATCGACCGTGAGGATGCCGACCGTGTACGCGCCGATGGCCATGAACGCGCCGTGCGCGAGGTTGAACTGGCCCGTGTAGCCGGTGATGAGGTTCAGCCCCAGCGCCGCGATGGCCATGATGAAGGCCTGCGTCGCCACCGAGATCAGGTAGTTGTTAGGCGCGGCGAGCGGGAACAGCAGCGCCAGCGCGGCGAGCAGCATCCAGCCGGTCTTTCCTTCGAAGAGGCGCATCAGCGGGCTCCCTTCATCGTGAACAGGCCCTGCGGACGCAAGGACAGGATCACCACCAGCAGCACGAAGGCGATGATGTCCTTGTAGTCGGTGGAAACGTAGAAGCCGCCGAAGCTCTCGGCCATGCCGATGATCAGCCCGCCCACGATCGCGCCCGGGAAGCTGCCCATGCCACCGAGGATGATGATCACGAAGGCCTTGGTGATCACGAGGTTGCCCATCGCCGGGTAGACCAGGTTGATCGGCGCGTAAAGCACCGCGGCGATCGCGGCGAGCGCGCCGGAGATGGCGAACACCAGCAGCGTCACGCGCGAGGCATCGATGCCCACCAGCGCCGCGCCTTCGCGGTTCTGGGCCATCGCGATGATGGTGGAGCCAATCACCGTGTGGTTCAGGAAGAGATGCAGCAGCACCATGAGCCCGAACGCGCCGGCGATGATCAGCAGCCGCTGCAGCGGCGCCGTCAGGCCGAACACCTGGACCACCTGGCCATAGGGCGTCGGCATGCGATGGAAGTCGGCGCCGAACAGCGCCTGCGCGCCGGCCTCGAGGAACAACAGGATGCCGATCGCGGCGATCATGTCGTGCAGCTCCGGCGCGTTGCGCAGGGGATGGAACACCAGCCGCTGCGCGAGCATCGAGATCACCGCGACCACCACGGCGGCCCCCGCCATCGCGAGCCAGTAGTTCAGGCCGAGCTTCACCATGAGGTAGTACCCGGCGAAGGCACCCGACATGTAGAACGCGCCGTGCGCGAAGTTCGGCACGTGCAGGATGCCGTAGACGAGGGTCAGGCCCAGCGCCACGAGGCTGTAGACGCCGCCGATGGTGAGGCCGTTGAGAAGTTGCTGAAAAAACAGTTCCACAAAGGACCTCCTGACCGCACCGCAGACCTGCTGCGCACCGGTTCGCGGTCCATTGTGAAAGCGCACCACGGCGCGCCGTCTAAGGTTTCTCCCGAGGCGGCGTCACCTTGGAGACTTGGGTTTCTACCGGTGGGTAGGTTTACTTCTTCGCCGCCGCGCCGGTGGCGACGAGGCGCCGGAATTCGGCCAAGCGGGCCTTCATGCGCCGTTCGTTCACCGGGCCCATGCGGATGAGGATCTTCTGCCCCGCCGAGAGCGCCTCCAGTTGCGGATCGGCGAATTCGTAGCGCAGCCACGGGCTCTCCGACGGCGTCTCGCCCTTCACTTCGGTGAGCCTGACCTGGATCGGCCCGGCGGGCTCGGGCGTCTTCAGGAGGTGGTCGAGCACGGCCACCAGGCGGTCGTTGAAATACCGGTCGGGATAGCCGAGTTCCTGGTACGCCTCCTGGAAAAGCGGGTACAGCCGCGCATAGAGCGCCGCCGCGCGTGCGGCGTCGATCGACTCGACGAACAGCACGAAGGGCGTGTAGCGCGCGCCGTTGTCGGGGCTGATCGTCTTCACCTCGCCGGCGCCCTGGACCGCGAAGCGCTGCGGCGTCGGCAGCACCGGCCACAGGCGGGCCGTCGCATGCTCGCGCGGCAGGTTATCCACGGTCGCGACCGCGCGCCGCACGAAGTTGTCGATCTGCAGGAAGGACGTGACCGCCTTGCGGCCCAGCAGTTCGTTGAGCGCGCTGGTCACGCGCGCGTCGGCATCGTTGAGCGGGGGCAGCGCCTTGTCGGGCTCCGCGAGGTTGTCCATGGGATTCTGCGGACCCGTTGCCACCGGTGGCGGCGCCGGCACGTCGGCGGGCGCGGGCTGGGGCTGCGGCGCGGCAGCGGTGGGGGGCGTCTCGGGCGGCACCTCCTTTTGCAGCGACCAGTGCCACCAGCCGAATGCGGCGGCCAGGATCGCCACGATGACGACCACCGGGATCCACATCGAGGACTCGCGTGCTGGCCTGAATTCTGCTGGGTCGTTCCGAGGCATGGTGGGATGATCCTTTCTCACATCGAATGGCGGGTGTCAGCGCCAGATTGGAAACCACGCGGGCGCGCCGTGCCGTAACGCCCTGTGACGCCATCACCCGCCGCATTGGAAAACATCATGGACATCGACTTCTCGACGCTCACCGAGTACCAGCGATACAAGCTCATGGCCAGCCTGATCGTGCCCCGGCCCATCGCGCTCGTGACGACGATCGGAGCCGGCGGCGTGGTCAATGCCGCGCCATTCAGCATGTTCAACATGCTCGGCGAGGAGCCGCCCATCGTGATGATCAGCGTCAACCGCCTGCAGGACGGCGTGCTCAAGGACACGGCGGCCAACATCGTTCGCACCGGCGAGTTCGTGGTGCACCTGGCCGACGAGGACATCGCCGAGCGGATGCACCGCTGCGGCGATCGCCATCCGCCCCATGTGAGCGAACTCGACGTCGTCGGCTTCACCGCCGTCCCCAGCCACGCGGTGAAGCCGCCCCGCATCGCCGAGGCGCCGGTGGCGTTCGAATGCACCTTGTGGGAAACGCTGGAGACCGAAAGCCGGCAGATCTTCATCGGCCGGGTGCGCTGGCTGCATGCGCGCGACGAACTGATCGACCCCGAGACCTGGCGCGTGCGCCTGCAGCACTACTTCCCGGTCGGCCGCTTCGGCGCCAGCTTCTACGTGAAGACGCGCGAGCGCTACGCGTTGCAGGCACAGCAGGGCACGCGCAGCACGCCCATCGACGAGATCTAGGCCATCCCTCCAATCTAGCGCTTTCGCCACGGCCGAGTCATTGGCCGTGCGGCCTACGTCGATGGTGGGTGTCGGCTGACAAGCACGCGAGAGGCGAATGACGTTAAAACTGGCGCCTTGCAGACTCGCGTGATCGGAGGACCCGATGTTCAGCATCTTCCAGCCCAATCGCAACGGACATCTTCGTCGCATCATGACCCTGCTCGAGGAAGCGAATCTCGCGCGCATCGAGCACCAGGCCGCGGCGGAGCACCACGGCGCCCTCGCCCGCATGTATGCCGAGCGCGTCAAGCGGCTGGAACGGGAGGTGTACGGGTCCGCACACGTGCCGCTGGGGGAAGGGACCACGACGACGCCGAAGGTGGGCGATGAGAAGCCGGTGGTCTATGCGCTGGGCGCCAATCGGCGCGATGCGCAGTCCAAGGCGTGAAGGGGCTTGCCGGACCGGGACGAAAAAAAGAGAGGCCGAAGCCTCTCTTTTTCTTGAACTGGAGCGGGAAACGAGACTCGAACTCGCGACCTCAACCTTGGCAAGGTTGCGCTCTACCAACTGAGCTATTCCCGCATGTCTGCGTGGTCTCCGTGTTTAGCGGAGCCTCGCAGTATAGCGTGAATTCGAGGGCACCCCGGCACTGGCACCAAAGATTTTTTTCGATCGCGCGGCCTGCGTCCGCTCAGAAGCGGCGGTTGTACGTGAAGATCAGGCCGGCCGTTCCGAGCACGCCGATCTGGATCGCGTCGCGCGGCGTCATGCGGTACCCGACCGCCGGAATGATCGCCAGGCCGAAGCCGTTGTGATTGAACGGCACCTTGTTCTCGTACTCGTCCTTGTAGCCGTAGATGATGCCGCCGCTCAGCTTGACGTAGATCGCCGGGTTGCTGAACAGGTTGTCCCAGCGATAGCCGTAGTACAAGTAGGCCGACGGCTGGCCGAATGAATTGTTGAAGGCCGAGAAGCCCCAGATGGTCGCGTCGCCCGCGGACCAGGTGGGTGCCCCCGGCAGGCTGCGCTCGATGCCCAGCAGATAGACGTGCTGGTGTTCGCTCTCGTTGCTCCAGTGCAGCGCGAAAGGACCGATCAACACTTCCCAATACGGCCTGCTCTGGAAGCTTTCCGGTGGCGCGTCCTGCGCATGCGCGCCCAGCGACGAGAGGATCAGGAGACAGGTGATTCCGACATGGGGGCGACGAATCATTTGAATCCTTTTCGTTGAACGTTTCTGGTCTTCGTGCGCGGCTACGAACCGGGCGTGATGAATGCCAGGCGCGGGTCGCCGCCGGCATCGGGCGGCCGCAATGCGCCGATGGGTGCGGCCTGCGCGAATCCCGCGCCGCGAAAGCTCGCCAGCACCGCATCGACCGCAGCGGGGCGGCAGCTCACGAGCAGGCCTCCGCTGGTCTGGGGATCGGACACCAGTGCGCGCTGCCACGCCGCCGCGGACGCAGGCCATTCGACCTGCGCGCCGTAGCCGCTCCAGTTGCGTGCCGAGGCACCGGTCACGATGCCCTCCTTGGCGAAGCGCACCGCGGCATCGATGGTCGGCAAGGCGTCCAGTTCCACCTGCGCCGACAGCCTGGCGCCACGGCAGATCTCGAGCAGATGGCCGGCGAGGCCGAAACCGGTGACGTCGGTCATCGCGTGGACGCCGTCCAGTGCGGCGAGTTCGACGCCGACGCGATTGAGCTGGGTGGTATGCCGCAGCATCTCGGCATAGCCGGCCTCGTCGAGCTGGCCCTTCTTGAGCGCCGCGGAAAGGATCCCCACGCCGAGCGGCTTGCCGAGCACGAGCACGTCACCGGCCTTCGCATCGGAATTGCGGCGCACGCGATCGGGATGGACCAGCCCCAGGCCAACCAGCCCGTAGATCGGTTCGAGCACGTCGATGCTGTGGCCGCCCGCGATCGGGATGCCCGCCTCGCGGCAGACGCTGGCGCCGCCTTCGAGCACGCGGCCGATCACCTCGGGCGGCAGCTTGGCGATGGGCATGCCCACGAGGGCCAGGGCCATGATCGGCGTGCCGCCCATGGCATAGATGTCCGACAGCGCATTGGTCGCCGCGATGCGCCCGAAGTCGAACGGGTCATCGACGATGGGCGTGAAGAAATCGGTGGTCGCGACCAGCGCCTGCGTGTCGTTGAGGCGATAGACGGCCGCGTCGTCGCTGGTCTCGATGCCGACCATCAATTGAGGCGGGACGATGCCTTGAGGTGCGCGTGCCAGAATCTCCGACAGCAGACCCGGCGCGATCTTGCAGCCGCAACCGCCGCCATGGGAAAACGTTGTGAGGTTGATTCGTTCCATCGTGAGTAATTCTGTGGGCCACCGGAACTGCCCGGCATTGTGCCAGCGAGCGTGGCTCGCGTGCCGCCATCCATCAGTTTGAACAATCCATGAACCGGCCCCTTGTGCGCGTGACCGACCGTCACGCCTTCGACACCCTCATCGACGCGCGCTCGCCCGCCGAGTTCGCGCTGGACCACATTCCCGGCGCCATCAACTGCCCCGTGCTCGACGACGAGGAGCGGCGCATCGTCGGCACGCTGTACAAGCAGACGGGCGCCTTCGAGGCACGCCGTGTCGGCGGCGCGATGGTGGCGGCGAACCTAGCGCGGCATCTGCGCGAGCGCTTCGCCGACCGGCCTGCCAGCTGGAAGCCGCTCGTGTACTGCTGGCGCGGCGGCCTGCGCAGCGGCTCGATGGTGACCTGGCTGCGCCTGGTCGGCTGGGACGCGCAGCAACTGGCTGGCGGCTACAAGGGCTATCGCCGCCACGTGATCGACCAGATCGAAGCGCTCTGCCCTCGCCTGCCGCTGCGCGTCATCTGCGGCGCCACCGGCAGCGCCAAGACCCGCGTGCTGCAGGCCCTGGCCGCGCGGGGCGCGCAGGTGCTCGACCTGGAGGCATTTGCGCAGCACAAGGGCTCGCTGCTCGGCGCCCTGCCCGGCATGGCACAGCCGTCGCAGAAGCACTTCGAGACGCGCATCGCGCAGGTTCTCGACGAGGTGGACCTCGGCCGGCCCCTCTACGTCGAAGGCGAGAGCCCGCGCATCGGCCGCATCGCCCTGCCGCTACCGCTGGTGGCGCGCATGCGCGCGAGCCCGTGCATCGAGATCGCCGCCACGCCCGAAGCGCGGCTGGCCTATCTGCTGCGCGACTACGCCTACCTGGGCGACGACCGCGAGGCGCTCGCCACGCAGCTCGGCCTGCTCAAGGAACTGCAGGGCAAGGAAACGGTGCAGCGCTGGCAGGCGTGGGCACGCGCGGGGGAGTTGTCCCCGCTCTTCGCCGAGCTGATGGCGCTGCACTACGACCCGCACTACGGGCGCTCGCAGGCCAGCCATTTCGAGGATTGGCCGCACCGCAGGCGCATCGAGACGGCCGACCTCTCGGAGCAGGGGGTCGGGCGATTGGCTGACGCCGTGCTGGCGCTCGGGCGCGAGCACCACGAATCGGAAGTTCGTTGACTCACGACACTCATGGCCGCGGCGCGGTCCGCAATCCGGCGGCCGTCCCGCGCGCTTTACTCCGGCACGATGCCCGAGCTGCGGATGTGCGCTGTCCATTTCGCCAGCTCGGCTTCCATGAATTGGCGCAACTCCTCTGAAGATCCGGCGTGTGCATCGATACCCGCTTGCACCAGCTTCTGCTTCACACCCGGCTGCCGTGCTGCCGCCACTACTTCGACCTGCAATCGTTGCGCAATCGGCGCCGGTGTGCCGGCAGGCACCATCAGTGCATTCCATCCGAAGAGTTCATAGCCCGGCATCCCCGCCTCGCCCATCGTTGGCAGCTGCGGCACGATGTCCGAACGCTGCCCGGTGGTGACCGCCAGCGCACGCACGCGCCCCGACACCATCAACGGCAGGCCAGGCCCCGGGTCGATCGCCATGCAGTGCGCCTCGCCGGCCACGACGGCCGTCAGCGCCAGCGGGTTGCTCTTGTACGGGACCAGCAGCACATCGGCGTTCGCGAGCTTGCGAAACAGCTCGGCCGTCACTTGCGCCGAGCCTGTGCCATACGCGAACACCAGCTTGCCGGGGTTGCTCCTGGCATGGGCAACCAATTCCTGCACGGTCTGCGCGGGGAGCGACGGGTGTGTGACGAGGATGAGCGGAAAGGAGCCCAGCAGGCTCACCGGATCGAAGCTCCTGACCGGGTCGTATGGCAGCTTCTTGAACATGCCCGGGTTGGAGGCATGCGTCGATTGGCTGGCGAGAAAGAGTGTGTAGCCATCCGCCGGTGAGCGCGCCGCGAGGTCGGCGCCGATCGCGCCACTGGCGCCCGCCCGGTTGTCGATGACGATCGGCTGCCCCAGGGCCGGGGCCATTGCGTTCCCGTAGACACGCGCCACGATGTCGGCGCCGCTGCCGGCACCGAAGGGCACGATCCATTTGATCGCTCGGTCGGGCCATGTCGGCTGCGCGAACAGGCCACGCCCGACGCCTGCTGAGACGATCGCAGCCGCCCCCTGGACCCAACTGCGCCGCGACATCGCCCGCACGCGTGAACTTTGAACCGGCTCGGCTTTCCATTGCATTGAATGACTCCTCTCTGGGTCGATCGGTGGTGGTTTCCGCCTTGACGAGCGCGGGAACCCGAGCGTAGCATTCCTTTATACAGAAGTTATTTCCGCCAAACGGAATTACGCAACCAGAGACGCCAGAGACAAATATGCAAAGACGGACTGTCGCGACCCTGCTGGCCGCCCTGCCCTTGTCGGGGTGGGCGCAAAGCTCTTCCGCCACGTCGGGCAGCTTCCCGACCCGACCGGTCAAGCTGATCAACCCCTTCGCGCCAGGATCTCCGGTGGACGTGGTCGCACGCCCGCTGGCGCAAAAGCTCCAGGAGGCCTGGGGCCAAGGCGTGGTGATCGACAACAGGGCGGGGGCCGGCGGCGCCCTGGGCGCCGAACTCGTGGCGCACGCGCCGCCAGACGGCTACACGCTGTTGGTCACCTCGGCTTCCACGCACGTGATCGCACCGGTGCTGCGGGCGTCGCTGCCGTACGACGCCATCAAGGACTTCGCGCCCATCGCGCTGGTCGCGCACGGACCCACGGCCATCGTGGTCCACCCTTCGGTGCCGGCGCGCACGCTGGCCGAATTCGTGCAATACGCACGCGCCAATCCCGGCAAGATCGCCTATGCCTCGTCCGGTCCCGGCACCATCCTCCACTTGAACGGCGAACTGTTCGCCGCGCGCAACAACCTTCAGTTGCTGCATGTGCCCTACAAAGGCGCCGTGCCGGCGTCCACGGACCTGCTGGCAGGCCAGGTCCAGGCCATGTTCGACTCCATCGCCAATGCGGCACCACAGGTCAAGGCCGGCAAGCTGCGTGCCCTGGCCGTCTTGACGCCCGCGCGGTCACCGCTGATGCCCGAGGTGCCGACCGCCGCGGAACAAGGTTTCGATGGCCTGGAATTCCCGGCCTGGATCGGACTCTTCGCGCCGGCCCGCACGCCGCCCGCAGTGCTGACACAGATCACGAAGACGGTGCGCGAGGTGACTGCTCAGCCCGATCTGCGAGAACGCTACGTACAGGCCGGCCTGTTGCCGTCGGACGTGAGCGGTTCCGACTTCGGCCGTCTCGTGGCCGCCAACCAGAAGACCGTCGCCGATCTGGTGCGCACGGCAAGGATCGAAGTGCAATGAAAGGCCTGGACATGCATCGCCCCCCCGAGCGCCACACCCGCCGCCAGGTCGTGGCGGCCGCCCTGTCGCTGCCGCTCGCTGCGCTTGCGCCTCGCGCATGGGCGCAGGACACGTGGCCTTCGCGACCTGTCAAGCTGGTCGTTCCCTTCCCGCCGGGCGGCGGCACTGACGTTCTCGCGCGGCTGCTCGCCGAGCGCCTGCGGCCTCTGCTCGGACAACCCGTGGTCATCGACAACCGGCCCGGTGCGACCGGCAATATCGGAAACGAGGTCGTGGCGAAGTCACCGCCCGATGGCTACACCCTCCTCATGCAGGGGACCATCATCGGCATGTTCCCGCACATCTTCCAGAAGCTGGGCTACGACCCGCTCAAGGACCTGACAGCGGTGGGCATGGTGGCCGAGTCGCCGTACGTCATCGTGGCCAACCTCGATAGCGCCTACAAGACCTTGCCGGACATCGTGAGCGCGGCCAAGGCCAACCCGTCGAAGCCGCTGCCGTACGCCACCGCCGGCGTCGGCTCGCCCTCGCATCTGGCGATGGAGCAGTTGGCGAACCTGGCCGGCATCCGGCTGGAGCACATCACCTATCGGGGCACGGCGCCGGCGCTGAACGACCTGCTCGCGGGCACGACGCAGTTCGGGTCGTACTCGCTGAGCAGCCTTCTGGGACTCATCCAGAGCAACAAGGTTCGCGTGATCGCCGTCATGACCGCGAAGCGCTCGCCGCTGCTGCCGGAGACGCCCGGCATGGCCGAACTCGGCTTTCCCGATGTCGATTCGAGCATCCGGTTCGGGCTGTTCACCGCGGCCGGGACGCCGCCCGACCTCATCGCCAAGCTGGCCGCCTTCAACGCCAGGGCCACCGCCGATCCCGCCCTCCGCGACGCGTTCGTCAAGGCCGGGTATGGCGTCGTGACCAGCACGCCAAAAGAGATGCAGGCGATGGTGCAGCAGGAGTACAAGGTCTGGGGGCCGATCGTGCAGCGCCTCGGCCTGAAGCCGGAATGACGGCCCCGCGCACCGGCCTCGCCGGCCTGCTGGCGCAGCGTTGCGCCACTGATTGGTCGACGCACTTCGCAGCGCAAGATCAAGATCGGATGCGCGGCGTCGTGCGGGCGGCGTTCGTCGATACCACGGCCTGCATGCTCGCCGGCCGCGACGAGCCGGTCACCACGCAGGTGGCCCAGTGGGCGGGCCTGCGATCCGATGGCGATGCCATGCCGCTGCCGGCACGCGCCGACGAGTCTGCGCTGGCGCCCGCCCTGGCCGCGCTGGTCAATGCCACGGCAGGCCATGCGCTCGACTATGACGACGTCGGCCTGGCAGGACATCCGAGCGTGGTGCTCGTGCCGGCGCTGCTCGCGGTGCATGAAGCCGATGGCGTGCGCGGCTTCGCGCTGGTGCAGGCCTATGCCAAGGGCTACGCGGTCTGGGCCGAATTGCAGTCGCGCATGACGGTGCACCTGCATGGGCGCGGCTGGCACCCGACAGCGGTCTTCGGCACGGTGGCCGCCGCGGCCGCCGTGGCCTCGGCGCGAGGCCTGCCCGCGTCGCAGGTGGCGCATGCCATCGGCATCGCCGCCAGTTCTGCGTCCGGCTTGATCGCCAATTTCGGCTCCATGACCAAGGCGCTGCAGGTCGGCCGCGCGGCGCGCGCCGGCCTCGAGGCGGCGGAGCTCGCCGCCTGCGGCGTGGACGCCTCATTCGATGCGCTCGACGGCCCCACGGGGCTGCTCGCCGCGCTGGCAGGGCCGGGCAACGCCAGGCTCGAGGCGGACGTCGAAGAAGGCTTCGAGTCCACGCTGCTGCGCATCCGGCCCGGCATCAAGAAATACCCGGTGTGCTATGCGGCGCATCGGGTGGCCGACGGCGTCCTCGACCTCAAGGCGGAGCACAAGCTGATGCCGTCCGACGTGACGGCAGTCGACGCGACCATCAGCGCCACCACGGCCGGGGTCCTGCGCCACCATGCGCCGGCCACCCTGTCCGAGGCGCGTTTCAGCCTGGAGTACGTCGTGGCGACGGCACTGGTGCATGGTGCGCTGGGCCTGCGCGAAGTCGATGAACGGAGCCTGGCCGATCCGGCGGTGCGCGCGCTCATGCCCTTGATTCGCACGCATATCACCGACACACGGTGCCCGCTGGAGCCCTCGTTCGCCTACGAGGACCGGGTCACGATCACCACCCGTGACGGCACCATACGGGACAGCGGGCCGATTCGCTTCGCGCGCGGACATGCGCAGTTGCCCTTGGACGAAGCGCAACTGCGCGACAAGCTGTGGGCCTGCGTGCGCGCGGACGAGGAAGCGCTCGCCATGGCCGCGCTCGACCGAATCGACGCCGCGCTGGCCGCCTGACCGGGGTCAGGCCGTCTTCGCCTGCCGCACCGGGCCGCGCCATCCCAGGCTGGCGCTGAAGAGATTGGCCTGGGTCATCAAGGTGCGGGCGAGTTGAACTTCCATGGACGCCTTGTAGCGGCTGTCCGGAAGCGTGATGCACAGCGCAGCGACCACGCCGTTGCTGTTGAAGACAGGCGCCGAGAACCCCTCGGCGCCCTTGATCTTCTGGCCTTTTGTATGGGCATAGCCCTGCTCGCGAATCCGGGCGAGTTCGCGCCGGACACTCTGCGGCTTGACCACCTTGGCGGGATCGACGGGCGAAGGCCCTTCGGCTTGCAGGACTTCGTCGATCGTCTCTTCCGGCAGGAAAGCCAGGATGCCCTGCCCCGTCGCGCCCCACACCAGGGAACTCGGCACGTACAGCGCGGCTTCATAGCGCAGCGGATGGCTGCCGTGGATCGCCCGCACCACCATCGCGTGGCGCGTGCGCGGCACGTACAGCGAGAGCATGCAGGTCTCGTCGCATGCGTCCACCACGGCCTGCATGAACCCATGCGCCAGGTTCGGCACGTCCGCGCGCGAGGCCAGCAGCCCGCCGACGCGATGGAACTCGAGGCCCGCGCGGTAGGTGCGGCTGTCGGTGCCGCGATCGACGAAACCTTCGTCCAGCAGCAGATGCAGCAGGCGGTGCGTGCTGCTCGGCGGCAGGTTCATGCGCGCTGCGATCTCGCTCAGGCTCGATTCGCCCTCCGTCTCCGCGAGCACTTTCAAGAGAGCCGTGATCCGCCCGACGATGCCCGAGCCGCTGGCATCGCCAGTGCTGTCCTTTGCCATTCGATGTTCTCCAGATTGCATACGCGTTGACAACCCGATTGTTGCCCAGGTACCATTTCCTCAACATAGAAATATATTCCGTTGGACGGAATTATCAACAAGCGAGACACGAGATGCAACCGCACGGAGACACCCTCGGATTCGTCGGGCTCGGCCACATGGGCGCAGCCATCGCGCAGCGGCTGGTGGCATCCGGCCATGCGCTCGTCGTGCATGACCTCGATGCAAGCGCTGTCGAACAGCTGGTCTCTGCCGGCGCGAAGCCTGCCGCGGATGCGCGCGATGTGGCGCAGCGGTGCGCCACCGTGTTCATGTGCCTGCCCTCCCCCGACGCCAGCCACGCGGTCTGCCGCCAGATGCTCGGCGGCAGCGCCTTGCGCGTCGTGGTCGAGACATCCACCGTCGGCCCCGAGGCGATCCGCAGGCTCGCGGCCGAACTGGCGGCAGGCGATGTGGCGCTGCTCGATGCCCCCGTCAGCGGCGGACCCCGCGGGGCGCAAGCCGGCACGCTCTCGGTGATGTACGCCGGCGCGCCCGCTACCGTGCGTGCGGCACTCGCTCCCTTGCAGGCCGTGGCCGGCAAGCTCTTTCACGTCGGCGACGTGCCGGGCCTCGCGCAGGTGTGCAAGCTGGTCAACAACGCCATCTCGGCGGCGGGAATGATCGCGGCCTGCGAGGGCGCCGTCCTCGGGGTCAAGGCCGGGCTCGATGCACAGACGCTGCTCGACGCGATCAACGCCGGCTCGGGCCGCAACGCCGCCACGATGGACAAGTTCCCGCGCTCGATCCTGACCGGCAGCTTCGACTACGGCGGCCCGATGGGCCTGATGCTGAAGGACCTGTCGCTCTACATCGAGCAGGCATCCGCCGCAGGCGTACACAACACGATGGCACCGGCCACGCTGGCGGCATGGACCGAAGCGGTCCGCCGCAGCGGACCCGACGCCGACTACAGCGAAGTCATCCGCCACATGGAGGCCGATGCCGGCGCACAGGTCCGTGCGCGCGCCCCGCGGCAGGGCTCCGCATCCGATTCGAGAGGAAGCATCCCATGAACCATGGAATCGAAGGCAAGGTTTGCCTCATCACCGGCGCCGCGCGCGGCATCGGCTCCGCGACGGCGCGCCTGTTCGCCGAGGCTGGCGCCGCCGTCGCGCTGTTCGACCGTGACGAGGCCGGCGTGACGGCGCTCGCCGGCCAGTTGAGGCAGCAAGGCACGCGCGCCTTCGGTGCCGCGCTGGATGTTCGCGACCTCGATGCCTACACGCAGGCCGTGGCCCGCGCAGAGCAAGCGTTCGACGGCGTCGACTTCATCGTCAACGTCGCCGGCGGCGGCTCGCGGCAGACGCTCGCGACCATGACATCGGAGGACTGGCACGCCATCGTCGACCTGAATCTCACGGGCCCCTTCAATTCGATCAAGGCCGGGGCGCCCGCGCTGCGCCGCCGCGGCGGCGGGGCGATCGTGACCGTCGCTTCGCTCGCGGCCCTGACCATGTCGATGAACAACGGGCTGAGCTACACGGCGTCGAAGGCCGGGGTGCTCGGCCTCACGCGCCACGCCGCCTTCGAACTGGGCCGCGACAACATCCGCGTGAATGCTGTCCTGCCGGGGCCGGTGCTCACGCCACAGATGAAGGCGAAGCTCTCCGCCGAGAAGCTCGCCGCCGTGCCGCGCACCTTGCCGCTGGGCCGCTGGGTGCAGCCCGAGGAGGTCGCCGCGCCCATTCTTTTCTTCTGTTCACCGATGTCATCGGCCTGCACTGGCACGCACGTCGTCATCGACTGCGGTCTGCATGTGGGCTCGCCCAACTCGCGCGACGAATACGACCGCACCCGCGACCTCGAAGCCTGAATACCCCTTCCTCTTCCATCCCGCCACCGGAGACCCCATGACCCAGCAACTGATCGAGATCGCCAAGGTCCTGCACACGCCCCTTCGCCTTAACAGCAAGGCCGGCGAGAAGATCCTCATCATGACCGACACCCAGATGGACCCCCTGCTGTGGCAGGGCCTGACCATCGCCGCCAACTCGCTCGGCATGCATCCGGTGGTGACGATCATGCCGGCGCGCGATCGCCATGCGGCCGATCCGGACCCGGCCATCATCGCCGCCTCGCTCGACCCGTCGATCGACCTGGTGATCTACCTCACCAGCACCGCGATGGCCCATGCCCCCTTCAACGAGGCCATGGTCGAGGCCGGCAAGAAGTTCCTGCTGATGGAGGAACTCACCCCCGCGATGCTCGCCCCCAATGGCCCCGCCTGGGCCGACTATGGCGCCATCAACAAGCTGGGCCAGAAGATCGCCAAGGTCTTCACCGAAGGCGACAGCTGCACCGTGAAGTGCCCCAACGGCACCCACCTCACGGTCAGCATCAAGGGCCGGCCCGGCCGTTCCATCGCCGGCATTCCGCTGGCCCTGCATCCCGGCAAGGGGGGCGGCGCCGCGTTCCCGGACGGCGAGGCGCATGTGTGCCCGGTCGAGGAAACCGGCGAGGGCATCGTCGTCTTCGACCTCACGGCGCACTCGGTCGGCGCGCTGAAGGAGCCGATCATCCTGACGGTCGAGAAGGGGTACGTGCGCAAGATCGAGGGCGGCCACCAGGCCAAGATCTGGTCGGACATCCTCAAGCGCATGGACGATCCGCTGAGCTACAACTGCCCGGCGGAAGTCTCCATCGGCCTCAACCCGAAGGTCGTTCCCACCGGCTCGATGCGCACCGACAAGAAGATGTACGGCACCTCGCACATCGGGGTGGGCGACACGGTCGTGCTGGGCGGAAACTGCCACGCCAAGCTGCGCCTCGAAGGCGTGATCCGGCACCCCGAGATCTCGGTGGACGGCCAGGTGCTCACGCGGGGCGGCCGCATCCTGTTGGACGAGTGATCGCGCCAGCGCGCGAATCGGCAGATCGAATCACCACGGAGGCCATCATGGACAACGCTCCTGGACTCGCGCCGTACCGCGCGATCGGTCGGCGCGGACTCTTCGCCGTCCTGCTCGGGCTCGCCGGCGCATTGGCCGGCAGCCTGGCCCACGCCGAATTTCCGGATGGCAAGCCCATTCGGATCGTGGTCGGCTTCGGCCCCGGAACCGGCAGCGACTTGCAGGCACGCGCGGTGGCCGATGCGATGTCGCGCGAACTCGCCGCGCCGGTGATCGTCGACAACCGTCCCGGCGCCGCCGGCATGATCGGAGCCATGGCGGTGACAACGGCCGCGCCCGACGGCTACACCTTGGCCTTCGGGACGACCACCTCCATGGTGACGCTGCCCCTGCTCAGCCGCAACGCGAAGTACGACGCGCTGCGCGACTTCACGCCCATCGCGACGCTGGGCAAGGCGCCCTTCCTGGTCATGGTGGCGAACAAGCCCGACGGGCCCGCCACCCTGCGTGACCTCCTGGCCCGCACCAAGGCGCGGTCACTCAGCTTCGGCTCCATCGGCAACGGCAGCTTCGGTCATCTCGCGACGGCGCGACTGCTGCAGGCGACCGGCAGCACCGCGATCCACGTGCCCTACAAATCGAGCCCGCAAGAGCTGCAGGATCTCGCCGCTGGCAGTCTGGACTTCGCGATCGACAGCACGACCGCCGGGCTCCCCCTGGTACGCAACGGATTGCTGCGCGCGCTGGCCGTGACATCGGCGAGCCGGCTCGCCTCGATGCCCGATGTGCCGACCGTTGCCGAAACCATCGGCCAGGACTTCGAGCACACGGTCTGGACCGGCCTGCTCGCACCGGCCCACACGCCCGATGCCGTGGTCGCCAAGCTCTCGAAGGCCGTCGCCGCAGCGCTGAAGAGCAGCGACCTGCAGGCCCGCACGGCCTCCATGGAACTGCAGCCGTTCGCGCTCGACGCGGCAGGCTTCGAGGCCTACCTGCGAACCGAGGTCCCCGCCTGGCGGGCCTTCCTCTTGCGCGCCGACATCCGCATCGACGAGTGAGTTCACCGGAGACCACCATGAAAAGATTCCTTCATGCCGCACTGCCCGGCCTCCTGGCCATTGGCCTGCTCGCCGCGGACGCTGCGTTCGCGCAGTCGTATCCGAGCCGGCCCGTCCGCTGGATCGTTCCGTACGCCGCGGGCGGCGGCGCCGATGCATTGGCGCGCGTGATCATGCCGGCACTCTCGCGCGAGCTGGGCCAGCCCGTGGTCATCGAGAACAAGCCCGGGGCCGCATCGGCCATCGCCGCCGTCGAAGTGGCCCACGCGGCGCCCGACGGCTACACCATCTTCTCGGCCGACAACGGTACGCTGATCTACAACCCGGCCCTCTACAAGAAGCTGCCTTACGACCCCGCGAAGGACTTCGCGCCGGTGTCGCTGCTGGGCCGTCTGCCGACGATCCTGGTGGCCGGCCCCGCATCGAGCGCGAAAGACGTGAAGGACGTCGTGCAGCTCGCCAAGGCGGAACCCGGCAAGCACAGCTTCGCCTCCGCCGGCACCGGAAGTCCGCACGCGATGGCGATGGAACTGTTCCGCACGCAGGCCGGCATCGACATGATCCACGTCCCCTATCGCGGCGGCGCGCTCAGCCTGCAGGACGTGGCGGCCGGCCAGGTCCCGATCACCATGACCGACTTCGCCGGCGGCGGCGGAATGATCAAGAGCGGCAAGGTCCGCGCGCTGGCCGTCGCCAACGCCACGCGCCTGCCGCAACTGCCCGACGTGCCGACCTTCGCCGAGCTGGGCTACAAGGACGTGCTGGCCGAGGCCTTCGGCGGGCTGGTCGTTCCCGCGCGCACGCCGCCCGCGGTCATCGCACGCCTTCAGGACGCGGCACAGAAGGCCGTCGCCGATCCCGAGGTGCACAAGAAGCTGATCGATATCGGCTATGAACCGGTCGGTGGCACGGCACAGCAGTTCCAGGCCATGCTGCAGAAGGACATCCCGCGCTGGCACAAGCTCATCCGGGACCTCAACATCTCCCTGGACTGAACGCATGGCATCCCGCACACCCCTCGGTTTCGTCGGCCTGGGCAGCATGGGCGGCGCCATGGCCCGCCGGCTCGCCGAAGCGGGCCATCCTCTGAGCGTCTTCGACACCAGCGACGAGGCATTGCGGCAGGCCGCTGCGCACGGCGCACACGCCGCCGCGTCGGCTCGCGAGGTCGGCGATCGCGCGGAGGTCGTGTTCTGCTGCCTGCCCTCCCCCGAGGTCAGCGAAGGGGTCGCAGCCGAGTTGAAGGGCAGCGACGCTTGCGAGGTGCTGGTGGAGATGTCTACCGTCGGGCGCGCCGCCATGCAACGCATCGCGCTGGCGGCCGGTCCCGGCATCGCATTGCTCGACTGCCCGATTAGCGGCGGCCGCCCGCGTGCCATGGACGGCACGCTGTCGGCCATCGTCGCCGGGCCGACCGCTCTGGTGGAGCGCGTTCGGCCCTTCCTCGACGCGTTGGCGAGCAAGGTGTTCGTCGTCGGTCCGCAATCCGGGCAGGCGCAGGTCTGCAAGATCGCCAACAACGCCATCTCCATCAGCGGCATGGTCGTCGCTTGCGAAGCGGTGGTCATGGGCGCCAAGGCCGGCCTCGATCCAGCCGTGATGATCGATGTGATCAATGCCAGCACCGGGCGCAACTCGGCCACGGTCGACAAGTTCCCGCGCGCCATCCTGCCGCGCAGCTTCGACTACGGCGGGCCCATCGCCATCGGTTCCAAGGATCTGGGCCTCTACATCGAGGAGGCGCGCGCGCAGCAGGTGTCGGCGCTGGCCGTGAGCAATGCCGCGCAACTCTGGTCGATGGCGGTGGACCGCTTCGGCGACAAGGCCGACATGACGATGTTCTTCCGCCTGCTCGAAGAGTGGGCGGGACTTGGCGAGGACGGCCGGCCATGCCCATGACGCGCACCGCGCCGGACCTGGAGACGTTCTGGCGCATCGACGACTTCACCGATCCGTGGCGCGATGCGCCCTGGATCGTCCTGATGCACGGCGTGGCCGAATCCAGCGACGCCTGGTATGGCTGGATTCCCCATCTCGCCAGGCGCTACCGCGTGCTGCGCTTCGACGTGCGCGGCTACGGAAAGTCGACCGCGATGCCGCGCGACCATGCATGGTCGCTGGAACAGATCGGCGACGATCTGCTCACGCTCGTGGCGCGGCTGGAGATCGGCACGTTCCATCTCGTGGCCGCCAAGGTCGGCGGCACGATGGCGCTGCACTTCGCGAGCCGCAGGCCGGCGCAGCTCAAGTCGCTCGCCGTCCTGGGCACGCCCGTGGTCACGGCCAGCGCGGTCGACTCCGGCTACTCTTCGCGCGAGATCGACGAGCAGGGCGTGGGTCACTGGGCCCGCCGCACGATGCGCAACCGGCTCGGCACGTCGATGCCGGCCGAGGCGCAGGAATGGTGGGCGCGCATGATGGAGGCCACGCCTGCGTCCACGCAGGCCGGCTTCATGGACTTCCTGCCCACCATCGACGTCCGGCCCGTGCTGCCGCACATCGCCTGTCCCACGCTCGTGGTGACCACGGGGGACCCGGCGAATCCGGCTCAGAACATCACCGGCCTCGAAGTCACCCGGGCCTGGCAACGTACCATCCCCGGGTCGGAACTGCTGGTGATCCCGGACGACTCGTTTCACGTCGCGGCGACGCTGCCGGACACCGCGGCACTGGCGACGCTCGCGTTCATCGACCGTCACGAGTCCCGGGCCAGCCATGGCTGACAGCGGCGTCACTGCACGGCTGGCCGGCTACGCGCTGTCGGACGGCGCGCGCCTGCCGGCGCCGATCCTCGCGCAGGCCGCGCGTGCGTTCGTCAACCATGTCGGGTGCACCGTGGGCGCTGCCCGCGAGCCCGCGTGCGTGCTTGCACTGGCGCAGGCCGACCTCTTCTCGGGAGCGCGCTGCGCCACCGCGTTCGGCCAGCAGGTGCGGCTCGACGCGCCTCATGCAGCGCTGGTGAACGGCCTTCAATCCAGCATCCAGACTTTCGACGACACGCATCTCGCCAGCGTGGTGCACCCGACCGGCCCCATCGCCGCCGCCGCGTTCGCGCTGCTCGAACACGAGCCCGCACGGGCGGTGTCCGGCACCGAATTCCTGGCCACGCTGTGCCTGGGCATCGAGATCGCCTGCCGCGTCGGCGCCGCGCTGACAGCGCCGGGTTCGGGCCTGCACCTCGGCGTCTTCACGACCGGCCTGGCGGGCGCGATCGGCGCGGCGGCGGCCTGCGGGCGCCTGCTGCGCCTGGATACGCAGCGCGTGGCCTGGGCGATCGGCATTGCCGCTGTGCAGACGGGCGGACTGCGCGTCTCGCATGCCAGCATGTCGGGTGGGCTGCTCGCCGGCCTGGCTGCTCGCACTGGCCTGTCCGCCGCGCTGCTGGCGGCCAGCGGCTTCGATTGCGGCGCCGACCCGCTCGAAGGTCGCAACGGCCTGCTGGATGTCTTTGCGCCAGGCGCGCGCGCCGCCGACATGGCCGCCGACCTGCACGAGCGCTTCGAGATGGCGGAACTGGCATACAAGCCCTACCCTTGCGGCATCGTCATCCATCCGGCGATCGATGCCTGCCTGGCGCTGGCACCGCTGCTGCGCGGCGAATCGATCGAGCGCGTCGAGCTGCGCGTGAACCCGCTTGCATTGCAGCTCACGGGCACGCGGCATCCAAGGCACTCGATGGACTGCAAGGTGAGCCTCTTCCATTGGGCGGCAGGCGCGCTGCTGCGAGAGCGCGCGGGCCTGGCGGAGCAGACCGAGGATGCGGTGGCCGACCCGGCGATCGCCGCCTTGCGTGATCGCATCCATGCCGAGGCGCAAGCGGACCTGGCGCGCGACGAGGCCCGCGTGAGCATCCATCTCGCCTCGGGACGTGTGCTCGAGCATCACATCGCGCATGCCCGCGGCAGTCGCAGCCGGCCGATGACGGACGAAGAACTCGACGCCAAGTTCGCCCAGCTGGCCGCGCCTGTGCTGGGCGATGCCGCTGCCGCGAACCTGCTCGCGGCCTGCCGCTCGCTGCCCGGCCTCGGCCCCGAAGGGCTGCTGCGCGTGGCCGAGCTGGCTCGCATCGATGGAAGAACCCCATGAGCCGCACCTTCCCGCACCCCCTGCGTCGCGCAGTCCTGGCCGCCATCGTCGGCGCGCCGCTGCTGTCCTCGGTCGCTCCTGTCTTCGCGCAGGCATGGCCCGAGCGCCCCATCCGGTTCGTCGTGCCTTTCGCCGCGGGCAGCGGCACCGACATCGTGGCGCGGCTGGTCGGCGCCAAGTTGGCGGCCGCGCTGGGGCAGCCGGTGGTGGTGGAGAACAAAGTCGGCGCCAGCGGCGCCATCGCCGCCTCGGCCGTCGCGCGTGCCGCGCCGGACGGCTACACGGTCTTCATGGCAACCCAGACCACGCAGGCATCGAACGCGGGCATGTACAAGAGGCTGCCCTACGAGCCGATCAAGGATTTCGAACCGGTGACGCTGCTGGGCACGATCCCGCTGCTCGTGGTCATCAACCCGTCCATCCCCGCCAACGACATGCAGCAACTCATCGCGTGGGCACGTTCCCATCCGGGAAAGCTGTCATGCGGCTTCGGCACCGGTGCCGCACAAGTCACCGGCGAACTCTTCAAGACACTGAGCAAGGCAGACATCCTCCTCGTGCCGTACAAGAGCAATCCGCAGGCACTCATGGCCGTCGTCGCCAACGAAGTCGGGATGATGGTCGTCGATCCGGGACCGTCGCTGCCGCTCATCGAGGCCGGCAAGGTGCGCGCGTTAGCCGTGACCACGGCGAAGCGCTCGCGCGTCGCGCCCGGGCTTCCGACCCTGGCCGAGGCCGGAATGCCTGGCTACGAGCTCTCGGCCTGGTACGCCGCGCTGCTGCCGGCCGGCACCCCCGCGCCGATCCGTGATCGGCTCCACGCCGAGCTGGCGAAGATCGTGGCCATGCCGGATGTGCGGAACACGTTGGGCGCGGCCGGCATCGAGGCCGCGAGCAGTTCGCCGCAGGAGCTTTCGGCCCTCATGTCGACCGAAATGCAGAAGTGGGCAGTCCTCATCCGCAACGCGGGCATCACGCCCGAATGACGACCTGAACAACGAGCAGGAGGCAATACATCATGTGCGACACCCCCGACACCCATCGGCCCCTGGTACGCGCCTGGCAAGGCTGGCTGGATCTCCCGCCGGCCAGCGGAGAAACCGGCACGGGCCCGTGGACCGACCTGACCCACACGCTGACCGAAGATCTTTCGCGATCGCCTGCATTTCCCAAGCCGGTGTTCCGCAAGCTGCTGTCCATGAAGGAAGGCGGCAATGCCAACATCACCGAGATCCAGATGGTGGCGCACCACGGCACGCACGTCGACGCGCCGAGTCACTTCATGATCGACGGACCCACCTTCGAACAGATCCCGGTCGAGCGGCTGTATGGTCCTGCCGTCATCTGGCGCATCGAGAAGGGTCCCTTCGGCGTCATCACGGCCGACGACCTCAAGGCGGCGCGGCCCAAGCTCAAGCGGGGCGACATGGTGCTGCTCGACACCGGCTGGGCCCGGCACGTCAACACCGATCGATACGAAGACCATGCATCGCTGAGCATCGATGCCGCCGAGTGGCTGGTGGACCATCAGGTGAAGCTGCTCGGGGTGGACTTCAGCACGCCCGATCTCACCGCGCACAAGCGTCCGCAAGGCTTCACCTGGCCGGTTCACCAGATCCTGTTGTCGCGCGGCGTGCTCGTCGCGGAACATCTGGCGAACCTGCGAGCGCTCGCGAACTCCCGGGTCGAGGCGATGTTCCTCGCGATTCCGATCGCTGGGTCGGACGGCGCGCCCGTGCGGGCCCTTGCACGACCTTTGCCTGTCGCCTGAGTCCGATTCGCTAGATCTCCTCCTCCTCGCCCGCCGGCAGGTGGATGAGACCGGTCCGCAAGTCGTACTCGAACACCTCGCCATAGCGGCCCCATTCGATCGCGGTGCGCAGCACGCGTTCGGCGGTGGGCGCATCGAGGCTTTCGTGCAGCAGTTCGAGGAAGGGCTCCTGAGGCAGCTCGCCCGAGGGCGCCTGTTCCAGGCTGTGGCGGATGTGCGCGGCCAGCGGCACGTTTGCCAGCAGTTGCTGCCCGAGCAACTGCTGGCGCAGCGTGTGCGCGCCGGCCACGTAGCGCCGCCCGAGTTCCGTGAGATGCAGGTCCGCGTCGGCAAGCTTCGCGAAGCCGAGCAGTTCCAGCGCCTGCGCGAGCGGCAGCAGGTCCTGGTCGGTGAGTTCGGTCTCTTCCGCAAGCTGGGGCAGATCAGCGCGGCCCTCGCGCCCGTCTTCGACGAGCATCTCCAGCAGCGCCTCCATGCGGCCGATGTCGGCGTCGGGCAGGCGATCGCCCAGGTGCATCCGCACCGGCTGCCCCGCCGCGCGGCCCGCGACGGGCGCGCCGGCAGTCATCAGCGCGTAGGCCTCGTCGATCAGCGCGCGCACCACGAGGCTGTCGGCATCGCGCGGGTGCGGCAGGTGAATCGGCAGCTCGGCGCGCACGCGGCCCGGGTCGGCTGCGAAGACGAGGATGCGGTCGGCCATGAGCACCGCTTCCTCGATGTTGTGCGAGACGATGAGCATCGCCTTGGTCGGCAGTTCGCCGCTGCGCCAGAGTTGCAGGATGTCGTCTCGCAGGCGCTCGCCGGTGAGCACGTCGAGCGCGGAGAAGGCTTCGTCCATCAGCAGCACCTCGGGCTCCACCACCAGCGCGCGCGCGATGCCCACGCGCTGGCGCATGCCGCCCGAGAGCTCCCGCGGCAAGGCGCCCTCGAAGCCGGCAAGGCCGATCAGCTCGATCGCCGCGGTCGCGCGGCGCGCGCGCTCCGCCGCGGCCACGCCGCGCGCCTCGAGGCCCAACTCCACGTTCTGCTGCACCGTGAGCCACGGGAACAGCGCGAAGGACTGGAACACCATCGCGATGCCGCGCGCCGGCCCGTACAGGGGCTGCCCGCGGTAGCGCACGCTGCCCGCATCGGCGCCCACCAGCCCGGCCAGGATGCGCAGCAGCGTCGACTTGCCCGAGCCCGAGGGCCCGAGCAGCGCGACGATCTCGCCCTCGGCCAGGCGGAAGTCGACGCCTTCCAGCACGGAACGCGCGGCGCCGTCCGCCGAGCGAAAGGACTTGCCGACGTCCTTGAGTTCAACGATGTCTTCGGCCATGGTTTCCTCGCAACGGTCTATCGGTTCTCGGCCAGCTCATAGAGCCGCCGCCAGACGAAGTGGTTCATGCCCATCACGAACACGCACATCACGCCGATGCCCAGCGCGATGCGCGGAAAGTCGCCGATGGCCGTCATGTGCGCGATGTAGCTGCCCAGGCCCGCCGCCTGCAGCGTGGTGTCGCCCCAGGTCACGTACTCGGCCACGATGCTCGCGTTCCACGATCCGCCGCTGGCCGTGATCGCGCCGGTCACGAAGCTCGGGAACACGGCCGGCAGCAGGTAGCGCCGCCACTTCAGCCAGCCCGAGAGACCCAGGTTGCCGGCCGCGTAGCGCAGCTCCGTCGGCACCGTCGATGCGCCGGCGATCACGTTGAAAAGCAAGTACCACTGCGTGCCCAGCACCATCAGCGGCGCCAGCCAGATGTTCGGATTGAGCTGCCAGCGCACGATGAACAGCACCGCCACCGGGAACATCAGGTTCGCGGGAAACGCCGCCATGAACTGCGCGATGCCCTGCAGCCGCCCGGCCCAGCGCGGATTCATGCCGATCCACACGCCCACGGGCACCCACACCAGCGCCGCCAGCGCGATCAGCACCAGAACGCGCAGCATGGTGTAGAAGCCCAGCACGAACACGTGGCCGACCTCGGACCAGCCCACCTCCGTGTGGATGAAGCGCATCAGCCATGCGGCGGCCAGCACCACCGCGGCCGCGAGCACCGCGTCCCAGACGCGCGTGGCGGCGGGGTTCGGCGGCCGCGGCCGCGCCTTGATGGAGGTCCCGTCGTGATCGCGCCGGAACCACACGAGCGAACCCTCGAGCCGCCCCGCGATACCGAGCAGCACGCCCTTGAGCCGATCGGTGCGGCGCAGCCAGGTCAACAGCCAGGAGCGCGGCGCGTCCTCGGCACTGCCTTCCTCGAAGCGGAACTTGTCGGCCCAGGCGATCAGCGGGCGGAAGAAGAGCTGGTCATACAGCGCGATGCCGATCAGCATGCCGCCGATGGCCCAGCCGATCGCATGCAGATCGCGCGCCTCGATGGCCAGGGCGATGTACGAGCCGACGCCGGGCAGCTTGATGTCCTGGTTGGAGACCGAGATCGCCTCCGAGGCCACCACGAAGAACCAGCCGCCAGACATCGACATCATCATGTTCCACAGCAGGCCCGGCATCGCGAACGGCAGTTCGAGCCGCCAGAAGCGGTGCCACGGCGACAGCTGGAAGACCGCGGCGGCTTCGCGCAATTCCGGCGGCACGGTGCGCAGCGACTGGTAGAGGCTGAACGCCATGTTCCAGGCCTGCGAGGTGAAGATCGCGAAGATCGCGGCGCACTCCACGCCGAGCAGGTTGCCCGGGAACAGCGCGATGAACCCCGTGACCGTGATCGACAGGAAGCCCAGGATCGGGATCGACTGCAGGATGTCGAGCACCGGCACCAGCACCTTCTCGGCGGCGCGGTAGCGCGTGGCGAGCACCGCGAAGACGCAGGCGAAGACCAGCGAGGCGCCCAGCGCGAGGAACATCCGCAGCGTCGTGCGCAGCAGGTAGTACGGCAGCATCCACGGGTCGAGGCTGATCGGCAGCGGCTGGCCGAGTTCGTAGGGCCGCGCCATCTGCGCGCCGCCATAGGCGAGCGCGAAAAGCGCCGCCAGCACCAGGGGCAGCAGGGCCCAGTCCCAGCGATTGCCCCCGGACGCGACGGCCAGGCGCGGAAAGAAGCGTTTGTCGAGCATGTGCGGATTCCAGGGTCGTTTCACGGACCCTGTCCGCGGGCGGACGGGATTGTCTCGCCGAAACCGGCGCAAGGCTGACCTGAAGCTGAGCAATTTGCAAGCGCCGCGCACAGCGCAGCATGGCTTCAGGGCTCGACAGGCTCGAGCGGGTCGTGCGCGAGCGGCGTCGCTTGCGGCGCGAGAATCGCGAACGAACGCCGCAGGTGCTGCGGCGCCGCCATGACGAGGCTTCGCCCCGCGGCGATGACGGCCAGCAGGACCGCCGCCGCCGCCATGAAATGGAACAGGCCGTCGAGGCCGGTGCGCACCATGATGCCGGTGCCCACGAGCGGACCGGCCACCGAACCGAGCCCGCTGACGAGGATGAGCTGCCCGCTGACCGCGACGACCCGATCCGCCGGCAAAAGGTCATGCGCATAGGCGACGCAGACCGGATAGAGGCTCGACATGAAGCCGCCCAGCAGGCCCGCGGCCGGCAGGATCACCGGCAGGGAATGCGGCAGCCGCACCACGGCCACCGCGGCGCCGGCGAACCCCGCCCCCAGCGCCGCCAGCACGACACGCCGATCGAAGCGGTCCGAAAGGCGTCCGACCGGCAGTTGGAACGCCAGCCCCCCGAGGACGGCCGCGAGCATGGCGAGCGCGATGGTCTCGCGTGCGATGCCCTCGTCCTGCATCCATGCCGGAACGAGCGCATAGAACGCGCTCGAGATCAATCCCTGCACCACGCAGCCGACGACCGCGATGGGCGCCCCGCGCAGAAGCTGGCCGTAGGGCAGCGGCTCGACCGCGGCCACGCGCGGCGGCTCGGCCCGCGTCGTGCTCACCATCACCAGCGCTACTGCGAACAGGGCGACGATGGCGCTGAACGGGCCTGTCCCCTCAAGTTCGACCCGGCCGATCAGGAACTGGCCCGCCGCCAGTGCCACGAAGACGCCGACCATGTAGGTCGCGAAGACCCGGCCCCGCTCCGACGGCGGGGCCTTGGCGTTGAGCCAGCTCTCCGTCGTGACGAAGACCCCCGCGCAGCCCAAGCCGACGGCCGCGCGCAGCACCAGCCAGGAGAAGGGCCCGGCCCACAGCGGCATCGCGGCGGTCGCCGCGACGACCAGGCCGGCGAATGCGGCATAGGCGCGGATGTGCCCGATGCGCTCGATGACCCCCCCGCAGCGCAGTGCTCCGAGCGTGAAGCCCGCGAAATAGCTGCTGAGCACCAGGCCATTCAGCGTCGCGCCGAAACCCTGCGTCGCCAGCCTGAGCGAGAGGAAGGTGGTGAAGAAGCCGTTGGCAAGCTGGATGGCGCTCGTCGCAAGGATGAGCGTTCCGATCTGCGCGCGCATCGAACTCACCGGGTGCATCCGCTCTCCTTGTTCCCGCGCCGGGAACACCGCATTGCAGGTCGCCCCATCGTACACACGCGGGGCCTGCCGAGCGGCCCGCGCTACAGCGGAAACGCGTCCAGCCCCGGCTGCCCCTCGGCCGGCTTCACCGGCGTGTGCGCCACGTTCATGACCCAGCACACCATCGCGAAGTAGCCCACGAGCGCGCTGAGCTCGACCACCGCCTGCCGGCCGAAGCGCGACTCGGCCGCGGCATAGGTCGGCTCGCTGACGCCATGGTGGTTCAGCAGCTCGATCGCGAAGTCGAGCGCAAGCTGTTCGTCGTCCGCGAGCGGCGTGGCGCGGCGGCCGAGCCGCAGGGCTTCGATCGCCTCCGCGCTCACGCCGGCCTTGAGCGCCGCCGTCGCATGCACCACCCATTCGAACTGGTTGCCGACGTGCCGCGCGACGGCGCAGGTCACCAGCTCGCGCACGCGCGCATCGAGCGCGCTGTCGAATCGCAGGTACTCGCCCAGGCTCCCGATGCGCTCCATGAGCACCGGGCTTTGCAGCAGCGGGATGAACGGCCCGACGACCGCCTTTCGCGGCCCGTCGATCAGGGCCTGCGCGGCGGCGCGCTGCGCCTCGGACAGGGCCTCGGCCGCCGGCATCGGCAGGCGTTCGGACCAGGGTTCGGTGTGGCCTTGATGAAGCACGGGAAATCCTTTCATGGGTTCGTTCAGGCATTGGATGGGGGATCGCGCACCAGCCATGCGGCGCTGCCGAGCAGCGCCGCCGCGCTCACGCCCAGCGCGATGAAGAGGCCGCCGAATCCTTGCGCCGTACCGCTCAGGGCCGACGAGAGGATCGGCCCCGCCATCTGGCCGATCGCGAAGGCCGCCGTCATGCGGCCCAGCGCGCGTGTCGGGTCCCCGCTGGCGCGGGCCTTGGCCTCCTGCATGCCGGCCATGGTCGCGACCATGAAGGTGCCGCCCACCAGCAGCGCCGCCGCCAGCACCGTGAGCGCCGACAGATGCACCACCGGAAGCAGGCAGCCCACCGCCATCAGCACGTGGCTGCCGGCGAGCACGCGCCGGCGCGAGACATGGCCCAGCACCGCCGCGGCGAGCAGCGTCGACGCAGCCGCCGCGGCACCGAAGACCGGCCACGCGGCGCCGAAGACCGAGGGGTCGTCGACCACCGCGCGGGCCAGCACCGGCAGGAAGGTCGCCGGCAGGATGTAGCCGAGCCCGAGCATGCCGTAGCTCAGCACCAGCCCCCAGGGCACCTCGCCCGAGGCCGCGGCGCCCTCCCCCGCATGCGGGCCGGGCGCGGCCTCCGCGGCGCTGTCTCGCGGCATCAGCACGGCGACCGCCGCGAGGCCCGCCAGCGCGAGCACACCGAGCTGGACCCAGAGGCTGCCGGGCGGCACCTGCGCCGCGCCTGCGCGCCAGCAGTAGAGGCCGGCGAGTGCGATGCCCGCGCCGACGCCTGCATAGAGAATGCCGGCGCCGGCGGGCCGGCCGAGCCGCGCGAGCCACGCCAGGCACCACACGCTGGTGCTCACCAGCGCCCAGGCGCTCGCCACGCCCGCGACGAAGCGCAGCACCAGCCACACCGCCACGGAGCCGGACCACCCCATCGCGGCCGTCGAGAGCACGATCGCCGCCAGCGCGACGAGCCCGACGCGCGAAGGCGACAGCGGCAGGCGCGCCGTGGTCAACGCGCCCAGCAGGTAGCCCGCGTAGTTGGCCGCCGCGAGCCAGCCGCCGGCGGCCACGTCGAGGCTGCCGGCGCGGATCATCAGGGGCAGCATCGGCGTGAAGGCGAAACGCCCGATGCCCATCGCGATCGCCAGCGCCAGCAGGCCGGCCACGCACACGGACAGGTAGGACGGCCGGGCCACGGCCACAGACAGGTTCGACATGGCCCGTGATTAGACGCAGAATGCGCCTGCGCCACAAATGAATTATTCAGAACGATCATTCTTTTAATGAGAACCATCGATCTCGACTCCCTGGAGATCTTCCGCACCGTGGTGGCGGAAGGCGGCGTGATCCGCGCGGCGGACAAGCTCAACCGCGTGCAGTCGAACGTCACCACGCGCATCCAGCAGCTGGAAGAGCGGCTGGGCCACAAGCTCTTCCACCGGCAGGGTCGCAGCCTCACCCTGGCACCGGCGGGCCACAAGCTGCTGCCCTATGCGGATCGCCTGCTGCGCCTGGCGGACGAAGCCGAGTCCGAACTGCGCAGCGACCTGCCGCTCGGCACCTTCCGGCTCGGCTCGCTCGAGAGCACGGCGGGCAGCCGGCTGGCGCCGGTGCTGTCGCGCTTTCACGGGCTGTATCCGGGCGTGGTGGTCGAACTGGTCAGCGGCACCACCGGCGCCTTGCTCAAGCGGGTGAACGGCTTCGAGATCGAGGCGGCCTTCGTCTCCGAGCCCTTCTCGGCCGCAGGGTTCGAGACGCTCGCGGTGTTCGAGGAAGAGCTCGTGCTCGTCACCGCGCGCAGCGTGACCAGCGTCACCCGGCCCGGCGATCTCGCCAACGCGACGCTGATCGCCTTCGCGCAGGGCTGCTCGTACCGCCGCCTGCTGGAGCAATGGCTCGGCAAGGGAGGTGTGTCGCCGTCACGCTCGCTGGAGTTCTCGTCCTACCAGGCGATGATCGCCTGCGTGGCCGCGGGCACCGGCTTCGCGATCGTGCCGGTGTCCGTGCTCAAGGCGCTGCGCGCCACGGCGGATGTGCGACAGCATCCCTTGCCGGAGAAGATGCGCAGCAACCGGACGCACCTCGTGTGGAAGGGCACGCCCTCGGTGGCGCTGGCGCGGCTGATCGAGATGCTGCGGGGCCTCAACCTATCGAGATGATCGAGTTGAGGCCTTCACAGGCGTCTTCGAACACCGCTGCCCGAATCTGCTTCCAGGGATGAGGACGTGCGCCCCGGTGCCGCCAGTCAAAGAACTTCGGCCGATGCGTCAGCACGTAGCCATGCGTGGACTGCTTGCGCACCCATCAGAAGACTTCGGCGCCGACGCGTCCGGCAGCCATCGCCTCGCCGCCATGCAGGACCGGGTCCAAAGCCTTGAGCTTCTGGGCCAGCGTGAGTCGCGGCTGCCCGCGCGTGCGCATAGCAAGCCACCTTCCATCACCTCCACGGTGACTGGGCTTCCGCGAGGCAGACGCGCCGCCCTGGCCAGCGGCGCCGTGATGCGGACCCCGGGCCGTCGCGCCACTCCTGCACGGTGATATTGGCTTTCACAGTTTCCATCTTTGACTGCCTTTGCGCCGCAAGACCTTTCACCACGCGACCTTGATACCGGCGCGCGCCCCCCACCCGTGCCCCTTCCCGCCGCCGAGCGACTGGCCGTAGTTCGCCGTCGCGAACGCAGAGACGTTGCGGCTCACCTGCCCCGACACGCCCACGTCGATCTGCGCCCAGTTGCCGCCCAGGTCGGTCTTGAGCGTCGCCGGGTTCGCGCCCGCGAGGTTCGTGAAGGTCGTCTTGGCCTCCGACCCGAAGTCGCTCCACAGGCTCGCGCGCGCCCACAGCGCGGTCCTGGTGCCGTCCGCGTTCGTGAGTTCCTTCTGCAGCCGCCCGGCGACGCGGCCATAGACCGCGTTGCTGTTCTGGAAGGCCACGCCGCCGAAGGCATCCGCGCCGTCCTTGAAGTTCAGGCCCTGGTAGACCAGTTGCGCCTGCGGCTCGATCGCCCAGTCGTCGCCCAGCGCGATCGGGTAGCCGCCTTCCACCGAAGCCATGATGCCGCGCCCGCTGGTTTCCAGCGTCTGCGACTGCACGGCGCTGGAAGTCGCCTTCACGTCCGAATAGCGCGTGCCCTGCAGCACCGTGTCGACGTACCAGCCGCTCGGCGCGATGTGGGTGTAGTAGCCGCCGAGGGTGTAGCTGTCCATCGACAGCGAGCCAGCGCGGCGGCCGTAGCCCAGGTCCATCACCGCGCCGACATCGCCGCTGGCCTGGGCGGAGCCGACGTAGAAGCCTGCGAGATCGCGCGAGCCGTCGCCGCCCTCGCTGCGCCAGAGGTCCTTGCCGGCCTGGAAGCCGCCGTACGAGAAGTCATAGGACGAACCATGGTTCTCAAAGGCCGCGTTGCGTTCGGCCACTCTGCCGCTGAAACCTTGGCCCACGGAGCCGGTCTGCCCGAACATGCGGGCCCAGCCGGCCATGGGCTGGCCGCTGGCGTCGAGCTCGTGGGCGGTGTATCGGCCGCTGGTGCGTTCGTGCCAGGTGCCGAGCATGCCCAGCTCCACGCGGCTCGCCAGCGCCGCGATGGCCGTGTCGACGACCACTTCGGGGCGGTAGATCGGGATGCCGCCGCCGCCATTGCCACCGCCGCCGCCATTGCCACCGTCGCCACCGTTGCCGCCGCCACCGTTGCCACCCCCGTTGCCACCACCGGCATCGCACTCCACGGCCGACGGATCTACCCCGCAATCGAGCGTGGAGCGCAGATACCAGTTCGGGTTGCCCGCATCCGCGCCCAAGCCGCCCTGGTACAGCCGGTACTCGTAGGCCCCGCCGGCCACGCGGCTGCCGAGCGCGAACGCATCGGCCGTGGAGCCGCCGTTGGCCTGCACGAGCTGGATGCCGTTGCCCGTGGTCAGCGCGCCGACGCCGCCCGCATTGGTCACGGCGATCTTGCTCTGGCCGCTGATTGCGCCATCGACCACCAGCTTGTCGGTGGCGGAATCGTCCGCCGCCAGCAGCGTATTGAAGGCCACCGTGCCGCCGTTGCCCACGTAGTCGCCCGCGACCGTGAGCACGGTGCCCGGCGCGGTGCCGGTGCCCATGTTGACCATGCCGGCGTTCGTGAGGCCGGCCGCCGTCTGGCTGAAGCCATTGAGGTCCAGCGTGCCGGCCGCCGCGACGTTCACCGCCGAACCCGGGCTGAAGGTGCCCGCCGCACCCGCCTTCAGCGTGCCGGCGTTGACGTTCGTCGCGCCGCTGTAGCTGTTGCTGGCGCCGCTGAGCTGCAGCGTGCCGGTGTTGGCCTTGGTCAGCGCACCCGTGCCGGAGATCTCGCCGCTCATGCCAAGCGTCGTGCCGTCCGCCACGTCGAAGGTGCCGCCAAGGGCGCCGAGGGTGGTGTCGCGCCCGGTCGCGAAACTGGCGGTGGTGGCCAGCGTGCCGCTGTCGATGCTCAGGGCCGTGCCGGCGGCGCCGAGGTTGGCGTCCTGGCCGATCTGCAGCGTGCCCGCCTCGATCGCGGTGCCGCCGGTGTAGGTGTTGGCGCCTTCGAGCACCAGCGTGCCCAGGTCGTGCTTGGCGAGTTGGGTGTCGCCTTGCAGCACGGCGCCGATGGTGGCTGCGTAGGCCGCGCCGCTCTCCGCGCCGTCGCCCACTCGGACGATGGTCCGGCCTGCGCCGGCCTCGGTCTCGACCAGCGAGATCGGCTCCCCGGTCACGCGATAGCCATCCACCGCGAACTGCATGCCCGAGGCCGTCACCTGGCCCTGGCTGTTGTCCACCGTCACCGTGCCGGGGCTGCCCTGGAAGACGGCAAAGGCCGCAGGCGCCCACGGCGCGTTGACCGTCCCATGGGCGGTGGTCCAGTTGTTGTCCCTTCCCCCGTTGTGCCAGGTGCCGTCGCCGCCGTCCACGACACTGTTGTCCTTCGGCCCTGCCGTGCCGTCCCAGAAGTCGAGCAACGTGCCGCTGGCGTTGACGAGGTTGACCTGCTTGTCCACGCTGGTCTGCACCGAGAAGCCGGGGGACGGCATGGTGCCGAGGTCCAGCGTGTTGTTGGTCAGCGTGCCGGTGTAGTTGATCACGCGGTACACGCCGGGGTCGAACGATCCGCCGGGCGTGGTGCTGACGTTGAGCGTGCCGTTCAGCGTCAGGTTGCCGTTGACCTGCGTGAGGTCGTTGAAGGGACCGCCGACCACGTTGGCCTCGCCGAAACGGTAGTTCAGCGTGGTCGTATCGCCGCCGAGCGCGAGATTGCCGTTGATGGTGAGCGTGCCCACCGCCGATGCGCCGCCCGGGTTCAGGATGGCGCCATCGGCCAGCGTGGTGCCGCCGGTGACCGTGCCGTTGCCGGCGAGGACAGCGCCGGCCTGGACGTTCATGGTGCTGTTGGTCGCGCCATACACGGCGCCGTTGTCCACGCGGAAGGTCGTGCCGGCGCCATAGACGGTGGTGTCGGCCCGGATGCTGGACGTGCGGTCGGCGGCGTTGGTGTAGTTCGCGCCGTCGAACAGCACCGTGCCGCCGCCCGTGACGTTCACGGTCACCACCTGCGTTCCGTTGTTGGCGATCGGGTCGTAGAAGGCGATGGTGTTGCCGGCAGCCGCGTTGAAGGCCGCCGTGCCCGCCGCGCCGAAGTAGATCGCATTTGCCCGCGCCGTCGTCGCAGTGTTCTGCCTGTTGCCCGAGAAGGTGACATCGCCGCCTGTCGCATTCAATGCCACGCCGCCGAGCGCATAGATCGCACCGCCCAGTTGATCCGCACTGTTGCCACTGACAGTCGCATTGGTCAGGGTGGCCGTGCCGCCGGCGTAGATCGCGCCGCCATTGCTGCTCGCGCTGCCCGTGGCGCGATTGTCCGTGATCGTAACAGCGCCATCCGCATTGCCGATCGTGACGTTCCCGATGGTGGCGGCCGCGGCACTGGCGGCATCGACCGCCCCGCCGTTGCCCGCGGCGGTGTTGTTGGTCAGCACGACATCACCGGTCGTGGTCGACAGGTCGACGGCGCCGGCCGCAGCGAAGATGGCACCGCCATGGCGGCTCGCCGTGTTGCCGCCGGCGGAAATGCCGCCATCGAGGTGGACCCCACCGGTCTCGACGTGAATCGCGCCGCCGTCGCTGATCGTGCCGAACGCAGCGTGGTTGCCGTTCATGGTCAGCGCACCGTTGATCTGAACGGCCTGAATGGCATAGATGGCGCCGCCGCCGACGCCGCCAGAGAAGGTCGCGGCACCCCCCGTCGTCTCGTTGTTCGACAGCGAGATCGTGCGGCCCGTGATCGTCACCCCGCCGCTGCTATGGATGGCGCCGCCCATGAGCACCGCCTCGTTGTCGTCGATGGCGACTTCGCGGCCCGCGATCGTCACCTCCTTCCCGTCGAGGGCGCCGCCGCTGCTCGCCGCGCCGCCCTTCGCGCTGTTGCCCGTGATGGCGACGGTGCCGTCCGCATTGCCGATCGCGATGGTGCCGGAGACGATCGCCCCGCCGTTGCCGCCTTCGGCCCGGTTATTGGTCAGTGAGACCGATCCCTCCCCCGGGGCCACGGCCAGGAAGACGTTGCCCCGCTCGGTGTAGATCGCGCCGCCGAAGGTGCTGGCCACGTTGCCGTCGGCAGACACGCTTCCATGGACGATGACGTTGGGGACGATGGCCACGTTGCCGTTCCCGGCGAAGATGCCTCCGCCCAAGCCGTGGCCGTTGCTCCGGGGGCTGGCCACGGAGTTGTTGTTCATGGTCAGCTCGCCGTTGATGATCACAGAGTTGTCGGCATTGATCGCCCCGCCGTCGGCGGCGGTGTTCACGCCGTTCGCGTCCTGGACCGCAGTCTGGTGATTGTTCGACAACTCGATGGCGCGGCCGGTGATCGTCGTCACGCCGCCGTGCGAGTAGATGGCACCGCCATGACTGGTGGACGTGGTGTTGCCGGTGATCGAGACGATGCCCTCCGCATTGCCGAGCGTGAGGCCACCGTTCACGTAGAGCGCCCCGCCGGTGCGGGCGGTGTTGCCCGTGAGGTAGATGTCTCCGCCTGTCGTCGCAAGGCTGAGGCCGCCGTTCGCGACCGTGATGGCGCCGCCCAGGTAGTTGCGCAGGTTGTCGGTGAAGCGCACGGTGCCGGATGTGTTGATCGTGAGGCCTCCGGTCGAGCCGGCCTCGAAGGCACCGCCCACCAGGGACTGGGAGTTCGCGCCCGTGATCGTGATGTCGGACAAGTTGACCGTGACCCGCGAGGCGGAGTTGCTCGTGAACCGCCCGTCAACGACGGTGGGCGGAGAAACGGCGCTGTTGTTCAGCGTGAGCGTGCGGCCGTTGCCGTTGATCGTCAGGCCCGCCGGCCCCGTCGGAAACTGGATGCTGTTGCCGGAGTGATAGATCCCATCACTGTTCAGGTTCCAGATGGCGCCGTCCGCCGGAGTGGTTCCTCCCGTTGCGGCGGTGAGGCTGCCGGGGACATTGATGTTGACCATCTGCGCCAGCACGGCGCCGGGGACACCAGCCAGGGCCGCCGCCAACAGCAGCACGCCGGCCACGCCGGCCATTGCACCGCGACTGTTTGCGTGCGGGCACTTGCCCTGGCTACCGACCGTCTCGGCGACGGCGACCCAAGCGCCCAGACGCCTGCTGAAAATCGTGCGATGGCAGTTCTTGTTCACTGCGAGAACCCTTCGAGCGTTGAGGGGGAAGAAAAAATGCCCGTCCAACGGGACGGGCTGTGTGCAGAAGCCCTGTGGGATCAGGACCAGCAAATTTTTCCCAACGCTGCTCTCGCGAGGAATAAGAAACGTCTGATATCAGTCAAAGATCAGTCTGCAACCGGCTCGTCTGCGAGCCGCAGTGCAGACCATCGGGCAAAGGGCCGCAGGGGCGGCAGTGGAAAGCGGACGCGCAAAAAAAAGCGGCTCGCGCCACGCGCGAGCCGCTGTCATCCAGGAAGAGGCCGGAGACGCTTCAGTCGCTCTTGCTCTCCGCCTCCTGCAGCAGCCGCCACATCACCTTGCCGCTGCCGCTCTTGGGTAGCGCATCGACGAACTGCACCGCGCGCGGGATCTTGTAGACCGCCATGTTCTCGCGGCACCAGTCGATGATCTGCTGCTCGGTGGTGTCCTTGTGGGTCGGGCGCAGGACCACCACGGCCTTCACGGATTCGCCGCGGTAGGCGTCCTTGGTCGCGATCACGCAGGCCTCCTGGATCGCCGGGTTCTTGAACATCAGCAGCTCGACTTCGGCCGGCCAGACCTTGAAGCCGCTCGCGTTGATCATGCGCTTGAGGCGGTCGGTCATGAAGAAGTAGCCGTCTTCGTCCATGCGGCCCATGTCGCCGGTGCGGAAGAAGCGCTTGCCCTCGAACTCGACGAAGGCGGCGGCCGTGGCGTCGGGCCGCTTCCAGTAGCCCACGAAGACCTCGGGGCCGTGGGTGATGATCTCGCCGGATTCGCCGATCGGCATCTCCTGCAGCGTGTCGGGGTCGACCACGCGCGAGTCGGTGCTCATGTAGGGGATGCCCAGGCACTGCTGCTTGGGGTTCTCGAACGGGTTGGCGTGCGAGGGCGCGGAGGTTTCGGTGAGGCCGTAGCCTTCCTGGTACTTGAGGCCGAACTGCTCGAGCAGCCGCTGCGCGACCGCCTGCGGCATGGCCGCGCCGCCGCCGCCGATGTAGCTCAGGCTGCTCAGGTCGTAGTTGGCGAAGTTCGGGCTGGCCATGAGGTCGATGACCATGGTGGGGATGTTGGTCCAGCTCGTGACCTTGCGCCGCGAGATGAGCCGGCCGGCAACGTCGCGGTCCCAGCGGGGCATGATGATCAGCGTGCCGCCGATCAGCACTGTGGTGTGCATCATGCTCACCACGCCGGTGATGTGGAACATGGGCACCACCGCCAGCACCACCGCCTCGGACGACCCGAGCCCCCAGATCTGGCTCGCGAACGCGTTGTGGTTCAGGCTCGAATGGTTGTGGATGCAGCCCTTGGGCAGGCCGGTGGTGCCGCTGGTGTAGGGCAGGAGCGCCATGTCGTTGGCGCCGACCACGTGCTCGGGCGGCGGATGGCCGGCGTTCATCGCGTCGGTCCAGCTCATGGTGGCGCCGTCCAGCAGCTCGGGCAGCGGATGGCGCGTGAGCAGCCAGTCGCGCCATGCGGGCGGCGGCGCCTCGTCGCCGGTCACCCCGGCGTCGAAGGTGTCGGTGAACTGCGTGACGATCATGTGTGCCAGGCGGTCCTTCGGATCGAGTGCATTGCTGGCCTTGGCGAGCTCGGGCGCGAGGTCGCCCGTGGTGATCGCGACCTTGGCGTCGGGGTCGAGGATGTAGTGTTTGAGCTCTTCGGCCCGGTTCATCGGATTGACCGGCACCACGACCGCGTTGGCGCGCAGGATCGCGAAGTGCGCGATGACGAGCTGGGGGCAGTTCTGCATGTCGAGCACCACGCGGTCGCCGCGCTTCACGCCGAGCGCGTGCAGCGTGCCGGCCAGCCGCTCGGTCTGGGCCGCGAATTCGCGGTAGCTGATCTCGCTGCCGAAAAAGACCATGGCGGCCTTGCCGGGATAGCGCTCCGCGTTGGTCTTGAGGTTGTGCCACAGCGAGGTGGCGGGGACAGTGATCGAGCGAGGCAGGCGCTGCGGCCAGAACTTGTAGTGCGGTCGGTCCATACGGTCTCCAAACTGCCGAGAGCCTACGATGGTGCGTCCGGGCGGCGCATCGGGGAAGCCCCCAGACGGTCACATGGGCGACTTCGGCAGCTGCGATTCTTGTCGCCGGGCCGGCCCAAGACAAAAAGCACCCCCTCGGCGGGCAGCGAGTACACGAAGTGCAGAGCGCGGGGGGCTTTTTTGTCACCCCGCCGTCCCTGGCTGACAGACGACGCGGCCGATCTGCCGTACAAGGCAGGTAGACGTTCCACCCCCCGACCGAGGAGTTCACATGGCAGCAGACAAGCACGCGAGCGTTCACTGGGAAGGTGCCGGCAAGACCGGCAAAGGACAGATCAGCACCGAGACCGGCGCGCTCAAGGACGCCCCCTACGGATTCGCGAGCCGCTTCGAGGACGACAAGCGCGGGACCAATCCCGAGGAGATCCTCGGCGCGGCCCATGCCGGATGCCTGACGATGGCCCTGGCCTTCGCGCTGGAAGGTGCCGGCTTCACCGCGACGTCGATCGACACGAAGGCCGCCGTGCGGCTCGCCAAGGACGGCCCGGGCTTCAAGATCGACCGCATCCAGCTCGAACTGGAAGCCGCGATCCCGGGCATCGACGAAGCGAAGTTCCAGGAGCTCGCGGCCGGCGCCAAGGCAGGCTGCCCGTTGTCGAAGGCGCTTGCGAGCGTTCCCGAGATCACGCTCAAGGCCACGCTGCGGCGTTGAGGCCGGCGCGAGACGGGAACCCGGCCGCGTGTGGCAAGCTCGCAGGGGTATGGGCCATCGCTTCCCGAACTCATCCCGCCGCCTCCTCGTGCTGCGCGCGCTGCTGGGCGCCGCCGCCCTGCCCGTCTCGTTCGCCGCCGTGGCGGGCTTCAACTTCTTCACCAGCGAATACACCGCGAGCCGCGATGAACTCCAGACACAGATCGCGAAGCACTTTCCCGTGCAGAAGCGCTATGCGGACATCTTCACCGTGAGCCTGAGCGATCCGCAGCTGGGGCTGGACGCCGCCGCGAACCGTGCGGCGATCACCGCCGCGCTCACGATCAACAGCCCGCTGCTGCGCCCCTCCACGGTGCAGGGCGTGGTCTCGGTCAGCAGCGCGCTCAAGTACGATGCCGCCTCGCGCGCGTTGCGGCTGGACCAGCCGCAGGCGGAGCGGCTCGAACTGCAGGGCGTGACGGGGCGCGACGCGCAGCGGCTGCAGCAGATCGGCGCCGTCGTCGCGCAGGAGCTGCTTCGCGACCAGGCCCTGCGCACCTTCACCACCGAAGAGCTCACCGTGGGACGAAAGACGTACGAGATCGGAGCCATCACCGTGCAGAACGACGGCATCACGGTGGAACTCAAATGATGCGCCGCCGTCGTGCCTGCGCGCTGGTCGCGGCGGCCGTGCTTGCCGCCGGGTGCACCGCCCCGCCAACCGCGCCGCGCCAGACCATCGACCTGCAGGCGCATCGCGGCGGCCGGGCGCTGATGCCGGAGAACACGCTCGCGGCGTTTTCCAACGCCGTCGCCCTGGGCGTGACCACCCTCGAACTCGACATCGGCCTGACCGCCGACGAGGTGGTGGTGATCTCGCACGATTCGGTGCTCAACGCCGACCACACGCGCAACGCGCAGGGCGCCTTCCTGCCGGCGAAGGGGCCGGCGATCCGCACGCTGACGCTGGCTCAGCTCCAGGCCTACGACGTGGGCCGCCTCGACCCGGACAGCGACTACGGCAAAGCCTTTCCGAAGCAGCTGGTCCGCGACGGCGAGCGCATTCCGACGCTGGCCTCGCTCTTCGAGCAGGTGCGCGCGGCGGGCGCGGACCAGGTGCGCTTCAACATCGAGACCAAGGTCGATCCCTCGCGGCCCGACGAGACCGCCTCGCCCGAGCAGATGGTGCGCGCCCTGCTCGCCGAGATCGACAAGGCGGGCACGTCACCGCGCGTGACGATCCAGAGCTTCGACTGGCGCACGCTCGCGCTGGTGCGCGACCAGGCGCCGCAGATCCCGCGCGCCTACCTCACCAGCGCCCGGACGCTGCGGGACAGCCGCTGGACTGCGGGCCTGCGCATGGAGGACTTCGGGTCCGCGCCGCGCATGGTGAAGGCCGCGGCCGGCGAGGGACCGGCCCGCGTCATCTGGTCGCCCAGCTTCAAGGACGTCACTCCCGAATTGATCAAGGAGGCGCACGCGCTCGGCCTGCAGGTGCTGCCGTGGACCGTGAACGAACGCGCCGATCTGGGGCGCCTCATCGACTGGGGCGTGGACGGGCTCATCACCGACGACCCGGCCATCCTTCGCGACGTGATGAGCGAGCGGGGCATGACGCTGCCGCCGCGCGGCCGCTGAGCCGCTCTCCACGCCCACGCTGCGGCGGGCGCCCCGAGTTACGCCGTACTTCTGTGGATAACGTTGTGGGTTCACCGAGGACAGCGGGTGCCGCAGGTCCGATCCATGCGGCTTGCGGCTGGGTTGCCTGCAAATGAGGCAGTCGAACAACCATAATCTTCCGATGCCCGATTCCTCCTCTTCCTCCGCCCCGCACGAAGGCGCCATCACCGACGTCGCCGGCATCGAGGCCGGCCATTTCACCGACTCGCGCCGCCCCACCGGCTGTACCGTGATCCTGGCCCGCGACGGCGCCGTGGCCGGCGTGGACGTGCGCGGCGCCGCGCCAGGCACGCGCGAGACCGATCTGCTCGCGCCGGGCAACTTCGTGCAGCAGGTGCATGCGGTGATGCTGGCCGGCGGCAGCGCCTGGGGTCTGGCCGCCGCCGACGGCGTCACGCGCTGGCTGGAGGAGCGCGACATCGGCCTCGACGTGCGCTACGGGACGCTGCCGCTCGTGCCGGCGGCGGTGCTCTTCGACCTGCCCGTCGGCGATGCGCGCATCCGCCCCGACGCCGCGGCCGGCTATGCGGCCTGCGCGGCGGCTTCGTCGGCCATGCCGGCCGAAGGCAATGTCGGTGCCGGCAGCGGCGCGCTGGTGGGCAAGCTCTTCGGCGTGCACCGCGCGATGAAGGGCGGCATCGGCACCGCTTCGGTCACGGTGAACGGCGTCACCGTGGGCGCGCTGATCGCCTGCAACGCGCTCGGCGATGTGATCGATCCCGACACCGGCAGGGTGGTGGCCGGCGCGCGCACCGAGGACGGCCGCGCACTGCTGGACACGCGTCGCGCGCTGCTGCGCGGCGAGCTTCCCCAGCCGCTGCTCGCCGGCACCAACACCACGCTGGGCGTGATCGCGACGGATGCGGTGCTCACCAAGGTGCAGGCGAACCGGCTCGCGACCGCCGCGCACGACGGCCTGGCCCGCGCGATCAACCCGGTGCACACCATGAGCGACGGCGACACGCTGTTCGCGCTCGCCACCGGCAGGGTGCCGCTCGCGGACAACGCGCCGGGCATGACGGTGCTGAGCGCCCTGGCTGCCGAGGTGGTGGCGCGCGCGACCCTGCGCGCCGTGCGGGCGGCGCGCTCGGTGCGCACCGCCGACGCTTACTTCCCCTCTGCGGCGGACCTGGGCTGACGATATCCGAAAAGCGCTGCGTGCACGAGCACCACCGCGAGGAACAGCAGCGCGCCGAAGCCCGCTGCCAGGAGCAGATCCACCGGCGGCATGAACGGAAACAGGTCGACCCCGACGATGAGCAGCAGCGTCGATACGGCGAGCAGCGCCGCCAGGATCTTGGCCAGGAACAGGCCGGGCGTCTTGAAGTTCGTCATGTGGCACGGGTCGGAAAGCGTGGAATCCGAACAGCACCCAGGTGGAGCCCTGGGGTCCTCCTGGCCTGCTGCACCGGAGCTCTATTGGGCCTGGGACGCGCCGCATCCTCAATACGCCGTGCGGGGGTGTGCGCGGGTGGCCACGCTGGCTGATCGCGCTATGCCGTGCGGCGCCTGCGCGAGCGCTTTGTAACGAGCGGCGGGCCATTCCCACGGACAATCGCACCCGCGCGAGCGCCGCGCGCCAGAGTCACGTTTCCCACTGCAGCATGCCTCAAGCCATCCGCCTGTTTCTTCTCTCGATCCGCGATCTCATCGCCTCCGCCGGTCCGGTGATCTTCCTCGTCGTCGGTCTCCTCGTCGCCGCCTACTGGTGGCTGCAGCCCCAGCCTCCCAAGCAGGTGACCCTGGCGACCGGCCCCGCGGGCAGTGCCTATTCGGAGTTCGGCAAGCGCTATGCGGACGCCCTTCGGGCCGACGGCATCGAGGTGATCCTCAAGCCGACCGATGGCTCGCTCGACAACCTGCAGCTGCTGCGCAAGGGCGCGGCGGACGTGGCTTTCGTGCGCGGCGGCAGCGCCGATCCCGTGAAGGATGAAGAGGTGGGCCTCACCTCGCTCGGCAGCCTGTTCTTCGAGCCGCTGTGGTTCTTCTACCGCACCGACGCGGCCCGCAAGATCGACCGCAAGACCGCCACGCTCACGTCGCTGCCGCAACTGAAGGGCCTGCGCATCAACGTCGACAAGCCCGGCAGCGGCGTGCCCGACATCATGGATCGGATGTTCCGCGCCAACCACATGGACCCGGCGACGCTGAACCTGTCGAACCTCGAACAGACGCCCGCCACCGAAGCGCTGCAGGCCGGCATGCTCGACGTGATCGTGCTGGCCTCGGCGCCGCAGTCGCCGCTGGTGCAGCGGTTGCTGCGCGCGCCCGACATCCAGCTGATGGATTTCGCGCAGAGCGATGCCTACTCGCGGCGCTTTGCCTTCCTGCAGCCGGTCACGCTGCCGCGCGGCGTGGTCGACCTGGCGAGCGACCTGCCGCCGCACGACATGTCGCTGCTGGCCGCCACCACTTCGCTGCTGTCGCGCGAGGAGACCCATCCCGCGATCCGGCAGCTCTTCGCGCAGTCCGCGCAGACGCTGCACGGCAGCGCCGGCTGGTTCCACCGCGCGCGCGAGTTCCCGAACACGCGCACCAGCGAGCTCCCCGTGAGCCCCGAGGGCGACCGGGCCATCAACGGCACCCCGCCCTTCTGGCAGCGCTATCTGCCGTTCTGGGCCAGCAACCTGGTGGAGCGGATGTGGCTGGTGCTCGGCGGCCTGGTGGTGCTGATGCTGCCGCTCAGCCGGGTGGTGCCGCCGCTCTACCAGTTCCGCGTGCGGCGCCGCGTTTTCCGCTGGTACGCCCGGCTGCGCGACGTGGAGGCCAGCCTGGAGTCGGGCAAGGGCGATGCCGAGGCCCTTCAGAAGGAACTGGACGACCTGGACCGCGTGGTGAACAAGGTGGCCGTGCCGCTGTCGTACGCCGACGAACTCTACGCGCTGCGCAACAACATCGAGGCGGTGCGCAAGCGCGTGATCGCCCGCTCGCAGGGGCGGGACGCCGATGCTGGCGGCTGGCCTTCGGGCCGGACCGCCTAGGCGCCGCTCGCGCCCCAACCGAGCCGACTGCGCATGCGCGCGAGGCTCGCCAGGATCCCGCCCACCAGCGAGGGACTCTCGGCCTCGCCGGACGCCTCGACCGCGTGACGCCGCGCCAGCACCGGGTGGGCACGCATGCGACCGTGCTCGCGCATGGCCGCCGCGACCGCCAGCCGGAAGGCGCTCCCGCGCACCGGCTTCGTGCCGAAGCGGAAGATCTGGGCCTTGTTGATCAGCTGGATGACCAGATCGGCATCCGCCGCGCTGGTCAGCATGACGGTGGTCACGGCCGGATGATGGCGCTTGAGCACGCGCAGGAACTCGCCCACGTCGGTGCCGCCCACCCGCGCCTCCGAGACGATGACGCCGATGTCGCGCTCTTCCAGCACGCCCAGCGCCGAGCGGATGTCGGCGACACCATGAACGGTGAATTGCCCGCCGATCGATTCGATGATGGCCCGCCTGTCGTCGGCATCGTCCTCGATCAGCAGCACGCCGGGCGCATGGGGCGCCGGCGCCTCGGGCAGCGAGGCGCCGTGCGGCGCCGCCGCCGCGACGTCCGCTGTCAGGCGCGCGGCCTCGGCGGCTTCGGCGACGATGCGCCGGATCTCGTCCTGGTTCCAGGGCTTGTTGATGAAACGGAACACCGCGCCTTCGTTCACCGAGCCGACGATGGCCGCCAGGTCCGAATAGCCCGTCAGCAAGACCCGCATCGTCGCCGGCGAGCGCTCGCGCATTTGCGACAGCAGTTCGATGCCCGACATGCCGGGCATGCGCTGGTCGCTCACGACGACATCGATCGGATGCGCCGCGGCGATCGCCAGCGCCTCCTGGCCCGACGTGGCCGTGTACACCTCGCAGGTGCCGCGAAACATCATGCGCAGCAGATTGACGATCCTTTGCTCGTCATCGACGAACATCACACGCGGTTTGCCTTGCATTCGATTTCTCCCTGTCCAAAGACCTGTCAGATGATGGACGCCAGCGGGTCGCCGCCGTCGTGCTCGATGGGCTGCGGCGCCGGCGCGGCCTGGATCGGCAGCAGCACGGTGAACACCGTGCCCACGCCGTCTTCGCTGTCGACCAGCAGCCGCCCTCCATGCGCCTGGACGATCTGGAACGAGATCGACAGCCCCATCCCGGTTCCTTCGCCGACCGGCTTGGTCGTGAAGAAGGGATCGAAGATCCGCGGCACCACGTCCTTCGGAATGCCGCTGCCGTTGTCCTCGATCTCGACGCGCACGGTGTGCTCGTCCTCCCGGGCCGTGCGCAGCGTGATGACGTTCTCCCCGGCCCGCACGGGCATGGCCTGCACGGCATTGGTGATGAGGTTGAGGAAGACCTGGTTGATCTGCGACGGCGAGCCGCTGATCGCAGGAACGCCGCCGTATTCCTTGCGCACCGTCACCTTGTTCTTCAACATGTTGTTCGCCAGGACCAGCGTGCTGTCGAGGCCGGCCTCGACCGAGAAGTCGGACACCTTCGCGCGATCGAGGCGGGCGAAGTTCTTGAGGTTCAGCACGATCTCGGAGATCTGGTCGATGCCGTGGAGCCCGTCGTTCAGGAGGCCGTCCATCTCGCTCAGCAGCCCCAGCTCGACCATGTCGTTCACGCGCGCCTCGATGCCGAGCAGGATCCGATTCAGCGCGGCCGCGTCATGGGGCGCCGCGCGCAGCAGGCGGACGAACGCATGGCTGCGCACCGACAGGTCGCGGATCGGCGGCAGTTGCTCCTGCAAGACGCCGAGCGTTCCCTTGACATAGGCCAGCGGCGTGTTGATCTCATGGGCGATGCCCGCCACCATCTGCCCCAGGGCCGACATCTTCTCGCTCTGAATCATCTGCACCTGCGCCGCCTTGATCTCCCGGTTCGCGGCGGTCAACGCCGCGTTGGCCCTGTTCAGCAGCCGATACGAACGCACGACGCGCAGCGCCGCGTAGCCGAGCAGCAGCAGCAGGAACACCGCGTAGCCGATGAGCAGGTAGCGATGCGTCTGCTGCGCCGCGAGTTCGTGCGCGTTCTCGGCCGCATACGCGTCGGCCAATGCGTCGATCGCCCGTGCGGTGTCGAGCTTGTCGATCTCCGCCAGCAGCTGCACGCCGGCTTCCTGCTGCGCGAGCACCGTGCGCATGTGCGCGAGCATCGTCTCCGCCATGTCGCCGATCTGCGGCGGCAGCGCCTTCGCCGCATGCGACAGCCCGGCCGCGCGTTCGGCGATGCGCTGGCGCGGTTCGGCACCCGGAGCGGCGTCATAGGTCATCAGATCGGCGAGCAGGCCGCTGAGCGAGCTCTCGAACGCTTGCCGCGCCCCCGCCGGGACGCCGTCGCTCTCGCGAACCGTCTGCGCGAGTTCGGAAACGGCCAGCGGAAGGAAACGCGACGAGTTGCGAAGAATCGCGTTCTGCGACTTGAACTGCTCGATGGCGGCGGTCTTCTCGCCCATCAGGCGCGAGAACGCCGCCAGCAGCGCGCCCAGGCGCGCCTGGCTCTCGGGCCGGTCGCCCCAGAGTCTCGCGCTCTTGGCGGTCAGCGCGCGTTCGAGCGACGCGATCAGCGGCAGCGGGCTGGCGACCCGGTCGTAGTTGTTGGCAAGGCCCGTCCTGGCACGGAGCACGTCGACGTTCCACTCGGCATCGATCTGCTTGAGGTCGCGCAGCGTGCCGACGATCTCGCGCTGCGCGTCGAAGTCGAAGCTGCGCGCCTGCATGGCGAGCAGGCCGAGCGTGGCGACAAGCACGACCGCGACAAGTGCATAGACGGTGTTTCGGGTCCGGTTCTTCATGCGATGGCCCCGCATCAGTCCTGCCGCGGCGCGCCCGGCCGCAGCGGCTTGCCATTGAACTCGCCGGTCAGGGTCTGGAGGAACTTGACGATCAGCGCCTTGTCCTGCGCGGAGGCCGTGCGGCCGAGCTGGAACCTGAACATGACCTCCACGGCCTCGTCGAGCGTGCGGGCCGAGCCATCGTGGAAGTACGGCGCGGTGAGCGCCACGTTGCGAAGGCTCGGCACCTTGAACACGTGCCTGTCGCTCGCCTTCTTCGTCACGTTGAAGCGCCCCAGGTCGGCCGGGGACGGGTTGCCGCGCTGGGCGAAATAGTCGCCCATCACGCCGAAGGTCTGGAACATGTTGCCGCCCACGTTCACGCCCTGGTGGCACGCGACGCAGCCATAGGACTTGAAGAGCCGGTAGCCCCGAAGCTCGTCCGCGCTCAGCGCCGAGGCGTCGCCGCGCAGGTACTTGTCGAAGCGCGCGTTGGGCGTGACGAGCGTGCGCTCGTAGGTGGCGATCGCGTCCACCAGGTTCGCCGCCTCGAGGCCGCCCGCGGGATAGGTTTTCTTGAACTCTTCGGCCAGCGGCGCGTCCTTGGACAGCTTGGCGAGCACCTCGGTCCAGTTGCTGCCCATCTCGATCGGATTCGTGACCGGGTGCGGGATCTGCTCCTCGAGCGAGGCCGCGAGCCCATCCCAATGCTGGCGGAAGTTCAGGCTGCTGTTGAACACGGTCGGGACATTGACGATGCCCCTGGCGCCGCCCACGCCGATGCCGGTGACCCGCCCGTCCGCGCCGCCCCGCGACAGGTCGTGACAGCTTGCGCACGAGGTCGAGTTGTCTCTCGACAGTCGCTTGTCATTGAACAGGTACTGGCCCAGTGCGGCCTTGCGCGCATCGACCCGGGGCGCGGCCGGCAAGGGCAGGATGGGCTCGTTCTCCTGGGCGAACGACGAGGCGATCACGGTCGCTGCCGCGATGCTGGCAGCGAGCGCTCGCAGAGCGGTGGGTATGACTTTCGGCATAGACGCCGAGCATTGCGCCGATACCCGCCATTCCTCTTCAGAATCGTCTCAATCAGCGGCCCGCAGAGGGGGGCGAGCCATCCGGCGGTGAAAATGTGCACACCCCACGAAACCGGCGGATTCCAGCCCAGGGCACCCGCGGAACCGGCTCCGCAGGGCCGCTGGATGCGCCCCTCCCGCCGAAGGCGAGAGAGGGGGGAGGCGCGAGGCGCCTCGGGGAGGGGTGCCTTACTTCAATGCCTTGAAGCGCATGCGCTTCGGCTTCGCGCCTTCCTCGCCCAGGCGCTTCTTCTTGTCGGCTTCGTATTCCTGGTAGTTACCGTCGAAGAAGGTCCACTGGCTGTCGCCTTCGGCCGCGAGGATGTGCGTCGCGATCCGGTCGAGGAACCAGCGGTCGTGGCTGATGACCATCACGGAGCCGGCGAATTCCAGCAGCGCGTCTTCGAGCGCGCGCAGCGTTTCCACGTCGAGGTCGTTCGACGGCTCGTCCAGCAGCAGCACGTTGCCGCCCGCGATCAGCGTCTTGGCCAGGTGCAGGCGACCGCGTTCACCGCCCGACAGCGAACCGACCTTCTTCTGCTGGTCGCTGCCGTTGAAGTTGAAGCGCCCCGCATACGCGCGGCTCGCCATCTGGAACTTGCCGACGTTGAGGATGTCGAGCCCGCCCGAGATGTCTTCCCACACCGTCTTCTGGTCGGAGAGCGCATCGCGCGCCTGGTCGACGAAGGCCATCTTCACGGTCTGGCCGATCACCACCTCGCCGCTGTCGGGCTGTTCCTTGCCCGCGATGAGCTTGAACAGCGTCGACTTGCCGGCGCCGTTCGGACCGATGATGCCGACGATCGCGCCCGCCGGAATGCTGAAGCTCAGGTTGTCGATCAGCAGGCGGTCGCCGAAGCTCTTGCTGACGTTCTTGAACTCGATGACCTGGCTGCCCAGGCGGTCCGCGACGGGGATGAAGATCTCCTGCGTCTCGTTGCGCTTCTGGTATTCGAAGTCCGACAGTTCCTCGAAGCGGGCGATACGCGCCTTGCTCTTGGCCTGCCGGCCCTTGGCGTTCTGGCGCACCCATTCGAGCTCCTTCTTCATGGCCTTGGCATGGGCTTCCTCGCCCTTCTGCTCGGCTTCGAGACGGGCTTCCTTCTGCTCCAGGTTCGCGATGATTTCCGCGAAGCCAAACATGCCCATGGCCAGCGCCACGAAGTCGATGCCGTCGGTCAGCTCGGGCACGTCGAACGAGAAGCGCGCGGCGCCGGAGTTCACGTCGGTACCAATGAGCCCCATCAGCAGGCCCAGCACGATCATCGCC
>JAGIBP010000013.1 GCA_017744285.1 Variovorax sp.
ACATAGCCGATCGAGTTGGGCAGGCGGTTCACGAACGCGGCCACGCCTTCGTTGCCCTTGCCACCCGCGCCGGTCGGCCAGTTCACGGCCGTGCCCTCGCCCACCTTGCTCTTCCAGTCGGCGTTGACCTTGCTCAGGTAGTTGGTGAACAGGAAGCTGGTGCCCGAGCCGTCGGCGCGGCGAACCGGGGCGATGGCGGCATCAGGCAGGTTCAGCGAGGTGTTCAGGGCCTTGATGGCCGGGTCGTTCCACTTGGTGATCTTGCCCAGGTAGATGTCGCCGAGGACCGGACCGCTGAGCTTGAGCTCGCCCGGCTTGATGCCCTGGATGTTGATCACCGGCACCACGCCGCCGATGACGGTGGGGAACTGCAACAGGCCCTTGGTCTTGAGCTCGTCATCGGACAGCGGCATGTCCGAGGCGCCGAAATCGACCGTCTTGGCGTCGATCTGCTTGATGCCGGCGCCCGAACCGACGGACTGGTAGTTGATCTTGTCGCCGGTGGCCTTGTTGAAGTCCGAGGCCCACTTGGCGTAAAGGGGCGCGGGGAAGCTGGCGCCGGCGCCGGTGGCTTCGTCCGCGAATGCGGGAACTTGGGCGAACGCCGCGGCGATGAGGCCGGCGGCTGCGAACTTGAACGTCGTTTTCATATGGCTTCCTTTGAGCTACACAAGGACCCCCTTCGGGGCTTGGAACGGACTCTAGAAACCTTGTGTGACAACCCGATGACACACGCTCACAGAGGAGAAAGGCATCTTCCCGCACGCGGCGCTGTATGACGCTGTCACATGACCGTCATGAACCCTGCCTAGGCTTGGCCCCTTGCCGGCGCAGCCCGCCCGGCGCTGCGGCTACGATCAGGCCCCGACATTTCCTCTTCACCATGCAAAACGGAACCCGCCTCGCCGCGGTCGATCTGGGCTCGAACAGCTATCGACTGGAGATCGGCCACGTCGACCACGGCCAGATCCAACGAGCCGAATACATCAAGGAGACCGTCCGCCAGGGCAACGGCCTCGACAGCGCCCGCAATCTCACGCCCGAAGCCATGCAACGGGGCTGGGACACCCTCGCCCGCTTCGCCGAACGGCTGGCCGGCTTCAAGCGCTCGGAAGTGCGGGCCGTCGCCACGCAGACCCTGCGCGAGGCCCGCAACCGCGAAGAGTTCCTGCTGCGCGCACGCACCATCCTGGGGTTCGGCATCGACGTGATCTCGGGCCGCGAGGAAGCGCGCCTGATCTACCTGGGAGTGGCTCACACGCTGCCGCACACCGACGCCTCCGCCCACGAGCGCCGGCTGGTGGTCGACATCGGCGGCCGCTCCACCGAGATCATCCTGGGCGAAGGACTCGACGCCCAGGCGATGGAGTCCTACCGCGTGGGCAGCGTGGCGTGGTCGATGAAGCACTTCGCGCAGGGACTGTTCACGCCTTCCGCGTTCCGCGCCGCCGAAGTGGCGGCCAAGGCGGTGCTCGACGACGCGCTGTCCACCTACGTGCCGGACCGGTGGGACGTGGCCTATGGCTCGTCGGGCACGATCGGCGCCGTCGGCGACGTGCTGGCTGCCGCCGGCAACGAGCCGGGCCTGGTCACCCGCGAGGGCCTGGACTGGCTGCTCGACCGCCTGCTGAAGGCCGGCAGCGCCGACCGCCTGCGCATCGACGGCATGCGCGAAGACCGCAAGGCGGTGATTGGCGGCGGAGTGAGCGTGCTGCGGGCCGTCTTCGACCTGCTCGAGATCGACGAGATGCGAGTCGCGCAGGGCGCATTGCGGCATGGCGTGCTGTATGAATTGCTGGAACGCGACGCCGTCGTGGCCGATCTGCGCACCGCCACGGTGGCGCGGCTGGCGAGCCGGTTTGCCGCCGACGGCGCCCAGGCCCGCCGCGTGGCAGACACCGCCGCCGAGCTGTTCGTCCAGCTCGAACCGCGCGCGCGCGGCGCCCGCACGACCAGCCGCCAGGGCCGCGCGCTTCGCAAGCTCGGATGGGCGGCGCAGCTGCACGAGATCGGCATCCACGTGTCGCACAGCGACTACCACAAGCACGGCGCCTACATCCTCGACAACACCGAAGCGCCCGGCTTCGCGGTCAACGAGATGCACTGGCTCAGCCAGCTGGTGCTCGGCCACCGGGGCAAGCTGCGCAAGCTCGAGATGGCGCTGGACGACGAGACCTTCGTCATGCAGCTCTTCGCGCTGCGCCTGGCGGTCATCCTCTGCCATGCGCGCCGGGATCCGGATCTGGAGGGCCTGAAGGTGGCCGTGTCCGGCGAGGGGCTGTTCACCATCGCGAGCCGCCCGGAGTGGGCCGAGCTCTATCCCCAGTCGGCCCACCTCCTGCGAGAGGAAGTGCTGGCCTGGCAGAAGACGAACTGGCGAGTCGAACTCGCCGGGGGATCGAAGGCCTAGCGAGCCCGCGGCCAGTGGCCAGTGGCCAGTGGCCAGTGGCCGCTAGAGCAGTTCCGGCGCCTGCACCGTCACCACGACGGTCTGCACGTCGCCGTCGCGCTCGCGCGTGCGGATCCACCAGACCGAGCCCTTGCGCACCGGGCAGCTGTCCTGCTGCAGGCCCAGCAGCAGGGAGATGGCCTGTCCGAGCGAAGGCTGGTGGCCCACCAACAGCACCACCGATTTGCCGTTGGGCCACCCCGCCGCCGCGAGCAGGGCATCGGGCGTGGTGTCGGGCGCGAGCTCGCCGCGCAGCTTGTACTTGCGCCCGAGCGCCAGCACGGTCTGCTCGCAGCGCCGCGCCGGGCTGCACACGATGCGGGTGCCTTCCGGCAACTGCCGGTCCAGCCAGGCGGCCATGCGCTTGGCCTGCTTCTCGCCGCGCGGAGTGAGCGAGCGCTGCATGTCGTCCATGCCCTCGACCCATTCCTCTGCCTCGGCATGGCGCCAGAAAATCAAGTCCATGGTGTCAGTTCCGTGGTGCGGCGCGTTGGAGTCCGCGCGATGCGTAACGATTCATGAGCGCCGTCTGCGCGCCATGGCCTTCGGTGGTGCGCGGCGCGCCCTCGCCCGCCGAGATGTCCTTGTCGACGCGGCGGTAGATGCCGTCGGGCCCCTGGTTCCAGGCGTCGCGCCCGTCGTGCAGGTACGCGACCAGGCACTCATCGATGAGGCGCTGGCGCAGCACCGGATCGGTCACCGGCCAGGCCAGTTCGATGCGCCGCATCATGTTGCGGTTCATCCAGTCGGCGCTCGACAGGTAGAGCGACTCGTCATGCCCCTGCCGGAAATAGAAGACGCGCGAATGCTCGAGGAAGCGTCCGATCACCGAGCGAACGCGGATGTTGTCGGTCAGCCCCGGAACGCGCGCCGGCAGGGTGCAGGCGCCGCGCACGATCAGATCGATCTTGACGCCCTTCTGCCCCGCCCTCACCAGCGCGGCGATCAGGGCCTCGTCGGTCAGGGCATTCATCTTGGCGACGATGCGGGTCGCCTCGCCGGCCGCGGCCGCCGCGCCCAGCGCGTCGATGCGTGCGACCAGGTTGCGGTGCAGGTCGAACGGCGCGAGCCACATCCGATGGAGCTTCGGCAGGCGGCTCTGGCTCGCGAGATGGACGAACACCGCCTCCATGTCGGCCGTGAGCAGCGGATCGGCCGTGAGGTGGCTGATATCGGTGTAGAGCGCCGCGGTGCGCGGGTTGTAGTTGCCGGTCGACAGGTGCCCGTAGCGGCGCATGTGGCGGCCCTCGCGGCGCGTGACCAGCAGCATCTTGGCGTGCGTCTTGAGCCCGACCACCCCGTAGACCACCTGCGCGCCGATCGATTCGAGCATCTCGGCCCAGTTGATGTTGGCCTCTTCGTCGAAGCGGGCCTTGAGTTCCACCACCGCCGTGACCTCCTTGCCGCGGCGCACGGCCTCGCGCAGCAGGTCCATCATCTGCGAGTCGGCGCCGGTGCGATAGATGGTCTGCTTGATCGCGAGCACCTGCGGGTCCTGCACCGCCTCGCGCAGGAAGGCCATGACGCCCTCGAAGCTCTCGAAAGGCTGGTGGATCAGCACGTCGCCGCGCTGCAGCCGCTCGAAGAACGACTGTCCCGGCAACAGCGCCACCGGATAGGACGCCTGGTAAGGCGCAAAGCGCAGTTGCGGCTCGTCGATCAGGTCGATCATCTGCGTGAGCCGGGCCAGGTTCACCGGCCCGTGCACGCGGTACAGCGCCTGCGGCGGCAGATCGAACTGCGCGAGCAGGAAGCTCGCGAGCGACTCGGCGCAACTTGCCGACACCTCGAGCCGCACCGCCTGTCCGAAATGGCGATGCTGCAGGCCCTGCCGAAGTGCGGTGCGCAGGTTCTTGACGTCTTCCTCGTCCACCGCGAGATCCGAATGGCGCGTGACCCGGAACTGGGAAAACTCGCCGACCTCGCGGCCCGGGAACATGCTCTGCAAATGGGCCCGCACGATGGACGACAAGGCCACGAACAGCGTCTTGCCGCCCGACACCTTGGCCGGCATGCGGATCATGCGCGGCAGCACGCGCGGCAGCTTCACGATCGCGATCGGGTTCTCGCGGCCGAAGGCATCCTTGCCGGAGAGGCGCACGATGAAGTTGAGCGACTTGTTGGCGACCTGGGGAAAGGGATGCGCCGGGTCGAGCCCCACGGGGATCAGCAGCGGCCGCACCTCGCGCTCGAAATAGTCGTGCACCCATTTGCGCTGGGCCGGGTTGCGTTCGCCGTGCGAAATGATCTGGATGCCCTTGGCCGCGAAGGCCGGGATGAGCTCGTCGTTGTACAGCTCGTACTGGCGCGTCACGAGGGCATGCGCGGCTTCGGCGAGCCGCTCGAACGACTCCATGCTGTAGTTGCCCTTGCGCTCGCCCGCCATGTGGGCGGCCAGGTGCGGCGCGATGCGCACCTCGAAGAACTCGTCGAGGTTCGAGGAGACGATGGAGATGTAGCGCAGGCGCTCGATCAGCGGCACTTCGGGCCGATGCGCCCAGTCGAGCACACGCTCGTTGAAGGCCAGGATGGCGTGGTCGCGATCGAGCAGCGTCAGGCCGGGCCGGGCGTCGACAGGGGCGTCGTCGCCTGGCGCAGGGGGGGTGGAGGCAAATTCGGGAAGAACCGGCACGGAATCAACGATAGACCAAAACATGACAGTTTCTCCATGACTTATGACAGTCGCGTGACAGCCATGTGACGGTATTTCCCCGCTGTTCCGGTCTCGATTCGTGGACTACCCGAGAAAGTGTTTGCGGTAGCGCGCCGGCAGGTCCGCGATGCGCATGAGCATCGGCAGGTCCGCGGTATTGAAGTCCGGATCCCAGGCGGGCGGCCCCAGCACCTTGGCGCCCAGGCGCAGGTAGCCCTTGATCAGCGCCGGGGGCTCGATGTCGAGCGTGCCGTCGAGGCGGTGCACCGGCAACGCAAGCCGCGGCTGGACCTGGTATTGGATCGGTGCGAGGTGCGTCGCCGAGAGCTGGCGCCAGATGCTCGCGGCCGCGTCGCCGCTGGTCACGCCGTTGTGCCACATCGGAATGCTGGCGCAGCCGATCATCGTGTCCAGGCCGTTGCGGTTCATGAAGCCGGCCAGCGCGCCCCACAGCGCCAGGATCACGCCGCCCTGGCGGTGCTCGGCATGCACGCAGCTGCGGCCCAGCTCCACCATGCGCTGGCGCAGGTCGCGCAGGCGGGTCAGGTCGAATTCAGTGTCGCTGTAGGTGCTGCCCACCCGGCGGGCCTGGGCCGGCGTGAGCACGCGATAGGTGCCGACGACGCGGCCCGTCGCCTCGCTGCGCACCAGCAGGTGCTCGCAGAAATCGTCGAACAGATCGACGTCGTGGCCTTCGATCGGCGTCGACAGCCGCGCACCCATCTCGCCGGCGAAGACCTCGTAGCGCAGCCGCTGCGCCGCCCGGACCTCGTCCAGATGACGCGCCCAGCTCACGTGGATGCCGCCTGATGCCGCCTCTTTCGCCTGCGGCACGATGATGGCCGGGGAGCGCGGCGCCGGCGCTTGCGAGGGCCAGAGGGCGGCGCGCAGGCCGAGTTGCGAGAACGGAAGCGTCGGAGTGGGCAGTTCTTTCATGCAGGTCCCTTTCTGCCGACCGAGTCTCGGCAACCGCGGTGAAACACGCATGTCAGTCCGGTGGCAATTGAATGACGCCTGCGCAGGGGATCCGCGTGGGCGTTTAATGCGGGATTCGCCCAACGGAGTTCTCATGGCCCAAGAAATTCGCGTCGAGGTCGAGAGCCGGCGCCACCAGATGTTCCCCGTCCTGAGCGCCGCGGACATCGCGCGCATCCGCCGCTTCGGGAGCGTGCACCGCTATGAAGATGGCGCCTGCCTGTTCACGGCCGGCGAGACCGGACCCGGCATGTTCGTCGTGCTCGACGGCACCGTGGCGATCAGCCAGCGCGACGGGCTGGGCCACGTGGTGCCGATCGAACGTCAAGGGCCGGGCCAGTTCCTGGCCGAGGTCGCCCAATTGTCCGGCCGCCCCGCGCTCGTCGACGGCCATGCCGAAGGTCCCGTCGAGACCCTGCTGGTGCCGCCGGACCAATTGCGCGCGCTGATCATCGCCGAGGCCGACCTCGGCGAACGCCTGGTCCGCGCCATGATCCTGCGGCGGGTCGCGCTGATCGAATCGGGCGCGAGCGGCCCGGTGCTCATCGGGCCGCCGCAGTCGGCCGCCGTGCTGCGCATCGAGAACTTCCTGGGCCGCAACGGACACCCCTATCACGTGGTCGACGCCACGCAGGACCGCGACGCCGCCGCGCTGCTCGAACAATACGGGGAGGCGGAACTGCTGGTCGTCTGCCCCGACGGATCGGTCATGGTCAACCCGACCGAGAACGCCCTGGCGCGCTGCCTCGGCATGGTCGACACCATCGAGCGCGAGGAACTGTTCGACGTGCTGGTGGTCGGCGCCGGCCCGGCGGGCCTGGCCACGGCGGTGTATGCAGCGTCGGAAGGCCTGCGCGTCATCGTCGTCGACTGCCGCTTCTTCGGCGGGCAGGCGGGCGCGAGCGCGCGCATCGAGAACTACCTGGGCTTCCCCACCGGCATCTCGGGCGGCGCGCTGGCCGGCCGGGCCTACGTGCAGGCGCAGAAGTTCGGCGTGGAGATGCTCATCCCGGCGCAGGTGCTGTCGCTCGACTGCGCCCAGGCCGAATCGAAGGGCGAAGTCGCGGTGCAACTGGTGGACGGCCGCCGGCTGCGCGCGAAGACCGTGGTGATCGCCAGCGGCGCGCGCTATCGCCGGCCCGACGTTCCCCGGCTGGCGGAATTCGAGGGACGCGGCATCTGGTACTGGGCCTCGGCGCTGGAGGCGAAGCTGTGCGCGCAGCAGGAGGTCGCACTGGTCGGCGGCGGCAACTCGGCGGGCCAGGCCGCGGTGTTCCTCTCGCAACATGCCGCCAAAGTCAATGTGCTGGTGCGCGGCCCGTCGCTCGCGGCCACGATGTCGCGCTACCTGATCGACCGCATCGAGGCCACCCCGAACATCGCGCTGCAACCGCATACCGAGCTCGTGCACCTGCACGGCGAGCCGGCCACGGGGCTGAATGGCGCCACCTGGCGCGACCGCCGCAGCGGCCAGGAGCACGACTGCCCGGCGCGCAACATCTTCCTCTTCATCGGCGCGGTGCCGGAGACGGACTGGCTCGAAAGCTGCGGCGTTGCGCTCGATCGGCACGGATTCGTCCTCACCGGGCCCGCGGCGCGCGGCGGCTTTCCGGCCAAGGTCGCCGCGCCGCTCGAATCCAGCGTCCCCGGCGTGTTCGCGGTGGGCGACGTGCGCTCGGGCTCGGTCAAGCGCGTGGGCGGCGCCATCGGCGAAGGCGCGGCCGTCGTCGCGCAGATCCATGCGCATCTGGCGGCGGGCGCCGGCGCCCCCGCCTGAGCCGCGCCCTGCACGAAAGCGCGTCGGGGGCTATGCTGGCCGCCCCTCTCACCCAACCTGGATTCCGAGACATGCCTCAAGCACCCATCGACGTCTATTCGTGGGCCACTCCGAACGGCCACAAGGTTCACATCATGCTGGAGGAGTGCGGCCTGCCCTACCGCGCGCACCCGGTCAACATCGGCAAGGGCGACCAGTTCGACCCTGCATTCCTGAAGATCAGCCCCAACAACAAGATCCCCGCCATCACCGATCCGCAGGGACCGGACGGACAGCCGATCTCGCTCTTCGAATCCGGCGCGATCCTCGTCTACCTGGCCGGCAAGACTGGTCAATTCCTGCCCTCGGACGACCGGGGCCGCTACGCGGTGCTCCAGTGGCTGATGTTCCAGATGGGCAGCGTCGGGCCGATGCTGGGCCAGACGCACCACTTCCGCAACTACGCGCCGGAGAAGATCGCCTACGCGATCGACCGCTACTCGAACGAGGCGAAGCGTCTCTACGGCGTGATCGACAGGCAGTTGTCGACGCACAAGTTCATCGCGGGCGACAGCTATACCATCGCCGACATCGCGATCTTCCCGTGGCTGCGGAGCTGGGAGAACCAGGGCATCGTGCTCACCGATTTTCCGCACCTGAAGGCATGGTTCGACGGCATCGCCGCCCGCCCGGCAGTGCAGCGCGGCGTGAAAGTGCTGGCAGACCTGCGCACGCCCATCACCGGCGACAAGGAACGCGAGATCCTCTTCGGCAAGACGCAGTACGAACGTCGATGATCGACTCGCCAGGAAGGCCCTCGCCTTCAGGTTAGAATAGCGGGCTCGTCGGGGTGTAGCGCAGCCTGGTAGCGCATCTGCTTTGGGAGCAGAGGGTCGCGAGTTCGAATCCCGCCGCCCCGACCATTCGATACGCAAGGGCGTCCATTCGCATTCGATGGACGCCCTTTTCTCTTGGAAGACTGCAAGCGCGTATCTGCACTCAGTAGATCATGTTGTTCGCCTGCGCAAACGCATAGAGTTCGCGGTCGCTCTCGATTCCAAGTTTTTGCATCGCACAGATCTTCTGGCGGCTGACGGTCTTGACGCTGCGCGACAGCCGCTGCGCGATCAGGGTCACCGTCATCCCGGAAGCGAAAAGCCGGAGCACCTCGATTTCGCGCGGCGACAGGCGCGCGAGTGCGCTCGCTTCGGCAACGAAGTGGCCTTGCAGAAGGCGTTGTCCGAACGTGGCGCTGATGTGGTGACGGCCCAGGCTGATCGCATGGATGGCCTGGCTGATCTCGGTCACGCCGGCGGACTTGTCGATCAGCCCGCGCACGCCGGTCTTCAGGATCGAGCCGAGCACGTCGGCATTGGTCATCATCGTCAGGACGATGACCGGCAGATCCAGGTGCAGGCGCCGGATGCGCCGAAGCAGCGCCAGGCCGTCGGCGCACTGCCCGCCCGGCATCGAGAAATCGGTGATGAGCAGGTCGGCGGGCACCTGGTGCAACGCCGACAGCAATGCTTCCGGCGAATCGGCTTCCGAGACGATCGACATGTTCGGCAGGCCGTTCAGCACCGTCCGAACGACAGCCCGGACGATGGGATGGTCGTCGGCGATGATGACGCGCTTGTTCGTGCGATCGCCATCGCTGAAGAAGGATCTGGCCGTCTGATTCAGGTCACGCCCGGCCTTGAGCGACAGGCGACTACTCGTGGGGTGTGATGCAAGTGTGCTGTTCGAGGAACGAAGAGAATCGTCCGTGAACACGCGCTCCTTGAATGGAGTCGCAGTCATCGATTGCTTTCCCTGTTTGCTGAGCGAATCCCGTCGAGGCGAACGGAGGCGATAGGTCGGCGCGAGGTTACTGTTGGTGGCAACAGAAAGTGATGGGAACCGTCTGAATCTCGGGCGGCAATCCGCGCTATTCGGGGAAGTTTCTTGACCTACTCAGCGCCAACGGGAGGCTGTCGGTGCGCGGTCCGTACAGGACAATGAATTCCCAGCATGGACAACCAGGATGCGCTCTTCTATCTCGTCGGCTTCGCAGCGTGTGCGTGGATTGCGTATCGCATCATCGCGCAGTGGTGGCCAGCAGTGGGCCGGCGTGGGAAGCCCGTGCCGCATCGAGCGCCCCGTCGGTCAGAGAGGGAGATGGAAGAAGAGCGGCTGCGAAGCGCGACGAGATTCGGATCGAGAAGAAAGACGCTGGTCGTCGCCCTTGTGTCGGTACTGTCCTGGTTCGCATGGGTCGCGACCTTGGCCTATTCCAGGCCGCTCTTCCTGGCCCTTCTCGCGTATCTCGGCGTCGGTTTCATCCTGAACCGACGATGGGGCCTGCCGAGTCCCGCCGATCTGGCTGGCTTGGACTTTGCCGATCGGTTCACCCTTCGAGTCTTTCACGGCTGGCTCTGGCCTCTCCCTCTCTGGGTTCTGCGCAGTCGCAAGCCGAAGGAGCGCGACGAATAGCGAGCAATGCTTGCCAGATCGGCTCGATCCGCGCTCACGGGAGCTGCGGCCGCCCTTGCGTATCAGCCACCTAGCGCCGCTTCACTCGCGGTTGCTCGCCACATGGCGTCCTGCGGCAGCCGGCCGCGTCGCTGCAGGGCCTGGATGCACCATCCGGCGAGGTCAATGCTGCGGCAGACGTGACATCAGCGGGTACAGGTGCGTGAGTTGCTCATCGCTCGTTTCCAGGGCAAACAAAGTCCCTGACGTAGGCCTGAACAGGAGCAACATGCCGAGGCCCGGCTCACCGGACGACCCCGGCCGGGCGGCGCAGGCCCTGCTCTCTTGGTAACAGGCAAAACACCACCCCAGAACCGAGGCCCTGAGGCATGATGCATTCCGCAACTCTCCCGCTTGTTCCCCGACGCCACCCTAGTCCGCAGATGATGCCGGAGAAGGAACGACGGGACATCCGGGCGAAGTCGACGCCGGTGAACGCGCATCGGCTTTCGCGGAATCTCCGTCCTCACCAGGTCATCCAACATGAACTCGGCGCTTGGCCCCAGAAAGCTGAATCTTGGATGCGGATTCGACATTCGACCGGGCTATCTCAATGTCGACCTGCACGAATGGCACAAGCCCGACCTGGTCGCCGATATCACCAGGCTGGACATGCTGCCGTCAGGTGGCTTCGACGAGGTCGTGGCCCAAGACGTTCTCGAACACCTGGAAAGGCACAAGGTGCAAGGCGCGCTGGACGAGTGGGTGCGACTTCTCTGCGAGGACGGAGTCATCCATATCCGCGCTCCCAAGCCTTGAGGGCGTGTTCCAACTGCTCCTTCGTCCAGAGAATCGTTCCGCAGAGAAGGCTGCCGACATTATCCAGCTGATGTATGGAACGCAAGCCTATACGGGGGACTATCACCTCTCCGGCTTCACCGCAGCAGTGTTGGAGGACCACCTGCGAAGAGCCGGCGTCCTGATCTGCGAGGCGAGCGTCGGCGACGAGTGGCTGTTCGACGTAACTGCACGGAAATGTGCCGTCCTCAGCGAGCCACGGGAGATCGTGCATCAGATGTACTTCAACGTTCTGGGCCGTCCAGCGGACTCCGACGGTGCGGCAGAGTTCACGCGCGCAATGGAAAGTGGGCGGCTGACCGTCGAGCAACTTAAACGAACTTTGAAAGAGAGTGAAGAAGGCGAGTTCCTGGAAACTCATCCCTCTTATCTCTGGGGGCAAGTTCCACGGGTGGCGCCAGTGCCACGGGTTTTCTCGCGACCGCTGCAGCCTTTCGGTCGAGGCGCCTGACCCCGCCGCTCGCTCAGAGCATCGTCTGAAGACGCGGCGGACGGGATTTCTCACGCACGTCCCTTTCTCACCCCTTCCCTGTAGAGCATGCCCCCGAGTTCGCCCAGCACGGCCAGGTCTTCATCCGTCAGGTGGTCCTTGGCCGTGTACATCCACGAGGCAAGCAGACAGACCGCGTCATCCAGCCCCGCGGCGCTTTTCCGCAGGTCCAGCAACGCGGCTTGCTGCTCAAACAATTCGATGAGGGGGTGCATTCTCAAGAATGTGCCTCATCTCAGACGCTTGGCGCACTCTGTCGACCGATACGTTCATAGGTGCTTTCACTGACCGGGCCTGAGGGCCGCCCGAGCCCTGCGTGGCTCGTGGGACAGGCCAGCGCGGCACAATGTGAAGTCAACAATCATCACGAGAGAGTCATCAGGAAATGCTATCCATCGAACAGCGCCTGCAGCACATCGGCGATCTCGCCAAATGGGGTGTGGTGACCTATGACTTCGAAGGGATCCTCGAACGTCACTATCGGCGCTGGGTGAGGCCGGGTGCGACGGTCGTCGACATCGGCGCTCATGCCGGGCGACACCTCAAGCCTCTTTTGCAATGCGTCGGCGCGTCCGGAACCGCTATCGGTTTCGAACCGATTCCCAGCGTCTTCGACAACCTCAGGACCCAGTTGGAAGGGAGCGGCGCTGTCCTTGTCAATGCAGCTCTGAGCGACAGCATCGGCACCGCGGAATTCGTCTTCGCACAAGGGTGTCCCGAAGAGAGCGGGCTTCGGCAGCGCGTCTACAACATGCCCGACAGGGCACAGCCTACGATCATCCACGTCCGCGTCGACACGCTCGACAACTACGCACGCGAGTTTGGCCGGCTCGATTTTGTGAAGATCGACGTCGAGGGCGGAGAGATCGGATGCCTGAAGGGGGCGCAGGAAACCATCGCGCGCCTCAGGCCGCTGATCTCGGTGGAGTACGGGTTTCCCTCCTACAGCGCCTATGGGCATACCAAGCAGACGCTTTTCGATCTCGCTGCTTCCTACGGCTATGTCCTCTACGACATCTTTCTCAACCGGCTCGCCCAGCAGGACGACTGGCTGGCCGCATGTGACGCGCTGTGCTGGGACTACATCATGGTGCCAATCGAGAAGGAAGCAGAGTTCGTCGCTCGCATGCTCCAGCCGCCGCCGGACACTTTCATCGAGGCGCGCCTGGCATCCGAACAAGAGACCACCGCCCGGCTGCGCGTCGCAAACGCCGAACTAGAGGCTCGCGCCAAATCGCTGGAGGAGCGCGCCAAATCGCAGGAAGAACGCGCAGCAACGGCGGAAAGGCAGCTTGTCGTGCAGACTGCCCGGGCAGATGAGTTGGCGAACCGCAACGACGCACTGCTGAATTCAACATCATGGCGCGTGACAGCGCCTCTGCGGCTCGTGTCCAAGATCGTTCGATAGGCCCCCGGCCTTAAACGGTGCGTACTCGCCTGTGCGCCTACCGGCACTGGCACACCGCCGCCTGCGTGCACACCGCCTGCGAGTTCCCGGCACTGCGCGTCGTCACGCCGGCCCGGCAACTCGCCCGCTCGGAAGACAGGCAACGCACGTCACAGCCCAGGCAGGCGTCCTTGACCGACGCCGCGCAGTAGTTGCCGACCGCCGGGGGATCCATGGACCCTCCGGTGGGTTTGCCCAGTTGGCCACACGCGCCCAGCAGAACCACCGCAACAAGCAGGAAACACCGCATCCGGAACCTCGCGTCATGGTTGTCGTGGCGCCAGTATGAGCCCAACGCACGAAGCCATCACAATTCGCGCTTTCCGATCCACCCACTGATTCCACGGAGACTGCATGGACCTTCACCTGAGCGGCAAACACGTACTCGTCACAGGCGGCAGCCGTGGCATCGGCCTGGCCTGCGCACGCGCCTTCCTGCTGGAGGGCGCACGGGTCAGCATCGCGGGGCGCACCCCCGCGCACCTCGATGCCGCAGCCGCCACGCTCGTCGCCGAGGGCCATGCGGTCGGCACCCATGCGGCGGACCTGGGCGATCCGGAGGCCGCGCTGGGCATGGTGAACGCGGCGGAGGCGGCCGGCGGGCCGATCGACATCCTGGTGAATTCGGCCGGCGCCGCCCGCAGGACGCCGTTCGACGAACTGCAGCCGCAGAACTGGCAGGACGCGATGCAGGCCAAGTTCTTCACCTACGTGAACGTCATGAGCCCCGTGATCAAGCGCATGGGCGAGCGGGGCACGGGCGCGATCGTCAACGTCATCGGCATGGGCGGCAAGGTCGCTTCGCCGACGCACCTCGCGGGGGGCGCCGCCAATGCGGCCCTGATGCTCGCCACGGCGGGCCTCGCCGCGGCCTACGGGCCGCGCGGGGTCCGCGTCAATGCGGTCAATCCGGCGCTGACGCTGACCGACCGCCTGGCCGAAGGCATCGCGGCCGACGCGCGCCTGCGCAAGATTCCCGAGGCCGAGGTGCTGCGTGATGCCGAGGCACGCATGCCGCTCGGACGGCTCGCCCGTCCCGAGGACATCGCCAACGCCGTGGTGTTCCTGGCCTCTGCCCGCGCGGGCTACGTTTCCGGCACCATCGTCTCGATGGATGGCGCGGCCACGCCGATGGTGGTCTGAGCCTCGCGGCGGCCGCCGCTTTAGAATCTTCGACCAGCCTCGTCACTGCCCGTAGCTCAGTTGGATAGAGCACCTGCCTTCTAAGCAGGTTGTCACAGGTTCGATTCCTGTCGGGCAGGCCAAGACTCCGCGGCTGCGGCCCGGTCGAAGATCATCACGAACATCGACCCCTCCTCCACCGTCTCCTCCAACATGCCACTCATCGATCGACGCAGACTGCTCGCATGGAGCGGCGCGCTCCCCCTTGCCGGGCTTGCCGGCCTGGCCCGTGCCGCCGACGCGTTTCCCTCGCGCGCCATCCACATCCTCGTGCCGTTCACGCCGGGCGGCTCCAGCGACATCCTGGCGCGGGCCATCGGCCAGGAGCTCTCGCAGGCCTGGAAGCAGCCGGTGGTGGTCGACAACGTGCCGGGCGCGGGCGGAACCGTCGCCTCGGAGCGGGCGGTGCGCTCCCCGGCCGACGGCTACACGCTGTTCATGGCGCACACGGGCACGCTGGCGGTCAATCCCTGGCTCTATCCCAAGCTGAATTTCGATCCGCTCAAGGCCTTCGCGCCGGTGGCCTGGGTGGCGCGCGTGCCCAACATCCTGGTCGCCCACCCCTCGGTGCCGGCCAACACGCTGGCCGAATTGGTCGCCTTTGCCAAGGCCCATCCGGGCAAGCTGGCCTACGGTTCGGGCGGCAACGGCAGCGCCGCGCACCTGACGATGGAATACCTCAAGCTGCAGACCGGCATCTCCGCGCTGCACGTCCCCTACAAGGGCACGGCGCCTTCGGTCACGGACCTGCTGGCCGGCCAGGTGCAGCTGCTTTTCACCGGCGCGCCGGCGCTGCTGCCGCACATCAAGGCCGGCAAGATGAAGGCGCTGGCGGTGTCCAGCCCGCGCCGCCTGGCGCAGTTGCCGGACGTGCCCACCGTGGCCGAATCGAAGGTGCCCGGCACGGCCGGCTTCGAGGCCGATCAGTGGTACGGGCTGGTCGCCCCGGCCGGCACGCCGTCCGACGTGGTCTCGGCGCTCAATGCCCGGGTCAACCAGTCGCTGGCGTCCAGCGAGGTCCGTTCGCGCCTGTCGAGCGAAGGGGCCGAACCCACGCCCACCACGCCGAAGGCCTTCGGCGACCTGATTGCCGCCGAGAAGAGCCGGTGGGAGAAGGTGATCCAGGCCGCCCACGTCACCGTGGAATGACAGATCAAGAAAGATGCCGATGAACGCAGACCCTGCCATGCCCTCCCTCCGCCGTCGCGGATTCCTGCAGACCGTGGCCTTTGCACTTGCAGCAACGCCCGCCATCGGCGCCCTCGCGGCCGATGCTTTCCCCTCGAAGACGATCAAGATCCTGGTCGGCTACAGCGCCGGCGGCGCGGTCGATGCGGTGGCGCGCGCGCTCGGCCAGCAGATGTCGAGCGTGCTGGGCCAGCCGGTGATCATCGAGAACAAGCCCGGCGCCGGCACCAACATCGCGGTGAAGGCACTCACCACCAGCGCGCCCGACGGCTACACCCTGCTGCTCGCGGCCAACGCGCTGGCGGCGAATCCCGCGCTGTACAAGCCCGCGCCCTTCGACCTCGCGCGCGACTTCACGCCGATCGCCCAGGTGGGGCGCGTGCCGGTGGTCTTCGCGGTGCGCGACGACGCGAAGATCAAGACGCTGCAGGAGCTGGTCGCCGCCGCGAAGGTCCGGCCCGGCGGCATCAGCGTGGCCACGCCCGGCAACGGCTCGACGCCGCACCTGGCGATGGAACTGTTCCAGCACACGGCCGGCATCTCGATGCGGCACGTGCCCTACAAAGGCGGCGCCCAGGCGCTGACCGACGTGGTGGGCGGCCATGTCGACGTGCTCGCGATCAATGCGCTCGAGGCGCTGCCGCTCACCCAGTCCGGCAAGCTGCGCGCGCTGGCCGTCATGAGCGCGGAGCGTTCGGGCGTGCTGCCCGGCGTGCCGACCGTGGCGGAATCGGGCTTCCCGGGCTTCGAGGCGAGCGTCTGGTATGCCCTGGTCGGACCGGCCAACCTGCCCGCGCCCGTGGCGCAGGCCCTGTACGCTGCAGCACAGAAGGCCATTGCGTCGCCCCAGGTGCGCGACCTGCTGGCGGCCGCCGGCGGAAGCTCGTCGCCCGGCTCGATGGAACAGGCCCAGAAGCTGATCGCCTCCGAGGCCACGCGCTACGCGAAGATCATCCAGGAAGCGGGCATCCAGCCCGACTGAGCGGCGTCAGGGTCAGCACTGCCGCGGCGCGCCTCACCCGTGCGCCAGCAGCATCTTCAGGAAGGTGAGGCCGTTGCGCTGTCCCTTGTCCTCGTCGCAGTTGTTGAAGATGACGTGCTTGTTGCGCACCTGGTAGGCGATACGCACCAGTTCGGCGGCCAGTTCCGCGAGCTCCCGGTCGGGGTAGTCGTAGTCGAAGCGCTCGGCGGCCGTCTGCGCCGGCGCGTTGTAGCTCTGGATGTTGCGGCCGTGAAGGCGCAGCAGCAGGTAGTCGGGGTGCGTCGCCTCCCAGACGGCCGGCACGCTGTTGTCGGCGCCCTGCGGGCCATCGACGATGGTGTGCACCAGCCGGTGCTCGCGCAGGAAGGCCAGCGTGCTGGCCACGCGCGCCGCGCTCTCCCACCACGACCGGTGCCGGAACTCGATGCTCAGCGTGTGCCGCGGCATCCAGGCCAGGCAGCGCTCGATGTGCGCCATGGCCTCCTGGCTGAACCGCAGCCGCGGCGGAAACTGGAAGTGCACCAGCCCGAGCTTGCCGGCCAGCCGCAAGGGCTCCAGCGCCTCGACGAAACGCTTCCAGAGCTCGGCGCGGATGTCCTCCGGCACGTCCTTGTAGTAGAGCTTGCGGCCGGCGCCGAGCGCCTGCTGCAGGTCCTTGTGCATCACCTTCGTCTCGGTGAAGTGGCCGGTGAACAGGCGGAAAGCCTTGACGTTGAAGACGAAGGCCTCGGGTGTGCGCAGCACCCACTGCTGCGCCGTCGCAGGCGTGGGGATCGCGTAGTAGCTGCTGTCGACCTCCACCAGCGGGAAGAGCGACGCGTAGTAGCGCAGGCGCGCTTCGGGGGTCTTGCAGTCGGGCGGGTAGAAGCGCCCGCAGTCGATCAGCGTCTTGTCAGTCCACGAGGCGGTGCCGACGAGGATGGCCATGGCCGCATGCTACTGCGGCAGGCCGGAATCCAGTGCGCATTCGCGCTCAGCGGCCCTCGAACCGTGCCGGGCGCTTCTGGAGGAAGGCCGCGCAGCCTTCGTGCGCGTCGCGGCTGTCGAACACCAGGCTGATCATCGCGCGCTCGTACTGCAGCGCGTTGGAAAGCGGCATGTCGGCGCCGACCTGCATCGCGCTCTTGAGCATCTTCAGCGCCAGCGGCGCCCTCGCGGCCAGCTTGTGCGCGAGCGCCATCGCGGCGCCCGCCAGCGCCGCGCGCGGCACCGATTCGTTGACCAGTCCGAGCGCCACAGCCTCCTGCGCGGTCACCGGCTCGCCGAGGAACATCAGGCGCTTGGCCTGGCACAGCGGCAGCTGGCGCATCAGGCGCTGCGAGCCGCCGCCGCCAGGAAACAGGCCCAGCTTGATCTCGGGCAGGCCGATGCGCGCGTCGTCGGCCATGAGGCGGATGTCGGTGCACAGCAGCAGTTCCATGCCGCCGCCGAGGGCCCACCCGTTGACCGCCGCGACGGTCGGCTTGGGGCAGGCCTCGATGCGCTCGAAGACCCGCGCGACGACGTCGCCGAACTCCTGGTAGTGCTGCAGGCCGTGCCGGCTCGCGAGGTCAGCGATGTTGCCGCCGGCGACGAAGGCGCGGTCGTCCGCGCCCGTGAGCACGATGACGCGCACCGCGTCGTCCGCCTCGAGCTGCGAGAGCGCGGCCTCCATGGCCAGCAGCATCGGGATGTCGAGGGTGTTGAGCGTCGCCGCGCGGTTGAAGCGCATGACGCCCACCGCCCCTTCGACATGGATCAGCACATGCGCATCCGACGGCGTCGATTGGTTCATAGGTTTCCCTCAAGATGGGCTTCGATCTGCGGAAGGCGATCGACGCCGAAGAAGCGCTCGCCGTCGATCACGATCATCGGCGAGCCGAACACCTGCGCCCGCACGGCCTCCTCGACAGCCGAGGCCAGCAGGGCCCGCGTCTCGTCGGCCCGAAGCCGCGCTGCAAAGTCTGCAGCCTCGCCGAGCTGCGGATTCGCTTCGCGCGCCCATTGCGCGATCTGCATCGGATCTCCGAGGTCGGCGCCCTCGGTGAAGTAGGCGCGCATCGCGGTGCGCGCGAAAGCCATTGCGGTGCGCGGGTCGCTGCGCTCCAGCAAATAGAAGGCGCGCGCCGCGTGGTGCGTCGCGGCCGGAAACGCCTCGGGCCTGCGAAACGGCACGCCGAGGAAACGCGCCGAGCGCTCGAAGTCATGCTGCATGTACGTGCGCTTGGCCTCGTGGCCCATCGGCGGTGGCAGGCCCAGCGCGCGCAGCACCGCGAAGAGGATCACGGGCCGCCACCGCACCCTGCGGCCATGGCGCGCCGCGATCGCATCGATCCGCGACGACATGAAGTAGCCGTAGGGCGAGGCGAAGTCGAACCAGAAGTCGATGGGCGCCTCGCCCGGGGATGCCGGCGGGCTCATCGAACCGGCTTCGCCAGCGCCGCGCTCGGCGGCAGCGCGCAGGCGGCGCGGTACTCGGCCGCAATGCGCTCGACGAGTTGCGCGACCGTGGGAATGTCGTGAATGGTCGCGATGCCCTGCCCCGCGCTCCACAGGTCTTTCCAGAGCCGGGCCTCCGTGTTGGTCAACGCGCTCATGTCGGGCGCCTTGGGCGGCAGCGTGTCGACATCGATGCCGAAACGCTCGATCGAGGGGCGCAGGTAATTGGCGTGCACGCCCGAGAGGCGGTCGGTGTAGACGAGATCGCTCACGCGCGAATCGACCACCATCTGCTTGTAGTCCTCCTGCGCCTGCGATTCCTTCGTGGCCAGGAAGCGGGTGCCCATGTAGACCAGGTCCGCGCCCAGGACCTCGGCGGCGCGGATCTGCCAGCCGTCGTTGATCGCCCCGCCCAGCACCAGGCAGCCGTCCCAGAATTCGCGGATCTCGCGCACCAGCGAGAAGCCGCTCTGGCTCGACGCGTGCCCGCCCGCCCCCGCGCCGACGCAGATCAGGCCATCGACCCCGGCACGCATCGACTTGCGCGCATGCTCGGCGCTGGTGACGTCGCAGAAGACGGTGCCGCCGTAGGCATGCACCGCCTCCACCACCGGCGCGGGATGACCCAGGCAGGTGATGACGAAGGGCACGCGATGCTGCACGACCACCTCGAGGTCGGGCTCGAAGCGCGGGTTCGTGCGGTGCACGATCAGGTTGATGCCGTGCGGCGCGACGACCGCATCGGGATTCGAGGCGCGAAAGGCCTCCAGGTCGCGCTCGATCTGCGTCAGCCACGCATCGAGCTGCGGCTGCGGCCGGGCATTGACATGGGGAAAGGTGCCCACCACGCCCGCCTTGCACAGCGCCGCGACAAGGGGCGGAAACGACACGAGGAACATCGGCGAGCCGATCGCGGGAAGCGACAGCGCGCGCTGGAAAAGTCGAGGCATCGGCATGGCGGCTCCTGGGGTTCAGCCCCGCTTCTTCCAGCTGCGCAGGTCGCGCATGCCGGCCAGGCTGCGCGGATCGACGCCCGGTGGAAAGAGCTGGTGCTTCTGGATCTTCTGCGTCGCGGTGGTCGGAATGCGATCGGTGATCCAGACCCAGCCGGGCGCCTTGTAGTAGGCCAGGCGCGCATTGCAGTGGTCGAACAGCGTCCGCACCGCGGCATCGACGTCGCCCGGCGCGGGCTCGCGCAACACGATGCAGGCCAGCACCTCTTCCTCGCGGATCTCGTCGGGCGCGGCCAGCACCGCGACCTGCTCGACCAGCGGATGCGCCTGCAGCAGCGCCTCGACCTCCGCCGCCGCGATGTTCTCGCCCGAGCGGCGGATGATGTTCTTGCGCCGGTCGACGAAGTGCAGCATGCCGTCGGCCGAGCGGTTGACGATGTCACCAGTATGGAACCAGCCGCCGCGCCAGGCCGTCTCGGTCGCGGCGGGGTCGTCGAGATAGCCGCTGAAGAAGTCCTTGCGCGGCGTGGCGGCGGAATGGCGCACGATCATCTCGCCGTCGCTGCCGTCGGGCACGTCGACATCGGCGTCGTCGACCACCCGCACCTCGACGCCCGGCTGCGCCCGCCCGAAAGCGCGCGTGCCGACCTGGCGCGGCGCTTCGTTGTCGATCAGGGCGCGCACCATCTCGGTCATGCCCCAGATCTCGATCAGCGGAAAGCCGAAGCGGGCCTCGAAGGCGGCATGCCGCTGCGGCTCGACGCCGGCGCCGATCGCGAATCGCACGCGATGGTCGCGGTCGCCCGGTGATTCCGGCTGCCCCAGCAGCATCGGCACCACGACGCCCAGGTAATGCACGACGGTGGCGCGCGACTCGCGCACCTCGGTCCACCAGCGCGAGGTCTGGAAGCGGTCGGTCTGGACCTGGCAGTTGCCCTTCAGCATCGCGCAGAAGAACGAGAAGATCGACGCGTTGACGTGGAACAGCGGCAGCGGGTTGTAGATGCGCTCGACGCCCTCGCCGAAGGCCGCGAGGCCGCCGCGCGTCGCATACCAGGCGCCGGCCGCCAGCTCGTAGCGGTGCGAGAGTACGCAGCCCTTGGGCCGCCCGGTGGTGCCGCTCGTGTAGAGCACGCTCGCGGGCGTGTCGGGCCCGGGCGCCGTGGAGGCCGCGCGCACCGGCGGCGACGGAATCGCGGGGTCATGGCCGTCGAAGGCCTCCAGGCGCACCGCCAGGGGCTTTTGCGTCGACTCGTCCATCGCCGCGCGAAGCAGCGCCTCGAGCCCCGGGACGACCACCACCAGGTCGATGCGCGCGTGGTCGATCACATAGGCCATCTCGCCGGCCCGGTGGTCCGGGTTCAGCGGCACGCAGCAGATGCCCAGCGCGTTCATCGCCAGCTTGTGCAGCAGGTGCCCGGGCCGGTTCTCGAGCAGCAGGCCGACGCGGTGGCCGACGCCGAAGCCCGCTGCCGAATAGGCGCGCATGAGGCGCTCGACCTGCGCGGCCGCCTCGGCATAGCCGATCTCCTGCCCGCCGGCCGCATAGGCGCGCGCCGGGTTGGCCGGGACGGCCAGGAAGGCCTTGGCGCCGTAGCGGCGCGCGGCGCCGAAGAAGGCGGCGCCGATGGTCGAGTCTTCGCCGATCGCGATCATGACAGCGCGTCCTCTCAGAGCCGCAGCACGCCGTAGCCGACGTCGTCGCCGAACGGCGCATTGAGCGACGCGGCGATCGCCATGCCCAGCGCGTTGCGCGTGTCGACCGGGTCCAGGACGCCGTCGTCCCACAGTTCCGAGGTCGAGTGGTAGGCGTCGCTCTCCTCCTCGAAGCTCTTGAGCACCGGCTCGCGGATCGCGGCGATCTCCTCGGCCGACAGCACATGGCCCTTGCGCTCGAGCTGACGCACCTTGACCTCCGCCAGGGTGTTGGCCGCCTGCTCGGCGCCCATCACCGCGATCTGGGACTGCGGCCACATCCAGAGAAAGCGCCCGTCGAAGGCGCGGCCGCACATGCCGTAGTTGCCGGCGCCGAACGAGCCGCCCACGATCACCGTGAACTTGGGCACGGTGCAGCCCACCTGCGTCATGATCATCTTGGCCCCGTCCTTGGTGATGCCGCGCTCCTCGTACTCGCGGCCCACCATGTAGCCGGTGATGTTCTGCAGGAACACCAGCGGCGTGCGGTCGCGGTCGCACAGGCGCATGAAGTGCGCGGCCTTGAGCGAGCTGTCGTTGAACAGCACGCCGTTGTTGGCCAGGATGCCGACCTTGCAGCCCCAGATGCGCGCATAGCCGCAGACCATCGTGGTGCCGTAGCCCGGCTGGTACTCGTGGAACTCGCTGCCGTCGACGATGCGCGCGATCACCTCGCGCATGTCGAACCCGGTCTTCCAGTCGGTCGGGATGATGCCGTACAGCTCGGCCGGGTCGTAGTGCGGCGGCCGGGCCTCGATGCGGTCGATCCGCTGCTTGGGGATCGGCGTGGTCTGGGCCAGGATGTCGCGCGCGATCGCCATCGCATGCGGCTCGTCGTCGGCCGCGTAGTCGCAGGTGCCCGACACCGTCGTGTGCATCTGCGCGCCGCCCAGGGCCTCGGCCGTGACGACCTCGCCGGTCGCGGCCTTGACCAGCGGCGGGCCGCCCAGGAAGACGCCGCCGTTGCCGCGCACGATCACGCTGTAGTCGCACAGCGCCGGAATGTAGGCGCCCCCGGCGGTGCAGTGGCCCAGCACCACCGCGATCTGCGGCACGCCCATCTTCGACAGCGTGCACTGGTTGCGGAAGATGCGGCCGGCCGCGTGCCGGTCGGGGAACAGGTCGGACTGCAGCGGCAGGAAGCCGCCCGCGCTGTCGCACAGGTGGACCACCGGCAGGCGGTTCTCGATCGCGATGTCCAGCGTGCGCACGATCTTCTTGACCGACAGCGGATACCACGCGCCGCCCTTGATGCTCGGATCGTCGGCATGGATGACGACTTCGCGGCCCGCGATGATGCCGATGCCCGAGACCTGCCCTGCCCCGTGCACCTCGCCCTCGTACGCGCGATTGGCGGCCAGGGCGCCGATCTCCAGGAAGGGCGTGCCCGGGTCGAGCAGCAGTTCGAGCCGCTCGCGCACGGTGAGCTTGTTCTGGCGGTGCAAGCGCTCGATGTCGCGCTCGGGCCGCTCGAAGCGGGCCTTGTGCAGGCGCTCGCGCAGCCCCTCGACGCGCGCGAGCATGGCCTGGCGGTTGTGCCGGTAGCTGTCGCTTCCGGTATCGATGCGGCTTTCGATGCGGCTCATGCTGCAAGTTCCTCCGCCGTGGTGCGCACCAGAACCGCGCCGCGCTGGAAGGTCTGGCCGACCGCGAAGGGCAGCTCGGCCACCACGCCGTCCGCGGCCGCGCCGATGGTCATCTGCAGCTTCATGCTCTCGATGACCAGCAGCGGATCGCCCTGCCGCACGCGCTCGCCCACGCCCGCGTGCACCGACACCACCACGCCGGGCATCGGCGCGACCGACGCGCCCGCGGCGGCCGCCGAGGCGCCGCCGCGCGAGCGCGTGGCATCCACGCGCTCGATGCGCCAGGCGCGGCCCTTGAGCTGGACATAGATGGCGTCGCCGTGGGCCACGGCACTGAGGCGCTCGCCGCGCCCGTCGACGGTGGTGACGAAATCGCCCCCCCCGAGACTGCGGACCGCGAGCGTGGCGTCATCCACCTGCACGCCGCCGCCGTGCCGGCGCACCGCGTGGCGCTCGGCCGGCGCATTGCTGAAGAGTAAGGTCGTCATGGAGATCTCTTCGAGTGAATCAGTTGCGCCACGCGCCCATCGAGGCGTAGGGCTCGGGAACCGGATACGCCAGCCGGTCGGGCGCCGCGCTCGCGGCCACGGCCAGCAAGGCCCGGCGCTCGCCGGCGCTGAGCGCCGCCGGACGCAGCGCCTCGCGATGCCGTTCGAGAAAGCCGGTGTCGGTCTGCCCGGCCGCGAACGCGGGATGGCCCAGCACGCGCGCCAGGTAGTCGCTGTTGAGCGTCACGCCGAGCATCGCCGTCTCCGCCAGCGCTGTGCGCAGGCGCGAGATCGCCAGCCGCCGGTCCGCGCCGTGGGCGATCAGCTTGGCCAGCATCGAGTCGAAGTCGGCCGTCACCGCCGCGCCCTCTGTCACGCCGCCGTCGAAGCGCACGCCCGGCCCCTGCGGCGTGCGCAGCAACAGCACGCGCCCGGTGTCGGGCACGAAGCCGGCGTCGGCGTCCTCGGCGAGGATGCGGCATTCGATCGCGTGCCCCGAGGCGCGCACGTCGGCCTGCGCGATGCCCAGCGGCTCGCCCTGCGCCACCCGCAGTTGCAGTTCGACCAGGTCGAGGCCCGTGACCATCTCCGTCACCGGATGCTCCACCTGCAGCCGCGTGTTCATCTCGAGGAAAAAGAACTCGCCCTCTGGCGAGACGATGCATTCGACCGTGCCGGCGTTGACGTAGCCAGCGGCGGACGCGAGGCGCACCGCGGCGCTGCAGATGCGCTCGCGCAGCGCGGGCGAGAGGCCGGGTGCCGGCGATTCCTCGATCAGCTTCTGGAAGCGGCGCTGGATCGAGCATTCGCGCTCGCCGAGGTGGATGACGTGGCCGTGCGCGTCGCCGAAGACCTGCACCTCGATGTGGCGCGGCCGCTCCACGAAGCGCTCCGCGAACAGGCGCCCGTCGCCGAAGTAGCGCTGGCTTTCGCCGCGCGCGATCTCGATGGCGGCGCCCAGGTCCTGCTCGCGGCGCACGATCTGCATGCCCTTGCCGCCACCGCCGGCCGCGCCCTTGATGAGCAGCGGGAAGCCGATGCCGCGCGCCCGCTCGGCGAAGCTCGCCGGATCGTCCGCCTCGTCGGCCGAGGGCGTCACCGGGACGTCGTGCCGCATCGCGAAGCGGCGCGCGCTGATCTTGTCGCCCATCAGTTCGATCGCATCCGCCGTCGGCCCGACGAAGACCAGGCCGGCATCGGCCACGGCGCGCGCGAAGGCGGCGTTCTCCGAGAGGAAGCCGTAGCCGGGGTGGATCGCATCGCAGCCGGTGTCGCGCGCGGCGCGGATCAACCCCTTCGCATCGAGCCAGGCCGCCACCGGCGGTTCGCCGAAGACTTCGACCGTCTCGGTCGCGGCGGCGAGCGCCGGGCCGGCGCGGTCCTTCTCGTGCCAGGGCACGACGGTCTCGATGCCCATGCGCGCCGCGGTGCGCACGATGCGCAGCGCGATCTCCGCGCGGTTGGCGATGAAGAGTCTGCGGATCGGTCTCATGGGGACTTCCTGCGCCGCTTCGCGGCAGCCGACGGGGCGGAGGGAGCCGGCGCCGCCGCGGCCTCGGCCCGCGGCAGGCCCTCGGCAACGATGCGTTCGAGCCGGGCGAGGCGGCGCTCGATGTCGCCCTGCGACGGCGAATCGCCGGGCGCGGCCGGCTCGCCGCCGCGCGCTCGCTCGGCCGGCGCCAGGATGCCGTTCAGCAGCATCGCGGTGTAGCTGTCCGCCATCGCTTCGACATCGATGGTGCCGCGGCCGTACAGCAGCGACCACATCCGGTGCTCGATGCCGCCGTAGACCATGCTGCGCACCGTCTCTGCATCGGTGTCGGCCGGAAGCTCGCCCTGCTGCATGGCCTCGCGCACCGTGAGCAGCAGGAAGGAGGTGTAGCGCACATGCAGGTCGTGCAGCACCGACTTGAAATACTCGGGGCTGGTGCGCACCTCGTGCAGCACGATGCGCGAGAGGCTGGGTTCCTCGACATACACGCGCAGATGCCGCCACACGAGGTAGCGCAGGCGGCTGCGCAGGCCGTGGATGCGCGCGAAGCTGTCCGCGATGTCCTGGATGAGCGGCTCGTACATGCCGCGCAGCACTTCGTTGAGCAGGTCGCGCTTGGTCGGGAAGTACGCGTACACGAGGCCTTCGACCACGCCGACGCGCGCCGCGATCTCGCTGACCGAGGAGCGCTCGAAGCCCTTCTCGAGAAAGGCCTCGCGCGCCGCGGCCAGGATCTCGGCGGCGCGGCGCATGCGCCGGGGGGTCTGCTTGCCGACGGCAATCGGCGTCACCTTCTCGGCTTCGCGTCCGCGGCCGCCGCTCTGGCTGGATGGGGATCTTGCGTTGGATTTCATGGGAGTGTCTGCAGGACGGCCGTCGGCACGTCGATCTCGATGTCGAGCAGCATCTGTGCGAAGGCCTTGCCTTGCGGGTCGTAGCGCAGCGAGGCGATGCCGCCGCCGCCGAGCGCGTTGTCGAGCGTGAAGTTGAGCGCGTGGAAACCCGGCAGCGCATGGCGCCGGACCTCGCCCGCGCAGACGTGGGCGAAGTACGCCGCCACCTTGGCCGCGTCGAGTTCCCGCAGCAGCACGTGCCACGCCTCGGGCGAGCGCGCGATGATGCCGATGTTGGCCATGTCGCCCTTGTCGCCGCTGCGGCCATGGGCGATGCGCAGCAGCGGCACGCGTTCGGTGGGGCCCTGGAGCGGCTGCGGCGCGGGCGCGGCATCGTGCCGCTCCGGCGCGTGGTCGCTGCGCGCGGGTCGCACCTCCTCGAACGGCAGGGCTTCGCCGTCGAGGCTCACGCGCGCCGCCACGCTCCGGCGGTCCACCAGGAAGGAAAACAGCCGCACCACCGGCGACGGCGACGGCCGGCCCGCGGCGAAGCCGGTGATGCCTTGCGCCATGGCCGTGGCCGACGGCGCGATCTCGCGCGCCAGCAATTCGAGCGCGGCGCGCTCGCCGTGCCGGGCCGCGATCTTCAGCACGACCTCGCGGCTGCCCTGCATGCGCGAATGCGCGCCGTAGGTGCCTTCGGCGCCGAGCACTTCGAGGCTGGTCGCGCCGAAGTCCGCCAGACCCCGTTCGGCGAACAGGCGGCGACAGCGCGCGAAGATGGCCTCGCCCACGCGCCGCGCCTTGTCGGCCGCTCGCGCGCCGCCGATCATCAGCGTGCCGAACAGCCGCCAGCCGTCGGCGTAGGTCGCGCTGACCTTCAGGCTCGGCGGCGCGGCGCGGCCCCTGGCGCCGCTGACGCGAACGCGGTCCACGCCCTCCTGCGCGAGCCGCACCTCGGCGAAGTCGCAGCAGACGTCCGGCAGCAGGTAGGCGCGCGGATCGCCGATCTCGTAGACGATCTGTTCGGCCGCCGTGCCGGTCGACACCAGGCCCCCGGTGCCGGGTGGCTTGGTCAGCACGAAGCTTTCGCCGTCGGCCGTGCATTCGACGATCGGGAAGCCCATGTCGTCCCAGCCCGGCACCTGTTCCCAGTCGGTGAAGATGCCGCCGGTGGCCTGCGCGCCGCATTCGATCAGGTGGCCCGCGAGGCTGCCGGTCGCGAGCTTGTCCCAGGCGTCCCAGCGCCAGCCGAAGGCATGCACCAGGGGCGCGAGCGTCACGGCACTGTCCACCACCCGGCCGGTGATGACGATCTCGGCGCCCGCGTCGAGCGCCGCGACGATCGGCTGCGCGCCCAGGTAGGCGTTGACGCTCAGGAAGCTGTCGGGCATCGCGGCACCGCTGAACATCTCGCGCGTTCCGGCGGCGCGCAATGCGTCGGCCTGCGAGGAGATGTCGTCGCCTTCGACGACCGCGATGCGCATCGCGATGCCCTGCGCGTCGAGGGCCTTCCTGAGCGCGTCGCGGCAGGCGCCGGGGTGGACGCCGCCCGCATTCGAGACCACGCGGATGCCGCGCGCCCGGAGCTCGGGCGCCAGCGCGGCGACGATGCGCACGAAGTCCGGCGCATAGCCCGCGTCCGCCGACCTGGCGCGCGCGCGGGCCAGCAGCGACATCGTGATCTCGGCCAGGAAGTCGAACACGAGGAAGTCGATCTCCCCGTGGCGCACGAGCTGCGCGGCGGCCGCTTCGGAATCGCCCCAGAAGCCGCTGGCGCAGCCGATCCGCAGGGGGCGGGTGGAGGTTGCGGAAGGTGTGTTCATGTCGATCTCAGCGGCCGGGCCAGACCGGCGCGCGGCGTTCGGCGAAGGCCTTCATCCCCTCGCGCGTGTCCTCGCTCTGCGAGAGCACGGGCAGGATGGCCTGCGCGAGGTTGAGGGCATCCTGGTAAGGCAGGTCGGTGATCGCGCCGATCGCACGGCGGCCGATGCGCAGGGCCACCGGCGAGTTGGCGGCGAGCGTCGCGACCATCTCGTCGACCGCCGCGTCCAGGCGCTCGCGCGGCACCACGCGGTTCACGATGTCGAAGCGCTCGGCCTCGGCGGCGCCGAAGCGGTGCGCGAAGAAGCACATCTCCAGCAGCCGGCGTCGCGGGATCACGCGCATCAGGAGCGGCAGGATCATCATCGGGAACACGCCGACCTTCGCCTCGGTGGTGCCGAACATCGCGTCGTCGCAGGCCACCGCGAAGTCGCACGCGCAGATGAGGCCGAGCCCGCCGCCGAACGCGCTGCCGTTGACGCGGGCGATCACCGGCAGGTTGCACTTGTCGAGCGCGCGGAACAACTCCGCGATCGGGTTGTCGAAGCGGCCCGGCTCCAGCGCGAAGGGCGAGCCGTCGGCCGTCGGCTTGAGCTGGCCGCCAGCGCAGAAGGTCTTGTCGCCCGCGCCCGTGAGCACGACGGCGCGCACGCCGTCCATCGCTTCCGCGGCGCGCAGGGCGGCGATGAGTTCCTGCATCACCGCGTCGGACATCGTGTTGTGCGCCTCGGCGCGATCGATGGTGATGCGGCAGGCCGCGCCGATGCGCTCGACCCGGACCTGCGCGCGCACCGCGGCGTTGCCGGCCCCGGTCATGCCGCCTCTCCCTGATCGGGCTGGTCCGCGAGCGTTTCGGGCGGCTGGTATTGCGGAAAGCCGTTGAACGGGAAGCTGCGCGCGGCCGGCTCCAGCTTCCAGGTCGGCCGCGCGGTCGGCACGCCGCCGTCGACGCGCAAGATGGTGCCGCTGATGAAGCCCGCCGCCTCCGACAGCAGGAACACCGCGGCGGCCGACAGCTCGGCCTCGGTGCCGAAGCGCTGCAGCGGCACCTTGCCGCGCAGGCCGCGCAGCACGTTGCGGTAATGCTCGTCGTAGGTGTCGATGCCCGCGGACGCGATCCAGCCCGGCGCCACGCCGTTGACGCGCACGCCCGCGTGCCCCCACTCGCAGGCCGCGGTCTCGGTGAAGGTCAGCACGCCGCCGCGCGCCGCGCCCGAGTGGCCCATGCCCGGCAGGCCGCCCCAGATGTCGGCCAGCATGTTCACGATGCTGCCGCCATGCGCCTCCATCCACTGCACATAGCATTCGCGCGAGAAGAGAAAGGTGCCGTGCAGGTTGTTGCGCACGACCGCATCCCAGCCCTTGAGCGAGATGTCGCGCAGCGGCGCCGGGTACTGGCCGCCGGCGCAGTTGAAGAGGCCGTCGATGCGCCCGTGCGCCGCCACGATCGCGGCCACCGTGGCCCGCACGCCCTCCTCGTCGCGGATGTCGCAGGCATGGCGCGTGACGTCGCCGGCGCGCTCGGGGTAGATCGTGGCGATCTCCTCGGCCACCGCGTCGAGCTTGGCCGTCTGCCGCCCGACCAGCGCGAGGCGCGCGCCCAGGCTCGCCAGCTCGTGCGCCGTGCAGCGGCCGAGCCCGCTGCCGCCGCCGGTCACCACCACCGTGCGCCCGTCGAACAGGCCGGGGCGGAAGGCCGAACGGTAGCGCTCGGTACTCGTGAGGGAAGAGGCTGTGGTCATGGCGTGGCGGTGTCGGGCGGTGCGGATCAGTAGGCGATGAAGTCGGTCAGCGATTTCACCGTACCGCTTTGCGGATCGGTCTGGAAGAGCTTGATCGGCATCACGGCCTGGCCCTTCGGGTTGTCGAACGAGACCGGGCCGCTCAAGCCGCCCACCTTGTAGTCCTTGAGCTTGTCGAGCTGCGCGATGACGCAGGCGCGCGTCACGTTGGCACCACAGCGGCGCACGCCCTCGGCGAACACCATCGTGCCGACGTAGCCGCTGACCGTGTAGCGGTTGAAGTTGGCGTAGTCGTCGGCGCTCAGGTACTTCTTGGCCGACGCCATCAGCGCAACGCCGGCGGGGTCGTAGTTCGAGGCGTAGTAGTCGGGAATGAGGTACTGGTACCCCGAGGGCGCCGCGAGCTTCACGGCCGCCGGCAGCTGGCCGGCCCACAGCGTGGCAAGCGTCGCATCCATGTCGAGGCGCCGCAGCTCCGACATGATCGATGCCGACTCGGTGGTGAGCGTGCCGAGGTAGATGGCGTTGACGCCCTTCTCCTTCAGCGTCAGCACTTCGGCCGAGAAGTCCTTGGCGCCGCGCTTGAAGGAGATCTCGGCCACGCTGCTCAGGCCATATTCCTTCACCGCCTTCTGGTAGCCCGAAAGCAGCGCCTTTCCGAAGTCGTCGTCCTGGTAGAGGATGCCGAACTTCGCGCCCTTCTTGTTCATCTTCTCGGCCATGTAGCGGATCGGCACGTAGCCCGCATAGTCGTAGTCGGGCCCGATCATGAAGACGTTGGGCCGCCGCGGCGTGACCACGGCCGGGTTGGGCGCCATGTGCACGATGGTCGGGATCTTCGCCTCCTCGATCGCCGGCAACATCGCGACCATGTGCGAGCTACCGGTGGTGCCGGTGAGGCCGAAGACCTTGTCCGAATCGATCAGCTTCTTGACCGCCGAGACGGACCGCGCCGGCACGTAGCCATCGTCCTCGTAGACCGCGCGCAGCTTGCGGCCGTTGATGCCGCCAGCGGCATTGATCTCGGCAATGGCCAGCTTCGAGCCGGCCGCGCCGGCCTTGCCGATCAGCGAGGCCGGCCCCGACATGGGCTGCACTTCGCCGAGCAGGATCTCGGTAGCGGTCACGCCCACGTCCTGCGCCAGCGCGAACGAGGCCGCGCCCGAGGCCGCCAGCGCGCCCAGGGTGCGCCGCAGGGTGCGGGTTGCCGGCATGCCTGTCATGTGTCTCGTGCTCATTGCTGTCTCCTGTTGTTGGCTGAAAAGTGATCGAGGCCCGGTGCGGCGCACGCCTTCATTGCGACAGCGGCCACTGCACCCAGAAACGCTTGGACTTGCGCCAGATGCCCGCCAGGCCCTCCGGCTCGAGCCGCAGGAACAGCAGGATCACGACGCCGTACATCAGGCCCTTGACCTCGTAGATGCGGTCGGCCATGAGCGTGCGCACGCCGTCGCCGGCGGCATCGAACCCGAAGCTGAGCAGTTCGGGCAAGAGCAGGATCAGCGCCGCACCGAGGATCGCGCCGTGGATGCGCCCCATGCCGCCGACGATGATCATGGCCAGCGCCTCGATGCTGGTCAGCACGCTGAAGGTGTCGACGTTCACGAAGCGCGTCTGCAGCGCCACCATCGCGCCCGCCACGCCGGTGTAGAAGGCGCTGACCATGAAGGCCAGCAGCTTGTAGCGCATGAGGTCGATGCCCATCGCCCGGGCCGCGATGTCGTGGTCGCGCAGGGCGAGCCAGGCCCGCCCGATGCGCGTGCGCATGAGGTTCAGCGTGATGAAGACGAACAGCACCAGCATCGCGAGCGCCGCGTAGTAGAAGCGCTGGTCGCCCTTGAACGAGATGCCGAGCACGCTCAGCGCCTCGACCGGCATGCCCGCCGAGCCGCGCGTGATGTCCTCGGCGAACAGCACCACATGCCGCACGATGAAGGTGAAGGCCAGCGTGGTGATCGCGAGGTACAGGCCCTTCAGGCGCAGCGACGGCACGCCGACGATCAGGCTCGCCAGAGCCGCGACGCCGCCCGCGAGCGGGATCGCCAGCAGCGTCGGGACGTGGTAGTCGGTCGTGAGGATGGCCTGCGCGTAGGCGCCGATCAGCAGGAACCCGGCGTGCCCGAGCGAGATCTGGCCAGCCACGCCCGAGAGCAGGTTCAGGCCGAGCACCCCGATCGACACCACGAAGATGCTGGTCAGCATGTTCAGGCCATGCGCGCCGAACCACGCGGGCGCCAGCGCCAGCAGCACGAGGCCTGCGAAGGACCACCACCAGGTCGCCGGCTGCGTCGACAACGACACCAGGCCGGCGTAGGAGACTTGATAGGTTCTGCTGCGCATCAGACTCTTTCGATTTCACGTTGGCCGAAGAGGCCGTAGGGCTTGACCATCAGCACGACGATGATCAGCACGAAGCCGGCGATTTCCTTGAGCCCGCGCCCGAGGTAGCCGCCCGCGAGGTTCTCGACCACGCCGATCACCAGGCCGCCGAAGGCCCCGCCGATCACCGAGTCGAGCCCGCCGAGGATCGTGGCCGGGAAGCCGCGCAGACCCATCTGCGAGATCTCGGGTTCGAGGCTGAACATCAGGCAGAAGGCGAGCCCCGCGAAGGCCGCGAACACCGCCGACAGCGCCCAGGCGATGCCGCTGATGCGCTTGACGTCGATGCCCATCAGCAACGCGGTCGTCTCGTTGCTGGAGGTGGCGCGCATCGCGATGCCGATGCGCGATCGCGAGAAGAAGAGCCACATCAGCACGCACAGCACCGCGAGTGACACCAGCGCGAAGATCTGGCCCGGGTAGAGCGCCAGCCCCGCGAAGCGGATCACCGCGTTGCCGAAGGGGCGCGGGAAGGCGGTGGGCTCCACGCCCCAGACCAGGATCACCAGCGAGCGGATGACCACCGCCAGGCCGATGGTGACCATGACGCGCGAGAACATCGGCTCGCCCAGCATCGGGCGGATGAAGACGCGCTCGATCGCCAGGCCCAGCAGCACCGCCACCGCGAGCACGCCCACCAGCAGCGGCCCGAAGCCGATGCCCGGGATGGTCGCGAGGCTGAAGCTGATGTAGGCGATCAGCATCATCACCTCGCCCTGAGCGAAGTTCACCATGCCGGTGGCGCGGTAGACGATCGCGAAGCCCATCGCGACCAGGCCGTACAGGGTGCCGATCACGAGGCCGGAGGTGATCAGGTTGAGGAAGTAGTTCATCAGGCGGCCTCCTGCGCGGGTCCGTAGATGTGAGCGACCTCGGCCGCGAACTTCTGCTCGATGACGCGCCGGCGCACCTTCATGGTGGCGGTGAGTTCGCCGTCGTCGTGGTCGAGCTGCTTGCGGATCAGCACGAACTTGCGGATGCTCTCGACCCGCGAGAAGCGCTCGTTCACGCGCTGGACCTCGATGCCGATGAGCTCGCGCACCGCGTCGAGCTGGCTGAGCGTCTCGTAGGTGGTGTAGGCAATGCCGCGCTCCTGCGCCCACTTGCCCACGGTGTCGAGATCGATCTGGATGAGCGCCGACACGAAGTGCCGGCCGTCGCCGAGCAGCACGGCTTCGCTGATGTAGAGGCTCTCCTTGAGCGCGTTCTCGATCAGCGAAGGCGTGATGTTCTTGCCGCCGCTGGTGATCAGGATCGCCTTCTTGCGGTCCACGATCTGCACCTGGCCGGTGGCCTCGTCGAGCTCGACGATGTCGCCGGTGCGAAGCCACCCGTCGTCGAAGGCGGCGCGCGTCGCGGCCTCGTCGTGCAGGTAGCCCTTGAACACCACCGCGCCGCGCACCTGCAGCTCGCCGTCGGACGCCACGCGCTGCTCCACGATGCCCGGCAGCAGCGGCCCGCACCAGCCCAGGCGCGACATCGCGGCCGACTGCGCATGCGTCGCGCCGCTGGTCTCGGTCATGCCGTAGATCTGGTAGATCGGCACGCCGAGCGCGCGGAAGAACAGGATCACCGAAGGCGAGATCGAGGCGCCGCCCGTCATCGCAACCCAGGTGCGATCCAGGCCGATGCTCGCGAGCAGGTTGCTGAACACCGCGACCCGCAGCACCCACGCCACGAAGGCATCCCGCCGGCTCGCCGGACGGCCGCCATTGGCGATGGTGCGCTCGGCGATCGGTGTGGCGATGGCGAGCGCGCGCTCGAAGGCGCGGCGCGCGATCGGCCGCGCATCGCGCGACTTGATGAGGATCTCGTACTGCAGCTTTTCCCAGATCCGCGGCACGCCGAAGAAGAAGCTCGGCCCGATCTCGTGCAGGTTGTGCGCCACGGCGTCGATCGATTCCGCGAAGTTGACGACCGAGCCGTACACGAGTTGCATGACCGGCGACATGAGCCGCTCCGCCACGTGGCAGAGCGGCAGATAGCACACCACCGTGAGCGGCTTGCCCGGGAAGCCCTGGACCTGCCCCAGCGCGGCGGCGTCAGAGAGGATGCCGGCATGCGAGATGCGCGCGCCCTTGGGCATGCCGGTGGTGCCCGAGGTGTAGACGATCAGCGCGTCCTGGTCGGCGTGAAGGCCGTCGACGGTCGCCTCCCAGGCCTCGCTCATCCCCGGCTGCCCCGAGAGCGCACGGCCGTGCTCCACCGCCTTGGCGAAGGGCATCAGCATCGGCTCCTGGTAGTGGCGCATGCCCTTCCAGTCGACCGTGAGCACGCGCTGCAGGGCCGGCAGGCCGCCGTCGCGACGCATGGCTTCGAGCACCTTGTCGGTCTGCTCCTGGTCGCCGCACACCGCCACCTTGGCGCCGCAGTGCCGCACGATGTACTGCAGCTCGGGCCACGGATTGGTCGGGTAGATCCCCACCGTGACGCCGCCGAGCGACTGCGCCGCGAGGTCGGCGATGAACCACTCGGGCGTGCCGTCGGAGGCGATCACCAGTTTGTCGCCGGGGCCGAAGCCGCCGTCCCGCAGGAACAGCGCGAAGGCGCGCACCTGCTCGAAGTACGCCGCCCAGGTCGTGCCCTTCCAGATGCCGCGCACCTTCTCGCGCAGCGCGATGCGGTCGGGCGTGTGGCGCGCGCGGTGGCGCAGCAGCCCCGGCATGGTCGCGCGGCCTTCGGCCACGCCGGGCGGCAGGGCCGCGTCGGCCGTCAGGCGGTGGTCGCGCGTCATGCCAGGGCCTCCATGCCCACACCCAGGTAGGCGGCGACGACGGCGGGGTCGGCCGCCACCTCGGCTGGCGTGCCGTCGGCGATCTTGCGGCCGAAGTTGAGCACGCAGACGTGGTCGGAAATGTCCATCACGATGCCCATCTCGTGCTCGATCATCATCACGGTGATGTTGCGTTCCTCGCGGATGTCGAGGATGAAGCGCGCGATGTCTTCCGTCTCTTCCTGGTTCATGCCCGAGACCATCTCGTCGAGCAGCAGGAGGCGCGGCTGCATCGCGAGCGCGCGGCCCAGTTCGACGCGCTTCTGCAGCCCGTAGGACAGGGTGCCCACCGGCAAGTCGCGGATCGTCTCGATCTCGAGGAACTCCACGATCTCCTCGGCCACTTCGCGCGCGGCGATCTCGGCGCGCCGCGCCGAACCCCAGAACAACGCCGCGCCGACGATGCCGGTCGGCAGCCTCGCATGCAGCCCGGTCAGGATGTTGTCGATCACGCTCTCGTGCTTGAACACCGCGAGGTTCTGGAAGGTGCGCGCGATGCCGCGCCTGGACAGGCTGTGCGCGGGCGAACCCGCGATGTCCTGGCCGTCGAGCACGATGCGCCCCGCGCTCGCCGGCAGCAGGCACGAGATCAGGTTGAACAGCGTTGTCTTGCCGGCGCCGTTGGGCCCGATCACGCTGAAGATGTGCCCCTGCTGAACGCGCAGGTCGATGCCCGCGAGCGCCTCCAGGCCGCCGAAGCGCTTGCCCACGCCCTGCAGTTCGAGCAGTGCCGGGCCGCTCATGACAGCCACCTCTTGCGCCGCTTGTAGTGCTTGATCTCGCGCATGCTGCGGCGCTGGCCGCCGGCCTGCACGCCGAGGTAGAACTCCTTCACGTCGTCGTTGGCCAGGAGGCGCGCCGGCGTGTCGTCGAGCACGACGCGCCCGCGCTCCATGATGTAGCCGTAGTCGGCCACCGACAGCGCCAGCCGCGCGTTCTGCTCCACGAGCAGCACCGTCAGGCCGCGCTCGTCGCGCAGGCGGCGGATGACGTCGAAGATCTCCTCGATGATCTGCGGCGCGAGGCCGAGCGAGGGTTCGTCCAGCAGCAGCAGGCGCGGCTCGCCCATGAGCGCGCGGCCGATCGCGACCATCTGCTGCTGCCCGCCCGAGAGGTAGCCCGCCACGCGGTGCCGGTGCGCCTCGATGGCCGGGAACAACGCATAGATGTCGCCGAGCGCCTCGGCGGCGGCGGCCGCCGGACGCAGGTAGCCGCCCATGCGCAGGTTCTCCTCGACCGTGAGCGTGTCGAACAGGCGCCGGCCCTCGGGCACCTGCACCAGGCCGCGGCGCACGATCTCGTGCGGCGGGCAGCGGTCAATGGGCGCGTCGTCGTAGCGGATCGCGCCGCCGGTGATCTCGCCGTCTTCCGGATACAGCACGCCGCAGATCGACTTGAGCACCGTCGACTTGCCCGCGCCGTTGCTGCCGAGCAGGGCCACGATGCGTCCCTGCCCCACGTCGAGCGACACGTCGCGCACTGCCTCGACCGCTCGGTCGTAGAAGACCTGCAGGTTGGTGATGCTCAACATGGGCACGGGCCCCGGCGAGGCGTTGCGAGTTCGAGGATCAAGGCTTTGTCTCCGCGCCGTGGCCGGCGTCATGGGTTGGCGGGGCGGATATTGCGTTCGTGAAATGAGGGTGTCAACAGGTTTTATGACCCTCACTCAAATTTCTCGATGGCCAGGTTCACCGAGAAATGCGCATGTGCCATTGGGAAACCAGAACCCTCGTCGTTTCCTCTTGTGGCGCTGCAGCTAAGGGTAAAACCCGACGCCGCGTCCCTTCCAAATCATGACGTTCGCGTGTCTGATCGCGGTCGCGTCGCAGCCGATTATTGAGTGACGGTCAACAACCCGGCCGGCAAGCCAGGGCGACGTTCTGGAGACCTATGAACCACCCTCCCCCCGTGCGCCTCGATGTCGAGCGCGACGTCGCCACCATCACGCTCGCGCGGCCGCAGGCGCTCAACGCGCTCGATTTCGCGGCCATCGAATCGCTGCGCCACGCGATCGATCGCGCGACCGCGATGCCCGATGCGCGCGCCATCGTGCTGCGCGGCGAAGGCCAGTCGTTCTGCGGCGGCGGCGATGTCGCGGCCATGCACGCCGAGCAGGCCGACCTGCCGGCCTTCATCGGCCGCATGATCGACAGCTTCAACGCCTGCGTGATGGCCCTCAACGGCACGCAGTTGCCGGTCATCGCAAGCGTGCACGGCGCGGTCGCCGGCGGCGGGATCTCGCTCGCGCTGGCCTGCGACCTCGTGGTCGCGGCGCGCGACACGCGCTTCGTGACGGCCTACGCGCAGCTCGGCGGCTGTGCCGACGGCGGCCTGAGCTTCTGGCTCACGCGGCGGCTCGGCGCCGCGCGCGCCTTCGAGCTGCTCACGCTGCACACCCGCTTCTCGGCCGAGGAGGCGTGCGCGCTCGGCCTCGTCAACCGCGTTGTCGATGCCGAGCGGGCCGACGAGGAGGCACTCGCCTGGGCGCGCCAGTTCGCGGCGCTGCCGAGGCAATCGGCCGCCGAGCTCAAGCAATTGACGGCGGTGCAGGCGCGCGACGACCTGCGCGCCCACCTGGCGCGCGAGAAGGCGGCCTTCGTGCGCTGCGCGGCCACCGAGGACTTCTCGCGCCGGGTCGCCGCCTTCGCATCGCGGGGCAGCGCCGCCTGACCTCGCGCTCCCCTTTTTCATTCACCCTTCGCACGCGCACCTTCAACGATGAACACGACCACTTCGACCCTGAGCGCCGCCCAGCGCTTCTCCGGCCTCTCCGACGACGAACAGGCCATCCTCGACCAGGCCGACCGCTTTGCCCGCCAGGAACTGCATCCGCTCTCGCAACGCATGGACGACGAGGAATGGTGGCCGCCCGAAGCCTTCGCGCAGATCGGCGCCACCGGCTACTTCGGCATCCCGGTGCCCGAGGCCTACGGCGGCGCCGGGCTCGACCTGTTCGCGAGCGGGCTCGTGGTGCAGGCTTTCGCGCGCTGGAACCATGCGCTGGCGCTCAGTTGGGTCGCGCACGAGAATCTCTGCCTCTACAACATCTACCGCAACGCCGACGAGACCCAGCGCAAGACCTGGCTGCCCGGCCTGTGCAGCGGCAGGACGATCGGCGCGCTCGGGCTCACCGAGCCGGGCGCGGGCTCCGACGCCTTGGGCTCGATGCGCACCACGGCCACGCGCGACGGCGACGACTACCTGCTGAACGGCAGCAAGATCTACATCACCAACGGCGCCGTCGCCGACGTGATGCTGGTCTACGCCAAGACCAGCAAGGACAAGGGCGCCAAAGGCATTTCGGCCTTCATCGTCGAGAAGGACATGGCCGGCTTCAAGGTCGCGCAGAAGCTCACCAAGATGGGATTCCGCGGCAGCCAGACGGCCGAGCTCGTGTTCGACAACTGCCGGGTGCCGGCGCGCAACCGCGTCGGCGAGGAAGACCGCGGCGTGCAGGTCGTGATGAGCGGGCTGGACCTCGAGCGGGCCATGATCTCGCCGATCTGCCTCGGGATCTGCGAGCGCGCCCTGCAGCTCGCGCTCGACTACGCGCGCACGCGCCAGCAGTTCGGCCAGCCGATTTCGAATTTCCAGATGATCCGCGCCAAGCTGGCCGACATGTACGTGTGGATCGAGTCGATGCGCGTCTTCACCTACCAGGCCCTGCGCGCGGCCAACGATCTCGAGATCGGCGGCGGCGGACGCGGCGACATCCACATGATCACGGCGGCCTCGGTGATGTACGCGGCCGAGACCATGAACAAGGTGCTCAACGAAGCCGTGCAGATCCACGGCGGCGCGGGCTACATCTGGGAGTCGGAAGTCAACCGCCTCTACCGCGCCATCAAGCTGCTGGAGATCGGCGCGGGCACGACCGAGGTGCGCAAGATCATCATCAGCGACGAACTGCTGCGGCGCTGAGGCGCCGCGCCGACGCAGGCTAGGCCCGGCCCTTGCCCGCAACCAGCCGGATGCCCGGCATGAGTTCGGCCGCCAGTTCGGGGCGGTCGAGCGCGTAGTCGAGGTTCATGCGCGCGATCTCGACGTGCTCCTCGCCCAGGGCCTGCGCCCGCGAGCCCTGGCCGCGCTCGATGGCCTGGACGAGCGAGTGGTGCTGCCGGTGCGCCTGCTGCATCCACTGCTGGCCTTCTTCCATGGACGACTGCATCGGCAGCATCGCGCTCGGCGAGGCGAAGGGCTGGCCGACGAGCGTCTCCATGATCCGCTTGAGTGTCGAATTGCCGCAGCCGTCGATGATGAGGCGGTGGAAGCGGTCGTTCATCTCGACGTAGGCCGCGTAGTCGTCGAGTTCCATCTGCGGCTTGTTCACGGCCTTGTCGCCGGCCTCGAGGCAGTCGTTGAGCTCGCGCAGCAGCTGGCGCGGCGCCCCTTCCTCGGCCAGCAGCCGGGCCGCGAAGCCTTCGATGACGCCGCGCACGCGGATCGCGTCGGCGATCTCGCGCGAGGTGAAGCGGCGCATCTGGTAGCCGCCGGCCGGCGACGGCTCGATGAGCCCTTCGTGCTCCAGGCTGCCCAGGGCGAGGCGCACCGGCGTGCGCGAGGCGCCCAGGCGTTCGGCGAGAGGGATCTCGGCCAGACGCTCCCCGGGGACGAACTCGCCCTTGAGGATCATGTCGCGCAACTGAACCAGCACCCGGGATTGTTGAGAGTCCATATCGACTGCATGCAATCAAGACACATCATTCTACTGCCCCGCAGCTTGCTGCACGCCGCAGCCCAAAGCTGGCCCGGTTAATGCATGCACATGGACGCATGAGCCCCAACGAAATGCAGAGCCGCACCATGCAGGAGCATCGATCGCGGCAACATTGCCTCGAAACGTCAGTGTTTACCCTGCTTTTCAGCCATTTCCAATAGCCATCCATTGACCGGCATCAATGTGCCGGCGAATACTGCACACCATTGCATGCAATCACGTGCAGTCATACCCATCTCAAGGAGTTCCCCATGATCAGCGCCGAAAAGAATGACCTGATGACCCGCGTCGGGCACGACACGCCGGCCGGCAAGCTGCTGCGCCGCTACTGGCAGCCGGTGGCCCTGGCCGAAGAGCTGAATGGTCCCCGCCCCCTCAAGCCCGTGAAGCTCATGGGCCAGGACTTCGTCCTCTTCCGCGATGCCGAGGGCCGGCTCGGCCTGCTGGACCGCGACTGCCCCCACCGCGGTGCGGACCTGGCCTTCGGCCGCCTGGAAAGCGGCGGCCTGCGCTGCGCGTTCCACGGCTGGCTGTTCGACGCGACCGGCCAGTGCCTGGAAACGCCCGCCGAGCCCGCGGGCAGCAAGCTGTGCACGCGCATCCGGCAGTCGGCCTACCCGGTCGTCGAGAAGAGTGGCGTGGTCTTCGCCTACATCGGCGAGGGCGAGCCCCCGGCCTTCCCCGACTTCGACTGCTTCGTGGCGCCCGACAGCCACACCTTCGCCTTCAAGGGCCTGTGGGAGTGCAACTGGCTTCAGGCACTGGAAGTGGGCATCGACCCCGCGCACGCCTCGTTCCTGCACCGCTTCTTCCAGGACGAGGACACCTCCGAGAGCTACGGCAAGCAGTTCCGCGGCGCCTCGGCCGATTCGGAGATGGCGATCACGCAGGTGCTGCGCGAATACGACTGCCCCGACATCAGCGTCGCGCCCGCGCCCTACGGCATGCAGCTGACCACGTTGCGCAAGCTGTCGGAAGAACAGACGCACGTGCGCGTGACCAACGTGGTCTTCCCGCAGACCTTCGTCATCCCGATGAGCAGCGAGATGACGATCTCGCAATGGCACGTGCCGGTGGACGACACGCACTGCTACTGGTATGCGATCTTCACCAGCTTCACCGGCCCGGTCGACAAGCAGCAGATGCGCGACCAGCGCCTGGGCACGATCGAGCTGCCCGAATACACCTCGCGCAAGAACAAGCGCAACAACTACGGCTACAGCGTCGAGGAGCAGCTGAACCAGACCTACACCGGCATGGGCACGGACATCAACGTGCACGACCAGTGGGCGTGCGAATCGATGGGGCCGATCCAGAACCGTACGCGCGAGCACCTGGGCACCACCGACAAGGGCATCGTCGCCTATCGCAGGATGCTGCTGGACGCCATCGACAGCACGATGGCGGGCGACGCGGCCCCGATGCGCCCCGATGCCGCGCAGGCCAGCACCCTGACCGGGCCGCCTTCCATCGACGGCGTCGCCAGCGCGGCCAAGGTCGCGAGCTACTGCCGCGATGCCGATCTCGCCCGCCGCCAGGGCAGCGACTGGGCCCGCGCGCGGCTCGCGGACTGAGCACGCCGGCCATGGAAAAAAGCTTCGTTGAACGCTTCGGCCTGTGGTCCGGCGAGCAGCGCCGGCAGGCCCAGGAACTCGCGCGGCGGCTCGAGACCGGCGAGGTGGACGTGGTCCGCTTCGCCTGGCCCGACCAGCACGGCATGCTGCGCGGCAAGACGCTGGTGGCCGATGCGGCGCACGACGCGCTGGCCGAGGGCGTCAACCTGACGTCCACGCTGCTGGCGAAGGACACCTCGCACAAGACGGTGTTCCCGGTCTTCACGGCCGGCGGCGGCTTCGACGCCCCCGGCATGCAGGGCGGCGCGGACTTCAAGATCGTGCCGGACCCGGGCACCTTTCGCGTGCTGCCGTGGGCCTCGCGCACCGGATGGGTGCTCTGCGACGCCTACACCACCGACGGCCAGCCCTGCGTGTTCGGCACGCGCCAGATCCTGCAGCGCGCGGTCGGCGAGCTCGACGCGCTGGGGCTCGACTTCCTGGCCGGCCTCGAAGTCGAGTTCCACGTGTTCAAGCTCGACGATCCGAGCCTGGACCTCGCGCACGCGGGGCAGCCCGGCGAGCCGCCGCGCGTGTCGCTGCTCACGCAGGGCCACCAGTACCTGACCGAGTTGCGCTACGACCGCGTGGAGCCGCTCATGGAACTGCTGCGCTCGCAGCTGACCGCGCTCGGCCTGCCCCTGCTCTCGCTGGAGATCGAATTCGGCCCCAGCCAGTTCGAGCTGGTGTTCGGGCCCACCGCCGGCCTGATGCCGGCCGACACCATGGTGCTGCTGCGCAGCGCCATCAAGCAGATCTGCCAGCGCCACGGCTATCACGCGACCTTCATGTGCCGCCCGCGCATCCCGCATGTGATGTCCAGCGGCTGGCACCTGCACCAGTCCCTGCGCGGCCGCTCCGATGGCATCAACGCCTTCATGCCCCAGGCGGGCGATGGCGCCCCGCTGAGCCCGCTGGGCATGCAGTACCTGGCAGGCCTCAAGGCGCACGCGCGCGGCGCCGCGCCCCTGGCCAGCCCCACCATCAACGGCTACCGCCGCTACCGCCCCTTCTCGCTCGCGCCCGACCGCGCGAGCTGGGCGCGCGACAACCGGGGCGCCATGCTGCGCGTGCTCGGCGGCCCCGGCCAGCGCGCCTCGCGCATCGAGAACCGCGTGGGCGAACCGACGGCCAACCCCTACCTCTACCTGGCGTCCCAGATCTTCTCGGGCCTGGACGGCATCGCACGGCGCCTGGACCCCGGCCCTTCGGCCGACGCGCCCTACGAGACCCCCGCCGAACCGCTGCCGCGTTCGTTGTCCGAAGCGCTCGCGGCCCTGCGTGCCGACGCGGTGCTCGCCGAGAAGCTCGGCACGCGCTTCGTCGACTACTACTGCCACATCAAGGAAGCGGAGATCGCCCGCTTCAACCTCGAAGTCAGCGAGTGGGAACACCGCGAGTACTTCGACATGTTCTGAGCCCCACGCATGCCCACGATCCACTACATCCTGAAAGACGGCAGCACACGCAGCATCGACGCCAAGGCCGGCGCCAGCGTGATGGAAACCGCCATCCACCACAACCTGCGCGGCATCGATGCGGAGTGCGGCGGCTGCTGCTCCTGCGCGACCTGCCATGTCTACGTGGACGACGCGTTCATCGACCGCCTGCCACCGCCCGACGACATGGAGAACGAGCTGCTCGACGGCGTCGCCTCCGAGCGCCTGCCCGGCAGCCGGCTGGGCTGCCAGATCGTCCTCACGGCCGAGCTCGACGGGCTCGCGGTCCGCATTCCCGAAAGCCAGTCGTGACGCGCGCCGCGCCTGCGCTCGTCATCGTCGGCGCCTCGTACGCCGGCACGCAGCTGGCGGCGAGCGCCCGCGAGCTGGGCTTCGACGCGCCGATCGTCATGCTGGGCGAGGAGCCCCACGCGCCCTACCAGCGCCCGCCGCTCTCCAAGGGTGTGCTGACGGGCAAGACCGCCGTGGACGCGCTGGCGCTTCGAGGCGCGGACTTCTTCGACGCGCAGGGCATCGACCTTCGCCTGGGGCAACGCGCGACGGCCCTGGACCCGGCGGCGCGGACCGTGACGCTGGCGGACGGCACGACGCTGGACTATGGCTGGCTCGCCCTGGCCACCGGCGCGCGCTGCCGGCCGCTGCAGGTTCCCGGCAGCACGCTGGCGGGCGTCTTCAACCTGCGCACCCTGGACGACGCGCTGCGCGTGTCCGATGCGCTTGCGACGGCCACGCGGGCCTGCGTGATCGGCGGCGGCTTCATCGGCCTCGAAGTCGCGTCGGCACTGGCCGCCCGAGGCGCCGCCGTGACGGTCGTCGAGAGCCAGCCGCGGCTGCTCGCGCGCAGCTTTCCTCCGGCGATGTCGACGTACCTCGCCGACGCGCATCGCCAGCGCGACGTGGAGCTCGTGCTCGGCCACGGCGTGCGCGCCTTGCACGGCGCCTCGGGCCAAGTCCGGCAGGTCGAGCTGGACGACGGCCGCCGCATCGAGTGCGACATGGTCGTTCTCGGCATCGGCGTGCAGCCCAATGTCGAACTGGCGCGGCAGGCGGGCATCGCGTGCGACAACGGCATCCTCGCCGATGCGCTCGGCCGCACCAGCGCGCCGGACGTGATCGCCATCGGCGACGTCGCCAACATGGCGCTCGCGGCCTGTCCCGGCGCACCCGCCCGTGCGCGGCTGGAGTCCATCCAGGCCGCCAACGATGGTGCGCGCGCCGCCGCGAGCGCCCTCGTCGGCAGGCCGCAGCCGTTCGAAGGCGTGCCGTGGTTCTGGAGCGACCAGCACCAGCTCAAGCTGCAGATGGCGGGGCTGCCCATGCCCGGCGACGAAGTGGTCGCGCGCGGCGACATGCGGGCGGACCGCTTCAGCCTCTTCTACCTGCGCGAAGGCGCGCTCGTGGCGTCGCACTCGGTGAACCGGCCGGCCGAACACATGCTCAGCCGCAAGCTGATCGCACGCCGCGCACGGATCGATCCGCGCCAGCTGCGGGACGAGTCCTTCGACCTCAAGACCCTTCACGGATGAGCCGCCCTTCACCGGTTCGCCCCTCACCACGTTTCTTCCCCCCGGTTCGCCGGTCAACCCTAGGAGTTCCTCGATGAAGATGAGCAAGAGAACATTGTTGAGCGCAGTCATGCTGGCTTGCGCCGCCGCCCACGCGCCCGCCTTTGCGCAGGACGCGCTGCGCATCGGCCTGATCGCCACCTACTCCGGCCCCTATGCCGACTACGGCCGCCAGTTCGACGCGGGCGTGGCGCTGTACCTGAAGGAGCACGGCGGCAAGATCGCGGGCCGCCCCGTCGAGGTCATCAAGAAGGACACCGCCGGACCCGCCCCCGACGCGGCGAAGCGCATCGCGCAGGAACTGATCGTGCGCGACAAGGTGAACATCCTGACCGGGCTGGACTTCAGCCCGAACGCCTATGCCGTCGGCGCGATCGCCACGCAGGCGAAGATCCCCACCGTCGTGATGAACGCCTCGTCGTCCGCCATCACGACCAGCTCGCCCTACGTCGCGCGCGTGGCCTTCACGGTGCAGCAGGTGAGCGATCCGATGGCGCGCCACATGCTCAAGCAGGGCGTGAAGGAGGCCTACACCGTGGTGGCCGACTATGCGGCGGGCCAGGACGCCGAGACCGCGTTCAAGAAGGCCTTCACCGCCGGCGGCGGCAAGGTGGTGGGCGAGGTGCGCACGCCGATGAACAACCCCGACTTCTCGGCCTACGTGCAGCGCATCAAGGACGCCAAGCCGCAGGCGGTGTTCTTCTTCTTTCCCTCCGGCGTGATGCCGCCGGCCTTCCTCAAGGTCTGGAAGGAGCGCGGCATGGAAGAAGCGGGCATCAAGCTCTTCGCCACCGGCGAAGCCACCGACGACAGCTTCATGGAAGCCACCGGCGACGTGGCGCTGGGCCTGGTCACGAGCCACCACTACTCCTACGCGCACCCGAGCGCCAAGAACCAGAAGTTCGTGAAGGACTTCGAGGCGCAGTTCGGCACCTCGCTGCGGCCGAACTACTTCGCGGTGGCGGCCTATGACGCGATGGCCGCGATCGACCTCGCGCTCGCCAAGACGAAGGGCGACGCGGCCGGCGACAAGGTCATGCAGGCGCTCAAGGGCCTCGCCTTCGAGAGCCCGCGCGGCCCGATCGAGATCGACGCGGCCACGCGCGACATCGTGCAGACGGTCTACATCCGCAAGACCGAGAAGGTGGGCGGCAAGCTGGTCAACGTGGAGTTCGACAAGTTCGACCGCGTCAAGGATCCGGCGAAGGAAACCCAGTGAGCCCACGGCCCTCGAAACCGGCGCAACCCGGTCCAGGAATCCCGCGGAACCGGCTTGGCCGGGCCGCTGGGATTGCCCCCCTCCCGCCGAAGGCGAGAGAGGGGGGAGCCGCGAAGCGGCTTGGGGGGTGACTCACATGGCAATTGTCGTTTTCGACGGAGTCGCCTACGGGATGCTCCTGTTCCTGATCGGGGTGGGCCTGTCCATCACGATGGGGCTCATGAACTTCGTCAACCTCGCGCATGGCAGCTTCGCCATGGTCGGCGGCTATGCGGCCAGCGCGCTCATGAGCCGCATGGGGCTGGGCTTCTTTCCCGCCCTGGCCGCCGCCTTCGTGGCCGCGGCCGGGGTGGGCGCGGTGCTGGAGTTCGTCTTCTACCGGCGCCTGTACCGCGCGCATCCGCTGGACCAGGTGCTGCTGTCCATCGGCCTCGTGTTCGTGTCCATCGCGGCCTTCACCTGGGGCTTCGGTCCCACGATGCAGCCGTTCTCGCTGCCTCCGTACCTCGAAGGGCAGCTGGCGATCGGCAGCTTCGCCGTCGGACGCTACCGCCTCTTCCTGATCGTGGCCGGCGCGCTGGTGCTCGCGGGGCTGCTCCTGGTGCTCGGCAAGACGCGCTACGGGGCCATGGTGCGTGCCGCGGTGGACAACCAGCGCGTCGCGGGCGGCACGGGCATCCACGTGCAGCGGCTGTTCTTCCTGACCTTCTCGCTGGGCTGCGGCCTCGCGGGACTGGGCGGCGCGCTGAGCCTGGGCATGCTGGGGCTGGAGCCGAGCTTTCCGCTCAAGTACCTCGTGTACTTCCTGATCGTGGTGTGCGTCGGCGGCGCCGGCACCATCACGGGCCCGTTCATCGCCGCGCTGCTGGTGGGCGTCGTGGACGTCGCGGGCAAGTACTACCTGCCCGAAGCCGGCGCCTTTCTCATCTACGTTTTCATGATCGCCATGCTGCTGCTGCGGCCCAACGGCATCGTGCCTCGCAAGGGACTCTCGTGAAGAACACGCTGATCACGCTCACGCCGCCACGGCAGCGCGCCGCCGAGATCGTCTTCTGGCTCGCGCTCGCGGGCAGCTTCTTCATGCTGCCCGACCAGCTCACGCTGATGAGCCAGGTCCTGATCTTCGGCCTGTTCGCCGTCTCGCTGGACATGGCCCTGGGCTACGCCGGCATCCTGACGGTGGGGCACGCGGCTTTCTTCGGCACCGGCGCCTACGCGGCGGGCCTGCTGGCCAGGCACGGCTGGGGCGAGCCCTTCTCCGGGCTGCTGCTGGCCCTCGTCGTGTGCGCCGCGCTGGGCTACGTGCTGAGCTACCTGATCGTGCGCGGCGCGGACCTGACCCGCCTGATGATCACGATCGGCGTTTGCGTGCTGCTGGCCGAACTGGTCAACCGCCTCGCGCCGATCACCGGAGGCTCCGACGGCCTCCAGGGGGTGGCGATCTCGCCGGTGCTCGGCCGCTTCGAGTTCGACCTGTACGGCAAGACCGCCTTCTGCTACGCCTACGGGGTCGTGCTGGTCATGTTCCTGCTGGTGCGCCTCGTCCTGCGATCGCCTTTCGGCCTGGCGCTGCGCGGCATCCATGACAGCCGCAAGCGGATGCTGGCCATCGGCTCGCCGGTCGAAGCGCGCCTGCGCACGGCCTATGCCCTGTCCGCCGCTGTCGCGGGCGTGGCCGGCGCCCTGCTCGCGCAGACCACGCAGTTCGTGGGCATCGAATCGATCGGCTTCAACCGGTCCGCCGAGGTGCTGATCATCCTGGTGCTCGGCGGCACGGGACGCCTCTATGGCGGCCTCGTCGGCGCCATCGTCTACATGCTGGTGCACGACTGGTTCGCCGACATGAACCCGCAGTACTGGATGTTCTGGCTCGGCATCTTCCTGATCGCGGTGGTCATGCTCGGCCGCGGCGGCATCATGGGCGCGCTGTCGCGCCGCGTGCGCACCGGGGAGACCTCGCGATGAGCGCGGCGCATGCATTGCAGACGCAGGGCCTGGGCATCAGCTTCGGCGCCTTCCAGGCCGTCGGCGGCGTGAACCTCACGCTCGAACCGGGTGCGCGGCAGGCGCTCATCGGACCCAACGGCGCGGGCAAGACCACGCTGATCAACCTGCTCACCGGCGTGTACCGGCCGACCGCGGGCAGCATCCTCATGGGCGACCAGGACATCACCGCCCTCACCTGCGACCAGCGTGCGCGGCTGGGACTGGCGCGCACCTTCCAGATCAACACGCTGTTCCCCAGCCTCACGCCGCTGCTTTCGGTGGTGCTCGCCATCAGCGAACGCGAGGGCCTGGGCGCGACCTGGTGGCGGCCGCTCACGCGCTGCACCCATGTCTTCGACGAAGCCCACGCCCTGCTCGCGCGCCTGCGCCTGGACGACCTCTCGAACGTGCCGGTGGCCCAGCTCGCCTACGGCAAGCAGCGGCTGCTGGAGATCGCGCTGGCCCTGGCGGCGCGTCCACGCATCCTGCTGCTCGACGAGCCCGCGGCCGGCGTGCCGCAGGACGAAAGCGGCGAGCTCTTCGAAGTGATCGCCGAACTGCCGCCGGACATCAGCGTGCTGTTCATCGAGCACGACATGAACCTCGTCTTCCGCTTCTCGCGCCGGATCTCGGTGCTGGTGGCCGGGCGCATCCTCACGGAGGGCACGCCGGCCGAAATCGGCCAGGACCCGCTCGTGCGCGAGGTCTACCTGGGCACCCGCGGGCCGACGGCCCGACCGCCATCCCCCTCTCATCCCCCCACCCCCCGGAGCCAACGATGATGCGATTCCCCCTCTCGAAGTGCCTGCCGCTCGTCGGCGCCGCCGCGCTGCTGCTGGGCTGCGCCAGCACGCCCCCGTCCGGAGCCGACACGGTCTACGTCAACGGCCACATCCTGACGGTCGACAAGGCCTTCTCGGTGGCGCAGGGCGTGGCCGTGAAGGACGGCCGCTTCCTTGCCGTGGGCAGCAATGCCGAGATGCAGCGCTACGTCCAGTCCGCGACGCGCATGGTCGACCTGCAGGGGCGCACCGTGATCCCGGGCCTGATGGACAGCCACAGCCACATGATCGCGGCCGGCGCGGCCGAGACCACGGCCCCGGTGATCCGCGCGCGCACCGTGGCGCAGGCCCAGGCCATCATCGGCGAGTTCATCAAGGCCAAGAACGTGCCCGCCGGCCAGTGGGTGCAAACCAGCCGCTGGCACCCGCCGTCGCAGTTGCAGGAGCGCCGCTACCTCACGCGCCAGGAGCTCGACGCGGCGGCGCCCGACCACCCGGTGTTCGTCGAGACCGTGGGCCACTTCGCCATGGCCAACAGCCGCGCGCTGGCGCTCGCCGGCATCACGCGCACCACGCCCGACCCGGTGGGCGGCAAGATCCACCGCGACGCCAGCGGCGAGGCCACCGGCCTGCTGGAAGAGACGGCGATGGATCTCGTCTCCAACAAGATCCCGAAGCCGACGCCCGAGCAGCTCGTGGCGACGATCGCCACGGCCCAGCGCATCTACAACCAGTCGGGCATCACGAGCACCATCGACGCGGCGCTGGGCGAGGACGAGATCGAGGGCTACCGCACCGTGGCCGCGCGCGGCCAGGCGAGCGTGCGCACCGGCGTCATGTGGATGAGCCGTGCCGCCACCGCGGCCGAGTTCGAGCAGATGCTGAAGAACGCGCGGTTCAAGGACGACACCGGCGACGACTGGGTGCGCACCGCAGGCATCAAGATCGTGGCGGACGGCGGCATGACGCTCAAGTCGGCCTACATCCGCGAGGCCTTCGCCGACGATCCGCACAACCATGGCACGCTGGCGCTCGATCCGGCGGCCTACAAGCAAAGCGTGGTCCTGGCCAACCGCCACGGCTGGCGCGTCGGCACGCACGCCGTGGGCGACGCGGCGGCCGACCTCGTGCTCGACGCCTACGAGGGCGCCGACCGCGACCGCTCCATCCAGGGCCGTCGCTTCGTGCTGATCCATGGCAGCCTGATGACGCCCGAGCAGATCCAGCGCGCCAAGCGCCTGGGCGTGCGCGTCGACGCGCAGAACGCCTTCATGTGGGACAAGGCCGCGACGGTGGAGCGCTTCATGGGCGCGAAGCTCGCCAACCGCGCGGTGCCCAGCCGCTGGCTGCTGGACACGCTGGGCGTCCAGGGCACGGCCGCCGGCACCGACAACCCGGTGAACCTGCTGAACCCCTTCGTCGGCCTGTACATCATGGTCACGCGCAAGGATCCGGCCGGCAACGTCTACGGCGCCGACCAGGCCCTGACGCGCGAGGAGGCGCTGCGCCTCTACACCAACGCCGGGCCCTACTACACCTTCGAGGAAGCGAAGAAGGGCTCGATCGAGCCCGGCAAGTTCGCCGACATGGTGGTGCTGTCGGCCGACTACCTGGCCGTGCCCGACGAGCAGATCAAGGACATCAAGCCGCTGCAGACCATCGTCGGCGGCAAGCTGGTCTACGAGGCGCGCTGACCGATGTCCGAGCTGCTCGCATTCGACACGCTCACCGCCGGCTACGGCAACGCGGTGGTGCTGGACCGCCTGCGCTTTTCGATCGCCGCGGGCCAGAGCCTCGCGGTGCTCGGGCGCAACGGCGTGGGCAAGACCACCCTGCTCGAGACGCTGATGGGCAACACCCGCGTGATGAGCGGCGCGATCCGCTGGCGCGGCGAGGACATCACCCGCTGGCCCGCGCACCGGCGCGTGCGCGCGGGGCTGGGCTGGGTGCCGCAGGAGCGCGAGGTGTTCCCCTCTCTGACGGTGGAAGAAAACCTCGCGGTCGTCGCACGGCCGGGGCCGTGGAGCCTCGAGCGCGTCTACGCCTTCTTCCCGCGCCTGCGCGAACGCCGCGCCAACTACGGCAACCAGCTCTCCGGCGGCGAGCAGCAGATGCTCGCCATCGGCCGCGCGCTGATGACCAACCCCACGCTGCTGCTGCTCGACGAGCCGATGGAGGGTCTCGCGCCGATCATCGTCGAGGAGCTGGCGCGCTCGATCCGGCGGCTGTGCGAAAGCGAAGGCCTGGCCTCCATCGTGGTGGAGCAGCACCCCGTGCTCGCGCTCGAGATGACCCACGAGGCCATCGTGCTGGAGCGCGGCACGGTGGTGCACGCAGGCCCCAGCGCCGCGCTGGCCGCCGACGCCGCGCTGCTGGACCGGCTGCTCGGCGTGGGCATCGAGGAGCCGGTCTCGCCGTGAAGCCGATCGCCGTCTTCCAGCACACCGAGGTCGGCGCGCCCGGCACGGTCGTCCCCATCCTCGAATCGCTGGGCCGCGAGGTGCGCGTGATCCGCATCGTCGATGGCGAGCCGGTGCCGGACAGCGCCAGCGCGTTCGGCGGCCTCGTTTTCATGGGCGGCTACATGGGCGTGCACGACGACCTGCCGTGGATCCCGCGCGAACTGGCCCTGATCCGCGAGGCCGACGCACAGGGACTGCCCCTGGCCGGCCATTGCCTCGGGAGCCAGTTGCTCGCGCTGGCGCTCGGCGGCAGCGTCGGGCGACATACCGCGCCCGAGATCGGCTGGCAGCCTCTGCAGACCGGCGGCGATGCGCTGGCGCGCGAATGGTGGGGCGAGTTCGCCGATCGCGAGGTCCAGACCTTCCAATGGCACGGCGACACCTTCCAGCCGCCGCCCGGAGCGCGGCAGATCGCCCGCAGCGCGCACTGCGAGAACCAGGCCTTCGTGCTGCGCGAGCGCCACCTGCTGCTGCAATCCCACCTGGAGATGACGCCCGCCCTCGTCGAACGCTCCCTGGAGCGCAACGGCGAGCAACTGCGCCGCCAGTTCGCGCTGGGCAACCCCGCGGTCAGCGACCCCGCGGATGCGGCGAGCGAGCTTGCGCTGCGCACGGCACGCATGCGCGCCATTCTCGAGCGCCTTTACGCCCGCTGGGTTCGCGGCTGCGGCTGAACGCGGCCCGCGCCGAGGATCAGCGCTGCGTCGCGTGCTCCTTCATCTTGGCGAGCGTGACCGCCAGCGCGGCGCCGCCGATCATCTTGATCAGCCCGGCGTGCTGCGCATAGAACTGGCTCACCTGATCGACGATGCCCGGGTGCGCCTGCTCGGCATGCGCGGCGATCTGCGTGACCTCGCCGGGCGTCAGCTGCGAGGCCTGGTCCGGCGTCAACTGGGTCTGCCCGGGCGCCAGCACCCGCCCGAGCGCGCCGCCCGCCGCGCCGGACAGCGCGGCCGGCCCCAGCGTGGCCAGGATCTGGTTCAGCATGCCGGCCTGCTGCGAGGACGAAGACACGTTGAAGAGCTTGCCGACGATGTCGCTGAAGGGCGGCGTCTGCTCCGAACGCATCGCGGCCGCGAGCCCGGCGCCGAGCTGGTCGGTCGATGCGTTCTGCACGACCTGGTCGAAGTGAGCCTCGGGATTCCCGCCCAGGGCCTGCTGTAGCAAATCGAGCAATCCCATGATGCCTCTCCAGGGGTCGAAGAAGCATCGAGTGTGGGAGGGATGGGACGCACCGGTCAACGGGTGCGGCCGGGAGTCCGCACCCCCTCAATGGCTTCTTCGAAGGTTGCCGGGAGCGCCCGCGCGCCGGATTCCGCGCTATAAATTCGCCCGATGCTGCTGCCCCTCCAGGCCTATCCGGCGACCTTCGTCATCGTCAGCTCCGTCGTGCTGTACATCTCGCGCGGGGCGATCCGGCGGCCGCGCTCGCACGGCTTCTCCCGCTTCTTCGCGGTCGAATGCATCTTCGGGCTGATCTGGATCAATCTGCCGGTCTGGGGCGACGACCCTCTGCTGACGTCGAGCCAGTTCGTGGCGCAGGTGCTGCTCATCGCCTCCATCTGGCTGCCGCTGCATGCGGTGCGCCAGCTTCGGCGGGTGGGCCAGCCCAGCGGCGGCGCGCGCCAGGACGAAGCGCTGCTCGGATTCGAGAAGACCACCCGGCTGGTGACGACCGGCGCGTTCCGGTACATCCGCCACCCGATGTACACGGCGCTGATCTGCCTGGCCTGGGGCGTCTTCCTGCAGCGCTTCACCTGGCTGGGCCTGCTGCTGGTGCTGGCATCGACCGCGCTGCTCTTCGTCACCGCCATGCGCGAGGAAGACGAATGCCTGGCGCATTTCGGCGAGGCCTACCGCCAGTACATGGCCCGCACGCGCCGCTTCGTGCCCTTCCTGTTCTAGGGCCGGCCCCCTGTCGCACAAGGACGTCATCGGTCCACTGACAACGGCTGCGCGGCACGGCGCCCACAGTGGGCGAACGCGCGGCGACCCGGCCGTGCAGGCGAAAGGATCCCGATGAAGAAGACCATCCCCACCCCCACGAAGGACAACGACCCGGACAAGGCGAAGACGCCGCCTCCGGTCCCCGACGCCGACCTGGAGTACGAGGACACCGATCACGACGACGACGCCCGGCAGCAGGCCGGCCGCAGTGATCCCAGCGTGCCGCCCGAGTCGCACTAGGTCCTGCACGCACAGCCTCTCAAGACCTCGTCCGACACGCCGCGGCGGCGCGGCGCACCACAACGGGCGCAGGCACGGTCCCACGTGGTTGGCGAGGTTGATGCTATGCACCCCCATGAACACGCTTTGCATTTCCATGAACATGAACATGGACACCACAGGCGCTATCGGCGGCTTTTCGCATGGACGGCAGTCGCGGCCTTGCTGATCGTGCTGGCGCTGGTCGCGGCCGAGATGTTCTTTCCGGAGACGGCCGCCTCCTCCTCGCCGCAGGCCAACGCGGCCACGGGCCGGCTCGACCCCGATCTCTACGACTTCCAGTTGCTGCTGCTGGTGGTGGCCATGGTGGCCTGTTTCGCCTCGCTCGCGGGTCTGGTGATCGTCGGCCTGCTCGAGTCGGCCGAACGCCGCAGGGCGCGCCGGCGCCGTGCGTTCGAAGCGCGCCTGCGCGGGCTCCCCGAGGACGCGGTGCCGCGCAAGGCGCCGAAGCTGGGCGAGCCGCGCAATGCCCGCCTGCGTGCGCTGCGCGAAGTGGCGCACTCGTTCGAGAAGACCTGAATCACCCCACGCTGCAGACTTGTTCCGCGCCCCCGGGAAGCTGAACCCTCGCCTCGGGCCCCTTCTGCCAGAACAGCGCATCGCCCCCGGGCGCGACCGCCGTGTAGCGCGCGCCGGAAGCCGAGCGCGCGATGGTGAGCACCAGGGATTGGCGGTCGGCCCACGCGAGCAGCGCCATCGGCGGCTCGACATTCACGAACGTCGCCTGGATCTCTTTGGCCCCCTGCGGACAACGCACCGCCACCGGGCCGAGGCTCACGCCGTGCGCATCGTCGCTTCGCGCGGCGGGGAACTGCGCGCGCAATTCGCCGATGCGGCTCATCGCGCTGTCGCGGATGCAGGCCGCGAGGTCACCGGCCTTCCAGCAATCGTTGCGGCCCTTGATCCAGCCGCGCTGCGTGGCGATGAGTTCCTTCCTGCGCTGCGCATCCAGGCTCCGGCCGCCGAGCGCCAGGCGGTAGAGGCGGGCGATCTCGCGGTCGAGCGCGGCGAGCGTGCCGTCCTGGCAGATCGCCTGCTCGGCCGCGCCGGACGCCTTGGCGCAAGAGAAGCTCGGCGGCGCCGCCGACACAGGTGGCGCGGCAACGAGCGAGAGCGCAAGACTCAGCATCATGGCCCGCAGGCTCGCGTGCGGCATCGCGGCATGTCCTTTCTGGCGTCGGCCACGCCCAGGTTCGACAATGAGGGCGCTCGAATGCGCCCCTGGCGGCCGATCCTACCCGTCCAACCGAAAGGCTTCCCTTCATGACACCGACCGTTGCACAGAAGCGCGCGGCGTTCCGCGCCCTCCATCGGCAGGGCTGCTTCGTCCTGCCCAATCCATGGGACGCCGGCAGCGCGCGCTACCTGCAGCGCCTGGGCTTCCAGGCCCTCGCGACGACGAGTTCGGGCTTTGCGTGGTCGCAGGGCCGCCGCGATGGTGCCGTGGCGCGCGAGACCGTGCTCGCGCACCTGCGCCAGATGGTCGCCGCCACCGAGCTGCCGGTGAATGCGGACTTCGAGAACGGCTTCGGCCGCGATCCGCAGGCCGTGGCGCAAAGCGTGCGCATGGCGATCGATACCGGCGTGGCGGGGCTCTCGATCGAGGACTCGACCGGCGATCCCGCCGCGCCGCTCTTCGAGCTCGACGTCGCGGTGGCGCGGCTGCGCGCGGCGCGCGGCGCCATCGACCAGGAAGGCGGCGACACCCTTCTGGTGGGGCGCGCCGAGAACTTCTTCGCCGGCCGCCCCGACCTCGACGATGCGATCCGGCGACTCAAGGCCTACGCGGACGCAGGCGCCGACTGCCTCTATGCGCCGGGCATCCGCACGCGCGAGCAGATCGCCGCCGTGGTCGCCGCGGTCGCGCCCAAGCCGGTCAACCTGCTGGTCGGCGCGACGAGCGAGTTCACCCTCGCCGACATCGAAGCCCTGGGCGTGCGCCGCGTGAGCGTCGGCGGTGCGCTCGCGCGTGCCGCGTGGGGCGGCTTCATGCGCGCCGGCCGCGCACTGGCCGAGGGGCGCTTCGACGGATTCGCCGACGCCGCCTCGGGAGCCGAGCTCAACGACCTCTTCCGCTAGCGACCGAGGGCGAGCGCCTACGCCGGACGAAGGCGCTGCCCCACCCGTGGGAACACGGTTCACAGGCAAGGTCACCGGCATGAAAGCCTCCCTCGCATTCCTCCTTGCCGCCGCGGCGCTGACCGGCTGCGTGGCCGTCCCCTACGACGCCGGGCCGCCGCCGCGCGCCCACTACGACCGCCCGCCGCCGCCACCCCCGCGTGCGATGCGCGACGACGATCGCGACGGCGTGCCGAACCGCTACGACCGCCGGCCCGACAACCCCTACCGCTACTGAAGCCGCGCGACTGTCGCGCCGTCGCTTCCGAGCGCAGCGGACGACGTCACGGCGCCTGCAGGCGCCTGAGCAGTTCCAGCGTCGGGAACCCGTCGGCGACCAGCCCCGCGCTCGCCTGGTAGCGCCGCACTGCGGCGCGGGTCGCGGGGCCGAGCAGGCCATCGGGTTCGCCGCTCCCGAAGCCCTGCTGGTTCAGCGCGTTCTGCAGCTCGATCACCTGGCTGCGCGTGAGCGGCGTCAGCTCGCGCGGCCAGGGTGCCTGCACGCCGGGTCCGCCCTCGAGGCGCTGCGCGAGCAGGCCGACCGCGAGCGCATAGCTGTCGGAGTTGTTGTAGCGCAGGATCGCCCGGTAGTTGGGCCCGACCAGGAAGGCCGGACCGCGCGCACCGGCCGGCAGCAGGATCGCGCCGTCGGCGAACTCGGGTAGCGGCCGCCCGTCCATGCTGCGCACGCCTTCGGCCGCCCACTGGCTGCCCGCCTGCCGCACGGCCCGATCGGCGCGGGCGTAGTCGAAGTTCGGCGGCAACTGCACCTCCACGCCCCAGGGCTGTCCGCGCTGCCAGCCCGAGCTCGCGAGGAAGTTCGCGGTCGAGGCGATCACGTCGGGCATGCTGCCCCAGATGTCGCGCCGGCCGTCGCCGTCGGCATCGACCGCGTAGCGCAGGAAGTTCGACGGCAGGAACTGCGTCTGCCCCATCGCGCCGGCCCACGAGCCGACCATGCGCGCATGGTCGATGTCGCCGTTCTCGATGATCCGGAGCGCCGCGCGCAGCTCGCCGCGCGCCCAGTCCCTGCGGCGGCCCTCGTAGGCGAGCGTCGCGAGCGCATCGATGGCTGGCGTGCTGCCGTAGTTGCCGCCGTAGTTGCTCTCGATGCCCCAGATCGCAACGATGATGCTCGCCGGCACCCCGTAGCGCTCGGAGGCCGCGTCGGCGGCCGAGCGAACCTGCGCGAGCCTGTCCTGCCCGGTCGCGACGCGCTGCGCGGACACGGCCGTGTCGAGATACTCCCAGATGGGCCGCACGAACTCAGGCTGGGCGCGATCGAGTTCGATCACGCGCGGCAGGTACTGCACGTTGTCGAAGGCATCGCGCAGCGCGGCCTCGCCGACGCCGGCCGCACGCATCTCGGCGCGGAAATCGGCAACCCAGCGGGCGAAGCCCTGCTCGCTGCCCGCCTGCGCGGCGGGCTGCGGCGCGCGGGCCGCGGCGGAGGGCGGCGGTGATGGCTGAGCGGGCGCGGCCGGCGGCGGTTGCTGCGGCGTGGCGCAGCCCGCGAGGGCCGCGATGGCCAGCACGCAGGCGGTGCGCCGCGCCAGGCCGGGCGATGAGGCGTGGGTTCTCTGCATCCTGTGCATTGTCTCGCGATGCGTTCGCCTTCCCGGCCGCAACGAAGCGCGGGACGCCGGCACTTGCAACTCGACACCGCGTCAGCCCGGTCCTATAGTCGCCTTCCTCCTGGGCCGCGACAGCCCCCGGAAGATGCCGCGGCCGCCCGCGGCGCAGGAGATCTCGACCGTGCATATCCACAACCAAGGAGACGCAATGAAGAAGTCGATTCTCGTGCTCGCAGGCGCGGTGCTCGCCGCCCTCCTCGCCGCCGCGCCGGCCATGGCCCAGAAGAAAACGCTGGCCGTGGTGGTGAAGGGCCTGGACAACCCATTCTTCACCGTGCTGGGCGACGGCTGCGCGCTCTGGAACAAGGAGAACGCGAGCGCCGAGTACACCTGCCTCTACACCGGCCCGGCGTCGAGCGCCGACGAGGCCGGCGAAGTCCAGATCGTCGAGGACCTCATCAACAAGGGCGTGGCGGGCATCGCGATCTCGCCGTCGAACGCGCCGGCCATGGCGACGATGCTCAAGGCCAAGAACCCGAAGATGCCGATCATGACCATCGATGCCGACCTCGCGGCTGCGGACCGCGCGCTGCGCAAGACCTACCTGGGCACCAACAACTACGACATGGGCGTGCTGATGGCCAAGCACCTGAAGGAACTCAAGCCCAGCGGCGGCACCGTGTGCATGCAGCTCGGCAACGTCGCGGCCGACAACATCAACGCGCGCGCGGCGGGCTTGCGCGACACCATCGGCGGCAAGAAGGGCATCGACCGGCTCAAGGGCGAAGGCGGCTGGACCGAGATCGCGGGCTGCCCCCTGTTCACCAACGACCAGATCGACCTCGCGAACCAGCAGATGTCGGACGTGTTCACCAAGAACCCGAAGCTCGACGCCTTCATCCTGGTGGGCGGCTGGGCGCAGTTCGGTCCGCAGGCCTACGCGCAGGTGACCGACCAGGTGATGCCCAAGCTCAAGTCGAAGGAGCTGGTCATCATCGCGGGCGACACGCTGCCGCCGCAGCTCGACGCGCTGAAGGCGGGCCGCAGCCACGCGCAGATCGGCCAGCGTCCCTTCGAGATGGGCCACCGCGCGCCGGCCGTGCTGATCGACCTGATCAACGGCAAGCAGGTGGCCGACCCGCTCTACACCGGCCTCGACGAGTGCGTGCCGACCAACCTGGACAAATGCCCGGCGAAGTGACCGCCCCGCCCGTGCTGGAGCTCTCGCGGATCTCCAGGCATTTCGGTGCGATCCAGGCGCTCAGCGACGTCTCGCTGTCGCTGCGGGCCGGCGAGGTCGTCGGCCTCATGGGCGACAACGGGGCCGGCAAGTCGACGCTGGTGAAGATCGTCGCGGGCAACTATCCGCCCAGCGGCGGCACGCTGCGCATGGCGGGGCGCGAGGTGGCCTTCCGCAAGCCGGCCGATGCACGCGGCGAAGGGATCGAGGTCGTCTACCAGGACCTCGCGCTGTGCGACAACCTCACGGCGGCCGAGAACGTGTACCTCGGGCGCGAACTGCGCGTGGGCATCGGTCCGTTCAAGGTGCTCGACTACCGCGCGATGTTCCAGCGCGCCGGCGAGCTCTTCGCCGAACTCAAGTCCGAGACCCGCCCGCGCGACCTGGTGCGGCGCATGTCCGGCGGCCAGCGCCAGGCGGTGGCGATCGCGCGCACGCGCCTGGCCGACCCGCGCATCGTGCTCATGGACGAGCCCACCGCGGCGATCAGCGTGCGGCAGATCGCCGAGGTGCTGAGCCTGATCCGCCGCCTGCGCGACCACGGCATCGCGGTGGTGCTGATCAGCCACCGCATGCCGGACGTCTTCGCGGTGGCCGACCGCATCGTCGTGCTGCGCCGGGGCGCCAAGGTGGCCGACAAGCCGATCGCGCAAAGCTCGCCCGAGGAAGTGACCGGCCTCATCACCGGCGCCATCGAGCACGCCTGAGGAGATCAGATGGCCGCGACGCTCGAAGAACACATCGACCGCCGCGCCCACGGCACCTGGTTCGGCTGGCTGCTGGGCCAGCAGACCTTCTGGGTCTCGGTGGCAGCCGTCACGGCCTTCGTGGTGCTCTCGCTCGCGAGCGACGTGTTCGCGACGCAGGAACCTGTTCAACGTCACGCGCAACTTCGCCTTCGTCGCGATCATCGCGATCGGCATGACCGCGGTGATCGTCACCGGCGGCATCGATCTCTCGGTCGGCGCGGTGCTGGTGCTCTCGGGCATGGTGATCGGCATGACGATGCATGCGGGCCTGTCGATCTGGCTGGCGATTCCGCTCGCGCTCGGCGCGGCGCTGGCGGTGGGCGCGCTCAACGGCCTGATGATCGCCTATGTCGGCGTGCCGCCCTTCGTGGTCACGCTGGGCATGCTGTCGATCGCGCGCAGCCTGGCGATGGTGCTGTCGAACAACCGCATGGTCTACGAGTTCGGGCCCGACCAGCCCAGGCTGCTGGCGCTGGGCGGCGGCTTCGTCGACCTCGCCCTGCCCTTCGTGGACCCGATACGGATCCCGAGCCCGGTGATCTTCCTCGCGGTGCTGCTGGTGCTCGCGAGCATCGTCTTTCGCTGGACGCGCTGGGGGCGCCACCTGTACGCCATCGGCGGCAACGAACGCGCGGCGACCATGACCGGCGTGCCCGTGAAGCGCGTGAAGGTCAGCGTCTACATGTTCTGCAGCCTGTGCGCGGGCATCGCGGGCATCCTCGAAGTGGGCTGGCTCGGCACCGTGACGACCAGCCTCGGGCAGGGCATGGAGCTGTCGGTGATCGCCGCCTCGGTGATCGGCGGCACCAACCTGGCCGGCGGCGTGGGCACGGCCTTCGGCGCGGTGGTGGGCGCGGCGCTGATCGAGGTGATCCGCAACAGCCTGATCCTGCTGGGCATCAGCACCTTCTGGCAGGGCAGCTTCGTGGGCAGCTTCATCATCGTCGCGGTGCTGTTCGACCGGCTGCGCGCGCGCCGCGCGAACGACTGATGCGCGCAAGAGGATCAGGCCGGCGAGAAGCGCGCCCCCGAGGTCCTGACGCCCCAGATCAGCTCCACCAGCGCCGTGTTGTTGAGCAGCGGCTCGCCTTCGAGGATCAGCGAATAGGCCACGCCATCCACCCAGAAGGGCACGAACGAGGTCGAGGGCAGGAGCATGGCGGCGTCCTGGTGGAAGGCCACGAAGCGGCCGGCCCCGGGCCAGCCCCGGTGCCGCTGCCGCGCCGCGAACTCCGAGAAGTCGGCCGCGGCCGCGCAGAGGATGTCGGCTTGCTCCTGCGTATAGCCGACCCGGCCGATGCAGAAGCCGCCCTCCGACGCCAGCGCCGCCGTCCTTTGCCCGGACAGGCCCGCGATCACGTGGGGAAGGAAGTTGTCGAGCCGGACATCGGGCGCGCGCAGCTCGCGCATCACCGTGTGCACCCAGCCCTCGCGCGTGGCCTGCGCCAGCAGTTCGCCCCGGCCGCTTCCGGCCTGGACCCAGGCGGCGGCGTGGGGTGCGATGTCGGCGCCCATCAGGGTCTGCAGTTGCGCCCAGTGCGGCGCGGGATGCAGCTCGGCGAACGCCTGGAGCGCGCCGAAAGGCGTCAGCATCAGCCGCACGTCCGGCTCGGTCATCAATGTCATCGGATGGGATCCTGAAGCTCGGGCGCGCCGGCATCGGCGCCCGCGAGGGGGTCGATGGCGAAGATCAGCGACTGCACGAGCGCCGCCATGTGCGCGCGCTCCCGCGCGTCCGCGTGCATGACGGTGGGCACGATGCCCAGCCGGGTCATCTCGTCGCCGATCCGCTGGCGCGTGTCCCACTCGCCGGCCTCGGCGTGCGTGACGCCGACCACGACCGCGGACCGGTCGATGAGCGCGCGAAATTCGTGCAGGTAGGTGCGCAGGTCGTCCAGCGGCGCGGGCGCGCTGGCGTCGATCAGCAGGACCAGGCCCAGCGCGTTCTCCGCCAGGATGTCCCACATGAAGTCGAAGCGCTTCTGGCCCGGCGTGCCGTAGAGGCGCACCTGGTCGCCGCTGGCCAGCTTCATGAGGCCGAAGTCCATGGCGACGGTGGTCGTCGCCTTCAGGTTGCGCACGTGGTCCGAGGCGCCGGCCTCGGTGCGAACGACCTCGATGTCCGAGAGGGACTGGATCGCGGTGGTCTTTCCCGAACCCACCGGGCCGGCGAAGAGGATCTTGTAGACAGCCATGGTCGCCTTCAGAACAGCTTGTCGAGCAGAGCCCGGAAGAAGCCCCGTCGACGGGGGCTCGGGTCGACGGCCGGAGCCGCCTGCGGCGCTGCGCCCAGCGGCAGCACGCGCGCGGCGCCCGAGAGAACGGCGCCGACGAAGAACAGCGCGATGTCGGCGGCATCGTGGCGCGGAAAGAGGCGCCGCAGCGCCGAGAACGACTGGGGCGTCTTCAGGCAGATCGCCGCGAGCTGCAGATGCACCGGCGCCGGCGCGGCCAGCCGCGTGAAGTCCGGGCAGGCGTCGAGCCGGATCGCGAGGTCGCGCGAGGCCGGGCCGCCTGCGCCGCCGCGCCATGCATCGATGCATCGCTGCCACATGAAGGTGCCGAGCTCCTGGCGCGGTCCGAGCGCCCGGGCCCGTTCGCAGGCCTGCGCTTCGGAGAACTCGCGCACCAGGATCGCCTCCGCCGGATGCTCCCCGCGCGCCAGCCGCGCCAGGAGCGAAGGCGGCACGCTCGACGCGACCCAGCCGCGACGAGGCTCGACGATCAGCACCTGGACATTGCTGACGCGCAGCTCGCACGGACGCTGCCGGTCGAGCGCGTCGGTCAAGAGCCGCAGGAACGACTTCTGGCGGACCTGGGGGAACGCCTCGTCGAGCGCGGCGATGGCGCCGGTCGCGAGCGTGAGGCCTTCGAGCGACGGCCTCCAGCCGGCGCGCGACAGCGCGGGCGATGCCACGGCCTGTGTCGGCGAGCCGCCCAGGATCTGGTCCAGCGCGGCGCGCACGGCCTCGGTGGTGCAGGGCTTCTGCACCCAGGCGGCCGGTTGGCGGATCGCGGCGCGGCTCGACGCCGACAGCCATCCGCCGCCCTCGCCCGGCGGGACGATGATCACGGCGGAGCGCCCGTCCAGCAGGGCCTTGAGCCGCGCTTCGCGGTCGACGGACCACGCCGGCATGTCGAGGCCCGAGAGATCGACGATGCAGTGGTCGCCCGCAGCGGCTGCGCTCGCGGGCAGCCGCGTGCCCCGCAGTCTTTCGCATGTCGCGCCGCGCCGCGACATGCCGATGAAGGCCTCCAGCACGGCCGCCTCGCGGTCCGGCAAACCCGCCATCAGGAATCTCATGTCAATTTTCCGGCCTGCAGAAGTGCACTGACACGCTCCCATCGCTCAGGCAGCGGCTCGCCGCGCCGGGCCAGCGCCCGTCGCGCCAGCATGAAGGCGAGCACGTCGCCGCATTCCAGGCAGTGGCCGAGAAAGGCCTCCTGCGCCTCGAGGTCGCCGCGCTCGACCGCCGCGGCCCCGGCCTGCGCCAGCCGGCGCGAGTCGTCGCTGCTGCAGCGCACGCTGCGCCGGGGCACGTCCATGGAGGGCGATGCGAGCACGCTCCAGCGCGTGGCGAGCACGCTGCTGCGCGCCGGGTTGGGATGGTCGACCTGGTGTTCGAACGCGCGCCGCACCGGCGGGTCGAGCCGGCTGGCCGCCATCGCGAGGGCGCTGCGGCGGACATCGGCCGAAGCGCCGGTGCAGCCCACGAACAGGTCGCTGAGCGCGCCCTGCACCGGTTCCGCCCCTGGCAGTTCGAGCGCGGCCGCGAGGCGCGCGAGGTGCCGTCCGGCATCCCCGGGATGCGCGAGCACCTGGCGGCCATGGCGGCGAAACGCGGCGCGAGGCATCGAAAGCTCCTGCCCCGCGTCAGTCGAGCAGCGTGTCCATCAGGTCGACCATGAACTCGGCATCTTCCGCCGTCATGCGCTCGAACCCTTCCGGCAGGCCCAGCGCGTCGAGCACGGACCGGCTCTCCTCGTCCGCGCCGAGCGAGAGCAGCGCGTCGGCCACACCGCCGAGCGCCTGCGCCATGCGCGGGCTGGCGATGAGCACGTGCGAGATGTCGTGGATCGCGCTTTCGATGAGCGGCCGCAGCCGCGCGTGCGTGAGCCGCGAGAGCGAGTGGTAAGAGTCGGCGAGGAAGAAGCCCGCCTCCACCTCGCCCGCGATGACCTTGCGCGCCGTGACCTGGTAGGCGTCGGTCTGTACCCAGTGGACGTCGAGTTCCTTCAGGTCCGCGGCCTCCAGCAGCCGCAACCCGATCAGCTTGACGTCGCGGTTGTCGGTGAGCGCGATGCGGCAGCCCGGCCTGAGGTCTTCGAGGCGCTCCATGGACGACTGCGCGGCGGTCGCGATGACCATCTCGTCCGAGTGGTTCTTCGGCCTCGCGAAGGCCACGAAGCCCGATTCGCGGATCAGGCTCGCGGCATCGAAGGGGTTCGCGTAGATCAGGTCGACCGAGCCCTCGGCAATCAGCCGCGCCTGCTCCTGCGCGCCAGCCGGCGTCAGCAGATGCAGGTGGATGCCCGAGCGGCGCTGCAGCGCGGTGTTGAGCATGTGCCAGCCCGCGAAGCGATCCGGCGCGAAGTCCGGCGCGATGAGGAAGTTCAGCGTCATGGCGCGCGCTGCTCCTCGGCGAGCCATTGCCGGTACGTTGCCGCCACCGCATCGACCTGGGTGCGCGAGGGCTTGCGGCGCACCGAGGTGTAGCCGACGACCTCGCCGCCGCGGATGTTGGGCACCGCGGTGGCGTAGACCCAGTAGTACAGGCCGTCCTTGCGCAGGTTCTTGACGTAGCCATGCCACTTCCTGCCGGCCTTCAGGGTCTCCCAGAGGTCCTTGAAGGCGGCGCGCGGCATGTCGGGGTGGCGCAGGATGCAGTGCGGCATGCCGATGAGCTCCTCGCGCTCGTAGCCGCTCATCGTCACGAAGGCGTCGTTGGCGTGCGTGAGATGGCCGCGAAGGTCGGTGCGCGAGACGATCAGGTGGCCGTCGGGGAATGGCATTTCGTGGTCGACGCAATAGACGGCGCGCCGCGTGCCGTCGGCATGGACGAACTCATGCCGCGTGCTCGGCTGCCCGGGTGGCTGCATGTCGGTGAGCAGGCTCATTCAGGCACTTTCAGATCATCTTCGCGAGCGACTCGGCCGCCCGCTTGATGTCCAGGAAGATCAGGCCCAGCTTGGCGTTGGGGCGCGCCAGCACGGTCAGCACCGCCTCCTGGCCGGCGGCGCTCATGATCACGTAGCCGCGTTCGCCCTGCAGCAGCACGCGTTCGAGCTGGCCCCGGACCAGCTCGCGCGTGGCGCGGTCGCCCAGCGACAGCAGCGCCGCGGACATCGCGCCGATGCGGTCCTCGTCCATGCCGTGCGGGAGGGCCGAGGCGATCATCAGGCCGTCGGAGGAGATCAGCGCCGACGCTTCGATGTCGGCCGTCGACCCGTTCAGTTGCTGAAGGGTCTGTTGAAAAACTTCGGTTCGCATGTCCTCTCCTGCAGGACGGCGCCGGTGCCGGCGCGTCCCTTATGTTTTGTACAGTTTGTAACGTCTGCGATTCGACCATGGCAGGCCGGCGGCCTGTTTGATCTGGATCAAGGGTCCACAGGCGCCGCGCGCGGGTGTGCCTACCAGGCCGGCGGCAGCTTGCGCAGGATCACCATGCGCCCGTCGCGCTGAGCGACGTAGCCGCCGGCGGTGAGCTCCTTCATGACGCGGTTGACCATCTCGCGCGACGCGCCGACACGGTCCGCGATGTCCTGCTGGGTCAGGCGATTGCGCATCACGCGCTCCTCGCCCACGGGCTCCGAGAGCTCCGTGAGCACGCGCACCATGCGGCCGTACACGTCCTGCAGCGCCATGCTGCGCACCTGGTCGGTGAGGCGGCGCACCATGCGGATCAGCTTGCGCGTGAGGTGCACCGCGAAATCGGGCTGCTCTGCCAGGAACTGCCTGAGCTCCGTGCCCGGCACCACGCGGCAAGTGCAGGGGCCCAGCGCCTTGATCGAGGCGGAGCGCTTCTCGCCGTCGATGGCGAGTTCGCCGAAGTATTCGCCGGGGCCGTATTCGGTGAGCACGACTTCTCGACCCTCCTCGGAACTGGCGTAGACCTTCACCCGACCGCTCAGAACGATATAGAGCGAATCGGTGGTGTCGCCCTCGTTGATGAGGATGGCGTGCGCCGGAAAGGCACGGGTCAGGCCATGCGGCGCCATGGCGTCGAGCAGGGACTGCGGCAGGCGGTCGCTGGCGGAGCTCATCGGTTGCGCGGGCCGCGCGAGGGTGCGCTGCGGCGCCGATCCGGCGGATTATCAGACGCTGCGCGCCGTGTGATCAATGTCACTTTCGGCGTGGGAACTGCGTCATCGCGGCGCGGGCGGCGCGTCCCTAGATTCGCAGCATGCCGCCCCGCCTCCTTCTCCACGTCTTCGCGCTGGTGCTGTTCGCCCTGCTCACGGGGTGCGCGAGCCTGCCCTCCGGCGTGGAGCGGCCGGCATCGCGGGCCCGCACCGACGTGGCGGACACGCGGCTTGCCGCGGTCGCGGCCGCCTCGGTCCGCGCCGAAGACCCGCACCTGTCCGGCCTGCGCCTGCTGCCGGCCGGCGACCAGGCCTTCGAGGCCCGCATCGCGCTCGCGCGCGCGGCCCAGAAGTCGATCGACGCGCAGTACTACCAGATCGCGGACGACGCCTCGGGCCGCCAGTTCCTGCACGCGCTGCGCGAGGCCGCGGACCGCGGCGTGCGGGTGCGCGTGCTGGTGGACGACCTGCATGCCGCCGGCCAGGATGCGCTGCTGGCCGGCTTCGCGGCGCATCCCGGCGTCGAGGTGCGCATGTTCAATCCGCTCGCGGTGCGCGAGGGCAGCGTGGGCGCGCGCGTGTTCTTCTCGATGAACGAGTTCTCGCGCATCAACCGCCGCATGCACAACAAGCTCATGGTGGCCGACGGCGCGTTCGCGATCAGCGGCGGGCGCAACGTGGCGGACGAGTACTTCGGCCGCAGCGAGCCCGCGAACTTCATCGACATGGACCTGCTCTGCGCCGGTCCTGTGGTGCCCGAGCTGGCGGGCGTGTTCGATGCCTACTGGAACAGCCCCCACGCCTATCCGATCGAGAGCCTCGCGGGCGCCGCGGGAATGGACGGGGCGCGGCGCCATTTCGAGGCGGCCATGACCCTCGTGCCTGAAGCCCTCGCGCCTGCGGCCGCCCGCGATTCGCTCGGCCAGCCGACCGTCGGCCCGCAGCTCGCGGACGGCCGCGTCGCGCTGTCCATGGCCGCGGTGCGCGTGATCGCCGATTCGCCGCGCAAGGCCGATGCGGACAACGAATCGCTCGACGACGGCGTGGTGATGAACGGCAACCTCGACCTGATGCAGTCGGCCCACGACGAAGTGCTGATCGCCTCGCCCTACTTCATTCCGGGGCGCCGCACGATGGCGCTGCTGCAGCAGGCCGCCGACCAGCAGGTGCATGTCTCGATCATGACCAACTCGCTCGCGACCACCGACGAGCCGATGGCGCACTTCGGCTACGCCCGCTATCGCCGGGCGCTGCTGGAGCGCCGCGTGGCGCTGTACGAGCTCATGCCGGGCGACGACGAGCTGGAGCCCCACGCCGACGGGCCGCACGGCTCGCTGGGGCGCCTGCATGCGAAGCTGGCGGTGGTGGACCGCCGCTGGCTCTCGATCGGCTCGATGAACATGGACCGCCGCTCCGCGCACTCCAACACCGAGATGAGCCTGATCGTCGACAGCCCCGTGCTCGCGGCGCAGGTGGCGGGCCTGCTGAACAACGGGCGCCTGCCGCGCAGCTACAGGGTGCGCAGCGCCGAAGGCCGCGGCGGCATCGAGTGGGTCGCGCAGCGCGGCGGCGGCAGCGAAGCGCTCGTGCTGCGCAGGGAGCCCCATGCGAAGCCGGTGCGCAAGCTGGGCCTGCAGGTGCTCGCGGCGCTCGTCAACGAAGACCTGCTGTGACCCGGGGCGCGCACGGGTGGCACGCGCGCCGCCTTTCTGCTGCAATCGCGGGCAGAGACCGGGTTGCCCGATGGAGGAGGAACGCAAATGGCCATGTCACCCCCCGTGGGCGCTCAGCTCACTTCGACACAGGCGCGCAGCGCGCAGGCGATCGTGAACCTGTTCGAGACAGGCTCGGTGCTCGGCGACTATGGGCAGGTGACGCTGATCCCCGGCGACACCGGCCACCTCACCTACGGGCGTTCGCAGACCACGCTCGGCTCCGGAAACCTCGCGGCGCTGCTGCAGCGCTACTGCGCGAACCTCGGTGCGCGCTTCGGTGCCCGGCTCGCGCAGTCGCTGCCGCGCTTCGTGCAACGCGACCTCTCGCTCGACACCGACAACAAGATCCACAACCTGCTGCGCGCGTGCGCCGACGACCCGGTGATGCGCGAGACGCAGGACGCCTTCTTCGACGACGCCTACTGGCGCCCCGCGCTCGCCGCCGCGAGCCGGCTCGGCATCATCTCGCCGCTGGGCGTCGCCGTCGTCTACGACAGCGCGGTGCATGGTTCATGGGCCCTGATTCGCGACCGCACCATCGCGGTCCTGGGCGATGTGGCAAAGGCCGGCGAGCCAGCGTGGATCCAAGGCTACGTCTCGGCCCGGCGGCAGTGGATGGCCACCCACAAGCGCGCCGACATCCGCGCCACGGTGTATCGCATGGATGCCTTCCAGCGCCTGATCGACCAGGGCTTCTGGGGGCTCGAACTGCCGCTGGTCGTGCGCGGCCAGGAGATCTCCACCGCGACCCTCGCGGCCGTGCCGCCGGGGTGCTATGACGGCCCGCTGCCGGGCTCGCGCGTGCTCTCGCTGCAGTCGCCGCTCGCGCGCGGGCTCGACGTTCGCCGGCTGCAGCTGGGGCTGTCGGACCTCGGGGCCGACATCAAGGCCGACGGCGTGTTCGGCCAGGCCTCGTTGCGCTGCGTCAAGGACTACCAGGCACGAAGCGGCCTGCCGGCCACCGGGGTGGCGGATGTCGCGCTGATCGCGAAGATCGTCGGCTGAGCGTGTCCAGGCCCTATTTCGAGCCACCCGCGCGCAGCTGCCTGACCGCGTCCAGCATCTTCTCGACGTGCCGGTCGGGGTTCAGGCTCTGGTACTGCGCGGCCACGGTGCCGTCCGGCGCGACGACGTACGAGACGCGCGTCGCATAGTCCGGCCGGGTCTGCATCAGCGCGTCGTAGGACTTGCTGATCGTCCTGTCCGCATCCGAGGCCACCGGGAAGCGGCCCTGGCAATGCTGGCTCGAGAACTTGGCGAGCGTGTCCATGTCATCGGTCGAGACGCCGATCACCGTGGCCCCCAGCGCGGCGAATTGGTCGATGGCCTCGGCAAAGGCATGCGCCTCCATCGAACACCCCGCGGTGAATGCGGCCGGGAAAAAATAAACTACGACCGGCCCACGCGCCAGTGCCGCGGAAAGCGAATAGGTGAAGGGCTTGCCATCCAGCGCGGCGGGCGCACTGAACGCCGGCGCGGGCTGCCCCACATCGAGAGCCGCGCCCGCCGGTGCGGCCGCCCCCAACGCCAACACCATGAGTGCCCATGCCAAAGCCCTGCCTGCGAATGTGTTCATGTCTTCGTTCCCGGTGACTCGATGAGCCGCATCCTAGAGCACGTCCCGCGCGCCGGCTTGCTGCCGCGCGCCGCCCTGCTCTTCGTCCTGGTCTTGCTGGCCGCGTGCGGCAGCCTCCCCGCGGCCAAGCACATGGCGCAGACCACGACGCCCGCGGTCGATCCGCAAAGCCCGCTCGCCCGGATCGTCGCGGACTCGACGCCGCCGGGCGAGCACTCCGGCTTCCGGCTGATGCCGCTGGGCGAGTATTCGCTCCAGGCGCGCATCGACCTGGCCCGGCGCGCGCGCCACACGCTCGACGTGCAGTACTACGTGATCGCGAACGACGGCGCCGGATGGCTCATGCTGAGCGCCCTGAAGGAAGCGGCCGAACGCGGCGTGCGCGTGCGCCTCTTGGTCGACGACCTCTACACCGCCAGCACGCAGCACCTGCTGCTGGCGCTGGACCAGATCCCGAACGTCGAGGTCCGGCTGTTCAACCCGTTCTGCTGCGCACGCGCAAGCCTGCCCGGGCGCCTGGCGGCCTCGGCCTTCGACTTCGAGCGGCTCAACCACCGCATGCACAACAAACTGTTCATCGCGGACGGCGTGATGGCGGTCGCGGGCGGGCGCAACATCGCCGACGAGTACTTCACGCTCAACACGGCCCAGAACTTCGTCGACATGGACGCGCTGGTGGTCGGCAAGGTGGTCGACCAGCTCGGCGGCATCTTCGACGAGTACTGGAACAGCGAGGAGGTCTACCCGATCGCGGCCATCGTGCCGCCGGACGATGCGCCCGATGCGCTGGTCGCCTGGTTCGCCAGGGAGGTCGAGATGGATTCCCGCGCGCGCAAGATCGTGCTGCCGCCGAGCGACGTGCTGGGCTATGGCCCGGTCGGCGAAGAGCTCGACGCCGGCCGGCTCGGCCTGCTCTGGGGGCGCGCGAACGCGGTGGCCGACCCGCCCGCCAAGCTGCGCTTCATGTCGGACGACACCGCCTACGCCGCCAGCGTGACGAACCGCTTCTGGCGCCGCCTGCTCGAGGCCGACCGCGAGGTCGTCCTCACCACGCCCTACCTGGTGCCCGGCGAGCGCGGCATGGCCGCCATCGCCCAACTGCGCGAGCGCGGCATCGGCGTCACCTTCGTCACGAATTCGCTCGCGGCCAACGACGAACCGCTGGTGCACAGCGGCTATGCGCGCTACCGCGAGCGGCTGCTGCGCCAGGGCGTGGACCTCTACGAACTCAGTCCCGCGCGCACCCGCAGCGGCCGGCTGGGCATGTTCGGCAACTCACTGGGCCGGCTGCATGCGAAGACCGCGGTGGTGGACCAGCGCCGGATGTTCATCGGCTCGGTCAACCTCGACCCCCGCTCGGCCACCCAGAACACCGAGCTGGGCATCATGGTCGACAGCCCGCAGCTCGCACGCGAGATGCTGCGCATCATCAAGATCAGCCGGCTCGAGAGCGCCTACCGGCTGCGGCTGGACGAAGGCGGCGGCCTCGAATGGCTGGCCGTGGACGGCGAGAAGGAAGTCGTCCTGCGCACGGAGCCCGAGTCGACATGGTTCCAGCGGTTCTACAAGGATGTGGTGGGGCCCCTCGTGCCGGAGGATCTGCTCTAGGACATTTCTTCTGAAAGGCGAGGAATTGTTTCGCATTCGCGAACACCCCTTCCTCGCCGCGCGAAAATTCCGCCTCTCTGGCCCCTTGAGAATGCCGGATCGGCCTCCGAAAGGAGGCCTTTTCTCTTCATCGACCATGGCCCTGCTTCGCCGATGCCTGCTGGACGTCCGAATCCGGCAAGGCGACCCCGACATCTCGCTGCTGGAATGCGGCGTGCTGGCACGCGAGTTCGAAGAGCGTTCGGATCACGCGCAGGGCAACGCCGACGCTCAGGCGCGCCTGAGGAAGCCGCTGGCCGGCGCCAGCCATTCGGCGCCCGCGGCTGCGAACAGCGAAGGCTGATCCGGGTCGCGGTAGAAGAGCAGTCTTTCCTCCTCCAGCAGCAGGCACGCCAGCGAGTGCGGCTGATCGGCCGTGCGCAGCAGGCGCAGGGTGCATCCGCCGAACGCCAGCCGCTCGTCCAGCAAGGGCGCCGGAGCGCGGATTGCGAGGGTCCAGCGCACGGGCCCCGGCGCCGAGGCGACGAGCACCGCCGCATGCGCCCGATCGCCGGGGCATGCGTCGATCAGCGCCCACTCGCCCTGGCCGTCGCCGATGAAGTAGCTGTTGACCAGCCCGCCGGCGCCCGGCGCCGTGACGCGCACCACGCGGGGCGACAGGCGCATCACCAGTCCCGGCGTGAGCTCGTAGCGCCCATGGCATTGGCCATCGGGGTCGATGAGCGAGATTTCCTCGTAGGCCGGCTCGCCCGGATTCACCGGCCGGCGGCCGCCCGGTCCCTGCGCAATGCGCGGCATGACGCGCGCGACTTCGCCGAGCCCGCGCGCGTGGTCCAGGCAGTCGGCCGCGCTGCGAAAGCCGGCCAGTTGTTCCAGGATGCGCCGCTGGACATTCATCAGCCGCAACCCGCGCGCCGAATCCAGCGCCTCGGCCGGTCGCAGCCACAGGTGCTCGACCGTTTCGCGCCCGTCGGGGCGCGCACTCTGCGCCGGCGGCGCCAGCGCCACGAAGAAGCGCGTGTCGAACCGGCGCGGCATGCCCGGCGGCGTGAGCCAGTGGCTGAAATAGGCCAGCCGGTCGACCGCGAGCCGCCAACCGTGGCGTTCGCACAGGCGCAGCATCGCATCGCCGCCTTCCTCGACCGACGCCCGCAGCGACGCGACCTCGCCCGGCGGCAGTTCGTCCAGCGCGACCAGCCGCCCGTCGGCGCCAGTGGCGAACAGCAGTCCCGCTTCCTCGAAGCACTCGCGGACCGCCGCGGCGTAGTAGTCGAGGCCGCCGGCCGGCATGGCCAGGCGCACGCTGGCGGCCGTGTCGTCGAGCCCGGCGCAGCGCGTGTGCAGCGCGCGATCGCTCGCGTCCACCGTGCCCCCGGGGAAGACCGCGGCGCCGCTGTTCTGGTCGGCCTCCTTCTCTGCGCGCCGGAGCATCAGCACCTCCATGCCGGAGGGGCCGTCGCGCACGATGATCACGGTGGAGGCTGAACGAACGGGGCGGACCGCCGCCTCGGCAGGAAGATTCGTGGGGTTTTGCATGGGCGAGCCCCGTTTTACCAGCAAGGCGCCGAAGGCCGCGTCGCGCCCTCGACCGCATCGGGACTCCCCCTTTTCTCGTTTTCCCTAACCCGAACCTCCTGGATTGGCAAGAGCTATTGGGGGGAGGCAGCCATCGGCCGGATGTTCGAGACTCGCGGCCGTGGTCAAGAAGATTCAGTTGAACGACGCGCAGTGGAACACCCTGCGGGCGCTGCAGGCTGCACACGCCCAGAAGCTGCCGACCGACACCATCAAAGTCTCGGAGCGGCTGCGCTCCAATGGCCTGGTCATGGCCGACCGGCAGGGCAGCCTGTTCCTGACCGAACAGGGCCTGCGGCGCCTGAGCCAGGGCCGCTGACTCAGTCCGCCAGCCGGAGCCCCTGGCGGGCGACGCTCTCGACGATCTCGCGCAACGAATTGCGTCCGAGCCTCGACAGCACGAAGAGCTTGCGCGCGGGGACGCGCGTGAGGTCCCGCACGGTGTGAAGCTCGTTCGAGCGCAGCACGTTGGTGGTGCGCAGCGACAGGTCGAGGATGGCAATGTCGGCATCCAGGACCGGATGCGCGGCCGCCGCAGGGTCTTGGCGATGATCCATGTCGGTGTCTCCCGAGAAACGATGCTCGAAACTTGCACACTCCGTGCCACTGCGGCGTGCCCCGGGTCCGCTGGATCTATCCCTGGAGAACGCCCGGCATCGCCTGAATTCGAAACACCCGGACTGACCGAATTTCATCCATTTGCTTGAATTTCAGTCAGGGTTATCCAGCAGCGTCCGCTCACAGCGGCCGCACCTCCAGCGCGTTGTCCACCGAGGTGACGCCCTTGACCGAGCGGGCGAGTTCCCCGGCGCGGGCCTTGGCGTCCTCGCTCGGCGCCGGCCCGGAAAGCCGCACCGCGCCATGGCGGGTCTGGACGTCGATGCGCGAGACGCTCAGGTCGGGATCACGCGCCAGCGCCGCCGACACTGCCGCGTCGAGGGCCGCGTCGTCGCTCGTTGCCGCAGCATCGCCGCCGAGCTCCTTGAGCGCTTCCCTGGCTTCTCCGACCTGCCGCTTCACTTCCGGCGACTTCGCGAACTCCACGGTCTTGTCACGTGCGGTTTCTGCCAGCTCGGCCGCCTTGTGGCCCGCAGCGGCGGCGGCTTTGCCCGCCTGATCCACCGCACCATCGACCTGGCGGCGCGCCGACTCGTCGGCCGCGCGGTCGGTACAGGCGGCCAGCGTCGTCAGCACACCGGCGATCACCAAGGCAGCCAGGAGCGGCTTTCGCGTTCGCGGTGGTTTCGAGACGACTTCCTGACAGGTCATGCGGCATCTCCTTTCAGCTTCCAGGGCCATCGAGCGCCCTGGCTCTTCCCTCAATTTAGGCCGCCCAGGAACGGCCGCAGAGCGGTGACTCCCTCGTACGCCTGTAGGCGGAGGGCGCACGCGAGCGGCCCACGGACCTGAAATTGCGCATGATGAACACCGAAGCCGCAGTGTTGCCGCCTGTTACATGCATTTTTTTGCAATTAAGCAGGAAGTTCACGCGCAACTCGTCACGGAGCATGACGGTTGTAACCGCGCCCCCGGAACCAAAAAAACATGGGGAAAGGATTTGCAAGAGAACTTGCCCCTAGGCGGGGGTGGCGCGTACAAACCACACCTTTCTTAATCTTGAGGCCTTTTTTGTGAAAACAATGGATAAAAGCTCTCTTCTGCTTCTTATTGCAGCAGGGACGCTCGCCGGATGTGGGGGTGGGGGCAGCGATGGCGTAGGCGCCATGGCCGGAACGAGCACGGGTTCCACGACGCTCGCCGCCTCTTCCGTCGATGGAAAGGCGGCGCTGGTCGCCGACGCGTCGGGCGCGACGACGACCGACGGCAGCGGAACCAGCAAGGACACCGACCTGGAGAAACGACGCTGGTGGACCACGGCGCCCGCTCCGGCACCGGCGCCCGCCCCGGCGCCTGCCCCGGCCCCGGCCCCGGCCCCGG
>JAGIBP010000014.1 GCA_017744285.1 Variovorax sp.
CAGACCTCGGGCATCGAGCAGATCAACCAGGCGATCACGCAGATGGACCAGGTGACGCAGCAGAACGCCGCGCTGGTCGAGGAAGCCGCTGCCGCTGCCGCATCGCTGCAGGAGCAGGCCGGCAGCCTTTCGCAAAGGGTGAGCGTGTTCAAGCTGGACGCCCAGGGCCATCGCCCGATGGCCGTCGCACAGCGCGCAGTGCCGGCAAAGCCTGCGCCGATGGTCAAGAAGGCCGCGGCACCGGCGCAGAAGCCCGCCGCGTTTGCCGTGGCAGCAGGCGGCGATTGGGAGTCGTTCTGACCCGCTAGAGCTCCGGCCCGGCCGCCGGATCCGCGTGCTGCTCGTTGAAGCGCTTTTCAGCGGCGCTCAGATGGGTGGTGAGGACGTGCGAGATGACGTTGATGCCAAGGCCCGCGAAGAGCGCGGGCAGCAGGTAGAGCGCCACCCGAACTTCCGAGACGAAGAAGACGTCGTCCGCGAGGGAAGGCGTCGCACTCGCGAGCGTCGCCAGCCGCTGCAGGAAGAAGACATCGATACCCGCGATCGCGACCAGCGTGAATCCGAGAACCAGCACCGTGAAACGCGAGATCGCTCGCTTGGCGATCAGCACGCCGTAGATCGTGAACGGCAGTACGACGGACACGGCCACCATGATCCAGAAGCGCACTTCCGTGAAGACCGAATAGCTGACGTGCATGGCTGAAACCTCGGGTGGCTGGAACGGGTAGAGACCGAAGACGCGGAGCTTGGCATGCGTGCCGCCCCGGGATTGTCTAGCGCAGGTAAAGAAATCGGGCCAGCAAATGTCAGCCGTAACGTCGCTCAGCGCTTCGGCGGCGACTTGCCGGGGGCGGAAGGCTTGTGTGGCGACTTCGCTTCGTCAGGGCCGAGCAGCTTGTCCATCGCCTGCCCCACGCGCGCGCCGATCGCGGTGCCCACGCCGGGCAGCACCGCGGTGCCGACCGCCGCGCCCGCCAGCGCAGCGCCGGTGAGCGACAGCACAGGCGCATCGAGCGTACCGCCGAGCTTGAGCGGAACACCCACGACGCCATCCACGATGTCGACTGCCGCCTCGCCATCGAGCTTGCGGTTCAACACAGTGGCCGCGCCGCTCGCGGTGAGCACGCCCGATCTCGCCTTGAGATTGCTGTAGCGCAACATCACGCCGTCGTCGGTGGATTGCGTGTCGAGCGTGCCAGTCAGCGATTCCAGCCGGGTCAGCCCGCCCCGTGCCGAATCGGGGGCGGTCACGGCCTTGGCGAGATCGAACCCTGTGAGCGTCGCCGGTGCAACAGTGAAGCGCGTGCGGGAGTGCAGGTGGCGAATCAGCTCGCCGACGTTCGCGCCCTGGGTGTCCACCTCCGTCGGCCCGTTGACTTTGCCTTCGACCGCGCTGTGGCGCCCGAAGCTGCGCAGGAATGACGCGAGGTCCACGCTCTTCGCCTCCAGCGCGGCGGTGAGCCGCACATGGCCATCGTCTCCGGATTCGAGCCGGGCGGAGCCGTTCCACGTGCCGCCGCCGAGGTCGATCAAGGTTCGCCAGCGGTCGTCCTCACCCTCTCGCTCGACACGCAAGCGGGCCGGCGGCGAGACGCCCGGCCGGCGAATCTCGGCTTCGCGGGGGCGCCAATGCGGATCGAAACGCACATCGACGTCGTACGCCAGTGCGATGTCGCGGCGGTCGATCCACGAGATGTCGCGCAGGCGCACCGTCTGGACGGGCACCTCGGTGAGCGACCAGCCCCCCGCGAGCGCAACCGTCGTATCGCCGCCGTTCCAGCGACCACGGAACGCGCGCACGGAAGCGCGCGGCAGCACCGCACCGCTCAGCTCGATTTCGTCGACGGCAACCTTGCGGCCCCAGAGCGAAGCCAGCCGCGGCCGGACCACGATGCGATGCACGGTGATCGGCCTTGGCTGCGCGGTCGCGATGTCTTCGAGCTCGATGACCGGCGAGGGCCGCAGCGCCCAATGCGCCGCACCGATGCGCAGGCCGATCCCCGACGCCTTCTCGAAGCGCGCGGCAATTTCCGAGGCGAGCTGCTCGTCGCTCGGCAACCGGTCGCGAACCCAGATGACCAGTCCGCCCAGCAGCACCACCAGCAAGGCGGCGGAGACAGCAATCCAACGTCGCGTCCGGCTCATGGGCGTAGCTTGCGCACATCGAGGCCGCTCTGCTGTCAGCGATGAGCGCGTCGTTTTCTGCGCCAATCGCTATAGTCTGCGCAGCCCGAATCTGGAGAAATTTCCCAATGCGCATCTGGAAGAAAGAAATCTCGGTCGAGGAATTGACCCGAAGCCACATCGATACGGCGGTCGCCAACCTCGGGATGGAGTTTCTGGAGATCGGGGACGACTTCATCCGGGCTCGCGTTCCCGTCGACAAGCGCACGGTGCAGCCCTACGGCATCCTGCACGGCGGGGTCTCGGTGGTGCTGGCGGAGACGCTGGGCTCCTGCGGCGCGCACTACTCGGCGCCCGAGGGCCATCGCGCAGTCGGGCTGGACATCAACGCGAACCACATCCGGTCCGCAACGTCGGGATGGGTCACCGGCACGGCGCGGCCGGTGCACCGGGGCCGGACCACGCAGGTCTGGCAGATCGACCTCACCAACGATGCAGGCGAGCTGACCTGCGTCTCGCGCATCACCATGGCCGTGCTGATGCCCGGCGGCAACTGACCGTCCCGGCGGCCCGCCGCGCCTACAACCGCTTTTTGGCAAAAGAAGAAACAAACCAACGAGGAGAAAACCATGAGCGAGTCCTACCTTCCGCGCTGGCAAAAGGTGTCGGCCAGTGCGGGTGCCGTTGTCACACCCGAACAGCGCCTGCCCTGGCCGCAGACCGCTGCGATGGGCGTGCAACACGTGATCGCGATGTTCGGCGCCACGGTGCTGGCGCCGATCCTGATGGGGTTCAACCCCAATGTGGCGATCCTCATGAGCGGCATCGGCACGCTGCTGTTCTTCTTCATCACCGGCGGGCGCGTGCCGAGCTACCTGGGGTCGAGCTTCGCCTTCATCGGCGTCGTGATCGCGGCGACGGGCTATGCGGGCTCGGGGCCGAACACCAATCTCGGCGTGGCACTCGGGGGGATCATCGCGTGCGGGCTGGTCTACGTGCTGATCGGCGTGATCGTGGCGCTCACGAACGAGCGGCGCACCAAGCGCGCACCCGTCAAGGGCCTTGAAGGCATGGAGGTCGAGGAAGTCGAGAACGACGTGGCGGTGCACTGGATCGAGCGGCTGATGCCGCCGGTGGTCACCGGCGCGGTGGTGGCGGTGATCGGGCTCAACCTCGCGAGCGTGCCGATCAAGAACATGGCGCCCACAGGCTTCGACACCTGGATGCAACTCGTGACCTTCCTGAGCGTGGGCCTGATCGCGGTCTACACGCGCGGGATGATGCAGCGGCTGCTGATCCTCATGGGGCTGATCGTCGCCAGCATCATCTATGCCCTGCTGACCAACGTGCTCGGGATGGGCAAGCCGATCGATCTCGGCCCGCTCGCCGCGGCGGCATGGTTCGGCATGCCGACCTTCTCGTCGCCGGTGTTCGACGCGAATGCGATCCTGCTGATCGCGCCGGTGGCCGTCATCCTCGTGGCTGAAAATCTCGGCCACATCAAGGCCGTCGGAGCCATGACAGGTCGCGACCTCAACCCGTACCTGGGCCGGGCCTTCATCGGCGACGGCGTCGCGACCATGGTGAGCGGCGCGCTCGGCGGCACCGGCGTGACCACCTATGCGGAAAACATCGGCGTGATGGCCGCGACCAAGATCTATTCGACCGCAATGTTCGTCGTCGCCGCGCTGATCGCCCTGGTGCTGGGCTTCAGCCCGAAGTTCGGCGCGCTGGTGCAGGCAATCCCGCTGGCAGTGATGGGCGGCGTGAGCATCGTCGTGTTCGGCCTGATTGCGGTGTCGGGCGCGAAGATCTGGGTCGACAACAAGGTCGATTTCTCGAAGAACAAGAACCTCATCACCGCAGCGATCACGCTGATCCTCGGCACAGGCGACTTCACACTGAAGTTCGGCCAGTTCGCACTCGGCGGCATCGGCACCGCCACCTTCGGCGCGATCCTGCTCTACGCGCTGCTCAACCGCTCGGAGAATTGAAATGAAACCTGGTGCAAGAGGTGTTCTGTCAGGTGATAGCGAAGCGTCTGTTTCATGGCGCGGAAGCCACTCCCGTTAGACTCCAACGCTTTTCGCACCTACGTTTTCCATGGCCGATGCATCCGCCGCGCGCAGCAAGACGGTATTCGAGTTCAAGAGCGCAACGCTGCCGCTGATCGCGGTCATTCTCCGCACCGCCGATCTCGACGTGCTCGCTGAAGCGCTCGACGCCCAGCTTGCGGATTCCCCCGACTTCTTCGAGCAGGAGCCGGTCGTCATCGACCTCTCGCAACTGCAGGACGAAGACGCGGAAGCCGACATCGACTTCGTGCGCCTGCGCGACATGCTTTCGCGCCACCAGACGCAACCCGTCGCAGTGCGTGGCGGCACCGATGCGCAGAACGCCGCGGCGCGTGCCGCCGGTTTGTCCGTCACCGCGATGCCTGCCGCGCCGGCGCCCAAGGCGGCAACCCCACCCGCAGAGCCGCCGAGCGAAGCCCCGCAGATCGTGCGCGAGGTGCCGGTGCCGGCCAACGGCACGCTGGTCATCGACAAGCCGCTCCGCTCAGGCCAGCAGGTGTACGCGCGCGGGGGCGACGTGATCGTCACGGCCATCGTGAGCTTCGGCGCCGAAGTGATCGCGGACGGCAATGTCCACGTGTACGCACCGCTGCGCGGCAAGGCGATCGCCGGTGCGCGCGGCAACACCGAGGCGCGCATCTTCACGACCTGCCTGGAGGCGCAGCTCGTCGCCATCGCCGGCATCTATCGCACATCCGAAGTCCCGCTGCCGCCCGAAGTGGCAGGCAAGGCGGCGCAGATCTCGCTTCAGGACGGCAAGAAGATCCTGATCGAGGCGATCGAATGAGATTCCGGCATCAACCGAACAACTGAAACGAACGAAAGAGGAATGTGGCAATGGCCAAAATTGTGGTGGTGACATCGGGCAAGGGCGGCGTCGGCAAGACGACCACGAGCGCGAGCTTCGCGTCCGGTCTCGCTCTGGCAGGCAAGAAGACGGCTGTGATCGACTTCGACGTCGGCCTGCGCAACCTCGACCTCATCATGGGCTGTGAGCGCCGCGTGGTGTTCGACCTGATCAACGTGATCCAGGGCGAAGCCAACCTGAGCCAGGCGCTCATCAAGGACAAACACTGCGAGAACCTCTACGTGCTGGCCGCCTCGCAGACACGCGACAAGGACGCGCTGACGCAGGACGGCGTCGAGAAGATCCTCAAGGAGCTGGCCGAGCAAGGCTTCGACTACATCGTCTGCGACTCGCCCGCCGGCATCGAGGTCGGCGCGCTGATGGCGATGCACTTCGCAGACGAAGCGCTCATCGTCACCAACCCCGAGGTGTCCTCGGTGCGCGACTCGGACCGCATCCTGGGCATGCTGAGCTCCAAGACCAAGCGCGCCAAGGAAGGCGGCGAGCCGATCAAGGAAAACCTGCTGATCACGCGCTACAACCCGAACCGCGTGGCCGGCGGCCAGATGCTGTCGCTCGAAGACATCCAGGACATCCTGCGCATCAAGCTCATCGGCGTGATCCCCGAGTCCGAGAGCGTGCTGCAGGCCTCCAACCAGGGCGTGCCCGCGATCCACGACAAGGACACCGACGTGGCGCAGGCCTACAGCGACGTGGTGGCCCGCTTCCTCGGCGAGGAACGCCCGATGCGCTTCGTCGATGCCGAGAAACCCGGCTTCTTCAAACGAATCTTCGGAGCGAGGTAGTAGCCCCATGTCCCTCCTTTCCTTTCTGCTGGGCGAGAAGAAGAAGACGGCGAGCGTCGCCAAGGAACGGCTGCAGATCATCCTGGCGCACGAGCGCAGCAGCCTCGGCGGCAAGCGCCCCGACTACCTGCCGGAGCTGCAGCGCGAGCTGATCGCGGTCATCTCGAAGTACGTGTCGATCAAGGCCGAGGACATCAAGGTCCAGCTCGAGCGGCAGGACGACCTCGAGGTGCTGGAAGTGAAGATCGAGCTGCCCGACGGCACCGCCGTCGCGACCCGCTGACGCAGGAGCGGTCGTCGCGGCGCGGCGGCCGCGCGATCATTGCGCGGGGTCAACGAGCGGCCCGCCGCGCGCCGGTACGCTGGGGTCTTTCGCACCAGGGAGGCCCCCGATGAAGGCTCCGCATCGCTTCGACCCGCTTTCTCTCGATCTGCCGTTCATGGACGAGGCGCACGACGAGCTCATGCGCCTGCTGGCGATCATCGACGGCACCGATGACGCGCACCTGCCGGCCGCCTGGCGCGACCTCGTCGAATGCGCCGCCCTCCGCTTCGCGCACGAGGACCAGTGGATGGACGCCACCGGCTACGCCACCCGCAGGGACCACCAGATCCAGCACCGCGTGGTGCTGGAGGTGATGCGCGAGGCGCTCGCGCAGGCATCCGCGGGGCCAGCGGCCCACGTGCGGCAGATGGCTTGGCAATTCAGGGACTGGTACCACAAGCACGTCCAGACGCTGGACGCCGCACTGGCGCTGCACCTGCGCGGCAGGCGCTTCGACCCGGCGAACGGCACGCTCGGGCCGAGGCGCGACAGCACCGCCGGCCCGGCGCTGAACCTTCGGACAAGCCGCTGACCGGCATTCAGGCCGCGGCGGCGCCCTCCGCTGGCGCCGACGGCAGCAGGCCGCCCAGCAGCCAGCGCATCAAGTCCGCGACGGAGCGGATTTCGCTTCCGAACGGCAGCCGCCCCGCGCCGCGGAAGAACAGCCCCCGCTGGGCTTCCCCGGCCAGCGCATGGCCCAGCATCTTGTCGATGCAGAACTTGCCCCAGCCCGGCGTGCCATCACGCAGGCCGCAGCGGGCGAGGCAGTCGAAGCGCATCGTGCATTGGATTTCGTGGTGGACCTTGGCCTGCAGCCGCGGCTCCAGCCGCAGGTACTTGGCAAGCCAGCCCGTGCGTACCGCGCGTGCGGGCAGGCCCGCCACGCTCGTGAACTCGACGATGTCCTCGGCCTTCGCGTCGGCCAGCACGCGCTTGAAGCCCGGGTCCGCGTCGCATTCGAGCGTGACGGCGAAGGCCGTGCCCAACTGCACGGCCGTCGCGCCGAGCGACTGGACGCGGCGGACGTCGTCGAGGCTGCCGATGCCGCCGGCCACGACGAGCGGGATGCGTCCCTCGATGCCGGCCGGCCGAGCGGAAGAATTCCAGCGTCTGCGGCAGCACCACTTCGAAGTCGAAACGCGGATCCGCGAGGTCGCCCACCTTCGATGCGCCGAGATGGCCGCCAGCGAGCCGCGGATGCTCGATCACGATCGCATCGGGCAGGCGCCCCTTCTTTTCCCACTTGCGCACGATGAGCTGCACGCCACGCGCATCGGACAGGATCGGGATCAATGCCGCCCGCGGGTGGTCGCTCGCCAGTTCGGGCAGGTCCAGCGGCAGGCCGGCGCCGACCACCAGCGCGTCGGCGCCACAGGCCAGCGCATGCCGCACCTGCGCTTCGTAGGCCGACAGCGCCTTCATCACGTTCACCGCGACGAGGCCGCGTCCGTCCGCGAGGCGGCGGGCCCGCGCGATCTCGCGCCCGAGGGCCTCGAGGTTCGCGGCATCGATGCGCTCGCGCGCATCAGGCTCGCCGTCGAGATGCGCGGTCCGCGCCATGAGGTCCGCGTGCAGGCGTCGCAGGTCGACCGAGGAGACCGTGCCCACCGCGCCCAGCCCCGCGACCGTGCCGGCAAGACCGCCCGCGGAGACACCCACGCCCATGCCGCCCTGCACCACCGGAAGCAGTTCGCGACCCGCGAGGGTCCAGGGGCGAAGGCCGGAGCGCGAGGCGATCGACTTCAACGCGGCTGCGGTGGCCGCCGCGTCGCCCGGCCCCGCGCAGGAAGCGGTGCACGGCATCAGAATCGGTACCCGACACCCGCACCGAACAGCCAGGGATCGAGCTTCACGGTGGAGAGCCTGGCGCCGAACTGCGTCACGTCCGTGCGGATCTGGACCTTCTTGACGTCGAAGTTGAGGAAGACGTTCTTCGTGAGCGCGATGTCCACCCCGCCGCCCACCGCCAGGCCGAAGCTGTTGCGGTCGAGGTCCAGGGGGCCGACGGTCGGCACGAAGAGATTCACCGAGCTGATGCGCGTGTAGTTCAGGCCCACGCCAGCATAGGGGCGGATCTTCGCCTCGGGCATGAAGTGGTACTGCAGCATCAGCGTCGGCGGCAGGTGCTTGAAGGTGCCGATATCCACCGGTCCGCCCAGCGCACTTTGCTGCACCGTCACCGTTTGCTTCTGCGGGACAGTCAATACCAACTCGGCTGCGAGGTTGGGCGTGAAGAAATAAGTGACGTCGATCTCGGGGATCGTCTTGTTGTTGACCGTGATGGCATTCGACGGAATGCCCAGCGACGGCACCGGATCGGACTTGTCGGCGGTGTCGATTCGCACGGCGCGGGCGCGCACCATCCACGAGCCTTGCGGCGCTTCCTGCGCGTCGGCGGGCATGGCGCACAGCGCGCCGAGGATCGCGATGGCATTCCATGCGCGCGAACGTATCCTGTTCATGAATCAATCTACTCCTGAGTGGACCGGCATCGAGGGTGTGCCGGCAACCGCAGCGAGTGTCCGTGACGGGTGCGGCGCGCACCCTTGATGCATGACAAGGCCAGCCGCATCGCGCGCCCCGTTGGGGAGGGCGTTGATCCAGGTCAGCAGTTTGCGCACCCGGGTTTCACACACCGGGGCTTCCATCGAACCGGCCTGTCGGCGTATCGTGGCGGCTCCAACATCAACCTGGAGACATCGCACCATGGCAACCAGCAGAACGAGCACGACCGCCGCGAAGAAGGCGGGCTCCACGCGCGGCGGCAGCAGCGCGGCCGATGATGTGCAGGACGCCTTCGTCAGGCCGCTCAAGGGCATGGCGGAGCGGCTGCAGAACCTGCCGCTGGCGGGCGCGGCCGGCGCGATCGTGGAGAGCGGACGCAAGGACCTGCAGGCGCTCGTGCAGGCCAACGAGAAGTCCTACCAGGGGCTGCAGGCGGTCGTGCAGCGGCAGACCGAGATGCTCAAGTCCTCCATCCAGGAATGGCAGAGCGCCGTCAAGGGCATGTCGGGGGGCGATCCGCGCGAGAACCTCTCCAAGCTCGATGCGATGGGGAAAGCGGCCTTCAAGCAGGCGCTGGACGACATCCGCGAACTGTCCGAAATGGCCGCGAGGTCGCAGTCCGAGGCTTTCGAGGTGGTGCGCAAGCGCATCGGCGAGAACGTGGACGAGGTGAGCAAGCTGTTGCGCAGCCGCAAATAGCCCCGCCCGGCGCCGGCCTCGGCGCTTGTCCTTCGCGAAAACGAGAAATACGCCCGTGACCTGACGCGCAGGAAGCGTACATTGGGCAGGTTTCCTCCAGCGATCCGACGATCACGAATCAGCCATGGCATCGATTTCTCAGACTCGCGCATCCTCGAAGGCGGACGCCGAAGCCGTCGAGCGTGAACGCTTGCGGCAGGCTCTGCCCGTCACGGTGGGGCACCTGCGGCAGCACCAGGCCGACCAGATCGACGACAACGACATCGAAGCCTACGTCCGGCTCAACTGGCTCGAATGGCATGGCGGCGGGTTGCGGCTCACGATCACGGGCCGCAACGTCTGCGCGCAGGTGGCGCCCATCGCCCCCTGAGATGCGCAGCTAGCTGCCGGCGATGATCTGCGCGATCAGGCCCGTGGCCACGGCGGCGAGCACGAAGTCGCCCCCCACGCCCACCCACTGGTAGCCGCGCGGCGGCGCCTGCAGGCGGCGGGCGTGCCAGTCGTTGACCACGTAGGCGCGGCCCCGGTACGCGGTGGGCAGGCGGTCGCCGCGGTGCCATTGCGCGTAGGGTTGCACGTAGCCGTGGCGGATCACCTGGGGCTGTGGGCGAAAGCCCGGGCGGCCAGGGCCGTCGTAGCCGCGATGCTGCAGTTCGGGCCGGTCATGGGCGCCGCGGCGGTCCGGCCCGCGATCGAAGCGGCCGTCCTGCGCGAACGCGCTCCCCGCCATGCACATCGCCAGCGCGGCGGCGACGAAAGTCATGTGCTTCTTCGACTGGGTCATGATGGAACTCCTTCTTCGTTGACGAGGAGTCCAGTGTGCGCAGCCCATGTAACGGCCAGGCCCCGCGACTGTCTCCGCGAGGTGAAGGAAGGTAAAGCGCGCCCGCTCAGGGCGCGCTGCCCTGCGGTCCGACGGCAGGCGCCGCGGCATGGCGACCGCCGGTCGCGGGCAGCTTGCGGCCCAGGCTTTCGCCCCAGCGCCGCACCGGCGCGCTCGCGCGCTCGGCCGTGTGGTTGACACCGCGCCGAGTGGCATCGGCGCCGCGCTCGATGCCGCGGCCGGTGGCGTTGGCACCCCGTTCGATGCCGCCGAGGACCTTGTTGTCGGTGGCGGCGAGGACGGCCGAAGGCAGCAGCAGGCCGGAGGCGGCCAGCGCGAAGCAGGCGCATGCAAGGAGTTTCATCGTGTGAGGGAACTTCATTTCTCGATTTCAGGGGGCGGTGGATTCCCGTTCCTGCGCGGCGGCGCGTGCCATGCGTTCGCTCTTCCAATAGACGTCGTCGCCGCCGTCCACACGGTTGAGCACGCGCGCGAGCACGAACAGGAGGTCGCTCAGCCGATTGAGGTAGCGGCGCAGCGTGTCGTTGAGCGCGTCCTGCGCACCGAGGGCGACCACGGCGCGCTCGGCCCGGCGCGCCACGGTGCGGCACACATGCGCGAGCGATGCGCCGCGCGTGCCCGCCGGCAGGATGAATTCCGCCAGGCGGGGCAGCGTGGCATTGTGGTCGGCCAGGGCGTTGTCGAGTTGCAGCAGCGCCTCGGGCTTGAGCAGCGTGAACCCGGGCATCGACAACTCGCCGCCGAGGTTGAACAGCTGGTGCTGCACATCGACGAGCAATTCGCGCACGTCCGCCGGCAGCGGCTCGCAGAGCAGCACGCCGATGTGGGAGTTGAGCTCGTCGACGTCGCCCATGGCCTGCACGCGCAGGTGGTCCTTGCGGACCCGGGTGTTGTCGCCGAGGCCGGTCGTGCCGTCGTCGCCGGTGCGCGTCGCGATCTGGGAGAGGCGGTTGCCCATGGAATATCCCTGTCTTTCTTTCACAAGTGCGGTTCGTAGAATGTTAGACCCTCCCAGGAGCCCGCCGATGAACGCCCCCACCGCACTGTCCCACCTGACGCCCGAGATCGCCCTGCGCGAGGTGCCGGACGCCCTGATCAACGCCTTGAAGGCGCGCTTCGGCGACCAGTGCTCGACGGCCATGGCCGTGCGCACGCAGCACGGCCGCGACGAGTCCTCGTTCGAGGCGCCGCCGCCCTCGGCCGTTGTGTTTGCCGAAAACACCCAGGACGTGGCCGACGCGGTGAAGCTGGCGAGCGACCACAACGTGCCCGTGATTCCGTTTGGCGTCGGCTCCTCGCTCGAGGGCCACCTGCTGGCGGTGCAGGGCGGCATCAGCATCGACGTGGGCCGCATGAACCGCGTGCTCTCGGTCAACGCCGACGACCTCACGGTGACGGTGCAGCCGGGCGTGACCCGCAAGCAGCTCAACGAAGAGGTCAAGAACACGGGCCTCTTCTTCCCGATCGACCCGGGCGCCGACGCCTCGATCGGCGGCATGAGCGCCACGCGCGCCAGCGGTACGAACGCGGTGCGCTACGGCACGATGCGCGAGAACGTGCTCGCGCTCGAGGTGGTCACCGCGAGCGGCGAAGTCATCCGCACCGGCACGCGGGCCAAGAAATCCTCGGCCGGCTACGACCTCACCCGCCTCTTCGTCGGCAGCGAGGGCACGCTGGGCGTCATCACCGAAGTCACGCTGCGCATCTACCCGCTGCCTGAAGCGGTATCCGCCGCGATCTGCTCGTTCCCGAGCATCGAGGCGGCAGTCCGCACGGTCATCGAGACCATCCAGCTCGGCGTGCCGATCGCGCGTGTCGAACTGATCGACGTGAACACGGTGCGCATGGTCAATGCCTACGCGAAGCTCGGTCTGCGCGAGGAGCCCATGCTGCTGATGGAGTTCCACGGCTCGCCCAGCGGCGTGAAGGAGCAGGCCGAGACGGTCCAGGAGATCGCCAGCAACCACGGCGGCAACGCCTTCGAATGGGCCAGCACGCCCGAGGAACGCACGCGGCTGTGGACCGCGCGGCACAACAGCTACTTTGCGGCGGTGCAGTCGCGTCCCGGCTGCCGCGCCATCTCCACCGACACCTGCGTGCCGATCTCGCGCCTGGCGGACTGCCTGCTCGAATCGGTCGCCGAGGCCGATGCCAGCGGCATCCCCTACTTCCTCGTGGGCCATGTGGGAGATGGAAATTTCCACTTCGGCTATCTTCTTGACCCGAACATCCCGCAAGAGCGCGTAACTGCAGAGAAGCTGAATCACTCACTCGTGGCGCGCGCGCTCGCCCTGGGTGGCACCTGCACCGGCGAACATGGGGTCGGCCTGCACAAGATGGGTTTTCTGGTCGACGAAGCCGGCGCGGGCGCCGTGGAGGTCATGCGCACCATCAAGCGGGCGCTCGACCCCAAGAACATCATGAACCCGGGAAAGATCTTCAGCCTCTAGCCGAGGCCACGATCTCCGCTCAGGCGGTCTGGCGGATCCGGTCGATCAGGCCGTTCAGCGCATCCAGCGATCCGAAGTGGATCGCCAGTTCGCCGCTTTCCTCCACGCGCCCTCCCCGCTTGGTGCGCTTCTTGATCCGCACTTCGACTTCGGCGGCCAGCAGGTCCGCGAGCTCCTCTTCCACGCGCAGCAAGTCGCGAGATTTCTCGGGCGCGCCGCGCCGGGTGTTCGGGGTCAGGCTGAATTCGGCCGCCAGCTTCTTGACCAGCGCCTCGGCCTCGCGCACCGACATCTTCCGGGCGGCGATCTGGTTGGCCGCGGTGATCTGGGTGCCCTTGTCGAGCGACAGCAGCGCGCGGGCGTGGCCCATGTCGATATCCCCGGCCATGAGCATGGCCTGCGCCGGTTCGGCCAGGTTCAGCAGCCGCAGCAGATTGCTGGCGGCGCTGCGGGAGCGGCCCACGGCCTGCGCCGCGGATTCGTGAGTGAGCCCAAACTCGGCAACCAGCCGTTGCAGGCCCTGAGCCTCTTCCAGCGGGTTCAGGTCTTCGCGCTGGATGTTCTCGATCAGCGACATGGCCGCGGCGGCCTCGTTGGGCACGTCGCGCACCAGCACGGGGACGGTTTCGAGGCCTGCAAGCCGCGCGGCCCGGAAGCGGCGCTCGCCGGCGATGATCTCGAACTCGGCATGCTTTTCGCGCGCCGCATCGGCGTCCAGACGGCGCACGAGGATCGGCTGCATGATGCCCTGCGCCTTGATGCTCTCGGCGAGTTCGTAGAGCGCGCCCTCGTCCATCCGCGTGCGCGGCTGGTACACGCCGGGGACCATCTGGTCGAGGTTCAGCGTCGTGGGGCTCGGGGGCGTGGCGTCGTCCGTGACGGCGCCGTCGGCGCCGTTGAAGGTGGGGCCCAGGAGGGCTTCGAGTCCGCGGCCGAGGCCCTTGGGTTTTTTGGTCGCCATGGAAGTCAATGGTCCTTCAGGAAATCGTTCAGGAGGGACCGGCCCTCGGGCCAGTCGCCCAGGCCGGATTCGCTGTTGAGGTGGCCGCGCGCGCCGGCGTCGATGTAGTTCGCACCCCAATCGCGTGCCATCGCGCGGGAGCGCTCGGCGGCGCAGTAAGGGTCGTTGCTGGCGGCGATCATCAGTGCCGGAAAGGGCAGCGGCTGCCGCACGATCGGTGCCCAGCCCGGGATCATCTGCCGAAGGTCGTCGCGTTCGAGGTCTCCGGGCGCGACCAGGAGCGCGGCCCGCACCTTGCCCGCATGGCGCGTGTGCTGCGCCCAGGCCGCGACGAGGATGCAGCCGAGGCTGTGCGCAACGAGGACCACGGGCCCCGACGCCGCAAGGACAGCCTCCTCCAGCCGCGCGGACCAGTCGCCGCGCAACGGCCGCATCCAGTCGTGCTGTTCGACGCGGTGATCACCATGGATCGCCTCCCAGCGGCTTTGCCAATGGGCGGGGTCGCTGTTCTGCCACCCGGGCAGCAACAGGATCTGGGAAGAGGTCATGGGCTCGGGTCAGTCAGTCGGTGGGGGAACGGTGTCAGGGGGATTCGGGAGATTCTTCGGGATCGTGGACCGCCACGGTCGGGGGGTCCATCGGGGTCGGGGCGGGCGTTGCCGCGGCGTCGGAGGCCATCGCGCTCGCGGGCGGCATCTTCTGAACCAGCTCTTCGGCAAAGGCGACGAAAGCCTGGCTGCCCTTGGCCGGCGGGTCGAACACGACCCCCGGGAGCCCATAGCTCGGGGCTTCGGCCAGGCGCACGTTGCGTGGGATGACGGTGTCGAACACCTTGTCGCCGAAGTGCGCCTTGAGTTGTTCACTGACCTGCTGCTGCAGCGTGATGCGTGGATCGAACATCACACGCAGCAACCCGATGATCTGCAGGTTCTTGTTGAGGTTGGCGTGCACCTGCTTGATGGTGTTGACCAGGTCGGTCAGGCCCTCCAGGGCGAAATACTCGCACTGCATCGGCACGATCACGCCGTGGGCCGAGCACAGGCCATTCAATGTCAACAAACTGAGGCTTGGCGGACAATCGATGAGGATGAAGTCGTATTCGGCACCCACCGCGGCGAGCGCGGTGCGCAGGCGCTTCTCGCGCCGGTCGAGCGTGACCATCTCGACTTCCGCGCCGGCCAGCTCGCGGTTGGCGCCGAGGACGTCATAGCCGCATTTCTCAGCCTTCACCCGCGCTTCGGCGACCGAAGCGGATTCGAGCAGCACGTCGTACACCGTGGTCTCGAGCTGGCGCTTGTCGATGCCCGAGCCCATGGTCGCGTTGCCCTGGGGATCGAGATCGATCATCAGGACGCGCTGCCCGACCTTCGCCAGGCCGGCCGCCAGGTTCACGGTGGTCGTCGTCTTGCCGACGCCGCCCTTCTGGTTCGCGATGCAGAAGATCTTGGCCATGAGTGAAGCGACTACCTGGAGATCGCCAGCCGGACGCCGAAGCCGATCAGGAAAAGACCCGCCACCTTGTTCAGCCAGCCGGTGATGCGGGGGTTCTCGCGCACCCGCTCGGCCAGAAAGTGCGTCAACAGGGTCGCCGAGAGGCCGTAGAGGAAGGTCAGGACCGCGATGGTCAGGGCCATCACCGCGAAGGTCGTGAGCCCCTGGTGGCGGGCAGGATCGACGAACAGCGGGAAAAACGCCATGTAGAAGACGATCGCCTTGGGGTTCAGCAGCGTGATCGTGAGCGCCTGCTGGAAATACTGCCGGGGGCGGATATGAAGAATGGGCGCGGCGCCGGGCTTGGCGCGCAGCATCTTGAAGCCGAGCCACGCAAGGTACAGCGCTCCGAACCACTGAACGACATGGAAGGCCGTCGGATAGGCCGTCAGCAGTGCGGCCACGCCGGCCACGGCGGCCCACATGAGCACCTGGTCACCCGAAATCACGCCGAACGTGGCCGCCAGCCCGCCGCGAATGCCGCCTTTGCTCGTCGAGGTGATCAGGGCGAGGTTTCCCGGCCCGGGGATCGCGAGAAAAAGGATGATGGCCGCGACGAACGCGCCGTAGTCAGCGATGCCGAACATGCGAATTGCTCAAAAAGGGAAGCGTCGAGTCTAAGCGAGGTCGACGCCGCGCACGCTGCTCAGCCGGCAGGTTTTCGCATCCAGACGATGCAGCGCTCCGCGTCGAGCCCTGGAACCTTCAGTTGTTCCACGTGAAACACCTCGGCTTGGGGCGGCAGTTGGGCGATTTCGTCTTCGGGCACCCTGCCCTTCATCGCCAGCCAGCGGCCCTCGGGGGCCAGAAGATGGACAGACCCCAGGACGAAATCCGGCAGGGAGGCAAAAGCGCGCGAACTGATGACCTCGTAGCTGCCCGTCAGGGTTTCGACACGGGCGTGCAGCCCGCGCAGGTTGCGCAGCGCGAGTTCGGAGGCCACTTGCTGGATAAACGCCGCCTTCTTCGCGACCGCATCGACGCAAGTGACCTGGATGTCGTCTCGCACGATGGCGATGACCACGCCGGGCAATCCCGCGCCCGCGCCCACATCGAGGAGCTTTGCCACGCCCGCACATTCGCGGCGGAGTGGGCCGATGGCCGCCAGGCTGTCCAGCAGATGATGGGTGAGTACCGCCGCCGGATCCCGCAACGCGGTCAGGTTGTAGACCTTGTTCCACTTGAGGATCAATGCGCCGTACGCGAGCAATTGCTCGACCTGCCGATCGTCCAGCGCCAATCCGAGGGCGCTGGCGCCCTCTCGCAGCTGTTGTTCCTGGTTCATTCGGCCGCCTGTGCCTCGGCAGGCGCCGAATCGCGCAAGAAGGCGCGGTGTCCGCCCTTGCGCAAATGGATCATCAGCAGCGAGATCGCCGCGGGCGTGACCCCCGAGATCCGCGAGGCGATGCCGAGCGTTTCGGGGCGATGCTTGGCCAGCTTCTGCCGCACCTCGATGCTGAGCGCCTGGACCTGGCTGTAATCCAGGTCCGCCGGCAGCTTGAGATTTTCGAAGTGCGCGGCGCGTTCGACCTCGTCGTGCTGACGGTTGATGTAGCCCGAGTACTTGGCAGCGATCTCGATCTGTTCGATCTCTGTCTCGCCGAGCGGCGCCTCGGAGCGGTATTTGCCGCCGTCCAGGGACATGAGCGATTCGTAGCTCACATTCGGCCGACGCAGCAGGTCGCCGAGGTTGTACTCGTGGTCGATCGCCTTGCCCAGGACCCGCTCCGACTCCGAAGCAGCCAGATTGCGCGGATTGACCCAGATCGAACGCAGCCGCTCTGTTTCACGTGAAACAAGGTCCCGCTTGCGCGAAAAAGCATCCCAGCGCGCGTCATCCACCAGGCCGAGCTTGCGGCCGATCTCGGTCAGCCGCATGTCGGCGTTGTCTTCGCGCAGCTGGAGGCGGAACTCGGCCCGACTCGTGAACATCCGGTACGGCTCGGTCACGCCCTTGGTGATCAGGTCGTCGACCAGCACCCCGAGGTAGGCCTCGTCACGCCTCGGCAGCCAGGGTTCGTCTCCCCTGCATTGCAGCGCGGCATTGATGCCGGCGAACAGCCCCTGCGCCGCTGCTTCCTCGTAGCCGGTGGTTCCGTTGATCTGGCCAGCGAAGAACAAGCCTCCGATCGCTCGCGTCTCGAAACTGCTCTTGAGCTCGCGCGGATCGAAGTAGTCGTACTCGATGGCGTAGCCGGGGCGCAGGATGTGCGCGTTTTCCAGGCCCACCATCGAGCGAACCAGCTGGAACTGGATGTCGAACGGCAAGCTGGTCGAGATTCCGTTCGGGTAGTACTCGTTGGTCGTGAGGCCTTCGGGTTCGAGAAAGATCTGATGGCTTTCCTTGTCAGCGAAGCGGTTGATCTTGTCTTCCACGCTCGGACAGTAGCGCGGACCCACGCCATCGATCTTGCCGGTGAACATCGGGCTGCGGTCGAAGCCCGACCGAATGATCTCGTGCGTGCGCGCATTGGTGTTCGTGATCCAGCACGGCATCTGCTGCGGATGCATGTCCGCCCGGCCCATGAAGCTGAAGACCGGCATCGGCCCGGCCCCGCCGGGCATGCCGTCGCCGGGCTGCTCGGTGCACTTCGAGAAATCGATGGTCCGGCCATCCAGGCGCGGCGGCGTGCCGGTCTTCAGCCGGCCTTGCGGCAGTTTCAGTTCCTTGAGGCGCGCCGACAGACTCACCGCCGGGGGGTCGCCCGCGCGCCCTGCCTGGTAGTTGTCCAGGCCCACGTGGATGCGACCGTCGAGGAAAGTCCCAGCGGTCAAGACCACGGCCCGCGCCCGGAAGGCGATGCCGACCTGGGTCACGGCGCCGACAACCCGGTCGCCTTCGATCATGAGGTCGTCCACGGCCTGCTGGAAGAGAGAAAGGTTCGGCTGGTTCTCGAGCCGACGGCGGATGGCGGCCTTGTAGAGCACGCGATCGGCTTGCGCCCGTGTGGCCCGCACCGCCGGCCCCTTGCTCGAATTCAGGACCCGGAACTGGATCCCGCCTTCATCCGTCGCGATGGCCATCGCACCGCCGAGCGCGTCCACCTCCTTGACGAGGTGGCCCTTGCCGATGCCGCCAATCGAGGGATTGCAGCTCATCTGCCCCAGCGTCTCGATGTTGTGGGTCAGCAAGAGCGTGCGAGCGCCCATGCGGGCGGAGGCCAGTGCGGCTTCGGTGCCGGCGTGACCGCCGCCGACGACGATCACGTCGAATTCTTCGGGATACAGCATGAGAGTGGGGGCGCACTAACGCGTGCGCGGCGCAAAAGAGGGCATCGATTTTAATCGCCACTGCCCCCACTCGCTGCTTTGGGGACAAAGCCAGTGCTTGTCCTGTTGCTATCTATTTGATAGCGTCCCGGTACCCCCCGAAGGCTGCATCGCGGCTAATCCAGGGTTTTCTTCACGGCCCCCACCCCCAGCGCCGCCAGAACGAGGAACACGATCGTCAGGATCAAGAACAGCCCGAAGAGAACCTTGGCGATGCCGGCCGCCCCTGCGGCCACACCACCAAAGCCCAGGGCGCCGGCGATCAGCGAGATCACGGCAAACACGATGGCGTACTTCAACATGCGTGGACTCCTTGCGATGACGACCACCGCAGCCAGCAAAGCTTAGGAATCGGCCCTGGGCGACCTCATAGTCGGCCCGCGCGAGCCACCGTAGGACAACAACGCGCAGGCCGTGAACCGGCTAGCATCGGTGTCCCTTTCCACAACACACATCGACACTCCCACGGAGGTTTTCGCATGAAGCTGTACTACTCGCCAGGCGCCTGCTCGCTGTCTCCCCACATCGCGCTGCGCGAAGCCGGATTGGCGTTCGAGCCCGTCCTCGCCAGCACCAAGAGCCACAAGCTGCAGGACGGCACGGACTACTACGGCATCAACCCCCTCGGCTACGTGCCGATGCTGGAACTCGACGACGGCACGCGCCTGCGCGAAGGCCCGGCCATCGTGCAGTACATCGCCGACCTGGCGCCCACCAAGAACCTCGCGCCGGCGAACGGCACCCTGCCGCGCTATCGCCTGCAGGAATGGCTCACCTTCATCGGCACGGAGATCCACAAGACCTTCTCGCCGCTGTTCAATCCGAACATGCCGGAAGAAGCCAAGGCGATCTTCAAGGCCAAGCTCCAGCAGCGCTACGAATGGCTCGACGGGCAGCTCGCGGGCAGGGAATTCGTCATGGGCGAACACTTCACCGTCGCGGACGGCTACCTGTTCACCGTCACGAACTGGACCAAGCCGATGAACATCGACCTGAGCGGCTACCCGAACGTCCAGGCCTGGCACGCCCGCATCGCGGCGCGGCCGGCCGTGCAGGAAGCGATGAAGGCGGAAGGCCTCATCAAGTAAGAGCCCGGGAACTTGCTTCGAGAGCCGCCGGCGGCCGTTCAGCCGATCGCCAGCGGCTTCTGCCTCGACGCAAGCAGCGCCCCGATCCAAAGGGTCACCGCCGAGGCCACCAACCCTCGCGCGAGACCCCCGGGGCCGTCGGCGATCCAGCCCGTCACGGTCGGGCCGACGATCTGGCCCAGCGCGAACACGATCGTGAAGGCGCTGATCCCCGTGGCCCATTGCGAGGCCGGCAGGTTGTGGCGGACGAGCGCCGTCGTCGACGCCACCACCGACAGGAACACCGCGCCGAACAGCAGTCCCGAGGCCATGGTGAGCGGCCAGGACGGGCTGACCACCGCCAGCATGGTCGCGACCCCGAGCAAGGCATTGAGGACGGCCTGCGGTCCGCCGCCTCGAAAGCGATCGAGCAGCCCCGACCACAGCCGCGACGAGGCCACGCACGCCAGCCCCAGCAGCGTATAGAACAGCGTGACGTCACCCGGGCCCGCGCCCTGCTCGCGCAGCAGGGCGATCACGAAAGTCATGTAGCCGATGTACCCGGCCCCGAAAAGCAGATAGCCCCCCAGCGCCCATCCGAAACGCCGCACCTGGACCTGCGCCTGCACCGGCGTGGCCGGTGCGGTGCCCGATGGCGGCGAAGCCACCGGCGCATGCGCATCGCGCGGCATGGCGCGCGGGGCGAGCGCGAGCACGCCGGTCGCCACGAAGCTCGCGAGTCCGAGCCCCCACCACGCCCAGGCCCAGCCGCGGGATGTGCCCGAAGCCGCTTCGAGCACCGCCGGCACCAGGAGCGCCGACAGCATGATGCCGAGCCCCGTGCCGCCGTAGTAAAGCCCCAGCAGGAAACCCGCGCGCGTCGGCTGCAGCGACCCGAGCCGCGCGGCGAGCAACCCGCCGGCCACGAACACCCAGGCGCTCGCAAGCCCGGCCAGCAGGCGCTGTACCAGCAGGGGCAGCGCGGCCGCGAGAAAGCCGCTCGCCACCATGAACACACTGGCCAGGATCGACCCACCCACCAGCAGGCGCATCGGCCCCAGGCGCCGCATCAGCGCGGGCATCGTCAGCGCACCGAGCAGGTAGCCGGCGGCATTGGCGGTGTTCATGCCGCCGGCCAATGCGTAGCTCCAGCCGAGGTCCTCGCGCATCGGCGGCAGCAACAGCGCGTACGAGAAGCGCGTGATCCCGAGCGAGACCGCCGCTCCGAGCGACAGCGCCAACGCGAGCTTCAGGACATGGGCAGGCGTGGGCGTGGCGGCGTTCGACGTCATGGGGTGCGGCCATTCTGCGACATCGCCTAGCAGCAAATCGACAACCCCGCGACAGCGGGGATGCATCTCCCGGGTTTACCCTTTGCTCCGTTCTCAACAACAACCCGTCGAACATGTCTTCCCTCTTCGATCCGATCCAGGTTGGCGATCTGCATCTGCGCAATCGCGTGGTGATGGCGCCGCTCACGCGCAACCGCTCGCCCAACGCGATCCCGCGCGACATCACGGCCACGTACTACGCTCAGCGTGCGAGCGCCGGACTGCTGATCACCGAAGCCACCGCCATCAGCCACCAGGGCCAGGGCTATGCCGACGTCCCGGGCCTCTACGGCACCGAACAGCTCGATGCCTGGAAGCATGTGACCCAGGCGGTGCACGCCAAGGGCGGGAAGATCGTGGTGCAGCTTTGGCACGTGGGTCGCGTCTCGCACAGCGAACTGCAGCCCGACGGCGGCCAGCCGGTCGCGCCTTCCGCGATCGCCGCGAAGACCAAGACCGTGCTGATCAAGAACGGCGTGCCGACATTCACCGACACCTCCGTGCCCCGCGCCCTCGACGCCGCCGAACTGCCCGGCATCGTGCACAGCTATGCCGTGGCCGCGCGCAACGCGGTCGAGACCGCCGGATTCGACGGCGTGGAAGTCCACGGCGCGAACGGCTACCTGCTCGACCAGTTCCTCAAGACCAACAGCAACAAGCGCACGGACGACTACGGCGGCAGCATCGAGAACCGCGCCCGACTGCTGCTCGAAGTGACGCGCGCCGTGGTCGACGCCGTCGGCGGCGGCAAGACCGGCATCCGGCTGTCGCCGGTCACGCCCGCCAACGACGTGCACGACGACGATCCGCAGCCGCTGTTCGACTACGTGGTGCGCCAGCTCGCGCCGCTGAACCTGGCCTACATCCACATCATCGAAGGCGCCACCGGCGGGCCGCGCGAGATCGCCGACCGCCCCTTCGACTACGAAGCGCTCAAGGCAGCCTATCGGAAGGCCGGGGGCAAGGGCGCGTGGATGGTGAACAACGGCTACGACAAGCCGCTCGCGGAAGCGGCCCTCAAGGAAGGCGACGACCTCGTCGCCTTCGGCAAGGCGTTCATCTCGAACCCGGACCTGGTGCGTCGCCTGCGCGAAGGCGCGCCGCTCAATGCGTGGGACAAGAACACCTTCTACGGGGGCGGCGAAGCAGGCTACACCGACTATCCCGCGCTCGCCTGAGCGTCCTGCGGCCCGAAGGCGAGGCTCACGCGCAGGCCCCCGGCCTCCGAGGCCTTCGCGAAGCTCAGCTCCGCACCGAGCAGCTTCGCGTACCGGGCCACGATGGCGAGGCCGAGGCCGGCGCCTTCCCCGAGCTTCTGGCCCGCCGGCCCCTGCGTCCAGCGCTGCATCAGGTCGCGCTGCCCTGCCGCGGGGATGCCCGGCCCGTCGTCGACCACGCTCAGGGTGCGGCCATCCAGCTCGATCGTGATCGTCCGGCCGCCGTAGCGCAGCGCGTTGTCGATGAGGTTGTCGAGCGTGCCTTCGACCAGCGCGGCATTGGCCTGCACCGTGACCGGCTCGTCCAGACCCAGGCCCCCCAGGTCCACGCCCTTGGCGTCCGCGCGCGCCAGATGCCGCATCACCGCCTCGCGCGCCAGCACGTCGAGCCGAAGCGGCTGGCGCTGCAGGCCGGTGCGCCCTTCGTCCGCCAACGCGAGCGCGAGCAGCTGGTCTACGAGATGACTGGCGCGCGCCTGGCTCGCCGCGATCTGCTCGAGCTGCTCGCGCCACACCGAGGGCGTGTGCTGCGCGAGCCCGTAGTCCGCCAGCGCGCGGATGCCCGCCAGCGGCGTGCGCAGCTCGTGCGCCACGTTGCCGGCGAACTCCCGCTGTGCCGACGCGCTCTGCGCCAGGCGATCGAGCAAGGCGTTGAGCGTGTCGGCCAGCTGCTCGAGTTCGCGCGAACTGCGCGCGACCGGCACCGGCGTCAGGTCGCTCGCATTGCGCTTCTCCAGCGTCTGGCGCAGTTCGTCCAGCGGCCTCAGCTCGCGCCGGATCCCGCGCCACAGCCAGGTGGCCAGCCAGGCGAGCAGCACCATCTGCGGCGCGATCGAATAGAGCAGCAACTGCCTCACCAGCACCCCGCGCGCAGCGGTGGTCTGGCCGATCACGACATGGAACCTCGGCTCGCCCTCGTGGGTCAGCGCCACCGCGCGCAGCACCTTGCCGTCGTAACTGACGTAGGAAAAGTGATGTGGCTCATCGGCGCCGGGGAGCGGCGCCTTGAGGCCCGCATGGCCGGCAAGCAGGGAACCGTCGGCCCGCAGCACCGCGAAATACACCTGCTCCGTCTGGTCGAACAGCAGGTTCGTCACTTCGCGCGGCGTCAGCGGAAATTCGAGCCCGCTGTCGCCGGCATGCACATTGGCCGCGACCGCGTAGGCGTCGTCGAGCAAGGCACGGTCGAAGGCCTGACGGTTGAAGTAGCTCGCGACGTAGAGCGCCACCGCCGTACCGAGGAACCAGGTCAGCGCCAGCGGCAGCAGCACCTGGCGCAGCACGCTCGCGGTCAGCGACGGAGCCGCCGGGCCGCTCGGCGGGGCGATGGTCACCCCTCGGCTTCCAGCAGGTAGCCGATCCCTCGCAGTGTGCGGATGGCCGCGCCGCTGCCCACCAGCTTCTTGCGCAGCCGCGAGATGAAGGCCTCGAGCGCGTTGTCGCCGAGCGAGTCGTCGAAGCTCGACAGCTTGTCCGACAGCTCGCGCTTGCTGATGGTGCGGCCGGGCGGACTCATCAACTCCCACAGCACCTCGAATTCGCGGGCAGGAAGGTCGAGCGGCACGCTCCCGATGCCGAAGCGCCGCGCGCGGCGGTCCAGGCGCAGGCGCCCGAGCGTGGAAACGTCTTCCGTGCCCTGGGCGCGCCGCACGAGGGCGCGAAGCCTCGCTTCCACTTCGGCGAGATCGAAAGGCTTGCCCAGGTAGTCGTCCGCCCCGGCGTCGAGCCCGGCGATGCGCTCCTCGGTGCGGTCGCGGGCCGTGAGCACCAGCACCGGCGTGCGATCGCCGCGCGCCCGGGCCTGCCGCAGCGCGGTCAGTCCGCTGGACAGGCCGCTGGTCGGGCTGGACGTCGCCGGCAGGTTCAGGTCCAGCAGCACCGCATCGAAGCGCTGCACGCGCCAGAGGTGGTCCGCGTCCTCCACGCTCCCCGCCACGTCGACGCGGTGCCCCGCATCGGCCAGGCTGCGCAACACCACATCACGCAAAACGGCATCGTCTTCGACCAGAAGGATTCGCATGGCTTGGCAGAAAGAGAAAAAGGCAGGAGGGCCTGTTTGTACAGCATGCGCGCCCCGGCGGTGCGCCATTGGCGCCACTACACGCAAGTCGCAGGCGGTGTCAAAGCACAACTCTGGGGACAGTTCCGGCACAAGCGAGAGGTTGTCCACAGCCTCACCGCGCCCGGCCGAGTTGTCCGCAATGGCGGCACACCGCGAAAGCGCGGCTGCGCACAATGAACAAGGAACCGCAAGTCGTTGTCAGGCATGAAGAAAAGCGGCATGTCCACAGAAGACTGCGTCCTTTACCTACTACTACTAATCTAAATAAGAGAAATAGGAGAAAGGATAGGAACAGCCGTCGATTTCCTGGGCCCACCTTCGCGGCGCTGGACATTGCCACGGTGGAAAGGTTCAAACTCCGCCTCATCCCCCTCGTTTCATGGAAGGAGCCCCCGCGATGAGTCAGAAATTCCAGGTCACCGGCATGAGTTGCGGCCATTGCGCCAATGTGGTGCAGAACGCCGTCCAGACCATCGATCCCCGAGCCCAGGTCACGGTCGACCTGGAGACGGGCCACGTCGATGTGGTGAGCGAGCATCCGCGCGCGGACATCATCGTGGCCATTGAGAACGCCGGATACAAAGCGCAGTAGCGCGGCGGCGCTGCGCCGATGCGCAGCCGGAGGGAAACGCCTCGATAGAAGTTGAATACTTTATGTTTCAACGTGCAAAATGTGTCCTTTGTGCAGACACAACGAGGTGCCATGCTCTCCAGCCTTTTGCCTGCCTCGGTGCGCGAGGCCGCGTACCGACGCAAGTTCCTGGAAAACCAGGACGAGAACCTGTTCATGGGTTCCTTCGAGAGCTTCGCCGCGGCCGAGGCGCATGCGCCCACCGGCAAGGCCGTGGGCTATGACAACCCGCAGGCGGCGACCACGCTCTACAGCCACCAGATCTATTTCTACGACTACCCGGCGCTGTTCTGGCTCGGGCGCTCGATCGACAGCGGCCTGCGCACCGTGTTCGACCTGGGCGGACACATCGGCATCAAGTACTACGCGTTCCGGCGCGTGCTGAACTACCCGCCCGAGATGCAATGGACAGTCTGCGACGTACCCGGCGTGGTCAAGGCGGGCGAAGAGGTCGCGGCGCAGCGGCAGGTGACGCAGCAGCTCGATTTCACGACCGATTTCCGCAAGGCGAGCGGCTGCGACGTGCTGTATGCCTCGGGCAGCCTGCAGTACCTGCCCCAGCGCCTCTCGGAACTGCTCGCCGAAATGCCGGTGAAGCCCAAGCGCATCATCATCAACACGGCGGCGGTGCATCCCGAGAAGACGCTCTATACCCTCAACAGCATCGGCGTGGCGGTGTGCCCGTACCGCATCGAGCACCATGACCGCCTGTTCGCCGATCTCACGGGCGCGGGCTACGTCCGGCGCGACGCCTGGCGCAACGAAGGCAAGCCGATCGAGGTGCCCTTCGTGGAAGGGGGCGAGAAGCCCTACTACGCCGGCTGCTGCTTCGACATCGCCTGAGGTGCGCTCCGGGGCCATCGCGTCGCCCCGGCTACCATCCGGGGCATGCTTTTCAATCCCCGGATCCTGATCGCCGAGGACGAATCCGGCATTGCCGACACCCTGCAGTACGTGCTGCGCACCGACGGCTTCGCGCCGGTGTGGTGCGCGACCGCGCAGGAGGCGATCGCGCAGTTCGTGGCCGAGCCGCCGGCGCTCGCGATCCTCGACATCGGCCTGCCGGACATGAACGGCTTCGAGCTCTTCAAGCGGCTGCAGGCCCTGCCCGGCGGCGCCGAGGTGCCGATGCTGTTCCTGACCGCGCGTAGCGACGAGATCGACCGCGTGGTCGGGCTGGAGCTCGGCGCGGACGACTATGTCGCCAAGCCCTTCTCGCCGCGCGAACTGGTGGCGCGGGTGCGGACCATCCTGCGCCGCAGCGGCCGCCACGCAAACGGCGCGCCCGCCACGACGCCTGCCGCCGCGCCTTCGCAAGCGCCCTCCCCCGGCCTGCCCTTCGCGGTCGACACCGAACGCATGCAGATCCGCTATTACGGCCGGCTGCTGGAGCTCTCCCGCTACGAGTACGGCCTGCTGCGCCTCATGGTCCAGCGGCCGGGCCGCGTCTTCACGCGCGACGAACTGCTGCGCCTGGTGTGGGACGAATCCAGCGAGAGCTACGACCGCACGGTCGACGCCCACGTCAAGACCCTGCGCGCCAAGCTCAAGGCGATCGCGCCGGACGTCGAAGCGATCCGCACGCTGCGGGGTACCGGTTACGCGCTGAACGAAGAACTCCCGCCGGCCTGACAGGGTGACGCGCAGAACACGCATCTTCATCGGCATCCTGCTGATCTACACGGCGGGCATCGCCTTGCTGCTGTATCGCGTGGTGTCCGACATCGACCCGCGCTACCGCGAGTCGGCGGAGGAATCGCTGGTCGAGACCTCGCAGCTCATGGCGAGCCTGATCGAGCAGGACGTGATCGCGGGCGCCATCAACATCTCGCGGCTCGAGCCGCTGTTCCGCTCGGTCTATGCGCGGCGCTTCTCGGCGCAGATCTACAACCTGCACAAGAACCGGGTCGAGCTGCGCATGTACGTCACCGACCGCTCGGGCCGGGTCCTCTTCGACTCGCTGGGCCGCAACACCGGCGCCGATTTCTCGCAGCGCACCGACGTGAGCCGATCGCTGGCCGGGGTCTACGGTGCGCGCACCTCGCGCGACATCGCGAGCGATCCGCTCACCTCGGTGATGTACGTCGGCGCGCCGATCCGATGGGGCAACGAGATCGTCGGCGTGGTCACGGTCGGCAAGCCGGTGCGCAGCTTCGGCCAGTTCGTGGAGGACGCGCGCGCGCGCACGCTGTGGGTGGGCGTGGGTTCGGCCTTCGCGCTGCTGGTGGGGGCGATCATCATCTCGATCTGGCTGGTGCGGCCGTTCGGGTTGATCTCGGACTACGTCGGCTGGCTGCGCAGCCAGCGCAGCCTGAGCCTCTCGCGCATGGTGCGGCGCGCGCTCGACACGCTGCGTGGCGGCCTGCGCGAGATGCGCGATGCGCTCACCGGCCGCAACTACGTGGCCGATTACGTGCAGACCTTCACGCACGAGGTGAAGAGCCCGCTGTCGGCGATCCGCGGCGCGGCCGAGCTGATCCAGGAGCCTTCGATGCCGCAGGCCGAGCGCGAGCGCTTTCTTGCCAACATCGCGCACGAGACGCAGCGCATCCAGGAAATCGTCGACCGCATGATGGAGCTCACCGCGCTCGAGACGCGGCGTGCGCTCGAACGCAGCGAGCCGGTGGCACTGGCGCCGCTCCTGCGCGAGATCGGCGCGGGGGCGCAGGCGGCGGCCGCCCGGCGCGAGATCCGCATCAACGTCGCGATCCACCACGAGGCGCGCGTCGAAGGCGATCCCTTCCTGCTGCGCCGCGCGATCAGCAACCTGCTCGACAACGCGATCGACTTCTCGCCGGACGGCGCCGAAGTGCTGCTCGCGCTGGAAGCCGAGGGCCGCCGCGCGCGGATCACCGTGCGCGACCGCGGCCCCGGCATTCCGGACTACGCGAAGGACAAGGTCTTCGAGAAGTTCTATTCACTGGCGCGGCCGCACAGCCGCAAGAAGAGCACGGGCCTGGGCCTCGCCTTCGTGAAGGAGATCGCCGCCCTTCACCGGGGCCGCGTGGAGCTGGTCAATGCGCCGCGAGGCGGCGCGCAGGCCACGCTCACCCTGCCGCTGCTTTCGCATCACTGACCGCGGATCAGGGCCAGGTACGCGCTGCGCGTGCCGGGACTCACCGCATCGATGAGCTGCCGGTAGGCCGTCTTGTGGCGCGCGAGCATCCGCGCCGAAGCCACCGCCTTCGACTTGCAGTACCAATGGCAGGTGTGCTGCATCAGGAAGAGCTCGGCCGACAACATGAACGCCTTGGCCTTCGGCGAACGCTGCGCCGCGTTCTGCGCCACGTCGGCAATGCCGCGCGCGTGGATCGCGAACGCGCGGCGCAGGTCGAAGGTCGCGGCCGGCAGGAACTGGGCGGCGTACGGGATCGCGAACGGCAAGGTGCTGACGCGCGCGTCCTTTTCGTCGACACGCGCGAACTCGGCGGCGAAGTGGCTGAACTGCGTCGAGAGCGTGCGCTCGGTGCCGTCGAGCACGGCCCAGATCTGGGCGCGCCGTTCGGCGTCGTCCTCGCCGAGGCAGCGCAGGTAGCCTTCGGTGAGGGTCTCCATCAGCTTCTCGATCTGGTAGTGGCCGAGATGGCTCCCAAGCAAGGCGACGCGGCGGCGCTGGTCGGCGGACTTGAGGACGGACGCGCCGACAAGGAGGAGGATGGCCAGGATCAGGAGGTCCATGAAGTGCATGAAGAAAGGGGATGTGGAGTTTAGAGATCTCCACATCCCCTCTTCGGGATCGGCACTGCGGCGCGGGTCAGCACTCGCCCTGGTCGCTCAGGCCGTAGGTGCATTCAAACGGGTCGCGCCATGTGTAGCCCGGGTAGAACAAGGTGACCACATCCCCTGTGTCCCAGTACAGCGTGCCGGTGCCTCCGGAACTGATCTTCCAGTGGCCCCGTGTGTTGTCGCTGAATTCGACGACGCCCTTCGCATGGCACGGCGAATACCTGTCGTGTGCCCCGATCTTGGCTGGGACGGGATAGGCCTTCAGAAAGAAGCGAGCAACGTCGTTCCGGCTGACCCTGAAGGTCTTGCAGCCTTCACGCAGGTCTTCGTCGTCGCTCTTTCCAACTTCTTGAATCAGGACCCTGGTAACGGTCCGCGGCTTCACGCGCGCTTGGGCAGTTGCTGCCGACATCGTGAGTGCGACGCATACGGCGGTCAGAAGCATCGAGGTCTTCATCACCATTTGGCGGTCTTTGCCTCGGTCTTATCTCGGTCTTATAGGACACCTCAAGGTGCGGTCGCTTAGCACTCGGGTTCGTCGCCAAGCCCGTAAGTGCATGCATAGGGGTCATGCCACCCATTTTTCCTATAGAACAGATCAATCACTACGCCATCGCCGAAAGTAACGTACGCCATTCCGCTGGAGAACAGAACCCACTGGCCCGAAGATCCGTCGGTGTACCTGATCGTGCCTTCTGCGGCACACGAGGAGTAGCGCTCGTGTAACAGCTTAGATTTGTCCTCCGGCGGTTTAGCACGCTTAAAAAAGCGCAATACCTGACTCTTGGTCGGCTTGAACTTCTTGCACGCCCGTTCCTCATGTTCGTCATTCAGCGATTCATCATTCAGGCCAGTCGACTTTATTCGAACATCGAGAATTTCTCTGGCGTAAAGCAGCCCAGGACCAGCCAAAGTTAGCGTAATTGCTACCCAGACGAAAGGCCGATACTTTTGCGGTTTCACCATCTCGCGGTCGCCGCTTCAGTCGGGGTTTTTCTGGCAATTTCGGGGTGCCGGTAGCCCGCCCGAAATCCCGGCGAGCTTCAAGAAGATGTCTTGTGCCATGCAGTCCTCCCTGAAAGTGCGTGTGATGGCAGGCAACGGCTGATGCCTGCTTCTCAAACATTACTGCATGAACTGCCCCTGCGGGCTTCCGGATCGGAGTTTCAGAAGCTTCCTCCGCCAGATCGGATTCGGAGGAGGAGGTCACGCCATGGAACTACCGGAAGAAATCGAGGATGCGACTGCGTTCCTCGGCAGCCGGCGGCGGGCCCACGGGTGCGCCGGCGAGCGCTTCGGCCGAGGTCGGCGCCTCGTTGTCGACGCCGAGGCTGGCGACGCCATGGCCCGGTCCGAACTCGTCGAAGTACCACTCGCCGTCGACGTTCACGAGCCCGCCCGGCGCGCGCGGCTCGCTCACGGGCACGCCCTTGAGCGCCGTCTGCATGAAGCCGACCCAGATCGGCAGGCTCAGGCTGCCGCCGGTCTCGCCGCGCACGCCGAGCTGGCGGGGCGTGTCGTAGCCGATCCATGCGATGCCGACCATCGAAGGCTGGAAGCCCGCGAACCAGGTGTCGAAGGAATCGTTGGTGGTGCCGGTCTTGCCGAAGAGGTCATTGCGGCGCAGCGCCTGGCCGGCGCGGCTCGCGGTGCCGCCCTTGACCACGCTTTGCAGCAGCGAGCCCATCACGAAGGCATTGCGCTCGGGAATGGCGCGGCGGCTCTCGTCGAGCGCGGGCGCCTCGGTCTCGAGCAGGACCTTGTCCTTCATGTCGGTGACGCGCGTGACCAGGTAGGGGTTCACGCGATAGCCGCCGTTGGCGAACACCGAGTACGCGGCCGCCATCTGCATCGGCGTCACCGAGCCCGCGCCGAGCGCCATCGGCAGGTTGGCCGGCTGCTTGTCGCGGTCGAAGCCGAAGCGCGTGACCCAGTCCTGCGCGAAGTCGACGCCGATGGACTGCAGCACGCGGATCGTGACCATGTTCTTCGACTGCTGCAGCGCGCGGCGCAGCGTCATCGGGCCTTCGTAGGTGCCGTCGAAGTTCTTCGGCTCCCAGGCCTGCCCGCCGGGGCCGGCGTCGAAGTGCAGCGGCGCATCGTTGACGATGGTGCTCGGCGCGAAGCCTTTCTCCAGCGCCGCGGAATAAATGAACGGCTTGAAGCTCGACCCCGGCTGGCGCCAGGCCTGCGTCACGTGGTTGAACTTGCTGCGTCCGAAGTCGAAGCCGCCGACGAGCGCCTTGATCGCGCCGCTCTTCGGGTCCATCGCGATGAACGCGCCTTCGACCTCCGGCACCTGCGTGATCTCCCAGCCGCCCTTGGCGGTCTTCGCCACGCGGATCACCGCGCCGCGGCGGATCCTGATCGCGGCCGGCGCCTTCGCCGCCAGGCCCGACTGCGCGGGCCGCAGGCCTTCGCCGGTGATCTGCAGCGTCTCGCCGTTGGCGCGCACCGCGGTCACCTGCTTCGCGCTGGCGTCGAGCACCACGGCGGCGATCAGGTCGCCGTTGTCGGGGTGGTCGGCGAGCGCGTCGTCCACTGCATCGTCGAGTTCCTTCGGGTCGTCCGGCAGATCCGCGACGGCCTCCGGGCCCCGGTAGGGCTGGCGGCGTTCGTAGTCGAGGATGCCGCGCCGCAGCGACCGGTAGGCCGCCGCCTGGTCGCCGGCATCGAGCGAGGTGTAGACCTTCAGGCCGCTGGTGTAGATGCTGTCGCCGTACTGCGCATGCATCATCTGCCGCACGGTCTCGGCCACGTACTCGGCATGCAGCCGGTCGGGGTCGGCGGCATCGCGCAGGTGCAGTTCCTCCTGCCTGGCCTGCTGCGCCTGCTCGGCCGTGATGAAGCCCGTCTCCTGCATGCGGTCGATCACGTAGAGCTGCCGCGCGCGCGCGCGGCGCGGATTGGCCACCGGGTTGTTCGTGCCCGGCGCCTTCGGCAGGCCCGCGAGCATCGCGGCCTCGGCGATGGTCACCTTCTGCAGCGGCTTGCCGAAGTAGGTCTCGGCGGCAGCCGCGAAGCCATAGGCGCGATTGCCCAGGTAGATCTGGTTCAGGTAGATCTCGAGGATCTGGTCCTTCGTGAGCTCGCGCTCGAGCTGCATCGACAGCAGGATCTCGTAGGCCTTGCGGCTGAGCGTGCGCTCGGAGCTCAGGTAGACGTTGCGAGCGACCTGCATCGTGATCGTGGAGGCGCCCTGCTGCCGCCCGCCGCGCAGGCTCGAGAAGGCGGCGCGAACGAAGCCCTTGTAGTCGACGCCGCCGTGATCGTAGAAGCGCGCGTCCTCGACGGCGAGCACGGCGTCCTTCATCACTTTCGGGATCTCCGCGAAGGGCGTGAGCGTGCGGCGCTCCTCGCCGAACTCGCCGATCAGGCTGCCATCTGCCGCGAACACGCGCAGCGGCAGCTTGGGCCGATAGTCGGACAGGTCGGAGACGCTCGGGAGCTTCGGGTAGATCACCGCGACGGCGGTGGCCGCGCCGATCATGACGACGAGGGCGCCCGCCGCCACGGCGGCGCCGCCCCAGAGGGCGATGCGGCGCAGCCGGCGCGAGGGCGCCGAGCGGGCGCGCTCGCTGGAAGGTGTGGGTTTCAACATGTGGATGGGCCTGCGCAGGATGCTCGGAACACTCTTTTACAGAGTCGTACGTTTGCTATCAGTCGGATAGCAGCGCCGGCGGGAATAGGAGCAACCCTGCATTTTCTAGTTCCCGGCGCGGATCTCAAAAGGGCTTGCGCCCCAATGCTGATGCGCGCGGCGGAAGCCGGTGTGAAGTCCCTTGCGCGCGGACTTCACACAGACTTCACACGACGGCGGCGTCTTCAAACAGGCTTCCCACTGGCTTCGCGCTCCCCCTCGACAGTGCATGCGTGCGCCGTTGCACGACATCGAGGGACAAGGACACAACGCCATGGAAGCTTCCATACCCCGCTCCGGCCGCTGGCTCTGGCTGGGCACGCTCGGCCTCGCCAGCGCCTGCTGCGCCCTGCTCATCGCGCGGCCCGTGCACGCGCAGCAGCAGGAGGCGCCGGGCCCGCGCCTCGCGACCGAGAGCCCGTACTTCTTCGTGAAGAGCGATGATCCGGAGGTCGATCGCCTGCCGCTCAAGGGCACCGAGGTCGACGTGAAGATCTCGGGCGTGATCGCCGACGTGACGGTCACGCAGACCTACCGCAACGAAGGACGGCGCCCGATCGAGGCGGGCTACGTCTTTCCCGGATCGACGAAGGCCGCGGTCGGCGGGCTCAACGTGCGGCTGGGCGAGCGCCTCGTCACCGCGCAGATCCGCGAGAAGCAGCAGGCCCGCATCGAGTACGACAGCGCGAAGAAGGAAGGGAAGACGGCGGCCCTGCTCGAACAGCACCTGCCCAACGTGTTCCAGATGAACGTCGCGAACATCCTGCCGGGCGACGACGTGAAGGTCGAGCTGCGCTACACCGAGCTCCTGGTGCCGCAGGGCGGCAACTACCGCTTCGTCTTTCCGGCGGTGGTCGGCCCGCGCTACAACAGCCCGCAGTCCGCGAACGCGCAGGCCGCCTGGGTCGCGCAGCCCATCCTGCGTGCGGGCGTCGCGCCGGACACCCGTTTCAAGCTCAAGGTGGCGATCGACACGCCGATGGGCATCAAGGAAGTGCGTTCGCTCACGCACGAGGTCGATGTGCAGCGCCGGGACGGCGACACGCATGCCGACATCGCGCTCGCGAGCGGCAACGGCCCGGCCGACAACCGCGACTTCGTGATGGACTGGCGGCTTGCCGGCGAGCGCGTCGAGTCGGGGCTGATGCTCTACGAGGGCCATGGCGAGAACGCCGAGAACTTCTTCCTCGCGATGGTGGAGCCGCCGAAGTCCGTGCCCGCGAACGCGATCTCGCCGCGCGACTACATCTTCGTGGTCGACATCTCGGGCTCGATGCATGGATTTCCGCTGGACACGGCCAAGGCCACGCTGGAGCGCCTCATCGGGGGATTGCGTCCGAGCGACAGTTTCAACGTGCTGCTGTTCTCGGGCAGCAACCGCATGCTTTCGCCGCACTCGGTGCCCGCGACGCGCGCCAACATCGAGCAGGCGCTGGCCACGCTGCGCAACTACAACGGCAGCGGCAGCACGGAGCTCATCCCCGCGTTGAAGCGCGCCTATGCCGAACCGAAGGCCGATGACGTGTCGCGCACCATCGTTGTCGTCACCGACGGCTACGTCACGGTCGAGCGCGAGGCCTTCGAGCTGGTGCGACGCAACCTCTCGAAGGCCAACCTGTTCGCCTTCGGCATCGGCTCGTCGGTCAACCGGCACCTGATGGAAGGCCTGGCACGCGCCGGCATGGGCGAGCCCTTCGTCATCACCGACCCGGTGCAGGCGCCGGAGCAGGCGGCGCGCTTCCGCCGCATGATCGAATCGCCGGTGCTCACCAGCGTGAAGGCGCGCTTCGAAGGCCTGGACGTCTACGACGTGGAGCCCGCCGCCCTGCCCGACGTGCTCGGCGAACGGCCGGTGATCGTGTTCGGCAAATGGCGCGGCGAGCCCCGGGGCCGCCTCGTCATCGAAGGCCGCGGCGCGAACGGCCCGTACCGCCAGGTGCTCGAAGTCGACCCGCAGGGGCGCCGGGACGCCGCCGCGCTGCGCAGCCTGTGGGCGCGCCATCGCATCGAGCGCCTCGGCGACCAGGAGGCGCTGGAAGGCGGCGACGCGTATCGCCAGCGCATCACCGACCTGGGCCTGCGCTACAGCCTGCTCACGCCCTACACCAGCTTCATCGCGGTGGACCAGGTCGTGCGCCACCCCGCGCCGCAGAACAGCATCGGCGTCGACCAGCCGGTGCCGTTGCCCCAGGGCGTGAGCGAACTCGCGGTCGGCCAGGGCTTCGGCGCCGAAGTGCCGAGCACGCCCGAGCCGGAAACGCTCGGCGCGATCGCGGTCGTGCTCTCGGTGCTTGCGATGCTGCGCCGCCGTGCGCGTCGCCACGATGCACGCCGCTTCACGGCCTGAGGGGTGCGCGCCATGTCTCTTGCCGCATTGGCTCAAACCCACCCGCGCGTGATCGATTGGGGCATTCGCCTGGACCGCGCACCGGCCACGGCGTGGCTGGCCTTGCAGGCTGTCGCGCTCGCGCCGCACGCGCTGTGGATGGCGCGCCGCCTGCACGACGGCTCGGACGATCCGCTCGGGCTCCTGGCCTTGGCCGCACTGGCGGTGCTGGTGTGGCGCGCGAGACGGGAGCTGCGGCCCGCGCCGCGCCTGGGCTGGCTCGCGCTGGCCACCGCCGGCACGCTGGCTGCCGCGGTGCTGCGCACCGGCGTGGGTCCGCTGCCCGCGCTGCCGCCCCTGGCCGCGGCGCTGGCTGCGGTGCTGGCGCTGGCCTGCGGCCTGCTCGCCTTCCTGCCGCGGCGCATCGCCGGCCCGCCGGTCGTGCTGCTGGCGATGCTGGCCTTGCCGCTGCTGTCGTCCCTGCAGTTCTATGCGGGCTATCCGCTGCGCGTGGTCACGGCCGAAGCCAGCCGATGGCTGCTGATGGCTGGCTTCAGCGTGGCACGCGAAGGCAGCAGTCTTCTCGTCGACGGCCAGCTCGTGATCGTCGATGCGCCCTGCTCCGGCGTGCAGATGGCGTGGCTCGGCTACTTCACCGCCTGCGTGGCCGGCTTGGGGTCGGGCCTCGAGGGCCGGCGTTTCCTCGCGCGGCTGCCCGCGGTGGGGCTGCTGGTGCTGGTCGGCAACATCCTGCGCAACAGCGTGCTGGTGGCGCTCGAAGCCGCGGGGCGGGTGCCGCCGCCCTGGCTGCACGATGCCTTCGGCCTGATGGTGCTCGCGCTGGTCTGCGGCGGCATCGCCTGGGTGATGGCCGGGCGCGCGAATTCCGGATCGATCACTTCCGTGGGAGGCCGCCATGTCGATACCGCTCTTTGACCGCTGGTTCGCGAACCGATTCGTCAACCGCATCGCGCACAAGGCGGCGTTCGCCTCGGCGATGCTGCTGTGCGTGCTGTGGTCGGCGGCGTCCGCCCTTCACGGCGGCGCGGAGCCGGGCAGGGACACGAGCTTCCAGGAATGGCCCGCCGAATGGGAAGGCGCGCCGCTGCGCCCGCTGGCGCTCAGCGAGGTCGAGCATCGCTTCGCCGACCGCTTCCCGGGCGCGATCGCCCGCATGACCGACGGGCGCCAGATGCTCGTCATGCGCCGCGTCGACACGCCCACCCGCATGCTGCATCCGGCCGCGGACTGCTACCGCGCGCTCGGCTACGGCATCGCGCAGGCCCGGCTCGAGCAGGATGTGCATGCCCGACTGTGGCGCTGCTTCGTCGCCCAACGCCATGGCGGGCAGAAATTGCACGTCTGCGAGCGCATCGTCGATGCCGGGGGCGCCGCTTTCACCGACACTTCAGCCTGGTACTGGGCGGCAGCCAGCGGGCGGTCGAACGGCCCCTGGCAAGCTGTGACCCTGGCAAGACCCATCGAGTGAGAGAGATTTGCTGAAGAAGGCCCTGATCTATCTGTTTTTCGTGATCCTGGCGCTGGTGCTCACGGCAGGCGTCGCGGCGTACCTGATCGTGCGGCTCGCCCTCGCGCCCGGCCCCGACGAATGGCCCGCGCGGGTCCAGGCCGGGCCCCTGGCCTTCGATGTCGGCGTGCCCACCGCCATCCGGCTCGCGACCTCGTCATGGTTCGCGCCGTGGATCGCGGGTCGCACGCTCGACACCGGCTTCGGCCCCGTGACCTTCGGCTGGGACGAGCCCTCCGGCACGCTCGAACTGCAATGCGCGCCCTGCAGCGCCACGGTGCATTCGCTGGGCAAGGCGCCGATCCGCGTCGATCGCCTCAAGGCCACCGTGCGCCGGGATGCCGGCACGCTCGGCGGCGTGCTGGAGGCCTCGGCGCCCGGCGCGGTGGCGGCGGAAGGCAGCGGCAGCGTCGTGCTCCACGGGCGCTGGGACGGGCGATTGACGCAGAAAAGCCTGCAACTCGACATCCGCGCCGATGACGCACCGATCGCACACTGGTATGCGGTGCTCGCGCCCGACCTGCCCGAACTCAAGCATGCGCGCATCGGCGGCACCATGGGCCTGCGCGCGCAGGTGGGGCTGCCGGGTGGGGCCTATTCGCTGCATCCGCGGATCGAAGGCTTCACCGTCGACGGACTGGGCACCGAGGCGATCGCCAATGCGCGCACCAGCTGCGGGCCCGCGAGCCGCCTGGGCAGCGAAAGCTGGCTGGCCCGCGCGGTCATCTCGGCCGAGGATCAGCGCTTCTTCAACCATCCTGGCTACGACCTGACCGAGCTCGCGGCCTCGCTGGAAGCCAACCAGAAGGCGTCGCGCACCGAGCGCGGCGGCAGCACGATCACGCAGCAGCTGGCCAAGATCCTGGTGACCGGCGGCGAGCAGAACGCCGAGCGCAAGCTGCGCGAGCTGCTCTACGCGGTCGAGATGGAGCAGACGCTGGGCAAGATGCGCATCCTGCAGCTCTACCTCGACAACGCGCCGTGGGGTGCACGCATTTGCGGCGCCGAGACCGCGGCGCGCACCTATTTCAAGCGCCCGGCGCGCAACCTCGAACCGGTGCAGGCGGTCTGGCTCGCGTCCATGCTGACCAATCCGGCGTTGGCGGTGCGCAAGTGGCAGCAGGACGGGAACATCAACGTCGACCGTGCCACCCGGGTGGCCGAAGGCGTGCGCGGCATCAGCAAGGTGCAGCGCGACGCCCTGCTCAAGAGCGTCGCGGCGGCCAGGTTTCCCGCGCCATAGGCCCGGCGCGAACGCACCAGGATGGCGCACCGGGGCGCGTCCTGGCTGGCATCCATCTTGCGATGCCACCTTCGATGGACGCCGCCACCGCCCCACCGCCTGCAGCCGTTGAAATCGTCGCGCTGACCAAGCGCTATGCCGCGGGCGCGCCGCCTGCGGTCGACCAGATCGACCTGCGGATCGCCAGCGGCAGCTACTGCTGCCTTCTGGGTCCCTCGGGCTGCGGCAAGAGCACCACGCTGCGCATGGTGGCGGGGCACGAGTCGGTCTCGTCGGGCGACATCCTGCTGGACAACCGCAACATCACGAACCTGCCGGCGGCGGCGCGCGGCACCGCGATGATGTTCCAGAGCTTCGCGCTCTTTCCGCATCTCTCGGCGCTCGACAACGTCGCCTTCAGCCTGAAGATGAAGGGCATCGCCCGCGCCGAGCGCCATCGCCGCGCAAAGCATCTGCTGGAGCGCGTCGCGATGGGCCACCTGAGCGAGCGCAAGCCGGCCGAGCTCTCGGGCGGCCAGCAGCAGCGCGTGGCGCTGGCACGGGCGCTGATCACCGAACCGCGCGTGCTGCTGCTCGACGAGCCGCTCTCCGCGCTCGACCCCTTCCTGCGCATCCAGATGCGCGCCGAACTGCGGCGCTGGCAGAAGGAACTGGGCCTCACCTTCATCCACGTCACGCATTCGCAGGAAGAAGCGATGGCGCTGGCCGACACCATGGTGGTGATGAACCACGGCCTGATCGAGCAGGTGGGCTCGCCGCACCGGGTCTACAACCATCCGGCCAGCGAGTTCGTCGCGCGCTTCATGGGCGGCCACAACGTCTTCGCGACCGGCGACGGCCTGGTCGCGGTGCGCAACGACCACACGCGCATCGTGCCGGCCGACGGCGAGGCGGGCCTGCCCGCGCAGGTGACCGACATCGAGTACCAGGGCACCTACGTGCTGATCGGCCTGCGGCTGGCCGAGGTGCGCCCCGAGCGCAGCGGTGTCTCGGTGCTGCTGTCCGAGCGCGCGTTCGTCACCCGGCCCTGCGCGGTCGGGGAGCATGTGCGCCTCGCGTGGTCCGACGCCGATGCGCGCGCGCTCGGCCCCGGCGCGACGCGGCGAGGCGAACCGCCGCCCGATGCGCCCGCGTCCCGGCCGGCACCCCTCGCGGCGCTGGCGGCGATGGCGGCGTGAGCGCTCCGTCCCCGGGCCTTCCCCCTCTTCTTCCCTTCCACCACTGCCTCTTCGGAGACCCACCATGTCCAAGAAAACTGAAATCTCTTCCACCGATGTGCAGCGCCGCACGCTGCTGAAGGGCACCGCGGGCATTCTTGCGGCGGGCGTGTTCCCGGCGATCCATGCGCAGGAGAAGATCGTGCTGCGCTACATCGGCACCGCGGTCAACCAGGACAAGGCGATCGCCGAGAAATTCAAGGCCGACACCGGCATCGAGATCCAGTACGTGGCCGTGACCACCGACGACGTGACCAAGCGCGCCGTCACCGCGCCGAACAGCTTCGACCTGATCGACACAGAGTATTTCTCGCTCAAGAAGATCGTGCCCACCGGCAACCTCAAGGGCATCGACACGAAGCGCGTGAAGAACGCCGACAAGATCACCACGCTCTTCACCAAGGGCGAAGTGGCCGGCAAGAAGGTGGGCGACCAGGGCACCGCGCCGATCAAGGTGATCTACCTCGAAGGCGAGAAGAGCAAGGCCTTCGCGAAGTCGCCCACGCAGTTCATGTCGCTGATCCCGACCACCTACAACGCCGACACGCTGGGCATCCGGCCCGACCTGATCAAGCGGCCGATCGCCTCGTGGGGCGAGCTGCTGAACCCGGAGTTCAAGGGCAAGGCGGCGATCCTGAACATCCCCTCGATCGGCATCATGGACGCGGCGATGGTGGTGGAGTCCAAGGGCCTGCACAAGTACGCCGACAAGGGCAACATGACCAAGGCCGAGATCGACCTCACCATCAAGACGCTGATCGAGGCCAAGAAGGCCGGCCAGTTCCGCGCGCTGTGGAAGGACTTCAACGAGTCGGTCAACCTCATGGCCTCGGGCGAGGTCGTGATCCAGTCGATGTGGTCGCCGGCGGTCACCGCGGTGCGCGGCAAGGGCATCGACTGCGTGTTCCAGCCGCTCAAGGAAGGCTACCGTGCGTGGGCCTCGGGCTTCGGGCTCCCGGCGACGCTCTCGGGCCGCAAGCTCGATGGCGCCTACGAGTTCATCAACTGGTTCCTCGACGGCTGGGCCGGTGCCTACCTCAACCGCCAGGGCTACTACAGCGCGGTGCTCGACACCGCGAAGGCGAAGATGGAGCCCTACGAGTGGGCCTACTGGATGGAGGGCAAGCCCGCCGAGAAGGACATCAAGAGCCCGCAGGGCGAGGTGATCGCCAAGGCCGGCACGGTGCGCGACGGCGGCAGCTACGAACAGCGCATGGGCGGTATCGCATGCTGGAATGCGGTGATGGACGAGAACGAGTACATGGTTCGCAAGTGGAACGAGTTCGTCGCCGCCTGAACCCATGAGTGCCATCGCGACAGCGGCCGCCGCCTCGCCCAAGGGCCCTGTGCGCGCCTGGTGGCAGGCGGCGCCGTTCGCGGGGGTGTTCGTGCTGTTCTTCATCGTTCCGCTGGCGCTGATCGCGATGGTCAGCCTGTGGAACTTCAACGAGTACGAGCTCATCCCCGCGCTGTCGCTGCGCAACTACCTGAGCATCTTCGAAGGCTGCTCGCATCTCACGGACAACGGCGATCTCTGCGTCACGCTGTCCACCTATCTCAGCACGCTCAAGTTCTGCGCGATCGTGTGGGCGGTCACGCTGGCGCTGGGCTTCGTGGTGGCGTACTTCCTGGCCTTCCACGTGCGCTCGACGGCGATGCAGACGCTGCTCTTCGTGCTGTGCACCGTGCCCTTCTGGACCTCGAACGTGATCCGCATGATCTCGTGGGTGCCGCTGCTGGGCCGCAACGGGCTGGTGAACCAGGGCCTGATGTGGCTCGGCGCGGTCGACTCGCCCATCGAATGGCTGCTGTTCTCGGACTTCTCGGTCGTGCTCGCCTTCGTGCACCTCTACACGATGTTCATGATCGTGCCGATATTCAACTCGATGATGCGCATCGACCGCTCGCTGCTCGAAGCCGCGAGCGACGCGGGCGCCTCGGGCTGGCAGACGCTGTGGAACGTGATCGTTCCGCTCTCGCGCACCGGCATCCTGATCGGCTCGATCTTCGTCATCACCATCGTGATGGGCGACTTCGTGACCATCGGCGTGATGGGCGGCCAGCAGATCGCCTCGGTCGGCAAGATCATCCAGGTGCAGACCTCCTACCTGCAGTTCCCGCTGGCGGCGGCGAACGCGGTGATCCTGCTCGCGGTGGTGCTGATGATCATCTGGGCGCTCACGCGGCTGGTCGACATCCGCAAGGAGCTCTGAGATGGGCCAGCGCATCGGCGAACGCCGCAGCCCCGGCTTCTGGCCACTGGCAGGGGTGTTCGCGCTGTTCGTGCTGTTCCTCTACGGGCCGATGATCACGATCTTCGTGCTGAGCTTCCAGGGGCCGGAAGGCGGCCTCACCTTTCCGCTGCGCGGCGTGTCGCTGCACTGGTTCCGCAAGCTCGCCGAAGGCCTGGGCACGGTCGACATCGGCGCGGCGTTCCGCCGTTCGATGCTGCTGGGCGCCGTGGTGATGCTGTTCACCGTGGTGCTCTCGGTGCTCGCCGGGCTTGCCTTCCGCAAGAAGCTGCGGGGCGGCAACCTGCTCTTCTTCGTCACCATCGCGAGCCTCATCATGCCTTCGATCATCGTGTCGCTCGGCATCGGGCTGCAGTTTCGCCTGCTCGACAGCGGCATCAAGGGCGCGCTCGCCGCGCTCGATGCCACCCGCACGCTCGAGAACTACGGCACCGCGCTCGGGCTCCTGACCTCGGCGCTCGGGGCGCATCTCACCTGGACGCTGCCCTTCGGGCTCCTGATCATGTTCGCGGTGTTCAACCGGTTCAATCCCGCGTACGAGGAAGCCGCCCGCGACCTGGGCGCGACGCCGTGGCAGAGCTTCTGCCACGTCGTGCTGCCGCTGATCGGGCCCTCGGTGGTCGGCATCGGCATGTTCGGCTTCACGCTGAGCTGGGACGAGATCGCGCGCACCTCGCAGGCCATCGGCGACGTCAACACGCTGCCGCTCGAACTCCAGGGCCTCACCTCGACCGTGACCACGCCCGCCATCTATGCGCTCGGCACCGTGACCACCGTGGTGTCGTTCGCGGTGATGGCGATCGCACTCGGCGCGGCGGCGCTGCTGCGCAGGCGGTCGGCGCGCGGGCGATGACATGGCTCGCCTGCTCGTCATCAACCCCAACACGTCCGCCTCGGTGAGCGAGCGGCTGCAACGGCACGTGAGCGGCGCGGCGGGCGCCGGGCTGCAGGTGAACACCGTCACGGCCCGCTTCGGGGCGCCGTACATCGCGAGCGAGGCCGGCTACGCGGTCGCCCAGCACGCCACGCTCGACGCCTTCGCGGTCGCGCACGCGCATGGGCAGCGGCCCGATGCGGTGCTGATCGGCTGCTTCGGCGACCCTGGCCTCTTCGCCCTGCGCGAGGGCGCGGGCGTTCCAGTGTGCGGGCTCGCCGAGGCGTCCTTCCTGGCGGCCGCGCGCCACGGCCGCTTCGCGGTCGTCACCGGCGGCGAAGCCTGGCGGCCGATGCTCGAACGGCTGGCCTGGTCGCTGGGCCATTCGGAAGCGCTCGTGGGCATCCACACCGTGGCGCCGACGGGTGCCCAGCTCGCCGCCGATGCCGAGGCGGCGCGCCTGCTGCTGGTGCAGGCCTGCCGCGAGGCCGTGGTGCGATTCGACGCGGAGGCGGTGATCGTCGGCGGCGCGGGCCTCGCCGGCCTGGCCGCCGGGATGGCCGCCAGCGTGCCGGTGCCGCTGATCGACAGCGTGGTGGCCGGCGCCCAATGGGCGATGGAGGCATTGCGTTCGCCGGCCCCCCCGCCCCCGCACGCCAAGGGCTTCGGCGTGGCATGGCAAAGCGTCTCGTGGGAGCTGGAGTCCTTCGGCTGAACGTCCTTCGGCACCCCCACCGCCAGCGCGGTCGTCCCGACCGTGTCACCATCGCGCGATGACCACCCCCCGCCCTCCCCACGTCCACGCCGTGCCGGCGGCCTCGCTCGCTCAGCCGCGTCCGCTCGAGCAGATCGTCGCGGGCGTCTCGACCAGCGACGGCGACGGCGTCAAGCTCACGCGCGTGCTCCACCAGACGCTGCAGGAACGGCTCGACCCCTACCTGATGCTGGACGCCTTCGGCAGCGACAACCCGGGCGACTACATCGGCGGCTTTCCGAGCCACCCGCACCGCGGCTTCGAGACGGTGACCTACATGATCTCGGGGCGCATGCGCCATCGCGACAGCCACGGCCACGAGGGCCTGCTGTCCAACGGCGGCGTGCAATGGATGACGGCCGGGCGCGGGCTGGTGCACAGCGAACTGCCCGAGCAGGAAGAAGGCCTGATGGAAGGCTTCCAGCTCTGGCTCAACCTGCCGGCCAAGGACAAGATGCGCGAGCCCTGGTATCGCGACATCCAGAGCGCGGAGATCCCCGAGTTCGTCACGCCCGCCGGGGTGCATGTGCGCGTGATCGCGGGCGAAAGCCACGGCATCGCGGGCGCGATGCAGCGCGAGCAGACCGAGCCGCTCTATCTCGACATCGCCCTGCCCCCCGGCGCGGAGTTCGCCCAGCCGCTGCCGCCCGACCACAACGTGCTGGTCTACGTGTTTCGCGAGTCGGTCTTCATCGGCAGCAGCGAGATCCCGACCAAGCGCATGGCGATCCTGGCCAACGAGCCGGACGCCGACGGCGTGCTGCTGCGCGCCCCGGCCACCAACCACAGCACCGCCCGCGCGCTGCTGATCGCCGGCAAGCCGCTGCGCGAGCCGATTGCGCAATACGGCCCCTTCGTGATGAACACCCGCGAAGAGGTGATGCAGGCGGTGCACGACTTCCAGCAAGGCCGCTTCCGCTGAGCACGCGCCCGGGCGGGTTCATTTTTCTTTACGCGCGCTAACGCCCGCCTCACTCGCGGGAAACATGCGGCCGCCACACTTTCCTTCACCTGCTGCCCATCGGCGGCGGGCTTCTAGAAAGGAAGCACTCTCATGATCACCTCTCGCAATCGCCTTCTCTGTGCCGGTCTGCTGGCCGCCTCGATCGCCTCGGGCGCCTTCGCCCAGGCACCGGCCGCCGCGCCTGCAGCGCCTGCGCCGCAGGCCCAGCCCGGCGCGCAGGCTCCGGCCAAGGCTGCCAATGCGCGGGAAGACCGCGCCCAGCGCTTCGAGCAGATGAAGCAGCGCCATGCGCAGCACCTCGCGGCGCTCAAGGAAAAGCTCAAGCTGACGCCCGCGCAGGAAGGCGCCTGGAACAACTTCGCGCAAGCGCAGCAGATGCCGCCGGCGCCTGCGGAAGGCCCGCGCATGAACCGCGACGAGTTCGCCAAGCTCACCACGCCGCAGCGCCTGGACCTGATGGAAAAGCGCCAGGCCGAGCGCAGCGCGATGTTCGCCAAGCGCGCCGACGCGACCCGCAGCTTCTATGCGACCCTGACGCCTGAACAGCAGAAGACCTTCGATGCGGAGTCGATGCGCCGCTTCGGCCCGGGCGAACGCGGCGAACGCGGCGGCCCGCACCATCCGCACCATCCGGCCGCGCCCGCCAAGAGCTGAGCCGCCGCCGGGTGACCGGCCTTGCGAAAGAAGGTAGAAGAAGCCCGCCGCGCGCAAGCGCCGCGGGCTTCGTCCACAACGTCCTGCGTTCCTACACTTGCTCCATTCCTCGCGCCGTACAAAACACCCGTGAAGCCCTCGTCTCCCGCGGTCGCCGTGACGACCCTGCCGACTTCGCTGAAGGTCATGACCGTGAACACCCACAAGGGGTTCACGGCGCTGAACCGCCGCTTCATCCTCCCGGAGCTCCGGGACGCGGTGCGCACGGTCGGCGCGGACGTGGTCTTCCTGCAGGAGGTGCTGGGCACGCACTCGCGGCACTCGCGCAGGATCGACAACTGGCCCGAGGCGCCGCACTACGAATTCCTCGCCGACACGATGTGGCCGCAGTTCGCCTACGGCCGCAACGCGGTGTACCCCAGGGGACACCACGGCAATGCGGTGCTGTCGAAGTTCCCGATCGTCCATCACCGCAACCACGACGTCTCGATGCAAGGGCCCGAGAAGCGCGGCCTCTTGCACTGCGTGCTGCGGCTGCCCGCACGCACGGTGGACGTGCACGTGATCTGCACGCACCTCGGGCTGGCGGAGAATCACCGCCAGCAGCAGCTCGAACTCCTGTGCCACATCGTGCGCGACGAGGTGCCGGCCCAGGCGCCGCTGATCGTCGCGGGCGACTTCAACGACTGGCGCGGCAAGGCGCACTCGATCCTCGAGCGGGGCGCCTCGCTGCGAGAGGTGTTCGTGCAAGCGAACGGCGTGGCGGCACGGACCTTCCCGGCGCGCTTTCCGATGCTGCCCCTGGACCGCATCTACGTGCGCAACGCGGCGGTGCATGCGCCCGTGGTGCTGCCGCGCCGGCCCTGGTCGCACCTGTCGGACCATGCGCCGCTGGTGGCGGAGATCGAGCTGTGAGCGCCGGCCGAAGCCAGCACTGGACCGGCGGCAACCGCGTCGAGCTGCTCGAGAACGGTGAGCAGTTCTTCCCGCGCGTGTTCGAGGCCATCCGCACCGCGCGGCGCGAAGTGATTCTCGAGACCTTCATCCTGACGGAGGACAAGGTCGGGCTCGAACTGCGCGACGCCGCATGCGAAGCGGCGCGGCGCGGCGTGAAGGTCGACGTGATGGTCGACGGCTTCGGGTCGGCGGACCTGTCGGCCGCGTACATCGAGGGGCTCACCTCGGCGGGCGTGCGCCTGCGCGTGTTCGATCCGGGCAAGCGGCTTTTCGGCCAGCGCATCAACTACTTCCGCCGGATGCACCGCAAGATCGTGGTCGTCGACGGCGAGACCGCCTTCGTCGGCGGCATCAACTTCTCGGCGGACCACCTGCTCGACTTCGGCCCGATGGCCAAGCAGGACTACGCCGTGGAACTCAAGGGGCCGATCGTCGCGGAGATCCATCACTTCGTGCTGCGCGCGATCGCGCTCGGCGCCAAGGGTCCGGGCTGGATGCGGCGGCGGCTGCGGGCCACGGGGCATGGCGTGGTGAAGCCCGGGGGCGAGACCGAGGCGCTCTTCGTGACGCGCGACAACCGGCGGCACACGAACGACATCGAGCGCCACTACCGCGCGGCCATCCGCAGCGCGCGCGAGCGCATCGTGATCGCCAATGCCTATTTCTTCCCCGGCTACCGGCTGATCAAGGAGATGCGTCGCGCGGCCCAGCGCGGCGTGGCGGTGCACCTGATCCTGCAGGGCCAGCCCGACATGCCTTTCGTGCGGGTGGCGGCGAGCATGCTCTACCACCACCTGCTGCACGCGGGGGTGTGCATCCACGAGTACCTCGAGCGGCCCCTGCACGGCAAGGTGGCGCTGGCGGACGACCAGTGGAGCACGGTGGGTTCGAGCAATCTCGACCCGCTGAGCCTGTCGCTGAACCTCGAGGCCAACGTGGTCGTGCGCGGGCGCGAGTTCAACCAGGCGCTGTGGGAGAAGCTGCATCACCTCATGCAGAACAGCTGCCGGCAGGTGCAGGCCGCCGACCTCGGCGAATGGAGCCTGTGGCGGCTGGTGCGCAGCTTCTTCGTCTTCCACCTGCTGCGGTGGTATCCGTCGTGGGTGGGCTGGCTGCCGCGCCATGTGCCGCAGCTCAAGCCGCTGGGCGAGTCGCGCCCGCGCGGCGGCTCCACGCAGACGGATGTCGCGTGATGGCGGGCGCACCGACGGCCGATTCGCCGGCCCCCGCGCGACCCGCCGGCTCGACCGCCTGGGCGTACGCGCGGCGCCTGGCGACCTGGGCCTTCTTCGCGCTGGTCATCGCGCTGGTCTGGCGCCAGACACGCCACGTCGACGCATCGAAGGTGCTCGCCTCGATCCGTGCCATTCCGCTTCCCATGGTGCTCGCGGCCGCCCTGCTCGCGTGCTGCAGCCACCTGCTGTACAGCACCTACGACCTGCTCGGGCGCCGCATGACCGGTCACCGCCTGGGCACGCGGGCGGTGATGGGCGTGACCTTCATCAGCTACGCGTTCAACCTCAACTTCGGCTCGCTGGTTGGCGGCGTGGCCTTCCGGTACCGGCTCTACTCGCGGCTGGGCCTGGGGCCGAGCACCATCACGCGCATCCTTGCCTTCAGCATGCTCACCAACTGGCTCGGCTACGTCGTGGTGGCCGGCGCGGTGTTCTGCATCGGGTCGATGGACCTGCCGCCGGACTGGCGCATCGACGCGGGCGGGCTGCGCCTGCTCGGCGCGGGGCTGATCGGCGCGGCCGTGGCCTATCTCGCGCTGTGCGCCGTCGCGCGCGAGCACACCTGGCAGGTGCGTGGCCATGAGCTGGACACGCCGCCGCTGCGCATCGCGCTGCTGCAGCTGGCGGTGTCCTCGGTCAACTGGATGGTGATCGCGGGGGCGATCTGGTGCCTGCTCCAGCGGCAGGTGGAGTACCCCGCGGTGCTGGGTGTCTTCCTTCTCGCCGCGGTGGCCGGGGTCATCACGCATGTGCCGGGCGGGCTGGGCGTGCTGGAGGCGGTGTTCCTCGCGCTGCTGTCGCACCGCGTGCCGGAGGCGCCACTGCTCGGTGCCGTCCTTGCGTACCGCGCGCTCTACTATCTGCTGCCGCTGGCGGTGGCGCTCGTCTTCTACGCCGTGGCGGAAGTGCATGTCCGGCGGCTGCGAAAGTCCCCGGGCGCATTCCTGGACTGATTCCCGCGCGCGTCGGCCCGCTCTGCCGAGCCAGCGCATGCTGCGCCGTTTTTCGCCTGAACGCCTACAGGGACGCCGGAACGCACCGCCTAAGTTGGACGGCATGGCGCATTCCGTCACCCTCGCGAGTCCGACCGATCTGCCGGGATTCCGGCGCGAAGCCCGGACCCTGCTCGCCGCGCTCGTCCCGCCCGAGGAAGCCCGGTGGAACGCGCCGGCGCACGCGCCGCCGGAACCCCGCGCCCCCTTGCCCAGGCGGCACCTCGACGGCGACGAGCGACCCCAGGCCGGCGTCAACCTGGTGCTGCCCCGTTCGTTCCTGACCTTGTGCACCATGGTCATCCTGCACCACGACCCGGCGCGTTTCTCGCTCCTGTACCGCCTGCTCTGGCGACTGGTGCACGAGCCGGGCCTCTACCGCGACGCGCATGACGACGATCGCCAGCGTGCCCTGCACATGGCGCGCGCGGTGCGCCGCGACATGCAGAAGATGAAGTCCCAGGTGCGCTTCAGGCCGCTCGCGCATGCGTCGGGCGACGAGCCCCTGCACATCGCCTGGTTCGCGCCGGAGCACTACATCGTCGAGGCGGTCGCGCCTTACTTCCTGCGCCGCATGTCGCAGGCGCCATGGGCCATCCTGACCCCGGAGCGCAGCGTCCGCGGCCGGGGCGACTCGCTCGAGTTCGGCCTGGGTGCGCGCTGCGAGCGCGGGCTCGACCGCGACGCCGGCGAGGGCCTGTGGCTGGGGTGCTACCGCCAGGCGTTCAGAAGCGATACAGATAGCGAAGCCGCACGAAGTTCTCCCCCGGATTCGGCTCCTTGATGCCGCCGTTCGAGACGTGCTGGAGCCGCAGCGCGACTTCATGCTCGCGCTGCGCGCCGAAGGAAAGCCCCACGCCCAGCACCTCGGTGAACTGGAAGGCGGTGCTGAACTCGCGGCCCTGCGTCGTGCGGTAGAGGGAGTCCATGACCAGGCCGCCGATGCCCGCCTCCACGAACCAGGGCGATCGCCCTTCGGCGAAGCGGTAGCGCGCATTGGCGATGGCGCCGATCTGGAAGTAGTTGTTCTTGCCGTCGCCCGCGGGCCGGGTCGCGCGCCAGCCGCCGACGAAGAAGTCGCCATAGAAGCTGACATCGCCGCCCCAGAACAGGCGCGGCGTTCCGAACGGCATCGTCAGCCCGACCGCCAGCGAGTCGGTCGAGCGACCGGACTGGAAGGTCGTCCCCGCGTCCACGTAGACCCCCATCGAGCGGGGGTCCGAGGCGGCGTGGGAGGCGGTGGATAGCAGCATGGCCCCTGCGCACAAGACGGCTGGAACGCAGGAGGTCATGTTTCTCATTCTTTGCACCTGCAAGAAGTTTTTGCTTAGGAATTGAGACGAGTCTTGCATAGTAAGCACTTTCACCGATTGATTCCCGCCCCTGCCGAGTAGGACGCCGACGCAAATTTCATGCTGCAGTGCAGCAAACACAGGGCGCAGCGCCTATAGTGGTGACCGAGCCACCTGCGCTGTTCCAGGGTTTTCCGCGATGTCTTCCGCCCGCTTCTTCAATCCCCTCATGCTGTGGGCCGACGTCGCCCTCACGACCCAGGAAATGCTGCTGTCCTCCGGCGCGGTGATCCACTTGCGCACCGCCCGGATGGCGCGCGCGGGCCTCGCGCCGAGCGACGCGGACCTCGCCGAGTTCCAGCTCATGGGGCACGAGAAGCTCGCGGCGGCGAGCGAGGCCAGCGCGGCGATGGTGAACCAGCTGCACACGACCCAGTTCGCGCTTCTCAACCGCGCCGTGCGGCATTGGCTGGGCGGCGCCGTCGCCCTGTGCTCGCTCGCCACGAGCACCTCGCAGGCCCAGGCGTTGACCCACGCGGAAGCGCTCGGCGCCTCCGCGGCACGCACGGCCGCGGCCGTGAGCCAGCTCAGCAGCGCGAGCGCGCGCATCGTGCAGCGCGGGCTGAAGCCGATCCACGCCAAGGCGACCTCGAACGCGCGCCGCCTGGCCCCGCCGCTCATCCCGGCGCCGATCGCCTGAAAAAAGTCGCGGCCGCCAAGCTTCGCCCGACGCGAGGCTTGCTAGCCTGCGTGCATGCGAATCTCCGAACTCGCCCGCCGCACCGGCGTGACGGTGCATGCACTGCGCCACTACGAGCGCCTGGGCCTGCTGGTGCCGGCGCGCACCGCATCGGGCTACCGCGACTATCCCGAGACGATGCGCCGCGAGGTCGTCTTCATCGCGATGTCGCGGCGCATCGGCTTTTCGCTGGCCGCGATCGGCGAGCTGCTGCCAGCCTACCGCGCGCGCCGGCTCAGCATCGAGACGCTGACCGATGCACTGTCGCAGCGCGTCGAGGCCATCGACCGGCAGATCGCCGAGCTCCAGGCCCTGCGCGCGCAGGTGCTCGACCATGCGAAGTGGTTGCGCGAGCAGCAGCCGTCATCGCCGCGCCAGGACGCCAACGAACGCGCCCGCTCCTGGCCCCGGACCGCGGCACGGCGCGGATCAGGAAAGGACACCCGATGAACGCGAACCCGAATGCGAATCCGCTGCGGCACATCGAGGACGCGGTGCTCGCCATGCCCATGGCGCGCACGCTCGGCCTGCGCTTCACGCGGCTTGCGCCGGGCGAGGTGGAGCTCGAACTGCCGATCGCCGAGGCCTTCACCTTCCGTCCCGGCCAGCTCCAGGCGACGCCGGTGTTCGCCGCGGCCGACTTCGCCGCGGTGTCCGCGGCGGGGAGCCTGCTGCCGGCCGGCTGGCGCAATGCCACGGTCGACGCCACGCTGAAGCTCGTCGCGCCCGCGGTCGGCGCGCTGCTGCGCGCGCGGGGTCGCGTGGTGAGCGCCGGCCAGCTGCTGACGGTCTGCGCTGCCGAGGTCTTCGCGGTGGATGCGCAGGGCGCGGAGACCCTGTGCGCCACGCTGCTGGGCTCGGCGCGCAACCTCCGGCCCGCCTGAGCCGCTGGCTCAGTGCGCCGGAACCAGGCGCAGCAGGGTGATTTCCGAGGGCGCGCCCACACGCTTGGGCGGCCCCCAGTAGCCGGTGCCGCGGCTCGTGTAGACCCACATCCGCTGCAGCTTGTGCAGCCCGGCCGTGAAGGGCTGCTGGAGCGGCACGAACAGGTTCCACGGGAAGAACTGGCCACCGTGCGTGTGCCCGGAAAGCTGCAACTGGTAACCGGCCTCGGCCGCCGCGGGCGCGCTGCGCGGCTGGTGCGCGAGCAGCACGCGCGTCTGCACCATCGGCGGCGCGCCGTCGAGCGCGCGCATGGGATCGCTGGCGTGCGCCGCATCGAAATGCCCCGCCGTGTAGTCCGTGACGCCGGCCACCAGGAGCGCGCCCTCGAACACTTCCTCGTCGGTCTGCGCGCCCTTCACGCTGCGCGTCTGCAGCACCACGTGCTCGTTGAGCAGCACGCGCAGGCCGAGCCGGCGCAGTTCGTCGATCCAGGCGTGCGCGCCGGCGTAGTACTCGTGGTTGCCCGTCACCACGAAGGTGCCGTGCCGCGCGCGCAGGTCCTGCAGCGGCGCGATGTGGTCGCGCAGCTCCGCCACGGTGCCGTCCACCAGGTCGCCGGTGATGGCGACCATGTCGGCGCCCAGGCCGTTGACCGCGTCGACGATGCGCTGGATGTAGCCGCGCCGGATCGTCGGACCGACGTGGATATCGCTCAGCTGCGCGATCGTGAACCCGGCAAGTGCGGCGGGCAGGTCCTGGATCGGCACGTCCACGCGCACCACCGGCGCGGTGCGCCGCGCGTTGAGGAAACCGACGAGGGTGATCGCAGTCGCAAGCAGCGGCACCGCGGCCGCACTGATGAACTGCCAGTGCGGCCAGTCGACCATCGCGCCGGAAAGCCGCCAGGCCCCCCAGGCGAGCAGCAGGCCGGCATCGCGCACGAGCGTGAGCACGATCAGCGACGAGAACCACCCCATGCTCAGCAGCCCGAGCCATTTCCAGCCGTCGGCGACCGGGCGCCCGGCCGAACGCAGGCCGATGAACGGCAGCGGCATCGTCGCCGCCGAGACGGCGATCGCGATCAGCAGCAGCGGCCAGCCGGCCCAGCCGGCCCAGCCGCCGGCCAGCGCGGGCAGCAGCCGCAGGCCGATGTAGATGTGCAGGAGGGTGGTGAGGACGGTGAGGGGTCGAAGCGGCATCGGGAGGGGCAGGACGGAAAGATCCGCACCCACCAACTGCGAGCAATGCGCTCCACATTCAAGGGGCGTGCCACCCGCCCGGCCTAGGGGCTATCCCTGAGCGAGCGGGCGCGTTCGTTCAGTCGCCCGCGCGAACCGAAGCTTGTTGCTCGGGCCGGGGCCCGCCCATCGCCGAGGCGAAATCGACGTTCGAGGGCCAGATGAAGGCCGCCCGGGAGCCGACGCCGTTGAAGACGACCAGCGGCTGCGTCAGCGTGATGCCGCCCATGGTGGCCTCGATCTCGTAGGCGCCCGGGCCGAGGCGCGCGAGCATGTAGGGCGCCCCGGTCGAGGCCTGCATGATCTCGCGGCCGGTATAGCGCTCGCGCACCATGACCTGCACCTCGGAGGGGAACCGGGTGCCGCGCGCGGTGCGGCTGATCCCGAATTCCAGCGTGGCCGCCCAGCGCGGCGAGACGGTCTGCATGAAGCGCGCCTCCTCGCTGCTGCGGCCGCCGCACATGTACTCGATGCCCTGCGCCACCTGGATGGGCGGGTTCGTCAGCGCGTGCGCTGTCGTCATCGTGAATGCACCCAGCATCACCACGGCCGCGACGGGCCGCCACGCTCTGTTCGGGTTCATTGCTGCTGTCCTCTTGCTCGAATGGCGAAATCCGCCGGAGATTTTGCTTAGCAAGAGTCGGGCTAGGAATAGCGTTTACGTGGAGGGGAAACAGCCTGGAAGTCTGCTTGGCGAATCGAATCCGAGCTTAGGCCCCGAAAACGACACCCGCATGTCAGGCGTCGAACGGCTTCTTGCCCAGCATGTCGATCACGTGCTCCACGAAGCAGGTGATCCGCGCCGCCAGCGCGGTGTTGCGGTAGTAGACCGCGTGGATCGACTGGCGCACGTCCAGCGTCTGCCGGGCGAACACCTGCACCAGCTGGCCGCTGCGGCGGTCCTCGCGGGTCATGAAGTCCGACAGGCAGACGATGCCCAGGCCTGCCAGCGCCATGTGGCGCAGCGTCTCGCCGCTGGACGAGGCCACGGTCGGCCGGATGCGCACCCCGCTGCCGTCCGCGTCGCGAAGGGGCCAGTCGTTCAGCGTCTCGGGCTGGGTGAAGCCCAGGAGCGCATGCTGCGCGAGCTGGCCGGGCGTGGCCGGCGTGCCGTGCCGCTTCAGGTAGGCCGGGCTGGCAAGCACCCGCACCCGGCTGGTGCCCACGGGCCGGGCGTGCAACGTGGAATCCTTCAGCACCCCGATGCGAAAGGCCACGTCGGTGCGCTTCTCGATCAGGTCGACGATGCCTTCGTTCGAGTTCAGCTCCAGCGCCACCTCGGGGTAGCGGGCCCGAAAGCCTTCGAGCAGCGGCACCAGCACGTGCAGCATGAAGGGCGTGGCCGCATCCACCCGCAGCCGCCCGGCCGGACGCATGCGCCGCGCGGCCATCTGTTCCTCGGCCTCGTCGACCGAGGCGAGGATGGCTCGGGCATGTTGCAGGAAGGCCGCGCCTTCCTCGGTGAGTTCCAGCCGCCGCGTCGTGCGGCGCAACAGCGTGGTCTGCAGCTTTTGCTCCAGCCGGCCCAGCGTGCGGCTGGTGGCCGAGACCGTCAGGCCCAGCGCTTCCGAAGCCGCGGTGATCGAGCCCGTGTCCACGACGGCCACAAGGGCCTGCAGTTCGTCGAGGGTGGTCTTCATTGTTGAAATCAAGTCAATAGATTTTGTCCGATCCACGGCTTTATCCGCAAAGGTCAAGCCCACACACTCCAGTCATCTGAAAAACAGGCTTGCCATGAACCCCTCGACCAAAGCTTCGACCGCCCTGCTCGCGCTGGCCACCGGCGCATTCGCGATCGGCACCACCGAATTCACCCCCATGGGCCTGCTGCCCGTCATCGCCGACGGCGTGGGGGTGGACATTCCCACCGCCGGCATGCTGGTCTCCGCCTACGCGGTGGGCGTCATGGCGGGCGCGCCGGCCATGACCCTGCTGTTCAGCCGCTTCGGCAAGCGCGCGGCGCTGATGGGGCTGATGCTCATCTTCACGCTCGGCAACCTGCTGTCGGCGCTGGCGCCGGGCTACACGACGCTGCTGCTGTCGCGCCTGGTCACCAGCCTCAACCACGGCGCCTTCTTCGGCATCGGAGCCGTGGTCGCCGCCAGCCTTGTGCCCAAGGACAGGCAGGCCAGCGCCATCGCGGCCATGTTCATGGGCCTCACGGTCGCCAACGTCGGGGGCGTGCCGGCGGCGACCTGGATCGGCCAGCAGGTCGGCTGGCGCCTGGCCTTCGGCGGCACGGCCGTGCTGGGGCTCGTCACCATCGCCGCGCTGTGGCTGGCGCTGCCTGCGGGCGAGCCCGGCGTGCGCCCGGACGTGCGGCGCGAGCTGAAGGTGCTCGCCCGCCGCGATGTGCTGCTCGCCATGGGCACGACGGTGCTGGGCTCCGGCGCGATGTTCGCGCTCTACACCTATGTGGCGCCGATGCTGGCCCACATCACGCAGGCCAGCCCCGGCTTCGTCGCCTTCGCCCTGGTGCTGATCGGCATCGGCTTCACGCTGGGCAACAGCCTGGGCGGCCGACTGGCCGATTGGTCCCTGGACGGCGCGACCAAGCTGATCCTCGCGGCGCTCGCCGCCGTGATGCTCGCGCTGCCGCTCTTGCTCGCGACGCATGTGGGCGCGGCGATCGGGCTCGTGGTCTGGGGCGCACTCGCCTTCGGCATCGTGCCGCCCGTGCAGATGCGCGTCATGCAGGCCGCGGCGCAGGCGCCCGGCCTCGCCTCGTCGGTCAACATCGGCGCGTTCAACCTGGGCAACGCGCTGGGGGCCGCGCTCGGAGGCTTGGTCATCGGCCAGGGGCTGGGCTACGCCGCCGTTCCCCTGGTGGGGGCCGCACTCGCCGCCGCCGGCCTGGGCCTGGTCTGGCTGGGCCAGGCGAGCCGCGGCCGTGCGGTGGCGAGCGCCTGATCGAACCCTGCCTCGAATTCATCCATCCATCCCGGAGTCCTTCCATGAGCCACCCCCTCCCTTCCTTCGGCGTCGGCACCTTCCGCCTGACCGGCCAGACCGCCATCGATTCCGTGCGCAATGCACTGGACCTCGGCTACCGCGCCATCGATACCGCGCAGATCTACGGCAATGAAGCCGAGGTCGGCCAGGCCATCGCCGCGAGCGGCGTCGAGCGCGCCGACCTGTTCGTGACCACCAAGATCTGGACCGAGAATTGCGCCAGGAGCAAGCTCGTGCCCAGCCTGCGCGAGAGCCTGAAGAAGCTGCGCGCCGATTACGTGGACCTCACGCTGATCCATTGGCCGGCGCCGGGCAACGGCGTCGAGCTGGCCGAGTACATGACGGCGCTGGCCGAGGCCAAGTCCCTGGGCCTGACGCGCCAGATCGGCATCTCCAACTTCAACATCGAACTCACGAAGCAGGCCGTGGCCGCCGTCGGCCCGGGCGAGATCGCCACCAACCAGATCGAGTTGAGCCCCTACCTGCAGAACCGCAAGCTGACGGCCTTCCTGAAGGAGCAGGGCATCGCCGTGACGTCCTACATGACACTGGCCTACGGCAAGGTGCTGAAGGACCCGGTGCTCGCCAGGATCGCCGCCAGGCACCAGGCCACGGTGGCGCAAGTGGCACTGGCCTGGGCGCTGCAGCAGGGTTGGGCGGTGATCCCGTCGTCCACCCGCCGCGAGCACCTGGCGAGCAACCTGCTCGCCCGCGATTTGAAGCTCGACGCCGAGGACATGGCGCAGATCGCCACGCTGGAGCGCAACGGCCGCGAAGTCAGCCCGGCGGGGCTGGCGCCCATCTGGGACTGAGACCCGTATTCCGGCGACGCCGGCCCCTGCGATCCGCGGGCGCCCCTCCCGCGGGGGTTTCCCCCAATGCGAGACCTTTGAGATCGATCAATATACTTAGGCCTCAAAGCATTTATCCAGCGCAAGGAGGCCCATGCGACTTCGTCGTCGAGTTCTCGCCGCAGCCTTCGTTGCTGCTGCTGCCTGTCTGGCTCCGTTCGCGGCGAGTCATGCGCAAACGTATCCCGCGCAGCCGGTGCGGCTCATCGTGCCGTATGTCGCTGGCGGCCTGCCCGACACGGTCGCGCGCATCGTTGCGCAGCGGCTCACCGAATCGCTGGGGCAATCCTTCGTGGTCGAGAACAAGCCCGGCGCCGGCGGCGCGGTGGCCGCCGCGGCCCTCGCGCAGGCGCCCGCGGACGGCTACGCGTTCATGGTCACCGATGGACCCATGCTGGCCATCCAGCCATTCGTGAACGCGAAACCCGCCTTCAATGCGCAGAAGGACTTCGTCCCCGTGTCCCTGATCGGCGTCGCGCCGCTTTATCTCGCCGTCAATGCGAAGGTCGAAGCCACCACGCTGGACGCGCTGGTTGCCTTGGCCAAGGCCAAGCCCGGCGCGCTGAACTACGGATCCGCCGGCCTCGGAAGCATCCACCACCTCACCGCCGAAGCCATGAAGGCCGGCCTGGGCACCGACATCACGCACGTGCCCTTCCGTGGCAGCGGGCAGTCGGTTCCCGCGATGATCGGCGGGCAGGTCGACATGGTCTTCGCTTCGCCGCCTGCGCTCATGGGTTTCGTCCAGAACGGGCAGGCCAGGCTGATCGCGATCAATGCCGCCAGACGCTCGCCCCAGGCGCCCGACGTCCCTGCGCTGGCCGAGAAGATCCCCGGGTTCGACTTCGCCTTCACCGTGGTGATGCTCGCCAGGCCCGGCACACCGGCGGCAGTGGTCGACAAGATCAACGCGGAGGTCGCCCGGATCGTGAAGGTGCCCCTGGTGGTCGAGCAGTTGCAGAAGGCCGGCGTCGACCCGGAAGGCGCGGGCGTGGCGCAGACGGCCGCCGCCTTGCAGGCCGAGCTGCAACGCATCGCAGCCGCTGCACGGCACGCCAACCTGAGGCCCGAGTGAGGGCCACCGCCGTGACCCGACGTTCGCGATGGCCTGACCCCCTGGAGATATCTCGATGATGACCAAGGAAGAAAACGATCTGCTGTGCCGCGTCGAAGGCGACGCCCCCATGGGGCAGCTCATGCGCCGGCACTGGACGCCCGTGTGCCTGCAAGAGGAAGTCGGCGAGCCGGACGGCACGCCGGTGAAGGCGCGCGTGTTCGGAGAAAACCTGGTGGTGTTCCGCGACACCGATGGCCGGGTCGGGGTGCTGGACGAAGCCTGCCCTCACCGGCGCGCGTCCCTGGTCTTCGGCCGCAACGAAGAGGGCGGCATCCGCTGCCTGTACCACGGCTGGAAGATGGACGTCGAAGGCAAGGTGCTCGAAATGGCCTCCGAGCCCGCCGCCAGCGGCATGGTCGACAAGGTCCGGCACAAGTCGTATCCCGTGAAGGAATGGGCCGGCATGGTCTGGGCCTGGTTCGGCCCGGCCGATGCGGTGCCCGAGTTCACGCCGCCGGCATGGGCGCCGGACGAGCAGGTGCGCGTGACCATCGCCAAGGTCTGGCTGCCATGCAACTGGGCGCAGATTCTCGAAGGCGCGATCGACTCGGCGCACAGCTCCAGCCTGCACAGCTCCGACATGGTCCCGGCGCGCGTCGATGGCGCCAAGGCCACGGGCAAGGTCTGGCAGCGTCCCTCCACGGACAAGGCGCCGCGCATGCAGGCGCAACGCACCTCCTACGGCTTCCGGTACGCGGCGCTGCGACGTCCGATCCAGAACGCGGCCACGCACGACTACGTGCGATCCACCGTGTTCGTGGCGCCGGCGACGGCCCTCATCCCGCCGAACAACCTCTACAACGTCGCGAACATCAACGTCCCGATGGACGACACCAACACCGCGTTCTACTTCATCGCCTGGGGCGATCCCGCGCAGACGCCCGAGACTGAAACCTGGCGCAAGTACCTGCGGCAGACCGTCGGCATCGATCTGGATGCCGACTACCGGCCCTTGCGCAATGTCGACAACAAGTTCTGGCAGGACCGCCAGGCCATGAAGGCGGGCAACTTCACGGGGATCACCGGGTTTCCCAACCAGGACGTCGCCATGTGGATCACGATGGGCCCCATCGCCGATCGCAGCGGCGACCGGCTCGGCGCGAGCGATCTCGCCATCGTCGAATTCCGGCGCGTCATGCTCGACGCGGTCCGCGCCTTCCGGAAGGGCGAGGCAGCCATCGGCACGGGCGCGCAGGCCATATCCACGCGGGTGTGCTCGTTCCAGTCCATCCTTCCGAAGACCACCGACTGGCGCGAGTTCGAGGCCCAGCCCGTGGGGCGCGATGGCGCCCAGGCGGGCTGACAAACTCAAGGAGACACGCTGTGCCAACGACCCGCCGTTGCGCTCTGGGCGCGCTGCTGCTTGCGCCGTTCAGTCATGCGTCGGCCCAGACGCCCCCCTACCCGAGCAAGCCGATCCGGCTCGTCGTGCCGTTTCCTCCGGGCGGCGGCGGGGATACCATGGCCCGTCTCGTGACGACATCCATCGGTCGGGAACTCGGCGAGCCATTCGTCGTGGACAACATCGCCGGAGCGGGTGGAAACATCGGTGCCGCCAATGCGGCTCGCGCGACCCCCGATGGCTACACGCTGCTCTACGGAACCAACGGTACGCACGGAATCAACCAGACGCTCTACCGCAAGATCGGCTTCGATCCACGCAAGGATTTCGAGCCCATCGGCCGGCTCACGCGCATTGCGGCGATCCTCGTCGTGCGCCCTGGGCTGGAGGTTTCCAATGTGCAGGATCTGCTCCGATTGGCAAGGGCCCATCCAGGCAAGCTGAGCTTCGGCTCCGCGGGCAACGGAACCACCTCTCATCTGGCTGGAGAGATGCTCAAGGCACAAGCGAACATCGACGTCCTCCATGTCCCGTACCGTGGCGGCGCTCTGGCCATGACCGATCTGCTCGGAGGGCGGATCGACTTCATGATCGACGTGGCTCCCAACGTCGCGCCTCAGTTGTCGGGGGGGCGGGTACGTGCCCTCGCGGTCAGCACGGCACAGAGATCCGCCGCGTTCCCGGACTTGCCGACGATGGCGCAATCCGGGGTGGCCGGTTTCGAGATCAGCGCATGGGATGCGTTGTTCGTGCCTGCGGGGACGCCGCGGCCGATCGTGGAGACCTTGAACGCGGCCCTGCGCAGAGCGCTGGCCCATCCGGAGTTGCGCAAGGCACTTCTCGACCGCGCGGCAGAGCCGTGGGACTCGTCCGCCGAGGAACTGGGTCAGTTTGTCGCCAGCGAACTCGTGCGGTGGGGAGATGCAGTGAAGCGATCCGGTGCAGTCATCGAAGGAGGCCTGTGATGAGCGAAGCCAACTACGTCGGAATGCCGTCCGCCCTGCCGACGCATGTCACGCACACGCGCGAATTTTTCCAGGCCCTCGACAACTTCACCCGGACGTTTGCGTTCCGGCCGGGCGACCGCGTTCTTTTCCTGACCGATCCGCTGCTCGACCCGCGAGTGGTCGACGCGATCAGCGGGCACGCCAAGGCCCGCGGAGCCAGCGTGCGGCTGCTCATGGAGTCGAGTTCGCGGGTGGAAGAAATACCGGGCGACGCCAAGGCCCTTCTCGAGCATGCGACGTTCGTGGTGTCCACGTGGTTCTGTTCGATCATCGACCCCTTCGCCATTGCGCTGCGCAAGAAGGGCCAACGGTGGGTCAAGATCACGTATTTCCGAAACCTCGACTTGCTGCATGCGCCGCAAGCGCGCTTCCCCATCGACCTTGTCGGTGAACTGACGCGGGCCACTGCGGCCCGGTATCCCACGGGCCGTGCCTTCGACCTCCACTTTACGGACAGCCGCGGCAGCGACTTTCGCATCCATTTCACGCCCGAGATGCGCGAGAACATGCTGTCGACCAATCGTTGGCGAGGTCGGATGGGTGCCGACGAAGATGGTTGCTATGTGCACTACCTCGCCTCGCATGGGCCGAATCTGTGGGATCACAACGCGGTCAGGAACGATCTCTCCGTGCCCACGCGCATGAGCGGGGTGTTGTATCCGCAATGGGCCGTGGGATTCGCGCGCCCCTTCTCGGAACGCATCGGCGTTCATTTCGAGGGCGAGTACGTCTGCAGGGTCGACGGTGAGTCCGAAGAGGCCCGAATCCTGCGCGAGATGCTGGTGGGGGGTCGGATGATCGAGGGCGGAGGCTGCGGCTTCAACCCGAAGGCACCACGGCACACCGTGTATCCCGCGGGTTCCAATGCGCCTGGCGCGCTCCATTTCGGCATCGACCTCGTGAAGCCTGCCGACTACATCCGACGCACCATGCCGGATTGGGAGGAGCCACCGATTCATGTGGACCTGGTGACGCTCGATGCCACGGTGAGGGCCGGTGAGAATCTCCTGATCGACAACGGTTTTCTTTGTGCGTTGCGCGACCCGGAAGTGGTGGCCGCCGCCGCGCGTTTCGGCGATCCCGTGGAACTGCTCGAGGCCGGGGTCGCCTGAGTTCTCCAATAAAGATGTCCATGCTCCAACTCAGCGTCGCCATGGGCGACTACGACCGTACCCGCGCACTCTTCGACGGCCGCGTGCTCATCGATGGTGTCGATCCCGTCTACATGCTGCTCAACCCCGAGGAGATGTTCTTCCGGGCCATGCGAAGCCAGGACTTCGACATCACCGAGCTGTCCTTCTCGAGCTACCTCGTCAAGCACTCGCGCGGCGAGTGCCCGTACATCGCGGTGCCCGTCTTCCTGTCGCGTGCCTTCCGCCACACCTCCCTCTATGCGCGCAAGGACCGCATCCGGCGGCCGGAAGACCTGAAGGGCAAGCGCATCGGCGTGCCGGAATACCAGCTCACGGCCAACGTATGGGCGCGCGCCATCCTGCAGGACGACCATGGCGTGCACCCGGAGGACGTCACCTGGGTGCGAGGCGGGATCGACCAGCCGGGGCGGCCCGAGAAGATCAAGCTCGCACTGCCCCCCGGGGTCCACGTGGAGGCCGCGCCGGACGGCACGACCATTTCCGAGCTGCTCGATCGCGGCGAGATCGACGCCTTCATGGCGCCGCGGCCGCCGAGCCGGCACATCCTGCAGAAGAACCCGCACATCGCCTGGCTGTTCGACGATCCGACCGCCGCGGCCAAGGACTACTACCGGCGAACCGGCATCTTCCCCATCATGCACGTCGTCGGGATCCGCAAGACGCTCGCGGACAAGCACCCCTGGCTGCCCGCGGCCGTCCAGAAGGCATTCACGCAGTCGAAGGCGGCCGCGCTCGAACTCCTGTCGGACACGTCGGCCACCAAGGTCACCCTGCCCTTCGTCGAGGAGCAGCTCAAGGCCGCGCGCGACACGCTGGGCGAGGACTTCTGGTCCTACGGCGTGGCGCCGGCACGCAAGACCCTGGAGGCCTTCGTGCGCCACCACCATTCGCAAGGGCTCTCCTCGCGCCGGGTGGCCGTGGAAGAACTGTTCCACCCTTCGACGTACGAGAGCTACAGCATCTGACATGGGCGCCGAGCTGCATTCCGACACGGCCATGCCGCTGCGCGTGGCGGCCATCGCCGACGTGGCGACAGGCATCCGCAGCTTCGAGCTCGTCCAGGCCGACGGCACGGACCTGCCTGCCTTCACGCCAGGCGCCCACGTGCGCGTGCAGACGCCGTCCGGCGCACTGCGCAAGTACTCCTTGTGCAACGACCCGGCCGAGCGGCATCGCTACGTCATCGCAGTGAAATGCGAAGCCGACGGCCAGGGCGGCTCGCGCAGCATGCACGAACAACTGCGTGTCGGCGATACGCTGCCCACCTCGGTGCCGGAGAACGCCTTCCCGCTCGTCGAGCACGCCCGCTCGTACATCTTCATCGCGGGCGGGATCGGGATCACGCCGATCCTTTCGATGATCCGCTCGTTCGGCGACCTCCCGCCGGCGCCCTGGAGGCTCCACTACCTCTCGCGCAGCGCGGAGACCACCGCCTTCCTGGACGTGCTCGCGCACCCGGCCTGGCGGCGCAACGTCGTGGTCCACCATGACGGCGCCGATCCGGCGAACGCGTACGACCTCTGGCCCGCGCTGGAGAAGCCCAACGCCGGCCATGTGTTCTGCTGCGGGCCCAAGGGATTGATGGAGTCCGTGCGCGACATGACCGGTCACTGGTCGCCGGCCCACATCCATTTCGAAAGCTTCAGCGAGGGCGGCGGCATCAAGCCCGATGACAAGGCGTTCACCGTGAGACTCGCCAGGTCGGGCGCCGAGTTCGAGGTGCCGGTCGGCCAATCCATCCTGGGCGTCATGCGCCAACATGGCTGCCACGCCCCGTCGTCCTGCGAAAGCGGCACCTGCGGCACCTGCCGCACCGGCCTCCTGGAGGGCGAAGCCGACCACCGCGACATGGTCCTGCTGCCCGAGGAGATGCAGAGCCAGATCATGATCTGCGTCTCGCGCGCCAAGGGCGATCGGCTGGTGATCGACCTGTGAGCGATACCGCGCCCCTGCGTGTCGGCGTCATCGGCCTGGGCCGCGCCTTCACCCTGATGCTCCCGACGTTCCAGGGCGACCGGCGCGTCCGGCTGGTGGCCGCATGCGATCCGCGAGCCAGCGCGCGCGCCCGGTTTGCGAGCGATTTCGCAGGCGCCGCCTACGACAGCGCCGAGGCGCTGGTGGCCGATCCCGAGGTCGAGGCCGTGTACATCGCGAGCCCGCACCAGTTCCACGCCGGACACACCCGGCTTGCCGCCCTGCACGGCAAGCACGTGCTGCTGGAAAAGCCGATGGCCCTGTCCCTGGACGAATGCGACGCCATGATCCAGGCGTGCCGCGGCGCGGGCGTGCATCTCGTCGTGGGCCATTGCCACAGCTTCGATGCGCCGTACCTGCAGGCGCGTGCGATCGTCCGGGGCGGGTCCGTGGGCGCGGTCCGCATGATCCATGCCCTCAACTACACGGACTTCCTGTATCGGCCTCGCCGCGCCGAAGAGCTCGACACGGCGGCGGGCGGCGGTGTGGTCTTCAGCCAGGCGGCGCACCAGGTGGATGTGGTGCGCCTGCTGGCGGGCGGCCGAGTGACCCGCGTGCGCGCGGCCACAGGCGCGTGGGACCCCGAACGCCCCACCGAGGGGGCCTACACGGCGCTCCTGTGGTTCGACAACGGCGCCTTCGCCTCGCTCACCTACAGCGGATACGGCCATTTCGACTCCGACGAGTGGAACGGATGGATCGGCGAAATGGGCCATGCCAAGGACCCCGCCTTGCATGGCGCCGCGCGCCGCCGTCTCCAGCAGGCGAGCAACCCACAGGAAGAGGCGCGTCTCAAGAACGAGAGCACCTACGGCGGCCCCGCCTACCAGCCGGCGCCGGCAGTCACGGGCGCGCGCCACCAGAGCTTCGGCCCCGTGGTGGTGTCATGCGAGCGGGCCGACCTGCGTCCGGTCCCCGACGGCGTGTGGATCTACGGGCACCACGAGAAGCACCTCGCCCGCCTGCCTGATCCTGCGGTGCCGCGCTCCGAAGTCATCGACGAACTGCACGCCGCCGTGCGCGAGGGCCGCAGCGCCTTGCATGACGGCCACTGGGCGCGGGCCACGCTGCAAGTGTGCCTCGCGCTGCTGCGATCCGCAGCCGAGAACCGGGACATCGAGTTGCCGGCCCGATGAACCTCAAGGCTGCTTGAGGTCTGCGCTTTCCGCCAGCGCCTCGTCGCGTGCGAGGTTGTCCAGCATCACCAGGAGACACCGGCGTGTGGTCTCCACGTCAGTCGCCCTCAGGCCCTGCATCGCCAGCGCATTCACTTCCTCGGCGAGCGGGACCAGCTTCTTCCGCAGCGCCTTGCCCTGGGGGGTGAGGTAGACATAGATGTTCTTGCGGTTGTCCGGAAGACGCTCCCGCGTGATGTAGCCCAGTTCCTCCATCGCGCGAAGCGCCACCACGGTGGTCGGCTCCATCACGCCTGCATCGTGGCTGAGTTCCCGTTGCGTGACACCGTCGCGCTCCCACAGGATGCGCAGAAAGGTCCAGTGGCCGAGCGAAACGCCATGGACCGCGAGCCTGGCCTGCAGCGACCGCAGGAAGCTGCGCGTCGCGTCCTTCACCAAGTGGGCCATCCGGTCGTTGGGCACGGCTTCGTGCCAGTGCTTGAGGAGACGCTTGGAAATCTCGGCTTCGCGCGCGAGTCTCGGTGTTGGCATGCCGGCCATTGTGCCGCAGCGATGCAAGCGGCAGGTCGAGGCTCAGTCCGCCGTGATGTGGTTCTTCCGGATGAACGCCCCCCAGTATTCGCGTTCCTTCTTCAGTTCCGCCGCGAACTGCTCCGGGGTGTCGTGCACGGGCAGCAAGGCTTGCCGCTCCAGGCGCTGTACCACCGCGGGATCCCTGAGCGCCTTGCCCACTTCGTCCGCGAGCTTGCGGATGATCGGCGCCGGCGTCCTGGCCGGCGCCATGACGCTGAACGAGGTCCATGCCTTGACGTTGATGCCCAGGTCTTCGAGGGCGGGCGTGTCGGGCAGCAGCGGCGTCTTCTGGTTGACCGCCAGCGCAAGCACTTTGCCGGACTTGATGTACGGGTCCACGGACGCCAGGTCGGTGTACATGAACTGCAGCCGCCCACTCAGCAGGTCCTGATAAGCGGGCGCCACGCCCTTGTAGGGCACGTGCGTGAACTTCGCTCCGGTGGCCTCTTCGAGCATGCGCACGCCGATGTAGAGCGGACTGCCCACGCCGGCGGAACCATAGAAGAACTTCTCCGGGTTCTTCTTGCCGGCCTCGATCAGGTCCTTCATCGACTTCCAGCCGCTGGCGGGGTTCGCCGCCACGACCATGGGCGCGAACACGCCGCGGCTCACGGCGGCGAGGTCCCTGTCGGCGTCGAAGGGCATGTTCTTGAGCAGCACCGGATTGATCCCCAGCGAGGAGTTCGATGCCACCAGGATCGTGGTGCCGTCCGGCTCCGCGCGGGCTGCGAGTTCGGCGCCGATGTTGCCGCTGGCGCCCGGCTTGTTGTCGACGATGAAGTTCTGCTTGGTCTGCTCCGTCAGCGCCTGCGCCAGGATCCGGCCGAAGACGTCGGTGCCGCCACCGGCCGAGGACGGGACGATGACGCGCACCGGCCGGGCGGGCCATTCGCCCTGCGCGACGACGGTGCCGGGCACGACCAGCGCCGCGAGCGAGACCTGCAGCGCGCGACGGCGCGAAAAGGGCCTGGACTCTTGCATCGGTGTGCCTCTCAGGACGAGGTCGCGTGCCGGCGGCTCTGGGCTGCTGCCTTCCACAGGTTCCAGGGGCGGTCGACCTGGCCCTCGGTGCTGCTCATGGCGGCCTCGGCTTCCCCGGCCGTCAGGTACTCGGGCTCGCCGAGCTGCAGCGCCTGCAGCTGCAGCCTGGCATTCACTTCGCCGTAGACGGCGCGGTAGACCGCAAGCTTCAGCGACGGCGCCACGGTCGTCGACCCGTGGCCGCGCATCAGCACGAAATGGGCGTTGCCCAGGCTCGCCGCGAGGGCGCGACCGAGGCGATCGTCGCGTACGAGCAGATCGCTCGCGTCGCCCGCGCTGTCCCGGATCTCGAAGCGCGGCGCACCGGCGCCCAGGAAGCCGCTCATGTGGCACACCGGCCGGAAACGCGCATGGGGCACCACGGTGAACGGCAGCACGGACGGCGAGTGGCTGTGCACCACCGCCATCACGTCGGGTCGCGCGCGATAGATCGCGCCGTGAATGAAGCGCTCCAGGTACACGCGGCGGTCGCCGGGATCGAGCGGCGTGCCGTCGTGCATGTGCTGGACGATGTCGCAGGCCTGCACGTTGCCGGGCGCCATGTTGCGCGCCAGCAGGAATCGCTCAGGATCCTGGTCGTGCCGCACGCTGACATGGCCGAAGGCATCGACCACGCCCTGGTCGAACAGGATGTGGTTGGCGGTCACCAGGTCGTCGACCAGGGCCGCGGATGCGGGAGAGAGATCAGAAGGCATGTGGGAGATCGAAAGTAACGCGTCGAATCCGCGGGGATTGTGCTGAGCAAAGCCTCGACGAGGAATAGCGTTTACGCGCAGGGGCGGAGGTCTTTGCCCTGCCGAAATCCGGGCCCACGGCTCTTGCAGCGAGCCTCAATGAACAAAGGCCCATGAGCGTGCGACTCATGGGCCTTCGGCTTCGGGATCGAACCCCCGTTGCAGGTAGCTGCTGCCTTGTGGACAGGAGCAAAGACTTGCCGGCTGTGCCCTTGTGAATCAAGGACTTGGCGGCGTTGCGCAAGACAAGTTGTGCCGGTAGTAGACGGAAGGTTTTGCCGCTAGGCCAGTCCGCATCGCGGAAGTCTTGCCGCAACTGCAAGGACCTTCGTTTCCGGAAACGTGCCCACGATTATCCGCTGTCGGTTCGCTCTCGTCCACTTCCCTCGCACTAGATCGCAGCGAGGGAGAGTTGGGCCCTGTCTCCCATGAGAGGCTCGCAGGACTTGCACAAAGAGCGAGTCGTCGTAGGACCCATCAGAGCCCTGACTCGAAACGGCTTCACCAGGACCGCCCTCTAGCTCCGGAGGACAGCTTGCCGCTGTTGTGCCTAGCCGCTTTTGGCGCGAATCAAGTCAGCCACGCGCACGAGGAATCCAACCCCGTCCGATTCGATCGCGAGCGATACCTTATTTCGCGCCAGAACTGCGTGCCAGCCGATTCATGACCCTGTCTCGAGTGGCAGCTTGATGCCGTCCAGTGGCTAAGACGTACTCGCTTCAGCGTGCACCATGTCACGGATGCGCACCAGGACTCCGCGCTTCGCCTCCTTGCCCATCACCGAAACTTGCCGGCGCGACAGAGTATCCGTGATGCCGCGGGAGGACGATCCCATTTGCGCCGCCAGGCAGGACAGTGGGCTGAACTCCAAGAGGAAGGCAACGAGGTCGCGCAGTTCGATCACGAGCGGACGCCCCTGCCGATCGGGCGCGCGACAGGCGGGAAGCAGTCCAGAGTCAACCCAAACCTTGACCGCGTCGTAGTGCACGCCCACGAGGTCGCTGACCTGCTGCATGGTCAGGTCGGCCGCGAAGGAGAAGCTGGCAATGCGCGTCTGCACATCCTCCTTGGAGAGCAGAACGCCTCCTGCGGATCCGGTTCCGTCGTGACCGACGGGAGCGACGGCGCCATCTGCGATCGCCCGGAACAGGCTCACGAGCCGCTGCCGATCCGTGGTGCGCCGCAGGTTCAAGTCGCGAAGTGCCACAAGACCGAATGCGGAGGGATCAAGTACAGGCCTTTCTGCAAGCAGGCGCGCCGCAAGCGCCTGCAACGCCGAATGGCTTACACAGCCTCGCGTCACCGGTGGAAGGTCGGCATCATCGACCGGCTGAATCAGCCCGGCTTCCTTCAAGATGCCGAAAACGGAGTGCGGCACGCCCAAGAATTTGGCAGCTGCGTTGTCGTCGCAAAAGTCGTCCCGAATTGCGCGAAGTCGCTCGATCTCGCTGCGATGGAGAAAGCGCTGACGATACAAGGTGCCTGAATCTGGGACGCTTGCCTGAATTCGTCCGTCGTCAACGCCTGCGGCCAGCCGCTCCGAGCGCACCCCGAGTTCTCGCGCCGCCTCGGCAACTGAGAACCACTCCTTCTTGACGGTGGCCAGAGCGTGCAAGTCGCGCATCCGGGCATCGATGGGACCGTCATGGATCTGCACAATGCAGTTCGCGGCGGCAGTACGGAAGGCCTGATAGGCAGGATGTTGGAAGCGGCGGAACAGGAACCTGTACCAGGTGCCGAGCCGCCGCGACACGCTGCCGGTCCCCGCGTTTTCCGGGGCTTGC
>JAGIBP010000015.1 GCA_017744285.1 Variovorax sp.
AAGGCCTGGCAGGACGTGCCCGGCGAGCACCGCGCCAACCTGCGCCGCATCATCGTCACGCAGGGCGACACCGAGCCTGCGTCGGTCGAGCAGCAGCGCCACCTGGGCCTGACCTGCCCGAGCCAGTACGACCTGCGCAACCTGTTCCAGGTCAACGTCGAGGAAGGCCGCCACCTGTGGGCCATGGTGTACCTGCTGCACAAGTACTTCGGCCGCGACGGGCGCGAGGAGGCCGAGGCGCTGCTGCAGCGCACGTCCGGCGACCAGGACAACCCGCGCATCCTCGGCGCCTTCAACGAGAAGACGCCCGACTGGCTCGCGTTCTTCATGTTCACCTACTTCACCGACCGCGACGGCAAGTTCCAGCTTTCCGCTCTGGCCGAGAGCGCCTTCGATCCGCTGTCGCGCACCACGAAGTTCATGCTCACGGAAGAAGCGCACCACATGTTCGTGGGCGAGAGCGGCGTCTCGCGCGTGCTGCAACGCACCGCGCAGGTGATGAACGATCTCAAGACCGACGACCCGCAGAAGGTGCGCGCGGCCGGCGCGATCGACCTCGGCACGATCCAGCGCTACCTGAACTTCCATTACAGCGTGACCATCGACCTCTTCGGCGCCGACCAGTCGAGCAACGCCGCCATCTTCTACAGCTCGGGCCTCAAGGGCCGCTACGAGGAAGGCAAGCGCACCGACGACCACGTGCTCAAGGGCCAGACCTACAAGGTGCTCGAAGTGCAGAACGGCCAGCTCGTCGAGAAGGAGGTGCCGATGCTCAACGCGCTCAACGAAGTGCTGCGCGACGACTTCATCAAGGACTCGATGGCCGGTGTGGGCCGCTGGAACAAGGTGCTCGAGAAGGCCGGCATTCCCACGCGCCTGACCGTGCCGCACAAGGCCTTCAACCGCCAGATCGGCGCGCTCGCCGGCATCAAGATGTCGCCCGACGGCCGCGTGGTGAACGACGCCGAGTGGAACGCGCGCAAGAGCGAGTGGCTGCCCACCCCCGAGGACTTCGCCTTCGTGGCCTCGCTGATGGGCCGCGTGGTCGAGCCGGGCAAGTTCGCCGGCTGGATCGCGCCGCCGGTCATGGGCATCAACCGCCAGCCGGTCGACTTCGAATACGTTCGCTTCGGCTGAAAATGAGAGAAGCACGGACGGGCGCGGCCCGTCCGTGGCGAAAGAAGGAGACCCGCGATGGACATGGCCGTTGAAGTGAATGTCATCAGGCAGCACCTGATCGACCCCGAAATCTGCATCCGCTGCAACACCTGCGAAGCGACGTGCCCCGTCAACGCCATCACGCACGACGACCGCAACTACGTGGTGCGTGCCGACGTCTGCAACGGCTGCATGGCGTGCATCTCGCCGTGCCCGACCGGCTCGATCGACAACTGGCGCACGATGCCGATCGCGCGGGCCTATTCGATCGAAGAACAGCTCACCTGGGACGAACTGCCCGCCGAGCTCACGCCCGAGCAGCTCGAGGCCGAAGGCGTGGCCGGCCCCGGCGACGTGCAGCTGCAGGCGCCGTCCACGGCCGTGCCCCAGCCGCCCTCCGCGCCGGGTGAAGTCGCCTTCAACTCGGCGCAGTACGGCGCCACCACGCCGCCGTGGTCGGCCGCGCACGCCTACACCAACCTGTACCCGCCGAAGAGCCCGACCACCGCGACGGTGGTCGGCAACTTCAACTGCACCGAGGCGGGCTACGAGAACCAGACGCACCACATCGTGCTCGACTTCGGCGCCATGCCCTTCCCGGTGCTCGAAGGCCAGTCGATCGCGATCATCCCGCCGGGGCTCGACGCCAACGGCAAGCCGCATTTCGCGCGGCAATACTCGATCGCGAGCCCGCGCAATGGCGAGCGGCCCGGCTACAACAACGTCTCGCTCACGGTGAAGCGCGTGCTGCAGGACCACCAGGGCAACCCGGTGCGCGGCGTGTGCAGCAACTACGTCTGCGACCTCAAGGTCGGCGACAAGGTGCAGGTCATCGGGCCGTTCGGCAATTCCTTCCTGATGCCGAACCATCCGAAGTCGCACATCGTGATGATCTGCACCGGCACCGGAAGCGCGCCGATGCGCGCCATGACCGAATGGCGCCGGCGCCTGCGCAAGAGTGGCAAGTTCGAGGGCGGCAAGCTGATGCTGTTCTTCGGCGCCCGCACCCAGCAGGAGCTGCCGTACTTCGGCCCGCTGCAGACGCTGCCGAAGGACTTCATCGACATCAACTTCGCGTTCTCGCGCACGCCGGGCCAGCCCAAGCGCTACGTGCAGGACGCGATGCGCGAGCGCAAGGCGGACCTCGCCGAGATGCTCAGGGACGGCCAGAGCCACTTCTACGTGTGCGGCCTCAAGAGCATGGAGGAGGGCGTGGTGCTCGCGCTGCGCGACGTCGCGACCGAGGCGGGGCTCGACTGGGACACGCTCGGCGCCGCCCTCAAGCGCGAGGGCCGCCTGCACCTGGAAACCTACTGAACCGATGAAGTTCGCCGAGTTCCACGTGGGCCAGGTCATCGAGGCCGGGCCCTATCTCGTGACCGAGGAAGAGCTTCTCCAGTTCGCCCGCGCCTACGACCCGCAGTGGTTCCACACCGATGCAGCGCTCGCGGCCGAGGGCGCGTTCGGCGGCCTCATCGCGAGCGGCTGGCATACGGGCGCGATCGCGATGCGCCTGGTGGCCGATGCGGCGCTCGCGGGTTCGGAGTCCTTCGCTTCGCCGGGCCTGCAGTACCTCAAGTGGCCCCACCCGGTGCGGCCCGGCGACAGCCTGCGGCTCGTCGCCGAAGTGATCGAAGTGCGCCGTTCGGAGAAGCGGCCCAGCGTGGGCATCCTGCGCTGGCGCTGGCAGCTCTTCAACCAGCGCGAGCTGCCGGTGCTCGATCTGGAAGCCACCAGCCTGTTCCGGCTCGGCGAGCCGGGCTGAGGCAGCGCATGGCCCGGGACTTTCGATGCCCAAGGTCGTCGACTTCCAGCCGTGCGATCGCTGGACGTGGCAAGCGTACCGTGATGCGATCTCGGCGGATCTGGTGCTTCAGCACGCCGTCATGAGCAAAGTTGAGCAGTTGCCGTCCTGCAAGGCCCTTTTCGAAGCCAAGATGGCTCGCTGGACAGTGGAGCGCAATCGAGGCTGCAAACGCAACTCCGACAAGGCCTATGGTGGTGCATCGCTCGAACCGATGGCCATGTCGTTGTGCATGGCGCATGAAGCGGAACAGATGACAAAGCAGGTTGAGCGGCAGCGTGCCTGCAAGCGGTAAGTCGTCTTGGGTCCCGTGGTGCTGCACGCGCTGATGATGGCCGTTCCCGTGGTCGCGCTGTTGCGGCAATATGGCTCCGACGGCCTGCCGCGCATCATCGGCTGATATTCAACCCTCGAATCCGAGCAACTTGCGCAGCAGCGCGACGAGCTGCTCGCGCTCGGCCCCGCTCAACCGTGCGGCCAGCGCATCGACATAGCGCTGCGACTTCCCGGCGTGTTCCTCCAGGAGGCGGCGGCCGTCGTCGCTGAGCCGCAGCCAGAAGCTGCGCGCGTCCAGCGGCGAGCGGTCGCGGCACAGCAGCCCCTTGCCCACGGTGCGCGCGACGAGATCGCTGCAAGTGTTGAGATCGAGCCCGATGTCCTGCGCGATCTGGCTCTGCGAGGCGCCGGGGCGTTGATCCACGGCCACCAGCAGCACGAGCTGGCGCGGCGTCACCGCGTCGCCGTAGATGGCCGTGAAGACCGCCTCGCTTTCGAAATGGGCGCGGCGCAGCAGGTGCGGCAGGTGATGAAGAAGGCGGACCTTCGGCGCGGACATGGCGCGACTGTAGCGGCTGCAGCGTCCGCCGCGTCAGGGCCGGCGCGCCGCCACCAGCACGGCGGGCATCGGCACCTCGTAGCCGCCGGGCGTCCTGAACGGTTCGAGCGCGAAGAGGATCGCGTCGTCGATCGCGTCCAGCACCTCGGCGCGCTGGCGCTGCAGCGTGCCGCGCAGGCGCACCATGCCGGTCTTCACCGTGCGCAGGACCTGTTCGCCCGACGCCGCGCGCCACGTCTGCGGAACGCGTGTCGACATGCAGTCCGCGAAGCCCGCCTCGGCCAGCGCCTTCCCGCTCGTGGCCGCATCGGCGAACTGGAACATGGCGGGGCCGGCCGGCAGGCCGACTTCGAGCGCGCCGTGCGTGCCGATGGCATCGAGCACCGCGCCGAAGAGTTTCGCCTGCTGCGGCACCTCCCACACGGTGAAGGCGAGGCGTCCGCCGGACTTGAGCACGCGGAAGGCTTCGCGGAAGAACTGCTGCGGATCGGAAAAGTGCAGCACGCCGTAGTTGCACACCACCGCATCGAAGTGCGCGGCTTCGAAGGGCAGGCTGCCTGCGTCGGCCTCGACGAAGGTGCCGTCGGGAAAGCGGCGCGCAGCGAGCCGCACCTGCTCGGCCGAGAAATCGATGCCGGTCACCGTGGCCCCGCGCGCGAGGGCCGCCCCCGAGGCATAGCCCGCGCCGCAGGCGACATCGAGCACCACGCTGCCCGGCGCCACGCGGGCGCTGTCGAGCAGCGGCGCGATGGATTGGGTGACGAGGCCCGACAGGAGATCGTCGTAGTTGGCGCACACCGAGGGGTCCGCCCAGCCGGCGTGCTCGAAATCGCGGAAGGCGTCGGTCATGCGCGTCCTCCATGGCGTTCGGCCATCGCGTGGATGGTGCGCCGCGCCCGACGGCGGTGTCAATTGCCGGGCCCGAGCGGATAAAGTACGCCGCCTGGCGCCGTCCAGGATTCACACCGCACAGGAGAAGCGCATGAAGAAGTCGGACCCTGCCGCAGGCCCCTCGCCGTCCGAGCTGATCGACGAGAAGATCGCCAGCCTCGGCGCCTGGCGCGGCGACACGCTCGCGCGCATGCGCCGGCTCATCCGGGACGAGGACCCCGAGGTCGTCGAGGAATGGAAGTGGATGGGCACGCCGGTGTGGTCGCACGACGGGATCCTCTGCACCGGCGAGTCCTACAAGGGCGTGGTGAAGCTCACGTTCGCCAAGGGTGCATCGCTCGACGATCCGGCACGGCTCTTCAATGCGAGCCTCGATGGCAAGGTCCGGCGCGCCATCGACATCCACGAGGGGGAGGAGGTCGACCCGGCCGCGTTCAAGGCACTGGTGCGGGCCGCGATCGAACTCAACGCCGCGGCAAAGGCCAAGGCGCGGCGGGCCCGGTAGGCAGCCGGCCCGTTCGCGGTCAACGCGCGCCGGAAGCCGTCGCGGCGGCCGCCTTGGGCGGCTGGGGCTTGGGATCGCAGGCGGCGAGCGAGGCCAGTGCCGCGAGGGCGAGAAGAAGGGCGAGGGTTCGTTTCATGGCGTCCTCCTTGGGGTCATTGTGTGGTGACCAGACGCCACGATTCTGAACCGCTTCAGGGCGCCTTGCCCGAGCGCAGCGGGTAGCCCGCCTCGCGCCACGCCTTCATGCCGCCGTCGAGCGCGACCGCGCGCGCGAAGCCCATCGAGCGCAGCGTCGCGGCCGCCAGCGTCGAGATGTAGCCCAGCTCGCAGCAGGCGAGGATGCGGCGCGTCGGGTCCGGCAGGTCCTGGTTCACGCGCAGTTCGAGCTGGCCGCGCGGCAGCAGGCGCGCGCCCGGGATGTGGCCGTCCTCGTAGGCGTCGCGCTCGCGCACGTCGAGCACGATCAGGTCGTCCTCCTGCGCCTCGACGCGCGACTTCAATTCGGCCAGCGACATGAACGGCACCGCGGCCGTCGCCTCGGCCAGGAGGCCCGCCACCGTCTTGCCGCCGCTCATGTTCGTGCGCAGCGCCTCGGTGATGTGCGTGGGCATCGTGAGGTTGAGGTTGCGCATCATCTCCACGAACTCGGCGCGCTCGCGCTTCTGCAGGCGCGGGTTGGTCGCGATCTCGTCGCCGATGGTCGAGTGGCTGCGGCCCTTGTAGTCGTGCGCGGGGTAGACCTTCAGCGCGGGGTCGAGCTTCAGCACCTTGCCGAAGAGGCTGTCGTAGAGCTGCTCCGGATCGCCGCTGGGCAGGTCGGTGCGGCCGGTGGCGCCGATGAGCAGGGTGTCGCCGGTGAAGAGCTTGTCCTCCACCATCAGGCACATCGAATCGGCCGTGTGCCCCGGCGTGTGCAGCGCCTGCAGCCGCAGCTTGCCGACCACCACCATCTCGCCGTCGCCGATGCGCATGTCGACGAAGGGCGCGGGGCTCGCGCGGTGCATCACCACCGGCACGTCCAGCCGCCGCGCGAGTTCGCGCGTGGCCGAGAAGTGGTCGGCGTGCGTGTGCGTGTCGATCAGGTAGCGGATGCGCACCCCGTCGCGCGCGGTGAGCGCGATGTAGTGGTCGATCTGGCTGAGCTCCGGATCGATCAGCGCGGCCACGCAACTCTGGTCGCATCCGACCAGGTACGACTGGCAGCCGCCGGTGGCGATCTGCTCGAAGATCATCGGCCCGGCTGCTTCACGACGCGCAGGTAGGGCTTCGGTGCGCTCCAGCCGCCGGGGAAGAGCTTCTTGGCGTCCTCGTCGGAGACCGAGCCCGCGATGATCACGTCGTCGCCCTGCTGCCAATTGACCGGCGTCGCGACCTTGTGCGCGGCCGTGAGCTGCATCGAGTCGAGCACGCGCAGGATCTCGTCGAAGTTGCGGCCGGTGGTCATCGGGTAGGTGAGCATCAGCTTGATCTTCTTGTCCGGCCCGATGATGAACACCGAGCGCACGGTCGCGTTGGTGGCGGCGGTGCGGCCGTCCGACGTGCCGGGCTCTTCGGCGGGCAGCATGTTGTAGAGCTTGGCGACCTTCAGGTCGGTGTCGCCGATCATCGGGTACTTGGGCAGGTAGCCCTGCGTTTCCTCGATGTCCTTGGCCCACTTGTCATGGGCATCCACCGGGTCGATGCTCAGGCCGATGAGCTTGGCGTTGCGCTTCGTGAACTCGGGCTCGATCTTCGCCATGTAGCCCAGCTCGGTCGTGCACACCGGCGTGAAGTCCTTCGGGTGCGAGAAGAGGATGGCCCATTGGTCGCCGATCCAGTCGTGGAACTTGATCGGGCCCTGGGTGGTGTTGGCCGTGAAATCGGGCGCAACGTCGTTGATGCGCAGGGACATGGTGGCTCCTTCCAGGTTCGGGGTAGCTCAAAAGTACACCACGATCCGATGGCGCCGGCAAGGCACGGAACCCTGCCGCCAGCGGCCGGCGAGGGCCCTGTGCTTTCCCGCATTGAAGCGGCGGCGGCCCCCGCGCTAGGCTCCGGAAGTGAACAACACCGCCTCTTCCTCCGCCCCTTTCATCCCCCAGATCCGCCTGTACCAGGATTGGCTGCGCGAGACGCGCGGCTTGTCCTTCGACTCGTACGACGCCCTGTGGCGCTGGTCGACCACCGACCTCCCGGCGTTCTGGCAGAGTGTGTGGGACTTCTTCGGCATGCACTCCCCCACGCCGCACGGCAGCGTGGTCGCCGACACACGCATGCCGGGCACGACGTGGTTTCCGGGCGCGCAGGTCAACTACGCGCGCGAGGTCTTCCGCCACGTCGACGCGGCAGAGGCGGCCGGCATGCCGGCGATCGTGGCCGAGAACGAACTCGGCGAGGTGCGCGAGATCGGCTGGCGCGAACTGCGCCGGCAGGTGGCCTCCGCGGCGCTGACGCTGCGCGCGCTCGGCGTGCAGCGCGGCGACCGGGTCGCGGCCTACATGCCCAACGTGCCGGAGACCATCGTCGCCTTCCTCGCCTGTTCGAGCATCGGCGCGGTGTGGAGCGTCTGCGCGCCCGACATGGGCACGCCGGCGGTGGTCGATCGCTTCCGCCAGATCGAGCCCCGCGTGCTGATCGCGGTGGACGGGGTCCACTACGGCGGCAAGCCGCTCGATCGCGGCGAGGTGGTGCAGCAGCTGCGCGCCGCGTTGCCGAGCGTGCAGAAGCTGCTCGTGGTGCGCACGCCCTTCGCGGCCGGGCGCATCGAGGCCGAGGCCGAGTGGACCGAGGCCGTCTCGCGCGTCGATGCCGCGACCGCCGCGTTCGAGCCCGAATGGCTGCCCTTCGACCACCCGCTGTGGATCGTCTATTCGAGCGGCACCACCGGCCTGCCCAAGCCCATCGTGCATGGGCAGGGCGGCATCATCCTGAACATGTACGCCGGCGGGCTGCACCACGACCTCGGCCCGAGCTACGGCGCCAACAACCGTGGCGAGCGCTACCACTGGTTCAGTTCCACCGGCTGGGTGATGTGGAATTCGCAGCTCGCGGGGCTGGCCTTCGGCGCCACCATCTGCCTCTACGACGGCCACCCGGCCGGCAGCCGCGAGAAACCCGACTGGGGCGTGCTGTGGCGCTTCGTGGCACGGCACCGCGTGACCTTCTTCGGCGCGGGCGCCGCCTATTTCGCCAACTGCATGAAGGCCGGCGTGGTCGTGAAGGACTGCGGTGACCTGTCGCGCGTGCGCGCGCTCGGCAGCACCGGCTCGCCGCTGTCCGAGGAGGTCCAGCGCTGGGGCACGGCGCAGGTGCTCGCCGCCGGATCGCCGGCCGTGTGGTGGTACAACATTTCGGGGGGCACGGATTTCTGCGGCGCCTTCGTCGGCGGCAACCGCGAGCTGCCCGAAGTGCCGGGGCAGATGCAGTGCCGCTTCCTCGGCGCCGCGGTCGAGGCCTGGAACGAGAACGGCGAGCCGGTCATCGGCGAGGTCGGCGAACTGGTCTGCGTGAAGCCCATTCCCTCGATGCCGCTCTACTTCTGGGGCGACGAGGGCAACGCGCGCTACCTCTCGAGCTACTTCGACACCTACCCGGGCGTCTGGCGCCACGGCGACTGGATCCGCATCGGCGAGGACGGCGGCTGCATCATCTACGGCCGCAGCGACGCCACCATCAACCGCCAGGGCCTGCGCATGGGCACGAGCGAGATCTACAGCGCGGTCGAAGGGCTGCCCGAGGTCATCGACTCGATGGTGGTCGACCTCGAATACCTGGGCCGCGAGAGCTACATGCCGCTGTTCGTCGTGCTGCGCGAGGGCGCGGTGCTCGACGCCGCGATGCGCGCGAAGATCGAGGACGCGATCCGGCGCTCGCTCTCGCCGCGCTTCGTGCCCAACGAGATCCTGCAGGTCGCGGAGATTCCGCGCACGCTCTCGGGCAAGAAGCAGGAGCTGCCGATCAAGAAGCTGCTGCTCGGCCAGCCGATCGAGAAGGTCGTCAACCGCGAGGCGATGGCGAACCCCGGCAGCCTCGACTGGTACGTGGCCTTCGCCGCGCGGCACGCCCAGGCACGGAGTGCCGCCGCATGAACCGGCGCAGCGCACTTCGCGCGCTCCTGTCCGCTCCGGCCCTGCCGATGCTCGCGGCCTGCGCGACGGGCAGCCCGGCGCCGCCGCGGCCCGAGCCCCTGCGCGTGACGGGCACCGTCGCCTACCGCGAGCGCATCGCGCTCGACCCCTCGGCCGAGATCGTGGTGCAGCTGCTCGACGTCTCGCGCATGGACGTCGCCGCCACGGTGCTGGCCGAACAGCGCATCCGCGCCGATGGCCGGCAGGTGCCCATCGGGTTCGAGCTCGAGGTCGACCCGTCGCGTGTCGATCCGCGCATGCGCTACACCGTCTCGGCGCGCATCCTGCAGGACGGGCGGCTGCTGTTCGTCACCGACCGCGCCTACCCGGTGCTTACCTACCGGGAGGGCAACACCGCGAGCCTGATGCTCACGCGCGTCGAGCGCTGAACCCAGGCGCGCTCACAGCCAGTTGCCCTCCGACGGCATCTGGATGCGCGTCTCCGGCGTGCCGCCGTCGATGGTCGCGCTGATCAGGAAGCTCAGGATCGAGATGAAGATGCTCGCGAACAGGGCCGTCCAGAAGCCGGACACCTTGAAGCCGCGCACCAGCGCCGAGACCAGCAGCAGCACCAGCGCGTTGATCACCAGCAGGAAGAGCCCGAAGGTCAGCACCGTCAGCGGCAGGGTGAGGACGATCAGGAGCGGCCGCACGATGGCGTTGGCAAAGCCCAGCAGCAGCGCCGCGATGATGACCGAGCCCGCGCCTTCGAAACGGATGCCCTTGAAGAGATAGCTCGCCACCCACAGAGAGAGGGCGGTGATGGCCCAGGTGATGAGGAACGGGCCCAGGTAGTTCAGCATGGCGGGTCTTCTTCGGCGTTGGGAATGACCGGCCGATCATATCGGCGCGGCCGCGCCTGCGGACCGTCCCTCGCGTCAACATGTACGTGAACGTACACGTTCTGGTAGAATCGGGCCATGACCGATGCCAAGGGTTCCATCACCGTCCGCGAAGCCGCCGCCCGGCTCGGGGTGACGCCGCGCACGCTCAAGTACTACGAGGAGCTCGGCCTGGTCGTTCCCGCGCGCAGCGAGGGCCGCTACCGGCTGTACGAGCCGGCCGACCTCGACAAGCTCGCGCGCGTGCTGCGCATGCGTTCGCTGGGCTTCTCGCTCACGGTGATCACCGCCATGCTGCAGCAGCCTTTCGAGGCGCCCGCGGACGGCGGCCGGCCGCGGCTTTCGGCCGCCTCGCTCAAGACCTTGAAGGCCACGCTCGCGGCCCAGCTCGAAACGCTCGACAGCCGCGTGGCGCAGGTGCGCCGCGAACTCAAGGAAGCCGCCGCCCTGCAGGCGCAGCTGCGCCGTGACATCCACTACGTGGAACGCCGGCTCAACGGCGAGTCGGTCGAGGCGATCCTCGAAGAGCGCAAGCGCGAGGCGCCGGAACGCCGGGCCGCGCTGCGCAAGTCCCAGCCCTCATGAACCGCCGGGCCGTTCCCGAGGCGGATCCCGAAGCGCCGCGGCGCCAGGGTGTCCGATGAGCACGCTGCTGTCCGCCGTGCCGCGGCGCGGCATCGCCGCCGCCGCACTGACGCCGTGGGTCATCGGCGCCATCACGGGTATCGACTACTTCGACAACGCGCTGTTCGCCTTCTTCGCGAGCTACATCGCGGGCGGGATCAGCGCCTCGGCCGACGAGCTGGTGTGGGCCTCCAGCGCCTACGCGCTCGGGGCGGTGCTCGGCATCCTGCAGCAGCACGCGTGGGTGGAGCGCTTCGGCTACCGGCGCTATCTCGCGATCTGCATGTTCGCCTTCGCGGCGAGCGGCGTCTGCGCGGCGCTCAGCGACAGCGCCAGCCAGCTCATGCTGGCGCGCGGCGTGCAGGGCTACTTCGTCGGGCCGATGCTCGGCGCCTGCCGCATCCTGATCCAGATCGGCATCCCGGCGCAGCGGCGCGCCTGGACGCTGCGCATCTTCATGGTGTTCATCGTCTTCTGCGGCGCGCTCGCGCCGATCGCCGGCGCCTTCCTGGTCACGCACTTCGAATGGCGCTGGCTCTTCTTCTGCACCGTGCCGGCCGCCTCGCTCGCCGGCGCGCTGGCGCTGTGGACGCTGCCCGACATCGGCGACGTGGCCCCGCACGAGCGCACCGAGCCGCACTACCTCGCCTACATCGTCTTCGCCTTCGCGCAGGCGGCGCTGCAGGTGGTGCTGACGCGCGCGCACTTCGAGCTTTTCTCGGGCTCGCCCACGCTCATCGGACTCGCCGTCGCGGGCTTCGCGGGGCTCGGCTGGTTCGTCCATCACCAGTGGCAGCATCCCGCGCCGCTGGTGCGGCTGCAGGGGATCAAGGAGTCGTCCTTCCAGGTCGGGCTGGTGCTGTATGTCACCTACTACTACCTGTCGACCGGCCTGAGCTACCTGCTGCCGCACATGATGGAGGGCGGCCTGGGCTTCACGGTGGGCGACTCGGGCTACTTCACGGGCGTGATGGCGCTCGCCGGCGGGCTGATGATGTTCGTCTACATGAAGTATTCGTCCCGCGTCACCCGCAAGCGCTGGCTGGTGGTGCCGGGCTTCCTCATCGCGGCCGTGGCGGCCGGATGGCTGGCGCGCATGACGCCGCAGGCCGGGCGCGCGCAGCTGGTGGGGCCGCTGCTGCTGCGCGGGCTGATGCTGCTGTGCGTCATGCTGCCGGTGGCCGGCGTCACCTTCCGCTCCTTCAAGGGCGAGGACTTCGCGCACAGCTACCGGCTGAAGAACCTGCTGCGGCAGCTCGCGATCTCGTTCGCCACCGCCAGCGTCATCGCGCTGCAGCAGCACCGCACCGCGCTGCACGCGACGCGGCTCGCCGAATCGGCCAATCCGGCCAACGCGACGTTCGTGCAGTCGCTCGACATGCTGGCGCGCGGCTTCGAGTCGGCCGGCCATGCGGCCGGCGAGGCGCATGCGATGGCGCTGGCGGCGCTGTCGCGCACGCTCGAACAGCAGGCCACCTTCATGGCCTCGCTCGACGGTTTCCAGGTGATGGCGGTGATCGCCCTCGCCGCCGCGGTGTTCGCGGCCTCGCGCAAGGTGCTCGACTGAATCGAGCCGCGGCGCCGGCTGGCGCTACACCGGCACGCGCAGGTTCGACAGCTTCAGCAGCAGCTCTTCGGCCACCTCGTGCGCGCGGTGCGCCATCACGGCCACCGGGTAGCTGCCGAGCCGGGTGCGCTCGTAGGTGATGGTCGCGAAGCGGAACTCGTTGCCCAGGGCGGCCGCCGCGTCGTGCAGGCAGTGGGCGATCGACTGCAGGCCCTCGCGGGCGTAGCGCCGCGTTCCGTCGCCGATCCCCACGTAGGCGATGAAGTTCTTTTCTCCGTGCTTGGTGATCTCGACTTCGGGTTGCATCTCACGTCCAGGGTGCTTCTTCTCGGGAGGGTCCCGCCAGGCGGAACTCTCGAAGATACAAAGAGACGCCGGATCGCGCCATCCCTGAAAACGGTGAGCCGGCGCTGAAGATTCTTCGGCGCGCCCCCTGTTCTGCGGCCGCGTTCGTGCCGATAGAACGGAGTGACCACGACCGCCGCCAGCGACGCGAGCTACCGGATCCTCATGCGCGAAGGGTGCAGGGTCGTCTACGGACACATGCCGCTGCCGGAATTCCTGGCGCTGCTGCGCCAGGCGAGCGACCACGAGGTGCTGCACGCCGGCACGGCCCGCGTCCTGGACGCCACGGCCGTGATCGGGCCGCCGGCCGCGCTCGCACGCCTGCGCCGGCAGGAAACGCCGGCTGCCGTCGACCGCATGCGTGCACGGCTCGGCCGCGCCGCGTTGCGGCTCGATCCGCAGGCCTTGCGCTGGCTGGCTGCCGGCGAGCAGGGTCCCGCCAGCCTTGCCCTTTTCGTGCTGCTGACCGGGGTGCGGCCCCGCCACTACCGGGGCGCGGTGCGCGCCGACCTGCCGCGCGACGCCAATGCCTTCCGGCGGTGTCGGCTTCTCCTGGAACAGGTGCCTTCGCTCACCCAGGCGCTCGGCGTGCTCGCCCAGCGGGTGTACGAGCCGGGGGTGGCCGAATGGGCGGCCATCGCACAGGCCTGGGACGACATCTGCGCCCACATGGACTACGAGGCGCCGGATTGGCGCCAGGGCCCGGTCAAGGCGCCCGGCGTCGCCGCGGTGCTGGCGTGCTTTCGCGAGCTGGAAGCCGCCTGAGGCGGCGCGCCCTCAGCCGCCCGCAGGGCCGCCGCCATCCCGCGGCCGGCGGCGCCGTGCCAGGAAGCCGCGCAGCCATTCATTCGTCCGCGGCGCGCGGCCGCGGGGGCCGGCGTGCGCGAGGCGGTTGGCGAAAAGAATCCACTCTTCCTCCAGCGCGGCCTTGACCCTGGCCAGGTTCCGCTGGTTGTAGCGCCAGGTCGCCGACACCACGAACTGCTGCGCGCGGTCGGCCTCCGGATGCGGCGCGAGAAGGATGTTCTCCGCGCCGATGCGCTGCAGCATCGCCGAGCGCGCGGCTGCCAGCCGCATGCCGCCCACGTAGCCGATGCTCAGGCCCTCGGTGTCCCGGTTGAGCAGGTAGCTGATCGTCGTCACGTCGGCGAAATGCTCGGCCACGTGCGCCGTCACCGCCAGCAGCGATACGCGCCCGAAGTTGAGGCTGTGCAGCCGGCGCGCCTCGTCGCTGGCCGTGGGGCTGTAGTGCTCCAGGTGAATGCCGCTGCCGTCGGCGCTCAGCGGCGCCGGGTCGACCGTCGCCGCGTGAAGGCCGTCGAGGTACACGCCGATCGGCTCGCCCGGCACGCAGGGGCCGCCGTCCCGGCCTGCGAAGCGCAGCTCCTTGATATCCATAGATCACCACGCTGCCGTGGTTCCCTGTTGTTGGTCCGGCCTATTCTGAGGCCGGCGTGCGGATTTCAATGCGTCGAAAAGAACGGTATTTTCCTGCCTGCCCGCGCGGCTACTGCGCCAGGCGTCCGCGCCCTGCGGGCGGCCCGGCTACAGTCGCTGGCTCGCGCCGCGGCGCCAAGCACAACAATCCAGATCCATGCACTCCCCAGCCCGGTCGTCCGCTTCGCGCGCGGACGACCTTCGCCGCGACGCCGCCGCGGCGTCCGCACCGACCCGCGCCGGCCAGGTGCTGCTCGGCCTCAGCGTCGTCCTGATTGCCTTCAACCTGCGTCCGGTGTTCGGCAGTCTCTCGGTCCTGCTGCCCGAAGTCATGAGGGACACCGGGCTCGGCGCTTCCGGCGCCAGTCTGCTGACCACGCTCCCGCTGCTGTGCCTGGGCATCTTCGCCGTGCCCGCCCCCGCGCTGGCGCGCCGGTTCGGCGCCGAACGCACCCTGCTCGGCGCGCTGCTGTTCATCTGCATCGGCACGCTGCTGCGCGGTACCGGCAGCCTGCCGGTGCTGTTCGTTTCGTCGGCGCTCGCGGGTGCCTGCATCGCGGTCGGCAACGTGCTGCTGCCCGGCCTCGTGAAGCGCGACTTCCCGAGCCGCGCGGCCATGATGACCGGCATGTACACGCTGGCCGTGTGCGCCGGCGCATCGAGCGCCGCCGCGTTCACCGTGCCGCTGGAGCAGCGTGTCTTCGGCGGCTCGTGGACCGCCGCGCTCGCCTTCTGGGCGCTGCCCGCCGGCGTCGTCCTGCTGCTGTGGGCGCCGTTCGCGATCGCCGCGGGGCCTCGCGCGGCCGCGCCCAGCGCCCATGTGGGCAGCCTCTGGCGCGACCGGCTGGCGTGGCAGGTCACCGGCTTCATGGGCCTGCAGTCATCGCTGGCCTACATCGTGATGGGATGGCTGTCGCCGATGCTGCGCGAGCGCGGACTCGACAGCGCCACGGCCGGCTACGTGCTGGGCATCTCCATCCTCGTGCAGCTGGGCACCTGCCTGGTCACGCCCTCGGTCGCCGCGCGCTGCCGCGACCAGCGCGGCCTGGCGCTGGGCCTGACCGTGATCATCATCGGCGCGCTGCTGGCCCTGCTCTTCGCGCCGCTGGGCGGCGTCTGGGTCTGGGCCGTGCTGCTCGGCCTGGGGCAGGGCGGCTCCTTCGCGCTGGCGCTCGCACTGATCGTCATGCGCTCGCCCGATGCCGGCGTCACCGGCCAGCTCTCCGCGATGGCGCAGGGCTGCGGCTACATCGTCGCCGCGGCCGGACTGCTGCTCGCGGGGCTGCTGCGCAGCTGGACCGGCGGCTTCGAAACTTCAGCCGTCCTCATGGCGCTCGTCGCGCTCGGCATGGCGTGGAGCGGATGGGGCGCGGGGCGGCGGCTGACGGTGCTGCAGCCGCCGCGGGGCGTCAGTCCAGCCCGAACCGGGCCCTGAACGCCGCGCAGAACTCCCTGCTGCCGCCGATCGACAGGGTCAGCGTGTGCCGCGGCACGCCGGGCGCTCCGGCGTGCACCTGCAGCGCGCCCGCGCCTTCGTCGAACGCGATGTGCTCGGGCGTCGCGACTTCCCGCAGGCCCTGCAGGTCGTAGTCCCACTCGCCGCCTTCTTCCATCGCGCCACGGCGCCCGGCGAAGGCCGCGTGCGCCCAGCCGAGCACCTGCGCCACCTCGGCATGCAGCGCGGCCAGCTGCGCCGGTCCGACGCTGGCCATGGCGTCGAACACGCCGGTGTCTTCGGTGTCTTCGCTGTAGTCGAAATCGAGATAGAGGAGGGTCATGCCCGAGAATGGTAGAGGCTGGCCCCCGCGATGAATCTCGATCCTTTCGCCCGTGTCGACGACGTGCCGTTCTCCGCCTCGCCGGACGATGTGCTGCGGCTGCGCGGAACGCCCTGGCGCACGGGCCGCAACGGCATCGGGCTGAACGAACTCGACTACGGATCGGTGGTCTTCCGCTTCCAGGACGGCGGCCGGCTCGAAGAGGTGACGATGCCGGCGCCCCTCGTCATCGTCGGCAGGCGGTCGATCGCCTTCGAGGCGCTGGCCTCCTTCCTGCGCGCCGCCGATGCGGGGTGCTTCGAGCGGGCGCGCTTCCTCGTCTCGCCGCGGTTCGGCATCGCGTTCGATCCCGGCGAGCCCTACTGGGTCACGGCGCTCGCGGCCCACTGCCTGGACGCGTGGCGCCGCCTCTAGCGCGCGCTCAACCGCGGGGCGGCGTGGGCGCTGGCCCGTTGCCCGCGCCGCCCAGCGCCTTGGACACCGCCACCAGCCCCAGGGCCAGGCGGCTCGAACTCTCGGTGTAGTCGCGCTGCGCCTGCAGCCAGGTGCGCTCGGCGTCGAGCTGCACCAGGAAGTCGGTCAGCCCGTGCTCGTAGCGCACGCGCGCGAGCTGCAGGGCGTCGCGGCTGCTGCGTTCCCGCACGGCCAGCTGCGCGTTGCGGCGCCGCTCGGCGGTGTAGGCGTTCAGCGCGTCGTCGATCTCGTGCCAGGCCTTGAGCACCGTCTGCTGGTAGGCCACGGCCGCCTCCTGCTGCTGAAGCTCGCGCAGGTCCACCGTCGCGCGGCGGCGGCCGTGGTCGAAGACGGGCAGCTGGAGGCTCGGGCCGATCGTCCAGTTGCGGCTGCCCCAGTCGGCAAAGGTGCTGCCGTCCACCGACTGGAAGCCGAAGCCCGCGCCGAGGATCACGCGCGGGTACAGGTCGGCCGTGGCGACGCCGATGTCGGCGGTGGCGGCATGCAGCCGGGCCTGCGCCATCTGGATGTCGGGCCGTCGCAGCGCGACGTCCGAGGGCAGGCCCAGCGAGAGATCGGGCAGCGTCGTCGCGATCGCGGCGGTGCCGTCGTCGGCCGGCGGCGCGAGCTGCGCCTGCAGTGCGCCGGGCCGCTCGCCGAGCAGCAGCGTGAGCTGGTTGGTGGCCTGCGCCTCCTGGGCGAGCAGTTGCGGCAGGCGAGCGCGCAAGTCGGCGGCCTGCGCGCTCTGGCGCGCGACGTCGAGGTCGGTGGTGAGTCCGCCCTCGGCGCGCGCCCGCACGAGCGCGAGCGTTTCCTCCGCCGCCTCGATGTCGGTGCGCGCGAGCCGGATCTGCCGCTGCACCGCGCGCAGCTCGACGTAGTGGCGCGCGACCTCCGCCTGCACGCTGAGCTGCGCCTGCGCGAGCATCGCGTGCGAGGCGGCGCTGTTCGCGTCGGCGGACTCGATGGCGCGCCGCACGCGGCCCCACAGGTCGATTTCCCACGAGGCATCGAAGCCCGCCTGGTAGAAATAGTGCGGATCGCTCAGCACCTGGATCAGTTGCTCGCGGTTGGCGGGGTTGATCTCGCCGAGCAACCGCGTCATCTCGCCGTTCTCGCTCATGCGCAGGCGGTCGATGCCCGCGCTGGCATTGACCTGGAGGCCCTGCTGCGATGCAACGACGCCGCGCTGCGCGCGGCTTTGCGCGAAGCGCAGCGCGGCGGTCTGCAGATCGGGGCTGGCGGCGAGCGCGCGGGCCTGCAGCGCGTCGAGCACCGGGTCGTGGAACATCGTCCAGCCGGGCGGGGCGGCGCTCGCGCCCGGTGCGGTGCGCTGCGCGTCGGCCAGATCGGGTGATCCGCCATGCCAGGCGGCGAAGTCGGCCGGGGCTTCGGGGGCTGGCGGCGTGAAGTCCGGTCCGACGGCGCAGCCGGCGAGCAGTGCGGCCGAGACCAGGGCCGCGGGAAGGATGCGAGCAGCGTTTGTCATGTCATGCCCTTCGATGCGGGGGTTCAGACGAGGCGATGCCTGAAGAGCCACGCCGCGAGCGGCAGCGTGATCGCCGCGATGACGAACAGCGGAATGAGGTTGTGCCACACCGTGGCCAGCCCGACGCCCTCGAGGTAGACCCGCTGCACCAGGTCGATCGCGAAGCGCAGCGGATTCGCGAGCGTGGCGATCTGAAGCGCTTCGGGCATGTTGCTCACGGGCGTGGTGAGGCCCGACAGCAGCATCATCGGCATGATCAGCACGAAGGTGTAGAGCATCGCCTGCTGCATGTTGGCCGACACCGCCGAGATCGACAGCCCGATGCCCACGCTCGCGGTGGTGAAGAACGCGAGCCCGACGTAGAGCGTGACGAGCGAGCCCGCCATCGGCACGCGGAACCACAGCAGCGTGATCAGCAGCACGATGGTCGATTGCACCAGCCCGATGAACACCGGCGGCAGCGCCTTGCCGATCATGATCTCGGTGGGCGACAGCGGCGTCACCAGCAACTGGTCGAAGGTGCCCTGCTCGCGCTCGCGCGCCACCGAAAGCGCGGTGAGCAGCAGCGTCTGGATCATGCTGAGCGCGGCGATCATGCCCGGCATCAGGTTCCAGCGCGTCTCCAGGTTGGGGTTGAACCAGGCGCGCGACTCGATGCGCACCGGCGCCGCCCCGCCGCCGTGCCGGCGCCGCCAGTCCTCGTTGAAGCCGCCCACCACGGCGCTCACGAAGCCCGCGGCCGAGCCCGCGGTGTTGGAGTTGCGCGCGTCGATGATCACCTGGATGGCCGCGTCCTCGCCCGCTTCGAGCCGGCGCTCGAAGTCCGGCCCGATCTGGATGACGACCAGCGCGTCCTGCCGGTTCACCAGCGGCGCGATCTGCTCGGGCGAGGCGAGCGTGGCCGCGCGCCGGAAGACGCCGGTGCCGTCGAGCCGGGCGATGAGCGCGGTCGATGCGGCGCCGCGGCTCTGGTCGAGCAGCGCGTAGTCGACGTGCGTCAGGTCGTAGGTGGCCGCGTAGCCGAACAGCAGGCTCTGCATCAGCGCCGGCACGATCAGGATCACGCGGCTCGACGGGTCCTTCAGGATCGCGAGCAGCTCCTTGCGGCACAGGTGGCCCACGCGGCGCAGGAAGTCGAGCAACGAACCGTTCATGCGCCGCCTTCAGTCGAGTCTCTTGCGCGTGACCCCGCGCGCGACGACGAGCAGCACCACCGCGTAGGCCAGCAGCACGAGGCCGTTGCGCACGATGAGCGACCACACGTTGCCCGCGAGGAACAGCGTGCGGATCAGCTCCATGAAGTAGGTCGCCGGCAGCGCGTGGCCCACGATGCGGATCGCCGTCGGCACGTTGCGCAGGTCGAACAGAAAGCCCGACAGCATCAGCGACGGCAGGAAACTCGAGATCAGCGCCACCTGGCTCGCGAGGAACTGGTTGCGCGTGACCGACGAGATCACGAGGCCCACGCCCACCGCGACCAGCAGGTAGAGCATCGCGCTCACGACGATGACCGCGAGCGAGCCGGCCATCGGCACCTCGAACAGGAAGCGCGCGGCCGCGAGGCACAGCAGCAGGCCGACCATGCCGATGCCGAAGTAGGGAATGATCTTGGCCAGCAGGATCTCCACCGGCCGCACCGGCGTGACGAACAGCGCCTCGAGCGTGCCGCGCTCCCATTCGCGCGCCATCACGAGCGCGGTGAGAAAGGCGCCCACCAGCGTCATGATCAGCACGATGAGTCCCGGCACCAGGTACCACGTGCTGGTGTTCGCGCTGTTGAACCACAGCCGCTGCTCGATGGCGACCGCGCCGATGCCGGTGCCTGGCGGCGCGCCGCCCGCGCGGTCGGCGATGTGCAGCGCGTTCTGCGCGAGCGCGCCGGTCACGTAGCGCAGCACGATGTTCGCCTTGGCGGCATCGGCGCCGTGCACGATCACCTGGATGCTCGCGTCGCCCGCCGCGAGCCGGCGCGAGAAATCGCCGGGCACGCGCACGATGCCGTCGACGCGGCGCTGGTTCATCAGCGCATCGGCGTCGCGCATCGAGGTCAGCATCACCGGCGAGAGGTACGGCGTGAGCTGCAGGCCCGAGACGGCCTGCGCCGCGGTGGGCGAGGTGTCCTCCAGCACCACGGCCACCGGCGCGTTCTTCACGTCGAGCGAGAGGCCGTAGCCGAAGATCAGGATCAGGATGATCGGCAGCAGGATGCCGATCGCGATGCTGCTCGGATCGCGGATCAATTGCCGCGTTTCCTTGCGCGTGAGCGCGACCAGGCGCTGCGCGAAGCGGCTGCGCGTCGCGGGCGCGTTCATGCGGCGGCCCCTTGCGACTCGCGCGCCTGCGTCACGATGTCGATGAAAGCCTGTTCCATGCTGAGCCGCTGCCGCGCCGCGCCGCCCTCCGGCCGGGCCTGCACGCGCACCTGCTGCGGCGTGCCGATGGCCAGCAGCTTGCCCGCGTCCTGGATCACGATGCGGTCGCAGTACTCGGCCTCTTCCATGAAGTGCGTGGTGATGATCACCGTCACGCCCGCTTCGGCGAGCGCGGTGATGCGGCGCCAGAACTCGCGCCGCGCCAGCGGGTCGGTGCCGCTGGTGGGTTCGTCCAGAAAGAGGATCTCGGGCTCGTGCAGCAGCCCGGTCGCCATCGCGAGCCGCTGCTTGAAGCCGCCGGGCAGCTGGCCGCTCGTGGCGTGCTCCTGGCCGAGGAGGTCGAACTGCGCGAGCACCGTGCGCTTGCGCTCGCGCAGCCGCGCGCCGCGCAGGCCGTAGGCGCCGCCGAAGAAGTCCAGGTTCTCCTCGACGGTGAGGTTGCCGTAGAGCGCGAACCGCTGCGAGACATAGCCGATCCGCCCGCGCGCCTGGGCCCGCGCGGTTCGCAGGTTCATGCCCGCCACCTGGAGGAAGCCGCTGCTGGCGGGCAACAAGCCGCAGAGCATGCGGAAGGTGGTGGTCTTGCCCGCGCCGTTGGGGCCGAGCAGGCCGAAGATCTCGCCGCGCCGCACGTCGAAGCTGGTGCTCGCCACGGCGGTGAAGTCGCCGAACTTGCGCACGAGGTCCTTCACCTCGATGACGACGTCCCCGGCGTCGCCCTGGGGCGCCGCCACGGCGGCCTGCGGCGGCGCCGCCGCTTCGGACGGTCGGGCCTCGCGGGCGCGCAGCAGCACCATGAAGCCGTCCTCCAGCCGCGCGGGCACCGCCTCGGCCGGCGCGCCCTCGAGCAGGGCTTCGAGCGCTGCCGCGTCTGCCTCGGGACGGCGGATGAAACGCACCTCGCCGCCCTGCGGCACGGCGTCGATGATCGATGCGGGCGCGTCGAGCAGGCGCGCCTGCAGCGTGCGCGGCGCCACGCCCTTCGGCGGCGCGGCGATGAAGCACAGCGCCTTCGCATGGTCGCGGATCTCGTCCGGCGCGCCCTGCGCGACGAGCCGGCCGCCCTGCAGCACGAACACCTGCGCGCAGCGCTCGGCCTCGTCGAGGTAGGAGGTGCTGACGAGGACCGAGAGCTGCTCGTCGTCCACCAGCTGCTGCACGATCTGCCACAGCTCGCGCCGCGAGAGCGGATCGACGCCCACCGTGGGTTCGTCCAGCAGCAGCAGCGCCGGCGAGCGCACCAGCGTGCAGGCCAGGCCCAGCTTCTGCTTCATGCCGCCCGAGAGCTTGCCCGCCGGACGCGCGGTGAAGCGGCCGAGGTCGGTCATCGCCATCAGCCGCGCGTAGCGTTCGCGGCGCTCGTCGCGGCCCACGCCGTGCAGGTCGGCGTAGAGGTCGAGGTTCTCCTGCACGCTGAGGTCTTCGTAGAGCCCGAAGCGCTGCGGCATGTAGCTGATGCGGTCCTGCACCGCCTGCGGGTCTTTCGCGACGTCGATGCCCAGGACCGTGAGCGCGCCTTCGTCGGCCGCCATCAACCCGGCCGCGAGGCGCAGCAGCGTGGTCTTGCCCGCGCCGTCGGGGCCGACCAGCGCGGTGAGCGTGCCGGCGGGCACCTCGAGCGACACGTCGTCGAGCGCACGCGTCGGCGCCGCGGCGCCCTTCGCCTGGAAGCGCTTGTGCAGGCCGCGGCCCGCGAGCGCCGGTGCGGCGGCGGTGGCCATCAGCGCCTGCTTCCGGCGTTGCCGCCCTGGGCGATCCGCACCGTCACCGGCATGCCCAGCCGCAGGCGATCGTCCGGGTCCTCGGCCAGCACGCGGATCTCGTAGACCAGGCTGCTGCGCAGCTCCTCGGTCTGCACCGTCTTCGGCGTGAACTCGGCCACCGACGAGATGAAGCCGACCCGCCCCGCGAGCGGCTGGCCCGGATGGCTGTCGGTCTGCAGCGTCGCGGCCATGCCGGGCTTCACGCGGCCGAGGTCGGGGCCGCTCACGTAGGCGCGCACCCATTTCGGATCGGTGATCGCGAGCGTGAACACCGGCCGCTGCGGCGAGGCCATGTCGCCCGGCTCCAGCAGCCGCGCGCGCACCACCGCGTCGATCGGCGCCTTGAGCTGCGCCTGCTGCAGCTGGTGCCTGAGCAGCGCGAGCGACGCGACGGCCACGTCGAGCTGCGCCTGCGCCTGCGCGATGTCTTCCTTGCGCGGGCCGGTGACCACGAGCTGCTGCGCCTTGCGCGTGTTCTCCAGTTGGGCAAGCGCCGTCTTCTGTCGCGCCTGCGCGGCATCGAGGTCCTGCTGGCTCACCGCGCGGCCCGAGGTCGTCTGCCGGATCGCCAGCAGCCTTTCGAGCTGCTGCCGCGCCAGCTCGGCGTCGGCCTGCGCCGCCGCGACCTGCGCGCGCGCCTGCGCGATCTCCTCGGGACGGCTGCCGGTCTTCAGCCGCTGCAGCACTTGCTGCTGCACCGCGATCTGCGCCTCGGACTGGGCGATCTGCAGCTGCAGCGTGCGCGTGTCGAGCTCGCCGAGCACCTGGCCCGCCGTGACCCGGTCGCCCTCCTCGACGTCGAGCCGCGCGATGCGCTCGGCGCCGTTGAAGGCGAGCGAGACCTGCCGCAGGTCGACGTTGCCGTAGAGCACGAGTTCGTGCGCGGGCGCAGGCTGCCGGTGGAAGTACCACGCCGCGATCGCGGCGGCTGCCACGACGACGATGGCTCCGAGGATGAATGGCTTCCTGTTCATGTCTGCCCCTGCGAGATGGATCATCAGGCGGTGGGGAGTCTCCCATGTCCCTGCGGCGCGCGCACGGAAGGCGCCGCCGCCGGCGCGCCCGCCTGCTCCAGCAGCCACGCCCGGAACAGCGCGACCGCGGGCCGTTCGTCCTGGGTCGCGGGGGTCACGAGGTAGTAGCTGCGCTCGCCGCGCAAGGGCCGCTCGCAGGCCACGACGAGCTCGCCGCGCGCGAGCGCGTCCTGGATCGCCAGCGTCGGCATCAGCGCCACGCCCAGGCCGTGCGCGGCGGCGCTCTCGATCATCGTGAACAGTTCGTAGCGCGGCCCGCTGTGGGCGCGCGGCGCGTCCACGTGCTGGGCGTCGAACCACTGGCGCCAGCCATCGGGACGCGTGCTCTGCTGCAAGAGCGGCATGCGCGCGATCGCCGCGGGCGAGAGGGGCTTGCGGCCCGCGAGCAGGGCGGGGCTGCACACCGGCACCACGTCCTCGTTGAGCAGCACGGTGGACTGCGTGCCGGCCCAGTTCGCCGTCTGCGCGGCGGTGCCGGCGTAGATCGCGGCGTCGAAGGTGGTGTCGTTGAAGAGAAAGGGCCGCGTGCGCGTCTCGATGTGCACCGTGATGTCCGGATGCCTCGCGGCAAAGTCCGGCAGGCGCGGAATGAGCCAGCGCGTCGCGAAGGTCGGCACCGCCGCGAGCTGCAGCGAGCCGCCCTGGCCCTGCCGCGCCATGGCGTCGCGCGTGTCGCGTTCCATGGTGTCGAGCTGGCGCGCGATCTGCCGCGCGTAGTCGGCGCCGCCCGGCGTCAGCGCCACGCCGTGCCGCGTGCGGCGGAAGAGGGCGATGCCGAGGAACTCCTCCAGCGCGGTGATCTGCCGCGACACCGCGCTCTGCGTGAGCGAGAGTTCCTGCGCGGCCCGCGTGTAGCTTTCGTGGCGCGCGGCGGCCTCGAAGCAGATGAGCGATTGCGTGGACGGGATCTTGCGGCGCATGGTATGAGGGTTGAGAACATCCCCCTGAGGCGCTTCGCGCCTTCCCCCTTCTCTCGCGGCGCTTCGCGCAGCGGGAAGGGGGACGCACCCGGCGGCCCGGCGGAGCCGGTTCCGCGGGTGCCCTGGACTGAGGGGTGACAGTTTTGGGGAGCGCGCCGCGCATTTTGCCTTGGCGTGCGTAAATCGCATAACTGGGTGTCGAATCCTCGTTTGCGTCCGTCCTGCGGCGCGCTTACGATGACGGCCGGCATCCGCATCTCGCAGTTCCTTCCTCTTTCTCCCCTTTTCCCTCTTTCCCTCCCCCGGAGACCTCACATGGCCATCAAGAACGCCGCCTTCAAATGGGACGACGCCCTCCTGCTCGATCAACAGCTCACCGACGATGAGCGCATGGTGCGCGACGCCGCCAACGCCTACTGCCAGGAGCGCCTCGCGCCGCGCGTGCTCGAAGGCTTCCGCAAGGGTGAAACCGATCCCGCCGTCTTCCGCGAGATGGGTGCCCTGGGCCTTCTGGGCCCGACGATCCCCGAGCAATACGGCGGCCCCGGCCTCAACTACGTCTGCTATGGCCTGATCGCGCGCGAGGTCGAGCGCGTCGACTCCGGCTTCCGCTCCATGGCGAGCGTGCAGAGCTCGCTCGTGATGGTGCCCATCAACGAATTCGGCACCGAGGCGCAGAAGCAGAAGTACCTGCCCAAGCTCGCCACCGGCGAATGGATCGGCTGCTTCGGCCTCACCGAGCCCGACCACGGCTCCGACCCCGGCAGCATGGTCACCCGCGCCAAGAAGGTGCCGGGCGGCTACGCGCTCACCGGCAACAAGATGTGGATCAGCAACAGCCCGATCGCCGACGTGTTCGTGGTCTGGGCCAAGGAAGTCACCGAGACCGGCACCGTCGGTCCGATCCGCGGCTTCGTGCTCGAAAAGGGCATGAAGGGCCTGAGCGCCCCCGCGATCCACGGCAAGGTCGGCCTGCGCGCCTCGATCACCGGCGAGATCGTGATGGACAACGTGTTCTGCCCCGAAGAGAACGCCTTCCCCGAAGTGCGCGGCCTCAAGGGCCCGTTCACCTGTCTCAACAGCGCGCGCTACGGCATCTCGTGGGGCGCGCTCGGCGCCGCGGAAGACTGCTGGCACCGCGCCCGCACCTACACGATGGAGCGCAAGCAGTTCGGCCGCCCGCTCGCGGCCAACCAGCTCATCCAGAAGAAACTGGCCGACATGCAGACCGAGATCACGCTGGGCCTGCAGGGCTGCCTGCGCCTGGGCCGCATGAAGGACGAGGGCACCGCCTCGGTCGAAGTCACCTCGCTGCTCAAGCGCAACTCCTGCGGCAAGGCGCTGGACATCGCGCGCCTGGCCCGCGACATGATGGGCGGCAACGGCATCAGCGACGAGTTCGGCGTGGCACGCCACCTCGTCAATCTCGAAGTGGTCAACACCTACGAAGGCACGCATGACATCCATGCGCTGATCCTCGGCAGGGCACAAACCGGCATCGCCGCCTTCTCGAACTGATGAACGCGCCGGCTGCAACGCAAGGTGCCCTCGCGGGCGTCAAGGTCCTGGACCTGTCCCGCGTGCTCGCGGGGCCGTGGTGCACCCAGATCCTCGCGGACCTGGGGGCCGACGTGGTCAAGATCGAGCGCCCCGGCGTGGGCGACGACACGCGCACCTGGGGCCCGCCCTTCCTGAAGGACGCCGAGGGCAACGACACCAACCAGGCGGTCTACTTCACCGCCTGCAACCGCAACAAGCGCTCCGTCACCATCGACATGGCGACGCCCGACGGCCAGGCGCTGCTCAGGCAGATGGCCGCACAGAGCGACATCGTGGTCGAGAACTTCAAGACCGGCGGCCTCAAGCAGTACGGGCTCGACTACGACAGCCTGCGCGCCATCAACCCGCGCCTCATCTACTGCAGCGTGACCGGCTTCGGCCACGACGGCCCGCACGCCAACCGCGCCGGCTACGACCTGATGATCCAGGCCACCACCGGCATGATGAGCATCACCGGCCGTCCCGACGACGTGCCCGGCGGCGGCCCGCTGCGCGTGGGCGTGGCCCTGACCGACCTCTTCACCGGCGTGTACGCGAGCACCGCGATCCTGGCCGCCATGGAAGTGCGCCACCGCACGGGCGTTGGCCAGCACATCGACATGGCGCTGCTCGATGTCGGCATGGCCATCCTCGCCAACCAGGCAAGCGCCTTCCTCAATACCGGCGTGGCGCCGCAGCGCCAGGGCAACACCCACCCGAGCCTGGCGCCCTACCAGGACTTCCACACCAAGGACGGCTCGATGCTGCTGGCGATCGGCAACAACGGCCAGTTCGCGCGCTTCTGCGAGGCCGCGGGCCATGCCGAGTGGGCGGCCGATCCGCGCTTTGCCACCAACACGCTGCGCGTGCGGCACCGCGAAGTGCTGATCCCTCAGATGGAAGAAGTCACGCGTACCCGCACCACCGCCGAGTGGATCGCGCTGCTCGAAGACAAGGCCGTGCCCTGCGGACCGATCAACGACATCGGCCAGGCCTTCGAGGACGAGCAGGTCAAGGCGCGCGGCCTGGCCGTGTCCCTGCCGCGCGACGCCGGCGACGGTATCGCGAGCATCGCGGGCGTGGCGAGCCCGCTGCGCCTCCAGGCCACGCCGCCCGTGCTGCGCAATGCGCCGCCGGCGCTCGGGCAGCACACCGACGAGGTGCTGGCCGAGCTGGGCCTCGACGAGAAGCGCCGCGCGGCGCTGCGCGAGGCGGGGGTCGTGTGACCCTGTCGGGCCAGGGCGGCGCGGGGCGCGAAAGGCGCGCCGCCGCTGCGCCCGCGCCCGACACCCTGACCCCGGCCGACCGCTACGAAGAGCTCTTCATCGCGGTCCAGTCGAACCACGTCTTCGCGGACAGCAAGAGCTTCGTCGATTGCGCGCCGCGCATCGAGCCCGCGGACATCCTCGCGGCCTACCGCGCGCAATCGGCGGCACCGGGCTTCGATCTTGCGGCCTTCGTGCACGCCCATTTCGACGTCATCGAGCGACCGCGCTCCGACTACGTCTCGGTGCCCGGCCAGCCGCTGGCGGCGCACATCGACGACCTCTGGCCGGTGCTCACGCGGCACCCGAAGGCGCATCCGCCGCGTTCCTCGCTGCTGCGCCTGCCGCACGCCTACCTGGTGCCGGGCGGGCGCTTTCGCGAGATCTACTACTGGGATTCGTACTTCAGCATGCTCGGCCTGGCCGCCGAGCGCCACGCGCCGCTGATACGCGACATGGTGGAGAACTTCGCCTACCTGATCGACACCCACGGCCACGTGCCCAACGGCAACCGCACCTACTACCTGAGCCGCTCGCAGCCGCCGGTCTTCGCGCTGATGGTCGAACTCGCGCAGCGGCGCGGCGCGGTCGAGGAAATCCGCTTCCTGCCCCAGTTGCGCAAGGAGCATGCCTTCTGGATGGCGGGCGGCGAGCACCTGGCAGAGGGCCAGGCCAGCCGCCGCGCGGTGCGCCTGCCGGGCGGCCTGCTGCTGAACCGCTACTGGGACGAGCGTGACACGCCGCGTGAGGAGTCGTGGATCGAGGACGTGACGACCGCCAGGTCCTGCGAACGCGACCCGGCCGAGGTCTATCGCCACATCCGCGCGGCCTGCGAGTCGGGCTGGGACTTCAGCACGCGCTGGCTGCGCGGCCCCCGGGCGCAGGCCGAGCAGCAGGCCCCCCGCGAGCACGTGCGCGCGGCGAGCGCTCCGGCGCTCGCGAGCATCTGCACCACCGACATCGTTCCGGTGGACCTCAACGCCTTTCTCTACAAGCTCGAAGCGAAGATCGCCGTGCTGTCGCAGCAGGCGGGCGACGCGGCGGCCGCGGCCGCATTCGCCGCGCGCGCCGAGGCGCGCAAGGCGGCGATCGCGGCGCTCTTCTGGGACGAGGCCGAGGGCGCCTATTTCGACTACGACTGGCGCTTCGCGCAGCGCCGCGACTGCCTCACGGCCGCGTGCGTGACGCCCCTGTTCGTCGGCGCGGCCGAGCCGGCCCATGCCCAGGCGCTGGCCGCCACGGTCTCGCGCCGGCTGCTCGCGCACGGCGGGCTGTCGACCACCGAATGCGCGAGCGACCAGCAGTGGGACCGGCCCAACGGCTGGGCCGCGCTGCAATGGATGGCGGTGCGGGGCTTCGCCGACTACGGCTGCGACGCCCTTGCGCAGACCATCTCGCACCGCTGGCTCGCGACGGTCGCGGCGGTCTACGAGCGCGAGGGCAAGCTGGTCGAGAAATACGCGCTGCGACGCGTGGAACACGACGACACGCACGGCGGCCAGGGCGGCGAATACCCGCTGCAGGACGGCTTCGGCTGGACCAACGGCGTCACCGCCGCCCTGCTGGCGGAGCAGCCGGGGCACACGGCGCACGACTGCAAGGCGCATTCCGAAGCGCCTCTGCATCGCTGACGAGCGCGGGGATCTCGCTGCGCCCGATGCCGAGGTCGCGCAATTCGGCCTCGCTCATCGCGCGCAGCAGGCGCTGGTCGCGCTGCGCCCGCAAGGTTCTGCGGATCGCTTCCTGAACGGCAACGAAGAGGGCGGGCTTGGGCGGTTGCATGACGGGCTCCTGGAACGAGCCGCCATCTTGCGTGTGCGCATGCTATTGTGGAAGTTGAGATTCCTGTGGTGACCAATCAGCAATCCTGATGAGACAGCTCAACCTCGACCAGCTTCGCACGCTCGTGTCCATCGTCGACCTCGGCACCTTCTCGGCCGCGGCGCGCGCCCTGCACCTCGCGCAGCCCACGGTGAGCCTGCACGTGAGCGAGCTCGAATCCCGACTCGGCGCGCAACTGCTGGTGCGCGGGGCTCGCCGCATCACGCCGACCGTGGCCGGCGCGGCCCTGGTCGAACGGGCCCGGCGCCTGCTGCGCGATGCCGACGATGCGGTCGAGGTGGTGCGCAGGCAGATCGAAGGGCGCGTGGGCCGCGTGCGGCTGGGCACCTCGACCGGCGTGGTGATCGAGCTGCTGCCGCAGGTGCTGGAAGCGCTGGCCCAGGACCATCCCGGCATCGACGTGGAGGTGAACATCCTCGGATCGAGCGAGATGATGTCGCGCCTCGCCATGGGTACGCTGGACATCGGGCTGGTCGCGGTCCCGCAGCCGCCGACGCGCGACATCGTGATCTCCCGCTGGCGCAGCCAGCCGATGATGGCCTTCGTGCCGAAGACCTGGGTGGCGCCGCGGCGCGTCACGCCGCGCTGGCTGGCCGAGCGGCCGCTGATCCTCAACGACGCGTCGACGCACATGTACCGCCGCACGATGGAATGGTTCGCCGCGGCCGGCGAGTCGCCGCGCCCGCGCATCGAACTCAACTTCGATGCCGCGATGCTCGCGCTCGTGGCTGCCGGCTATGGCGCGGCGGTGCTGCCGGTGCACCAGCCGGTGGGCGCGGACTTCAACGCGCGGCTGCAGGTGCTGCCGCTGCAGCCGAAGCTCACGCGGCATCTCGGCATCGCGCATCGGCCGAAGGCGGAACTCGACGGCGCGACGGCCACCGTGGTGAAGGTCCTCTCGGCCTTCGGCCAGCGCTAGGCGCTCGCGCGCCGCCGCTCACAGTGCCCGGCCGAGCACCGCGAGCGCGAAGACGACCACGCCCAGGAGCAGGTTCACGGCAACGAGCCTGCGGATGGTGTCGAGCTGGGCGGCCGCCACGGGCCAGGCGCGCGCGGCAACCGCGCGCTTCAACCGCACGAAGGGCGCCAGGCGGATGTGCAGGTAGATCGCGGTCATCACGAGCCCGATCGCGAGCATGGCGTGCACGTGCCAGCGCACGTTCGCGAAGCCGCCGGCCAGCCAGACCATGCCAAAGCCGGTGGCAAGCAGCAGCCCGATCGCGCTGGAGACGCCGGCGAAGAAGCGCGCCAGCGTCGCTGCGAGAAAGGGCAGCCGCTGGGCAGGCTCCAGCGTGGCGACCGCGGCCGGCCGCACGCCGAAGTGCATGAGCGCCATGCCGCCGACCCAGAAGGCCGCGGCGAGCAGGTGGAGGAGGAGGAGGTCAGCGTAGGGCACGGGCATGCCCGAGCGTAGACCGGCGCTCGCCGCCGGGTCAATCGACCTTGATGCCCGCCGCCTTGGCCACCTGCTGCGCCTTCGCGGTCTCCTCGGCGATGAAGGTGTCGAACTGCGCCGAAGGCATGGTGAACGGCTCGGCGCCGAGCTTGTCGAGGCGCTCCTTCAGGTCCGGCGATTCCATGATCTTGCCGACCTCCGCCTGGAGCCGCTCGACCACCGGCTTCGGTGTCTTGGCCGGCGCGAAGAGGCCGACCCAGAACAGGTACTCGGAACCCGGCACGCCGGCCTCGACCGTGGTCGGGGTCTGGGGCATCACGCCGGATCGCTTGCCGGTGCCCACGGCGAGCGCCTTGAGCCGGCCGTCCTTGATCAGCGGCAGCGCCGAGACCATCGGCGCGAAGAACCAGTCCACGCGCCCGCCCATCACCTCGGTCATGGCCTCGGGCGTGCCGCGGAAGGGAACGTGCTGCGCCTGCAGCCCCGCGGCGAGCCGGAAGACCTCGGCATTCATGTGCGTGGCCGAGCCGTTGCCGGCCGACGCATAGTTGAAGCCGCCCGGCTTGGCCTTGGCCTGCGCGACCAGGTCCTTCACGTCGGCGAAGCGGTTGGGCGCGGTCACCAGCACGTTCGGCAGGCTCGCGAGCGGCGTGACGCCGGCGAAGTCCTTGAGCGTGTCGTATGGCAGGTTCGGGTAGATGGCGGGGTTGACCAGGTGCCCGGCCGAATGCACCAGCAGCGTGTAGCCGTCCGCAGGCGCCTTCGCCACCTGCGTGGCGCCGAGCGTGCCGCCGGCACCGGGCTTGTTGTCGATGATCACGCTGGTGCCGAGCGCCGGACCGAGCCTCTCGGCCACGAGCCGGGCCACGATGTCGGTGCCGCTGCCGGCGGTGAAGGGCACGATGAGCTTGATGGTCTGTCCGCGTGGCCAGTCGCCCTGCGCGTGCGCGCCGCCGAGGGCGAGAAGGGCGAGCGCGCTCGCGATCAGGCCGCGCCGGCCGGGGATGAATGTCGTCATGGCTTGTCTCCGTTGGAATCGTTGTGGGTCCTGGAATGCGACGAATCAAGAAAAGGAGGCGGGCTCAGGCGGGCGGGGCGTTCGCCATCACCAGGGCGACCACCGCGGGCCGGTTGCCGCGGTTGACGAGCTGGCGCTTCTCGCCGGGCGCGAAGCGGCAGCTGTCCCAGGGGCCGAGCTCGTGCTCCTCGCGGCGCCCGTCCAGCTCGCCGACCACCGTGAGGCGCCCTTCGAGCACGAGGTAGAGCTTCTCGATCGGCGAATCGTCGAGCGTGGTGTGGCCGCCGGGCAAAAGCTGGCTCATGCCCATCCACATCTGCGTGGACGGGCCGGCTTCCTTGCCTTGAAGGCGCAGGCAGCGCATGTCGAAGTGATGGGGCGCCTCGTAGGCGGGCGCTTCGTCGAAGCGGGTCACGTGCATGGTGGGTCTCCTGCGTGGGCTCAGGGTCGCAGCACGACGCGGTCGGTGCTGCCGGAGAGCACCAGGCGGTAGGCATCGATGGCCTGGTCGAGCGGATAGGAGCGCGCCACCGGGAAGGGCTTGAGCGTGCCGCGCTCGAAGCCTTCGCGCATCGCGTCGAGCTGCGCGGTGGACGCCACGCAATCCATCGCCAGCGAATCGATGCCCACGTAGGTGTGCATGCCGCGGTAGAACGCGAAGATGTCGAAGGGCACCGCGCGGTCGTGCGTGGAGATGAAGATCTGCGTGGCGCCCTTGGCCATCGACTTGTTGGCGGCGTCGAAGTAGGCGCTGCCGACGGTGTTGTAGGCGATGTCCACGCCGCGGCCGTCCGTCAGCTCGCGCACGCGCGCCGCCACGTCGCCGTCGCGCGCGTCGATGGCGTCGACCGGGGCGCAGGCGAAGCCCTCGAACGGTCCCGCGCGCCGCTGCACCGCGATCACGCGCGCGCCGCCCTGCGCGGCCAGTTGCACCGCGGCCTGGCCCACCTTGCCGTTGGCGCCGAGCACCAGCACCGTCTGCCCGGCGCGCGGCATGCCGCTGCGGCGGAAGCCTTCGTAGGCGGTCACGAAAGGCACGCCGACCGCGCCGGCCTCGTCCATCGAGATGCCGCGCGGCTTGTCGCGCAGCGCGTCCACCGGCAGCACGAGAAAGCGCGCATGCGAGCCGTCGCGCGTGATGCCCACGTCGCCGCCCGACCCGTAGACCTCGCGGCCGACCCAGTCGCTCGGCCCGTCGACCACCACGCCCGCGAAGTCGCGGCCCGGGGTGCGCGGCCACACGGCCTGCGGCATGATGCCCAGCGTCGCCTTCACGTCGCTCGGATTCACCGCGGCAGCACACACTTTCACGACCGCGAAGCCGGGCTTGGCCGCCGGCTGCGGCTGCGGCGCGGCCTCCAGGCGCAGCTCGTCCAGGTGCGCGGCCTTGTGGCTCACGCGCAGCGCGATCGCGCTGGAATGGCCGCTCATGCCCGTGCCTCCGCCAGGCCGAGCATCGCGCGCGCCTCGCGGGCGCTGGCCACTTCGCCGCCCAGGCTCTCGATGATGTCGCGCGCCTTCGCCACGAGCTGCGCGTTGCTCACCGCCAGCACGCCCTTCTCGAGGTAGATGTTGTCTTCCATGCCCACGCGCACATGGCCGCCCAGGAGCCAGGCCTGCGCGACGATCGGGAACTCCATGCGGCCGATGCCGAAGGCGCTCCAGAAAGCGCCGCGCGGCAGCATGTCGCGCGCATACATCACGGTCTGCGGCGTGGGCATGAAGCCGTACTTCACGCCGAGCACGAAGGTCCACATGCCGGGTCCGTCGAGCGTGCCGTCGGCGATGAGGTCGAGCGCCATGTGGATGTCGCCCGAATCGAAGATCTCCAGCTCGGGCTTCACCCCCGCCTCGCGCATCACCCTGGCCATGCGGCGCACGTTCTTCGGCGTGTTGATGACCACGTCGGGGCCCGAATTCATGGTGTTGAGATCGAGCGAGCACACGTCGGGCCGGATCAGCGCGATGTGTTCCACGCGCTTCTCCGGCGGCAGCAGCGTGCTGCCGGGCGCGGCGACCTTCGGGTCGTCCTCGCTCGGGACGAAGCGCCCGCCCGGGCCGGTCGTGAGGTTGATGACGAGCTCGCGGTTGCCGCGCCGGATGCGCTCGACCACCTCGCGGTAGAGGTCGACCTCCATCGAAGGCCGGCCGGTCTTCGGGTCGCGCACATGGATGTGCACCTGGCCTGCGCCAGCCTCGGCGGCCGCGAGGCATTCGTCGGCGATCTGCACGGGCGTGATCGGCAGGTGCGGCGTCTGCTCGGGCTTCACGAGGTTGCCCGTGACCGCGCAGGTGATGAGGGTCTTGCCGTTCACAGGTGGCGCCCTCCGTCGACGACGATGCGCGTGCCGGTGACGAAGCGCATCGTGGTCGCGAGCGCCTCGATTGCCGCGGCCACGTCGTCGGGCGAGCCGATGCGCCCGAGCGGCGTGCTGGTGGCCATCTTGGCCTTGAAGTCGTCGCCGCGCCCCGGCACGAACGACGATTCGACCGCGCCCGGCGACACCGACACCACGCGCACCGCGGGCGCCAGCGCCTTGGCGAGCGCGTCGCCCACCACGTCGAGCCCGGCCTTGGCGGCCACATAGGCGAGGTTGCTGCCCACGCCGGTGAAGCCCGCGATCGACGAGACGTTGACCACCAGCGCGTCGCCGCTTTGCCGCAGCAGCGGCGCGAACACGCGGATGGTCGCGAACACGCCGCGGAAGTTGGCGCGCATCAGCTCGTCGATGAGCTCGTCCGTCAGGCCTTCGAGGTCGTTGGCGGCCACCGGCACGGTATGTCCCGCGCTGTTCACGAGGATGTCGCAGCGGCCGTAGGTGGATTGCACCTCGGCGGCCGCGCGGCGCAGGCTCGCGGTGTCGACGATGTCGGCGCGGACCGCCGCGTGGCGCTGCGCGGTGCCGCCCGGCAGTGCGGCGGCGCGCGCGGCGCCGTCGTCGCCTCGGCGATGCAGGAGCACGCAGCTCGCGCCCAGCGCCGCCAGGCGCTCGGCCGTCGCATGGCCGATGGCGCCGAGGCCGCCGGTGATGACCGCGACCTTGCCGTCGAGTCGGGAAGTGGGTTCGAAGCTCATGAAGGGTTCTTTGTTCGGGAGATCAGGGAATCGGTGGATGGGGGAACTTCATTTCGCCCGGCTCGAGCACGAAGTCGTGCCGCAGCGTCGCGTGGCCTGCGCCTTCGTTCGGTTCGAAGCGGCCGATGAGCCGGCGCGTGACGCCGAAGACCGGGTCGCTCTCCAGGTTCTCGTCGTCGTCCGCGAAGACCTGCGTGATCAACACCTTGTGGCCCGGCTTGCTGACCATGAAGTGCAGGTGCGCCGGCCGGTTGGGGTGCCGCCGCTGGGCCTGCAGCAGTTCGCCGCACGGGCCGTCGGTGGGCACCGGGTAGCCGGCCGGCCGCACGGTGCGGAAGTGGAAGCGGCCTTCGCTGTCCGTCTTGAAGCGCCCGCGCAGGTTCATGTCTTCCTGCGCATCGTCCTGGTTCTCGTAGAGGCCGACGGGCGACGCCTGCCACACATCGACCGTCGCGTCGGCGACCGGCTGGCCGTCGGCGTGGCGCACCGTGCCCGACACCGCGAGCGGCAGGCCGGGCGTCTCGGAGCGCGCGATGCTTTCGCCGGCCTCGCACACCGGCGCGTTCGCGCGCCAGAAGGGACCGAGCAGCGCCGCGGGCGATTCGCCCTGCGGGTCCTGGTTGTTGAGCAGCGCCACCAGCGTCGACACGCCCAGCAGGTCGGCGGCCAGCACGACCTCGTTCTTCTTCTCGCCGGTGGCCTGGCCGATCGCGACGATGAAGCCGAGCGCGCGCTCGAACTCCTCCTCGGTCAGCCGCACTTCCTTCACGAAGGCGTGGAGGTGGCGCGTGAGCGCCTCCATCACGGTGCGCAGGCGCGGGTCGGGCGTGCGGGCCATGGCCCGGGTGGCCATTTCCAGCACCGAATCGGGGGTGGTGACGATGTTCATGGTGGGAGGAAGGTGTTTGCAAACGTTTGCACATTATTCTGGGAGAAGCAGGCTGCGTAGAATCCGGGTATCCCCTTAGCCCTTCGAAAATCAGGGCCATCGACCCCGGATCTCGACGCCAAACGTTTGCACCGAATGAACCCGAACTCCTCCCCTGCGGTCACCATCCGCGACGTCGCCCAGGCCGCTGGCGTGCATGTGTCGACGGTGTCGCGGGCACTCAACCCGGACAAGCGCGGACTCATCAGCGCCGAAGTCCTGCGCGCGGTGGAGGAGGCGGCCAGGCGGCTGGGCTATCGCCCCAACCGCGCCGCGTCGGCGCTGCGCACCGGGCGCACGCAGACCATCGGCGTGCTGCTGCCCGACATCACCAACCCGGTGTTCCCGCCGATCCTGCAGGGCATCGAGGCGAGTGCCGCGGCGCGCGGCTTCTTCGTGTTCGTCGCCAACGTGGCCGACCACGTGCTGGCGCGACCCATCGTCGAGCGCATGCTCGCGCAGCGGGTGGACGGGCTGGTGATGGCCATCGCCACGCGCGACGACCCGCTGGTCGACTTCATCGCCCGGTCGGGCCTGCATGCGGTGCTCGTGAACCGCGCCGACGAGAGCGGCCGCCTGCCGGCGGTGGTCAGCGACGACCGGCTGGCGATGAAGCTGGCGGTCGACCACCTCGTGGCCACCGGCCATCGCCGCATCGGGCACCTGGCGGGGCCGCAAAGCGTGCCCACCGGCGTGGGCCGCCGCCAGGGCGTCGAGCAGGCGCTGCGCGACCGCGGCCTCGCGCTGGCCTGCGTGGCCGAATGCGAGAGCTACAGCCGCGAAGCCGGCCGCGCGGCCATGCGCCGGCTGCTCGCCGACAACGCGCGGCCCGAGGCGGTCGTGTGCTGCAACGACCTCGTGGCGCTCGGCGCGTATGACGTGCTGGGCGAGCTCGGCATCGAGGTGCCGCGCGACATCTCCATCACCGGCCACAACGACATGCCGCTGGTCGACATGGTGAATCCGCCGCTCACCACCATCCGCCTGCCGCACCGCGAGCTCGGCTGGCGCGCCGCCGAGATGCTGTTCGACGAGATCGAGGGCAAGTCGCTGTCGGCCTCGACCGTGGTGCTGCGGCCCGAGCTCGTGGTGCGCAAGTCGACGCGCCCGGCCGCCTGATCAGCCGCGCCGGTTGACCAGCACGATGCCGAGCGCGACGCCCGTGAGCGCCAGCACCAGCTGCAGCGTGAGCGGCTCCGCGAGCAGCAGCACGCCGAAGACCAGCGCGCACAGCGGCGTGAGGAAGGTGAACGACGAGATGCGTGTCGCCGGGTAGTGCCGCAGCAGCCACATCCAGGCCAGGTAGCTCGCGAAGGCGCCGATCGCGGTCTGCAACGCGATCGAGAACCACGCGTAGCCGGAATACGAGAACGACCACGATTCGCCGAGCGCCAGCGACAGCACCGGCGCCGCCGCCGCGGTGACCGCGATCTGATAGAAGAGCGCCTTCTCGGCGCTGGCCGTGGCGATCCGCGTGGTCCGGATCGCGATGGTCGTCAGCCCCCACAGCACGCCCCCCGACAGCGCGAGCGCATCGCCGTGGAGCTGGCCCGGGCTGCTGTGGCCCAGGCTTTCGCCGAAGGCCAGCACCACCCCCGCGAACGCGATCGCCAGGCCGACCCACTGCAGCCCGCGCAGCCGCTCCGAGCGCACGAAGCGCGGCAGCAGCAGGGCGACCACGAAAGGCGAGGTGTAGAGGAACACCGTGAGCCGCGACGCGCTCGTGCGCTGCAGCCCGAGATAGATGCAGGTGAACTCGCCCGCGAACAGCGCGCCCACCAGCAGGCCGCCGGGCAGGGTGCCGTCGCGCTCGAACAGCGGCACGCCGCGCCACCGGCACCACAGCCACAGCAGCACGACCGCGCCGCTCATGCGGATCGCCGCCTGCCACATCGGCGGCACTTCGGTGACAGTGGTCTTGATCAGGATCTGCTGCAGGCCCCAGAACGCGCAGCAGGCGAGGAGGAGGGCGGTGGCGCGGGTGTCGAGTTGGTCCTTGCGTTCGGTCATGCGGGGCGTCTTCGTTTCTCGTTCGTCGTTGTTGGAAGGCGGGGCCTTCAGGGCGCCGCAAGCGGATAGGACGGCTTGCCCCGCGTGCCGACCATGAGGTCGTTCACCACGTTCTCCACGTCGGGCACCGCGCGGGCGGCGCGTTCGAGCTGTTCGCCCACGCGCCGCGTCGGCACGCAGCCCTGCAGGTAGATCCAGCGCCGCTGCACCGTCACCCACACGCTGCTGCGCGCGAGCTGCGGCACGCCGCCGAGCGCCTGCCGCGCGCGCGGCGCGATGGTCTTGTCGTAGCGGTATGCATTGCTGTCCGCGCAGCGGCCTTCGAGCCAGCAGCTCGTGCCGCGCTCCAGGCGCGCGTGCATCTGCGTGCGGACCTCGGCCTGCGTGTAGAGCGGCCCGAGCGGCGCCGGGCAGCCGGTCATTCCCGACGACACCTGGAAGAACGGGTCGTCGAAGAAGTTGGTCCGCGCCTCGTCCGCGCCCCGCGCCGGCTGCAAGGCGGTGCCCGCGACCACGGCCGCCATGAGGCAGTGGGCGCGGGCGCGGGGCTTCACAGCGGGTGTTCGGTGTAGAAGCGCCCGCCGTGAAAGAGCAGCGGCGACGCGCCGGGCGAGTGGGTGCAGCGCTCGACCTCGCCCACGAAGATCACGTGGTCGCCTTCGTCGTAGCGGCTGCGGTTGAAGCACTCGAAGCTGGCCGCCGCGCCCGCCAGCACCGGCGCGCCGCCGACGCCCTCGGTGTAGGCGACCTGGGCCCAGCGGTCGACGTTCTTCGACGCGAAGCGTTCGGCCAGTTCTTTCTGGCTCGACGAGAGGATGTTGATCGCGTAGTGCGAGCCGGCGCTGAACGCGGCCATCGACGCGGCGCTGCGCGCCAGGCTCCAGAGCACCAGCGGCGGATCCAGCGACACCGAGTTGAAGGAATTCGCGGTGAGACCGATGAGCGCGCCGCTGGCCGAGCGCGCGGTGACGATGGTCACACCGGTGGCGAACATGCCGAGCGATGTGCGGAATTCGTCGGTCGAGAAGGTCGGCGGTTTCGCCTGGGCGGGAGCGGTCACGGGGAAGCGGGGGAGTGGAGGGCTATTCTGGCCGATCCCGCGCGGGCGCGCCCGCCGTGTTCAGCCGAAGAACCAGTAGCCGACCGCGATCGCCGCCACGACGCCCGCGAACTCGGCCAGCAGCGCGCAGCCCACCGCATGCCGCGCGCGCTGGATGCCCACCGCGCCGAAGTACACCGCGAGCACGTAGAAGGTGGTCTCGGTGCTGCCCTGGATGATCGCGGCCACGCGCGCCGGGAAGCTGTCGACGCCGTGGCTCTTCATGGTCTCGATCAGCATGGCGCGCGCCGCGCTGCCCGAGAAGGGCTTGACCAGCGCGGTCGGCAGCGCGTCGACGAAGCGCGTGTCCCATCCGGTGCGCGCAACCGCCCATCGGATGCCTTCGAGAGCGAGGTCGAGCGCGCCCGAGGCGCGCAGCGCGCCGATCGCGCAGAGCATCGCCACGAGATACGGCAGCAGGTTCTTCGCGACGTCGAAACCTTCCTTGGCACCCTCGACGAAGCATTCGTAGACCTTCACGCGCCTTAGCGCGCCGGCCACGAGGAACACCACGATCAGCCCGAACAGCGTGAGGTTGCCGAGCAGCGACGAGAGCGAGGCCAGCGCCGCCGAGGAGAGCGTGGCGAGCAGGGCCATGAAGCCGCCGAGCAGCAGCGCGCCCGGCAGCAGGTAGGCCAGCACCACCGGGTCCCACAGCCGCAGGCGCTGCATGACCGCGACCGAGAGCAGGCCCACCAGGGTCGAGGCGCTCGTCGCCAGCAGGATCGGCAGGAACACCAGCGTCGGATCGGCCGCGCCCTGCTGCGCGCGGTACATGAAGATCGTGACCGGCAGCAGCGTGATCGACGAGGCGTTGAGCACCAGGAACAGGATCTGCGCATTGCTCGCGCTGGTCGTGCTCGGGTTCAGCGTCTGCAGCTCGCGCATGGCCTTGAGGCCGATCGGCGTGGCCGCGTTGTCCAGCCCCAGCGCGTTGGCCGCGAAGTTCAGCGTGATGAGGCCGAGCGCCGGATGGCCCGGCGGCACCTCGGGCATCAGCCGGCGAAAGAGCGGCCCCAGCAGCCGCGCGAGCAATGCCACGATGCCCGCCGCCTCGGCGATGCGCAGGAAGCCCAGCCACAGCGTGAGCGTGCCGAAGAGCAGCACCATCACCTCGACCGACAGCCGGGCCATCGCGAACAGGCCCTCGACGAGGGCCGCGAAGACGCCGGCGTCGCCCCCGATCAGCCAGCGGCCGAAGGCGGCCAGCGCCGCCGTCAGAAAGAAACCGAGCCACAAGCCGTTGAGCACGCGCCGATCATAGGGGCCCCACAATCGCGGCCATGACGATCACACGCAGGGAGTTGAACCGTGCCGCGCTCTGGCTGGCGCTCGCGGGCATGGGGGCGCCGTTGCGCGCGCGCACGCAGGAGGCGATGCCCCGCTGGGCATCGAACCCCTTCGCACTTGGCGTCGCGAGCGGACAGCCGCGGCCGGACAGCGTGGTCCTGTGGACGCGGCTCCTGCCTGCCGACGCGGACGATGCACCGGCGCGCGGCGCGCTGACCGTCGCGCACGAGATCTTTGCCGACGAACAGCTTCGGCACCCGGTGGCGCGCGGCGAGACGGTCACCGACGCCTCGCGCGCCTTCAGCGTCCATGTGCGGGCCGAAGGGCTGCAGCCGCAGCGCGACTACTGGTACCGCTTCACCTGCGGCGATGCCGCGAGCCCGGTCGGCCACACGCGCACCGCGCCCGCCGGCGGCGCCGACGTGCGCCGGCTGCGCTTCGCCCTCGCGTCCTGCCAGCACTACGAACAGGGCTGGTTCGCCGCCCACCGCGAGATCGCCGGGCGCGAGCTGGATTTCGTGCTGTTCGTCGGTGACTACATCTACGAGGGCAGCAACCCGGAGCACGCGGTGCGCAGCCACGGCACCCGCACGCCCCACACGCTGGACGCGTACCGCGAGCGCCACGCGCTCTACAAGCGCGACGCGGACCTGCGGGCCGCCCACGCCGCGCATCCGTGGATCCTCACCTGGGACGATCACGAGGTCGTGAACGACTATGCGGACGACCGCGATCCGGCCTACACCGATCCCGCGCTCTTCCTGCGCCGCCGCGCGGCGGCCTACCGGGCCTACTTCGAGCACATGCCGCTCGCGCTGCCGCCGCAGGGCGCCTCGATGCGCATCCACGACCGCTTCGCCTGGGGCCGGCTCGCCGAACTCTGGACGCTCGACTGCCGCCAGTACCGCAGCCATCACGCCTGCGCCGACCCGGCGCGCGACGCCGGCCGCACGGTGGTGGACTGCGAGGAGCTGCGCGACCCGCAGCGTTCCATGCTCGGGGCGGGGCAGGAGCGCTGGCTCGCCCAGGGCCTGGCGGAGTCGGCGCGGCCCTGGAAGCTGCTCGGCCAATCCACGCAGATGAGCGCCACCGGCTTCGACACGCCCGAAGGGCGCAGCGTCTGGACCGACGGCTGGGACGGCTACCCCGAAGCGCGCCGCCGTCTGCTGCAGGGCGCGGCCGATGCCGGCGCGCACAACCTCGTGGTGCTCGGCGGCGATGTGCACCGGCACGTCGCGGCGGACCTGCGCGTGCGCCCGAACGACCCGCGCTCGCCGGTCGTCGGCAGCGAATTCGTGGGCGGCTCCATCACCTCGCGCGGCGCCAGCCGGGCCGCGATGGACCGCATGCGCCGCGACAACCCCGACGTGCAGCATGCGCGCGGCGACGAGCGCGGCCATGCCTTCGTCGAGATCACGCCGGAGCGCCTGCAGTGCGAGTTCCGCGCGACGCGGCACCCGGTGCAGGCCGAGGCCGCCTTTGCCACGCAGGCCGCCTTCGTCGTCGAGGCGGGCCGCGCGGGCGTGCAGCGCGCCTGAGCCTTACTCGAGCGCCGCGGCCGGGCCGAAGAATTCGTAGCGCGCCTGTGCATCCGGCACGCCGAGTACGCGCAGTGCGCGCTTCACCTGCTGCATGAAGGGCTTCGGCCCGAGGAAGTAGGCGTCCAGTTCGCGCCGGTCGGCGGGCAGCCAGTTCGCGAGCTTGTCGGCGTCGATGCGCCCGACGGCGTGCGGTGCCTCCGCCGGGTCGGCGGGGGCTTCCTCGTAGCAGTAGAAGCGCTTCAACTGCGGATGCTTCTGCGCCAGCGCGTCGATGGTGCGCTTGAAGGCATGCACGCCGCGCGTGCGCGCGCAGTGGATGAAGTGCACCGGCCGCGAGGTCTCCAGCGCCGCTTCGAGCATCGCGAGCGTCGGCGTGATGCCGACGCCGCCGCTGATCAGCACCAGCGGGCGGTCGCCCTGGACGAGCGTGAACGCGCCGGCCGGCGGATACAGCTCCAGCGTGCTGCCTTCCTTCACGTGGTCGTGCAGGTGGTTCGACGCCACGCCGCCGGCCTCGCGCTTGACGCTGATGCGGTAGGTGGCACCGTTCGGCGCCGCCGACAGCGAGTAGTTGCGGCGGATGTCCCGCCCGTCGACCGACAGGCGCAGGCCGATGTACTGGCCGGGCTGGAAGTCGAGCACCGGCTTGCCGTCGACCGGCGCGAGGTGGAAGGAGGTGATCTCGTCGCTTTCCGCAACGCGCTGCACGACCTTGAACTCGCGTCCGCCGCGCCAGCCGCCGGGCGCCTGCGCGTTGGCCTCGTAGGCGGCCTTCTCCGCGCCGATCAGGATGTCGGCGAGCTGCTGGTAGGCGGCGGCCCAGGCGGCGATGACCTCGTCGGTGGCGATCTCCGCGCCCAGCACTTCGCGGATCGCGCGCAGCAGGCAGGCGCCGACGATCGGGTAGTGCTCGGGCTGCACCTGCAGCGCGACGTGCTTGTTGACGATCTGCGCGGCGAGGTCGCCCAGCGCCTCGAGGCGATCGATGTTGCGCGCGTACATGAGCACGCCGTTGGCCAGCGCGCGCGGCTGGTCGCCGCTCGTCTGGTGCGCCTGGTTGAAGAGCGGACGCACCTCGGGGTACTCGCCGAGCATCATCCGGTAGAAATGCGTGGTGAGCGCCTCGCCGCCGGTTTCGAGCAGAGGCACGGTGGCGGTGATGATGGACTTCTGTTGCGTCGTGAGCATGGGAACCAATCCTTGGAATGAAAGATGCGGACGCTGATCCCGGTGCAAGCGCCGTTCCAGCCCGTCGCGCCATGCGAATCAATGACTTGCGTGCGCATAATGTCTTTTTGACACGCGTAGGATGTGGTCGTTATGACATCTGATGTGTTCGATTGACATGATCTCGCAGCCCCTGCTGCGCGCCGTCGTTCCGCTGGTGGCCGACATCGCGCGCGAACTGCCCGGGACCGAGCGCTACCGGCGGCTGCTCCTGGCGCTGCGCACCCTGCTGCCCTGCGATGCCGCCGCGCTGCTGCGGCTGGAGCAGGACGCGCTGGTCCCGCTCGCGGTCGACGGGCTCAGCGCCGACACCCTCGGGCGGCGCTTCCGTGTCGACGAGCATCCGCGCTTCTCGGCGCTGCTGGAGGCGCCCGGGCCGCTGCGCTTTCCGGCCGACAGCCCCTTGCCCGATCCGTACGACGGGCTGGTCGAGGGCATCGAAGGCCATCTGCCGGTGCACGACTGCATGGGGTGCGTGATCCGGCAGGGCGACAAGCCCTGGGGCCTGCTGACGCTGGACGCCCTGGTGTCGGAGCGCTTCTCGGCCGTCGACCTGGACGCGCTGCAGACCTTCGCCAGCCTCGCCGCCGCGACCGTGAGCGTGACCGAGCACATCGAGCGCCTCGAATCCCGCGTCGTCCAGGAGAGCCTGCGTGCGGAGGGCTATCGCCTCGCCGCGGCGCCGCGCGCGCGCTCGCTCATCGGCCGCAGCGCGCCGATGCGGCAGCTCCAGAAGGAGATCGAGCTGGTCGCCGGCAGCGACCTCACGGTGCTGATCCAGGGCGAAACCGGCGTCGGCAAGGAGCTGGTCGCCGAAGCGCTGCATGCCGCCTCGCCGCGTGCCGCTCGGCCGATGGTGAGCCTGAACTGCGCCGCGCTGCCCGACACGCTGGTCGAGAGCGAACTCTTCGGCCATGTGCGCGGCGCCTTCACCGGCGCGGTCGGCGAGCGGCCGGGCAAGTTCGAACTGGCCGACGGCGGCACCCTGTTCCTCGACGAGGTCGGCGAGCTCGCGCTGCCGGTGCAGGCCAAGCTGCTGCGCGTGCTGCAGAGCGGGCAACTGCAGCGGCTGGGCTCCGACCGCGAGCACCGCGTGGACGTGCGCCTGATCGCGGCGACCAACCGCAACTTGGCCGAGGAGGTGCGCGCCGGGCGCCTGCGCGCGGACTTCTACCATCGGCTGAGCGCCTACCCCCTGCAGGTGCCGCCGCTGCGCGAGCGGGGCCGCGACGTGTTGCTGCTGGCCGGCTTCTTCCTCGAGGAGAACCGCGCGCGGCTCCGGCTCGGCGGACTGCGGCTCGACCCGAGCGCCCAGGCCGCGCTGCTGGGCCATGGCTGGCCGGGGAATGTGCGCGAGCTCGAGCATCTGCTCGGGCGCAGCGTTCTGAAGGCGCTCGGCCGGCAGTCGCCGCGCCCGCGCATCCTGAACCTGGTCGCGGAAGACCTCGATCTGCCGGAGGTCGTCGCCGGACGCCAGCCCGCCCACGCAGTCCAGCCCGCCGAGGCGCCCGAGACGGCGCAACTCGCGCCGGCCGTGACCGGCGCCCTGAGCGATGCGGTGGACGGATTCAAGCGCGGCCTGATCGTCGCGGCGCTCGCCCGCCACGAGAACAACCTGGCTGCCGCCGCCCGCGCCCTGGGCGTGGACCGGGGCAACCTTGCCCGGCTCGCGAAGCGGCTGGGCATCGCGACGGACCGGGGCCGCTGAGCCGCCCTCAGCCCTTCGCGCGCGGCGCCGGGACCTCGACGAGCAACTCCGGCAGGAAGCCTTCCTGCTCGCCCTTCGCCACGTAGCCGAGCGGATTGGCGACCACGCGGCACCCCGCCTTCACGTAGTCGAAGTGACAGTGGAGATGCCCGTGCAGCCAGAGATCGGCCCGGGGCAGGAGTTCGTCGAGGTTGTTGCAGAAGCCCGCGGTCCCGGGGGTCAGTCCGTAGCGCGGATCGGCGCTCGCGAGCGTCGGCGCGAAGTGCGTGATGACCACGGTCGTGCCCTCGTAGTCCTGGGCCAGCGCGTCTCGCAGCCAAGCCTGGCACGTCAGTGAGTGCTCTCTCAGTGCCTCGGCGAGGAAGACCTCGCCGTGCCGCATCGTGGCCGCCTTCTCCAGGTAGAAGTTGGCCGCGCGCATGGCCTTGCCGCGCTTCCTGAACGCCTCGGTGGTCGTGTCGGCCGGCTCGACCAGGGCGTCGAAGTCGGCCCAGAGCGTCGTGCCGATGAAGCGCACGCCATCGATGACCCGCGTCTCGCGTTCCAGCCAGCCGATGTCCAGCGCGTCGCAGGTCTCGCGCAGCCGGGCGTGGATGTCGTCGAAATCGGCGTTGTCGTACTCGTGGTTGCCGGGCACGTACAGCACCGGCACCGGCCATCCGTGGCGGGGGGAGAAGCGCGCGAGCCCGAAATCCGACTCGAGCAGCCGTGACCCCGCCTGATAGGAGCCGATGTCGCCCGCCAGCACCAGGAGATCCGCGCCGGGTGCCGGCGCGATGTCGAGCCTCGGGTGGACTTCGATGTGGAGATCCGAGAGCAGCTGCAGCTTCATGAATGCCATTCCCGTGCGCAGGTTATGTTCAGCGCGCATAAGATGGCGCTTGAATGACTAGGGAAAACCCTTAATCTACGTTTCATCATCCTTCCAAGAGCGCGCCCCATGCGCGCACCATCATGTTGACCTTGTTTGCCCAAGTGGCACGTTTCTTCCGTTCTTCCGACACCGCGGATTCCAACCTGGCCGCCACGCTGATGGAAACCGCCGATGGCCGCGCCGGCCTGGACGCCCGCGAGGCGCAGGAACTGCGCGCGGCCGCCAGCGCCTGGCTGAGCGTCATTCGCTGAGCGGCTCCCGCGCCCGCGGCGAGGTGCCGGCGAACGCTGCCGCGGCCGATCGCAGCAGGGCCTGGCGCAGCCACTCGTGCGCCTGCGCGTGCTGCGCGCGCCGATGCCAGAGGGCATCCACGTGCACATACGGCTGCTCGAAGGGCAGGTCGCGCAGCACGAGCTGATCGGCGATGCCGGTCACGCGCACGAAATGGCGCGGCATCACCGTCAGCAGGTCCGAGTTCGCCACCACGCGCCCGGCGGTAAAGAACTGGTTCACCGTGACGACGATGCGGCGCTCGCGCCCCAGCGCCCCCAGCGTCTGGTCGATGAAGCCGTAGGGCCGGCCGGAGAAGCTGACCAGCAGGTGCCGCGCGCCGCAGTAGCTGTCGAGTGTGAGCGGCTGCGACGCCAGCGGGTGGCCGCGCCGCATCACGCACACGTATTCCCCCACGTAGAGCCGCTGGCTCTCGAACGGCGTGCCGACGCCCGACTGCCCGCGCGCCGCGAGCTCCGCGATCACGGCGGGAAAGTAGCCGATCGCCACATCGACTTCCTCGTTCTCGAGCATGCGGCGCGGGTCGCGCGTGGTCAGCGGCAGCACGCGCAGCGACACCGCGCGCGCTTCGCTCTCGACGATCCGGATCAGTCCCGGCATGAGCTCGGCCGCCGTCGCGTCGGCCATGCCCAGGAGGAAGTTGGTGTCGGCGATGCCGGCATCGAACGCCCCGGGCGCCAGCGTGTGCTGCAACTGCCTCAGGGCGTCGCGCACGGTGGGCCACAGCGCCATCGCTCGCGGCGTGGGCTCGACGCCAGCGCCGGAGCGGCGCACCAGCTCGTCGCCGAGCACTTCGCGCAGGCGCCGCAGCGCGTTGCTCACCGCCGGCTGGGTGATCGAGAGATTGCGCGCTGCCCGCGTGAGGTTGCGCTCGGCCATTACTTCGTCGAAGACGCGCAGCAGGTTCAGGTCGAGCGTGCGAAAGTTGACTTCCATTTCTGATGTGAATGATAAGCATCAGAAAGATAAATTGGCAAAACACTAGGGTAACCCCTAATATCACCTCATTGCTTCCGGACTGTCGTCCATCTTGGAGGAACACACCATGACTCAATTTGTCCACGTCGATATTCCCGCCAGCCATCCCGGCGTTGCTCGCGCCGAGGCCGTGATCGATCGCGTCCGCGCCGCGCGCCGCAGTTTCGATGGCGCGCGTGGCCTGGCCGCGCTGCTGCTGGCCGCCATCGTTTCGTCCCTGTTGATCGCAGTCGATCGCCTCATGTCCACCTCGGCCGAGGGCGGACTGCTGGTCGCGTGGGTCGTGCTGTGGGGCGTCGCCTTCGTCGGCCTGGCCCTCTTCGCCGGCACGGCCCGCTCGCTCGCGCTCGGTCTGATGAGCGTGGCCCGCAAGAGCGCCAGCCGCCGCGCCGCCGCCCGCGCTGACGCGAAGTTCCTGGCCTACGCGAAGCATGACCCCCGCATCCTGCGCGACCTGCAGGTGATCGCGACCCGCCAGGAAGCCGCCCAGGCATAAGACGGCTCGCCGTCCGCCAACAAAAAAAGCCGCCGGAGGGCGGCTTTTTTATGGCTTGTGCGTGACGCTCGGTCTCGCGGCGTGAGCGCCCCCTGAAACCACCATGGCCGAAGCCAGGAATCCCGCGGAACCGGCTTTGCCGGGCCGCTGGGATTGCCCCCCTCCCGCCGAAGGCGAGAGAGGGGGGAGCCGCGAAGCGGCTCGGGGGGTGCTTTACCTCAAGCCGCCAGGCGCTGCTCGATCGCTGCCTTGGTCGCCGGCAGTTCCTTCGGCAGGTGATGCGCCAGTTGCTCGAAGAGCTCGGTGTGCAGCCTCAGCTCGGCCATCCAGGCCGCCTTGTCGATGCTGGTGACCGTGTCGAACTGCTCGGCGCTGAAGTTCAGGCCGGTCCAGTTGAGATCCTCGTAGCGCGGACTCACGCCGAAGACATGGTCGTTGCCTTGCGCCTTGCCCTCGATGCGGTCGATCATCCACTTCAGCACGCGCATGTTCTCGCCGTAGCCGGGCCAGACGAACTTGCCGTCGGCGCCCTTGCGGAACCAGTTGGTCGTGTAGATCTTCGGCAGCTTCGCGCCCGAGGCGGCGAGCTTCTTGCCGAGGTCCAGCCAGTGCTGGAAGTAGTCGCTCATGTTGTAGCCGGCGAACGGCAGCATCGCGAACGGATCGCGCCGCACCACGCCCTGCTGGCCCGCCGCCGCCGCGGTGGTCTCGGAGCCCATCGTCGCGGCCATGTACACGCCCTCGACCCAGTCGCGGGCCTCGGTCACCAGCGGCACCGTCGTCGAGCGGCGACCTCCGAAGATGAAGGCGTCGATCGCCACGCCCTTGGGGTCGTCCCAGGCTTCGTCGAGCGCCGGATTGTTCGTCGCAGCCACGGTGAAGCGGGCGTTCGGGTGTGCGGCCTTGGCGCCGGTTTCCTTGGCGATGGCGGGCGTCCAGTCCTTGCCCTGCCAGTCGATGGCGTGCGCGGGCGCTTCGCCCATGCCTTCCCACCAGACGTCGCCGTCATCGGTCAGCGCCACGTTGGTGAAGATCACGTCGCGGTCGAGGCTGGCCATGCAGTTCGGGTTGGTCTGCATGTTGGTGCCGGGCGCCACGCCGAAGTAGCCCGCTTCGGGGTTGATGGCGTAGAGCTTGCCGTCGGCGGAGGGCTTGATCCAGGCGATGTCGTCGCCGATGGTCGTGACCTTCCAGCCGTCGAAGCCGGCCGGCGGGATCAGCATCGCGAAGTTGGTCTTGCCGCAGGCGCTCGGGAAAGCCGCCGCCACATGGTATTTCTTGCCCTCGGGATTGGTCACGCCCAGGATCAGCATGTGCTCGGCGAGCCAGCCTTCGTCGCGGCCCATGTTGGAGGCGATGCGCAGCGCGAAGCACTTCTTGCCCAGGAGCGCGTTGCCGCCGTAGCCCGAGCCGTAGCTCCAGATCTCGCGCGTCTCGGGGTAGTGGACGATGTACTTGGTCTTGTTGCACGGCCAGGCGACGTCCTTCTGGCCGGCCGCGAGCGGCGCGCCGACCGTGTGGACGCAAGGCACGAACTCGCCGTCGTCGCCCAGCACGTCGTAAACGGCCTTGCCCATGCGGGTCATGATCTTCATGTTGACCGCCACATAGGGGCTGTCGGACAGCTCGATGCCGATGTGCGCGATCGGCGAGCCCAGCGGGCCCATGCTGAACGGCACCACGTACATCGTGCGGCCCTTCATGCAGCCGTCGAACAGCGGCTGCAGGGTGGCGCGCATTTCGGCCGGGTCCATCCAGTTGTTGGTCGGGCCGGCGTCTTCCTTCTTGGCCGAACAGATGAAGGTGCGGTCTTCCACGCGGGCGACGTCGCTCGGATCGGAGCTGGCCAGGTAGGAATTCGGGCGCTTGACGGGGTTCAGCTTCTTGAGGGTGCCGGCGTCCACCATGAGCTGGCAGAGGCGGTCGTATTCCTCGGTGCTGCCGTCGCACCAGTGGATGGCCTCGGGCTTGCAGAGCGCGGCCATTTCCGCGACCCAGGCAATCAGCCTGGCGTTCTTGACATAGGAAGGCGCCTGCATGGCGAGACCCTTCAGCGGTGCGTTCATCGAGAATCTCCTAAGTTGAAAAATCGTCTTTTCAAAGGGGACTCAGCGCCTGCCGGCGGCGAGATCCATCGGAGAAAACGTTTCGCTGTGGAGGAAGCCGGGTCGCAACCGTGGGTTATGCCCGCTTGGACCGGGGCCGTCTGTCGGCCTCGAGCTTCTTTTGGTGCGCAGGAAGCAGCGAAGTGCCCCCGCGCGGGAAATCAGGCCACGTAGATGGCGATGGATGCCAAGAGCAGCATCAGGACGCCGCCGGCGATCGGCAGCACGAGGGGCATGAGGTGGACGATCGACTCGACCGCGTCCTTTTCGACGGCGGCTGCATGGCCGGGCTCGACGGGGGTGGGATGGGACATTGTTCTTTCCTCGTTTCTCGGGATTGCCGCCATTTTACCGGCCGGGGGGTCAGGGGGTGTCTAGGGGGTTCCGAGACCCTCAATGCTGCTCCACCGCTTCGAAACCGGCCGCCCGCAACTCATCCAGGACGGCGCCGAGGTGCGCCCGGCCGCGGGTCTGCAAGACCAGCTCCACGTCCACGTTCTGCGCCGTCAGCATGGTGAATGCGCGCTGGTGGTGGACTTCGTCGATGTTGGCGCCCGCCTGGGCCACGGTGGCCGTGATCTGCGCCAGCGAGCCCGGGACGTCGCGCGCGCTCACGCGGATGCGCGCCAGCCGTCCCGCGCGGGCCATGCCGCGCTCGATGATCGCCGCCAGCAGCAGCGGATCGATGTTGCCGCCCGACAGCACCAGCCCGACCCGCTTGCCCCGGAAGCGCTCGGGGTAGCGGATGAGCGCCGCGAGGCCGGCCGCACCGGCGCCTTCCACCAGCGTCTTCTCGATTTCGAGCAGCATCAGCACCGCCTGCTCGATGTCGCCTTCGTCGACCAGAACCAGATCGTCGACCTCGCGGGCGATGATCTCCCGGGTCAGCGCGCCGGGCGTACCGACCGCGATCCCCTCGGCAATCGTGCTGGTGCCCTGCGCGAAGGCCGTGCCCTTGACGGCATTGACCATGGCCGGGAAGCGCGCCGTCTGGACGCCGACGATCTCGATGCCCGGCTTGCGCGCGCGGGCCGCGACGGCCATGCCGGCGATCAGCCCGCCGCCGCCGACCGAGACGACCAGGGTGTCGAGGTCCGGCACGGCGTCGAGCATTTCGAGCGCGATCGTGCCCTGTCCCGCGATGATCGACGCGTCGTCATACGGGTGCACGAAGGCCAGGCCCTCGCGCGCGGCCAGTTCGAGCGCGTGGGCGCGGGCGGCGTCCAGCGTGTCCCCGTGCAGCACGACCTCGGCGCCGAAGCCGCGCGTGCGTTCGATCTTCACGCCCGGCGTGAAGCGCGGCATGACGATCAGCGCGCGCAAGCCCAGCCGCTGTGCGTGATAGGCCACGCCCTGTGCATGATTGCCGGCCGACATCGCGATCACGCCGCGCGTGCCGGCCTCGCAGAGGTCGACCAGCTTGTTACAGGCGCCGCGCTCCTTGAACGACGCGGAGAACTGGAGATTCTCGAATTTGAGGAACACCTGCGCGCCGACGATCTCCGACAGCGTGCGCGATTCGACGCAGGGCGTTTCCAGGATTTGCCCTTCCAGGCGCTTCGCGGCTTTTTCGATGTCTCGGATGTTCACCATGGGGCCCTGGCGGATGGATTTGAAACATGAGGATTTTTACTCCTCGTCAGACTTCCCCCGCGCAAAACTCTGCGCTATGGTCGCTTCCAGATTCAGTTTGTCTGCCCTGGAGGGTGCTCGATGGTCAAGCGTTCCGGCGTCGATGTGATGGCTGCGGCTTCCCGCGGCCACGCATTGCCTTCGCCCGGACTCAAGGAAGCGCCGGTGCTGGAGCTGATGTGCTCGCACTTCGTGCTCACGCTGGCCGCCAAGCAGGGGCCGCGCTTCAACATTCGCCGCGACCTCAACGGGCTGCTGTCGCTCACGGGCCGGCACCTCGTCTGGCCGCTGCCGGTGCTGCAGCGCCTGCGCGAATTCCTGGTGCGCCGCTGCGTGGGCAACGATGTCTGGAAGGGCGTCGAGGACTACGACGGCCGCACGCTGCTGGAGCGCCACGGCGTCTGGCGCGGCCCGTATGAAGAAGGCACGCTCTTCTTCTATCTGGACGAGTACGCCAAGGACCAGCCCAAGGACCTGCTGTCGGTGCTGTCGGTCACGCGCGACTGGCTCACGCATGCGCTGCGCAAGCAGTCCACGCTGGTCGAGAAGAACATCGATGCGCTCGCGGGCCTCCTGCAGTTGAACCGCGCCGAACGCGCGCTGCTGCTGTATGGCACGCTGGCGCGCTACCAGCGCGACCTGCGCTCGCTGCTGGTGGAGTTCAAGGTCAACAACGCGCCCGAGGCCTATGCCGCGATCGCGGAGGTGGCCGGCGTCAACGCGAGCGAAGTCGGCGAGGCGCTGCGCGCCGGCTCGCGGCTCGAGCGCATCGGGCTGGTCGAGAACCTGATCTCCGAGCACAACATCACCGACCTGGCCGATCTCATGAAGGTCAGCGAAAAGCTGCCGCCGGTGCTGATGCGCGAATACCGCGATCGCAACGAACTGATGGCGGTGTTCACGCGCCCGTCCGCGAAGAGCGCGCTCGCGGTGGCCGACTTCGCCTTTGTCGAGGAAGACGCGCAGATGCTCGTCACGCTGCTGCGCGCGGCGGTCGCGCGCAAGGAACCGGGCGTCAACGTGCTGCTCTACGGGCCGCCCGGCACGGGCAAGACCGAGCTCGCGAAAGTGGTCGCGCAGGCGGCGGGGCTGGAGCTGTTCGAAGTCGAATACGCCGATCGCGACGGCAACTCGCTCTCGGGCCGCGACCGCTACCGTTCGCTGCAGATCGCGCAGGTGTTCCTCAAGGGCAGCGAGCAGGCGGCGCTGCTCTTCGACGAAGTCGAGGACGTGTTCCCGCCGATCAGCACCGAAGCCGCGCAGATGATGGCGCGCGCCGAACAGGTGCCGTCGCCCGCGAGCGGCAGCGTGAGCGGCAAGGCGTGGGTCAACCAGATCCTCGAATCCAATGCGGTGCCCACGCTGTGGGTCACGAACCGCATCGAGCAGATCGATCCGGCCTTCCGGCGCCGCTTTGCCTACCACCTGGAGCTCAAGTCGCCGCCGCCCGGCGCGCGCGAGCAGCTGGTGCGCAAGACGCTCGAAGGCGTGTCGGTGTCCCACGAATTCACCGCCAAGCTGGCCGCGCGCAAGGGCCTGACGCCCGCGCAGATCCGCACCGCCGTGCGCTTCGCCGAACTCGCGAGCACCGATGGCGGCGGGATGGAGCGGCTGATCGAGCGCCAGCTCAAGAACGCCGATCTCGCGCTCGGCACGCTCGACGGCCTTGGCGCGCGCCGCAGCGTGACCACCTACGACCTCGACATGCTCAACGTCGAAACCCGCTTCGAGGTCCCGCGCATCGTCGAGGCGCTCAGGGTGCGCGGCCACGGCACGCTGTGCTTCTACGGCGCGCCGGGCACCGGCAAGACCGCGCTGGCCGAGCACATCGCCAAGGCCATCGGCCGGCCGCTGATCATCAAGCAGGCGAGCGACCTGATGAGCAAGTACGTCGGCGAGACCGAGCAGAACATGGCCGCGATGTTCAAGGAGGCCGAGGCCGAGAAGGCCGTGCTGCTGCTCGACGAGGCCGACAGCTTCCTGCAGGACCGGCGCGGCGCGCAGCGCACCTACGAGGTCACCGAGGTCAACGAGATGCTGCAGGGCATGGAGCGCTTCGACGGCATCTTCGTGTGCACGACCAACCTGCTCGACCGCCTCGACCAGGCGGCGCTGCGCCGCTTCACCTTCAAGATCAAGTTCATGCCGCTGACCGCCGAGCAGCGCGAGCGCATGTTCGTCACCGAGGCGCTGGGCGGGAGCGGCGGGCGCCTGACGGACGAAATCCGCGAGCGCCTGTCGAGGCTGCCGCAGCTGTGCCCCGGCGACTTCGCCGCGGTGAAGCGCCAGATGGACATCCTGGCGGTCGAGTTCTCGCCTGCCGAGTTCCTCGACCAGCTCGACGCCGAACATCGCATCAAACCCGAGGTGCGAGAATCGCGCGGCATCGGCTTCCTCCACTGAGATCGAGCCGGTCTTCCGCATACATCGGCGCCCCTCGCGGCGCGCAGGGGAATCCGGCGATGAGAGATCTCCGCATGCTGGGCGCGGTGCGCCGGGTCATGACGCTGGCCGCGTTCGCGGCCTTGGCTGCCTGCGGCGGTGGAGGGGGCGGCGGCGGGGGCGCGGTGTCGGCGCCCGCGCTCGCGGCCCCGGCGGCGGCAGACCCGGTGGTGGCCTCGTCGACCGTCGCCGGCATGTGCGCTTCGCCGCGCGGCGGCCTCGATCCTGCCACCGGCGTGGCGTATCCCGACCGCAGCGGCTCCGCCGCCGACGAGAAGACCTGGGTGAGGGGCTGGATCGACGAGACCTACCTGTGGTTCGACGAAGTCCCCACGAACCTCGTGGCGGCGAACTACGCCACGCCCGTCAGCTACTTCGATGCGCTCAAGACGCCGCAGTTGGCCGCCAGCGGTCGCGCCAAGGACCGCTACCACTTCACGCTCCCGACCGCCGACTACCGGGCGCAGTCGCAAAGCGGGATCGGCGTCGGGTACGGCTTCGAGCTCGCCTTGCTCAGCGCGTCGCCGCCGCGCGATGTGCGCGTGGCTTTCTCGGAGCCCGATTCGCCCGCGGCGCAGGCGGGCATCGTCCGCGGCACGAAGCTCGTGGCGATCGACGGCATCGACGTTGCCAATGGAACGAACGTAGCTGCGCTCAATGCCGCCCTGGCGCCCGCGCAGGCGGGCGAGACGCACAGCTTCACGCTGCGCGCGCCCGACGGCGGCGAACGCGCCGTCACGCTCACGTCGGCACGCATCACGCAGACGCCGGTGCAGAACGTGAAGATCTTCTCGACGCCCAGCGGCTCGGTCGGCTACCTGCAGTTCAACGAGCACCTCGCGACCGCGGAGGTGCAGCTCCTTGCGGCCTTCAACCAGTTCCTGGCCGCCGGTGTGTCCGACCTCGTGCTCGACATGCGCTACAACGGCGGCGGCCTGCTCGACATCGCCAGCGAGCTGGCCTACATGATCGGCCCCACGGCCGCGACGAACGGCACCGTGTTCGAGCGCATGCAGTTCAATCGCAAGAACCCCTTCGGCCTCGATCTCGCGCTGCCTTTCTATTCGACCACGCGCGGCCTTTCCGCGCCGCCCTTGCAGCCGCTGCCCAAGCTCGGCCTCTCGCGGGTGACGGTGCTGACCGGGCCCGACACCTGTTCCGCGAGCGAATCGGTCGTCAACGGCCTGCGTGGCGTCGGCGTCGCGGTGAACCTGGTCGGCGGCGCCACCTGCGGCAAGCCCTACGGCTTCTTCCCGCAGGACAACTGCGGCACCACCTACTTCGCGATCCAGTTCCGGGGCGTCAACCAGCAGGGCTTCGGCGACTACAGCGACGGCTTCGTGCCCACCTGCACCGTGGCCGACGACTTCGATCACGCGCTGGGCGATCTGGCCGAGGGGCGGCTCGCCGCGGCCCTGGCGCTGCGAAGCACCGGGGCCTGCCCCACTCCGTCGGCGAACAAGGCCGAGGTGGCGCGCAGCAAGGTCGAGGCGGGCGGAACGCCGTATCTCGTGCGCTCGCCGCTGCGCGAGAACCGGATCGTGAGCCCGCCGGGAGCCAGCCCCGGCTAGCTGGAACTAGAACGCCGCGCAGACGCGCAGCACGTCCGCGCCGTAGGCTTCGAGCTTCTTGGCGCCGATGCCGCTGATGCCCTGCAGATCCTCCAGTGTTGCCGGCGCCGCCTCGGCGATGGCCGCGAGCGTGGCGTCGTGGAAGATCACGTAGGCCGGCAGGTTGTGCTCCCGCGCGACTTCGCCGCGCCAGGCCTTCAGCGCTGCGAAGCGGGCTTGCGCCGAGGCGTCGAGCGTCGCGGCGGCGGGCGAGGGCGCGCCACGCGCGGTGCGCTCGCGGCGCTTCTTCTCGGCCGGCTGCGAGACCGATTCGCGCAGCATGACCTGCGTCTCGCCCCGCAGCACCGCGCGAGACCCTTCGGTGAGCTGCAGCGTGTTGTAGGCCTGCGCGTCGACCGCGAGCGCGCCGATCGCGATCAGCTGGCGCAGCACGCCGCGCAGCTGGGGCTCGGTGAACTCGCTGCCGATGCCGAAGGTGCTGATGCGCTCGTGGCCGTACTGCTTCACCTTCTCGGTCGACTTGCCGCGCAGGATGTCCATGACGTGGCCCGCGCCGAAGCTGATGCCGCTTTGCTGCTGTACGCGGTAGACGGTGGAGAGCAGCTTGCGCGCCGCGTCGGTGCCGTCCCAGACCTGCGGCGGCGTGATGCAGTTGTCGCAGTTTCCGCAGGGAGTGCTCTTTTCGCCGAAGTAGCCCAGGAGCCGCACGCGCCGGCAGTCGCTGGCCTCGGCGAGCGACAGCAGCGCATCGAGCTTGCCGCGCATCACCTGCTTGAACTCTTCGCCCGCCGGGCTCTCGTCGATCATGCGGCGCTGGTTCACCACGTCCTGCAGGCCGTAGGCCATCCAGGCGTCGGCCGGTTCGCCGTCGCGGCCGGCGCGGCCGGTCTCCTGGTAGTAGCCCTCGATGTTCTTGGGCATGTCCAGGTGCGCGACGAAGCGCACGTCGGGCTTGTCGATGCCCATGCCGAAGGCGATGGTGGCGACCATCACGATGCCTTCTTCGCGCAGGAAGCGGTCCTGGTGCTTCTGCCGCACCGCGGCGTCGAGGCCCGCGTGGTAGGGCAGGGCGTTGAGGCCGGCGTCGCACAGCGACTGCGCCACGTCTTCCACGCGCTTGCGGGACTGGCAATAGACCACGCCCGCGTCGCCTTCGTGCTCGCGCTCGATGAAGCGCAGCAGCTGCGTGGTCGCGTCTTTCTTCTCGACGATGGTGTAGCGGATGTTCGGCCGGTCGAAGCTGGAGACGAACTGGCGCGCCTCTTCGAGCTGCAGGCGCTCCACGATGTCGGCGCGCGTGAGCGCATCGGCCGTGGCGGTGAGCGCGATGCGCGGAACGGCGGCGTAGCGCTCGTGCAGCACGGTGAGAGCGCGGTATTCGGGGCGGAAGTCGTGGCCCCACTGGCTCACGCAATGCGCCTCGTCGATCGCGAACAGCGCGAGCTTGCCGCGCTCGTGGAGCGAATCGAGCTGCGAGAGAAAACGCGGCGTCGTCACCCGCTCGGGCGCCGCGTACAGCAGGGTGATCTCGCCGCGCATCAAGCGGCGCTCGACGTCCTGTGTCTCCTCCCAGTCCAGCGTGGAATTGAGAAAGGCCGCGCTCACGCCCGCTTCGTGCAGCGCGCCGACCTGGTCGTGCATGAGCGCGATCAGCGGCGACACCACCACCGTGACGCCCTGGCCGGCGCGGTGCCGCGCGATCGCGGGGATCTGATAGCACAGCGACTTGCCGCCGCCCGTGGGCATCAGCACCAGCGCGTCGCCGCCCGTCGTGACGTGGTGGACGATCGCCTGCTGGGGGCCGCGGAACTGCGCGTAGCCGAAGACCTCGTGGAGGATCTGCTCCGGTGCGGCGGCGGTGGGTTCGGAGGGCAGTGCTGACAAGGCGGGGTCTGGTTGTTTTCGGGCGGGCGGGAAAGGGCGCGCGCACCTCCCGTGCGCGCAACCCTGGATTGTCTCCCAAGCCTGCGCGGCCCGGAGGGCACTTCTACAATCCCCCCGATGAAGCCCATCGCCTACACCCGCGCCCAGCAGCTGCCCGAGATCCTCGCCCGACGCATCGTCATCCTCGACGGCGCAATGGGCACGATGATCCAGCGCTTCAAGCTCACCGAGGCGCAGTACCGCGGCGAGCGCTTCAAGGACTTTCCACGCGACGTGAAGGGCAACAACGAGCTGCTGTCGCTCACGCAGCCCGACGTGATCCGCGACATCCACGAGGGCTATCTCGCGGCTGGCGCCGACCTGATCGAGACCAACACCTTCGGTGCGACACGCATCGCGCAGGAGGACTACCAGATGGCCGACCTGGCGCGCGAGATGAACCTCGAGTCCGCGAAGCTCGCGCGCGCGGCCTGCGACAAGTTCAGCACGCCCGACAAGCCCCGCTTCGTCGCGGGCGCGCTCGGCCCCACGCCCAAGACCGCGAGCATCAGCCCCGACGTCAACGATCCCGGCGCGCGCAACGTCGGTTTCGAGGAACTGCGCGCGTCCTACTACGAGCAGGTCGAGGCGCTGGTGCAGGGGGGCGCCGACGTGCTGCTGGTCGAGACCATCTTCGACACGCTCAACGCCAAGGCCGCGCTGTTCGCGATCGACGAATACTTCGAGGCCAGCGGCGAGCGCCTGCCGATCATCATCAGCGGCACCGTGACCGATGCCTCGGGACGCATCCTGAGCGGCCAGACCGTGACCGCGTTCTGGCACAGCGTGCGCCACGCGCAGCCGCTGGCGATCGGGCTCAACTGCGCGCTGGGCGCGGCGCTGATGCGGCCCTACATCCAGGAACTCGCGCGCGTCGCGGGCGACACCTTCATCAGCTGCTACCCCAATGCGGGCCTGCCCAATCCGATGAGCGAGACCGGCTTCGACGAGACGCCGGACGTCACCTCGCGCCTCTTGCACGAGTTCGCGGCCGACGGGCTGGTCAACATCGTGGGCGGCTGCTGCGGCACCACGCCGGAGCACATCGCGGCCATCGGGCAGGCTGTCGCGCCGGTGCCCGGGCGCCGCCTGAACGTCGCCGGCTTCTACCGCGAAGCCGCCTGAGGCCCGAGGCCGCGCCCTGGCGTGTGAAGGCGAGGTGAAGAGGCTGTCCAAACGTTCCGGCGGTGCACGCCTCGGCCCAGCCCGCCGTTGTCAATGAACGGCTGTGTCCGATTGACACCGGCAATGCGGCCCACCTAACCTGCTTTGCACAAAGGACTTTCGCACATGCGCAGAACGACTTGGGCGTGGGCCGGCATCGGCACCCTCGCCATCACGCTGCCACTGGCCGCGGCGGCACAACAGGCCTTCACACGCGGCAGCGTCAACCTCCGCGCCGGGCCTTCGAGTTCCTACCCGCTGGTGGCGACGCTCGCGCCGGGCCAGCCGCTGCAGGTGATGGGCTGCACGGCGGGCTACGGCTGGTGCGACGTGGTGCTTCCCGACGGCTTGCGCGGCTGGGCCTATGCGGGCAGCCTCGACTACGCCTACGAGCAGCAGCACGTGCCCCTGGCCACCTACGGCGCGGTGATCGGCGTGCCGATCGTGACCTTCGTCCTCGGCAGCTACTGGGGCGACTACTACCGCGATCGGCCCTGGTACAACCAGCCGCGCTGGTGGGGCGGCAGGCCCCCGCCGCCGCCGGGGCCGGGCTGGCGTCCGATGCCGCCGCCGGCGCCGGCGTGGCGGCCCAACCCCTGGCCGGGGCAGGGCCCCCAGCCCGGTTTCCGTCCCCCGCCAGGCCATGTGCGGCCGCCGGCGCAGCCGTTCCGTCCGCCGCAGCCTCCCGGCATCCGCCCCCCGCATGACCCGGGGCCGAGGCCTCCGGGGCCGCCGGCCGGCGTCCGTCCGCCGTCGCCCGACCACGGCTTCCGTCCCGGCGGCCCGGGCCGGCCCGAGTGGCGCGCGGCGCCGCCACGCGGCAACCCCGACGCGGGGCGCGGCCATGGACGCGGCGGTGAAGGAAACCGGCAGGGCGAAGGCGGTGGTGGTGGCGGCGGCCAGGGCCACGGGCGCGGCCACGGCGACCGCTGAGCTCGCTCAGTCTTTCTTGCGGGCGATCAACTCGACGAAGCGCTGGGCACCCAGCCCCAGCGGGCGCTCGCGCGACCAGACCACGTCCACCCACAGGTCCAGGCCGTTGGACAGGTTCTCGAAAGGGATCTCGATCAGCGCGCCGGCCGCCACGTGCGGCCGCGCGAAATTGCGCGGCAGCCAGCCCCAGCCCAGGCCCGCGGTGATCAGGCTCAGCGCGGCCAGCGCGTTGTCGGTGCGCCAGACATGCCGCCCGAAGACGAAGCGCGGATCGCTGGTCGCCAGATCGCGTCCGGCCACCAGGATCTGGCGCGTGGTCGTCAGATGCGCCTCGCGCAGCCGCCCGCCGGCGGCGGCCAGCACCGGATGGTCGGGCGCCATCACCGCCACCATCGTGTCGTTGGCCACTTCCTGAAAGCCTTCGCGGCCGTCGAGGCTGGGCCGCTCGAACACCAGGGCGAGCTGCGCGCGCCCGCTGTGCAGCAGCGCCAGCGCATCGGCCTGCGGCGCGGCCAGCACCTCGACCTCCAGCAGCGGGTATTCCTGCGCGAGCGCCGCCAGCGCGCCGCTCCAGGGGGCGGCGAGCAGTTCGGGCGCGATCGCGAGCGTCAGCCGGTTCTCCAGCCCCTGGGTCAGCGCCAGCGCCTGCACCTGGAGCTGCTTGAGCTGCGCGGCGAGCAGCCGGGCCTGCGGCTCCAGCGAACGCGCGGCGGCCGTGGGCTGCGGCTCGCGGCCGCTGCGGTCGAAAAGCGGCAGGTCGAGCTCGGCCTCCAGGTGGGCGATCGCCATGCTGACCGCCGAGGGCACCCGGCCCAGCGCGCGCGCGGCGGCCGAGAACGAGCCGTGGTCGATGACTGCCAGAAAGACTTCCACGTTGTCGCTCGAAAAGCTCATGGGCTGGTCTTTCAATTGAACTGATAGAAGATGACTTTATATATCAGCAATAGACACATAAAGTACGCCGCTGACCATCACCACTTTTCCGGGACAGATTTCAATGCAAGGGCTCAAGCGCCGCGTCGTCTACATCACGCTCTACGAGGCCATCGCCATCGCGGCGACCAGCGCCGGGCTGGCGCTGATGTCGGGCCAGGGGCTGGGCCATTCGGGCGTGCTGGCGGTCATTTCCTCGGTCATCGCGGTGCTCTGGAACCTCGCGTTCAACACCCTCTTCGAGCGCTGGGAAGCGCGCCAGGCGGTGCGCGGGCGCAGCGTGCGGCGCCGCATCGCGCACGCCATCGGCTTCGAGGGCGGACTGGCCGGCATCCTCGTGCCCATCTTCGCCTGGTGGCTGGGCGTGGGCCTCTGGCAGGCGCTGGCGATGGACTTCGGGCTGGTGCTGTTCTTCCTGGTCTATACCTTCGTCTTCAATTGGGTGTTCGACGCGGTGTTCGGGCTGCCGGCGTCGGCGGCGGCGCAGGGCCCGGCCCTGAACGTGGCGCTGGAGCGCTAGGCCGGCGTCTCGCCGATCTGCCGGATACCCGGCAAGCCCACCAGCGTCTTCGCCTGGCGCGAAACCGCCTCCCACAGGGCCTGCGCGGCCGGCGAGAGCGAACGCCCGGCCTGGCGGCTGATCTCCACCCGGCGCGGCGGAAATGCCGCCAGCGGCGTGAAACGCAGCGCCGGTTGCCGCATCTGGTGGAGCACCAGCGCCGGCAGGATCGCGACGCCCAGCCCCTGCTCCAGCACCGCCGCCAGGGTGCCGGTGTCGTCCATCGTGATGGCCGGATGCGCGAAGGACTCGGGCAGGTCGGCCATGCCCTTCAGCAGTTCGTCGATCACCGACCACGTGCTCAGCCCGACGTACGGGAAGTCCTGGGCGTCCCGCAGCGTCACCTGGCTGGCCTGCAGGGCCGGATGGTCGCGGTGGCCCACGAGGCCGAACTGGTCCTCGATCAGCGGCGAATGTTCGATGTCGTCGTCCGCCTGGCGCGGCAGGGACGCGACGCAGAAGTCGGCCGCGCCCTCGCGCAGCGCGCGCACCATGGTCTCGGCCAGGGCGGTGCGCATTTCCACCTTCAGGCGCGACGCCGGCTGCCACAGCCCGGCCAGGCATGGCGCCACGAGGCAGGCCAGCGCCGAGGTCGCGCCCATCACGCGCACCCGCCCGGTGTGCAACTGGCGCAGGTCGGCCATGTGCTGCATGCCCTCGTCCAGTTGCCGCAGGGAGTTGCGGACGTGTTGCAGGAAGGCGCCGCCGGCTTCGGTGAGCGACACGTGCCGCGTGGAGCGGTCGAACAGCCGCAGCCCGACCTGCGCCTCCAGCGTCTTGATGGTCTCCGACATCGCCGAGGGCGTCAGGTGCAGCGCCTTGGCCGCCTCGACGAACGAGCCGCGCGCCGCGACCTCGTCCATGGCGCGCAGCTGCCGCAGCGACAGATTGTTCAAATTTCTCCACATAGTGGCGCAATTTATTCTGATAGTACGAATGAAGGGGCGTTCCTAGAATTCTTTCGCATACAAGAAGGAGACAAATCCGTATGCAAAAGAGCAAGTTCTTGGGGCTTCCGCGCCGTGGCGTTTTTCTTGCGTTGCTGCTCGGGCTGGGGGCCGCCACCCTGGCACCGGTGCGTGCCCAGGAGGCCGGCCAACCGATCCGCATGATCGTTCCCTTCGCCGCCGGCAGCTCGGTCGACATCCTGGCGCGGGTGGTGGCCGAGCCGATCGCGCACCAGCTCGGGCAGGTCATCGTCATCGACAACAGGGCGGGCGCCGGGGGCGGGGTCGGCGCGGCGGCCGCGGCGCAGACGCCGCCCAACGGGCAGAACCTCTTCTTCGGCACCGCCGGCACCCACGGCATCAATGCGAGCCTGTACAAGAAGCTGGGCTACGACCCGGCCCGGGATTTCGACCCGGTCGCCGCGATCTCGGCCTCGGCGAACGTGCTGGTGGTCGGTTCCCGGTCGGACATCCGCACCGTGGCCGACCTGGTGCGCAAGGCGAAGGCGCAGCCGGACACGCTGACCATGGGCTCGGGCGGCAACGGCACCACGCCGCACCTCTCGGGCGTGCTGCTCAACCGGATGGCCGACATCCGCACCGTGCACGTCCCGTACACGAGCAAGGCGATCATGGACGTCATCGCCGGGCGGCTGGACTACAGCTTCGAATCGGTCCCCTCTGCCCTCCCGTTCATCCAGAGCGGCCAGGTCCGCGCGGTGGCCGTGACCGATGTGGACCGGGTGCGCATGCTGCCCGAGGTGCCGACCGTCGCCGAGCAGGGCTACCCGGGCTACCAGATCATGGCGTGGGTGGGCATCTTCGCGCCCAAGGGGTCGCCCAGGGCGTTCATCGAGCGGGTCAACGCGGCGACGAACAAGGCGCTGGCCGACCCCGCGCTGCTGAAGCGGCTGGCCGACCTCGGGAGCGCCCCGCTCGGCGGCACGCCCGAGCAACTGCGCCAGCGCGTCGATTTCGAGCTCAAGCGCTGGCCGGAGATCGTCCGCAGCGCCAACGTGACGATGGATTGAGCCTGCCATGCACCTGTCCGTCGGAAGCCTTCCCCTGACCGGGGGCGGCGTGCTGCCCGAGGTGACGCTCGCCTACGCCAGCTACGGAACCCTCAACGCGCGCGGCGACAACGCCGTGCTGGTGACCCACGGGCTGACCAGCGGCCACGGCATGCTCGAGGCGGCAGGCGCAACGGAGGGCTCCTGGGCCGACCTGCTGCGGCCCGGCCGCGCGCTCGATGCCGGCCGCTACTTCGTGGTCTGCAGCAATGTTGTCGGCTCGTCCTTCGGCTCGACCGGGCCGGCGAGCCCGCGCCCCGGTGGCCGAACACCCTGGGGGGCCGACTTCCCGGCACTGAGCGTGAGCGACATGGTGCTGGCGCAGCGGCGCCTGCTCGAACGCCTGGGCGTGCGGCACCTGCAGCTGGTGATCGGCCCTTCCTTCGGCGGCATGCAGGCGCTGCAGTGGGCGCTGGACCATCCCGACCGGGTCTCGGCCGTCGCCAGCGTGGTCTCGGGCATCCACTGGCCGCGAACGCACGGCAGCGCGGCGCTGTTGCGCAACTTCGAGGCCGATCCGAACTGGCAGGGCGGCCGCTATCCGATCGGCAGCATGCGCGCATGCATGCGGCGCCTGCGCCTGGAGACGCTGCGCAGCTATGGGATGGAGCGCGTGCTCCAGGACCGGATGGGGGCGGCGGACGCGGCCGCGCGGCTCGACGAGGCCGCGGCGCGGTGGGCGCAGGTCTTCGATCCGCACTCGCTGCTGCGGCTGCAGAGCGCGGGCGAGCGTTTCGAGGTGGCCGGGCAGCTCGAACGGATCCGCTGTCCGGTCCTCTTCGTGCCGGCCAGCTCCGACCGCGTGTTCCCGCCGGACCCGGAGGTTCGATCGACAATGCACCGCGCACTGGGCGAACGGCTGGTCTGGCGCGAACTGCAGACCCCGTATGGCCACCTCGCCTCCGGCCTCGAAATCGCGCAGTGGGAGCCGGAGCTGCGGCAACTGCTGCGCCAGACCCTCACATCGGAAGGAATTCATTCATGAGCGATCGATCGCTGCGCGCGCAAGTCAGTCCCGAGGAATGGCAGGTCCGCGTGGACCTGGCCGCCGCCTACCGCCTGGTGGCCCTGTTCGGCTGGGACGACCTGGTGTTCACGCACATCTCGGCCAAGGTGCCGGGCACCGAGCATTTCCTGATCAACCCCTACGGCGCGATGTTCGAGGAGATCACGGCGTCGAGCCTGGTCAAGGTCGACATCGACGGCAACAAGCTGCAGGACGGCGACGCCGAGATCAACCCGGCCGGCTTCACGATCCACAGCTGCATCCACGCGGCGCGCCCGGACGTGAACTGCGTGCTCCACACCCATTCGATCAACGGCGTGGCGGTCTCCGGCCAGAAGGGCGGCCTGCTGCCGCTGTCGCAGTTCGCGATGTCGGTGCTGCATTCGCTGGCCTATCACGACTACGAGGGCTTCGCGCTGCTGGAGGCCGAGAAGCCGCGCCTGGTGCGCGACCTCGGCGACCGCCAATACATGATCCTTCGCAACCACGGCCTGCTCTCGACCGGGCGCTCGGTGGCGCAGGCCTTCGTGGGCATGCACCGGCTGGAAGCGGCCTGCATGGCGCAGGTGCGCGCGATGGCCGGGCAGGTCGAGCTGCAGCTGATTTCCCCCGACGTCCTGGCTCTTGCGGTGCCGCAGCTGGAGCAGGTGCGCCTCGGCAAGGGGCCCGAAGGCCTGGTGTGGCCCGGTCTGTTGCGGCGGCTGGACCGGCGCTTTCCGGGCTACGACGCCTGATCGGCGGGGGGGCCGCGGCCGGGACGGGGCCGCCGCGCATCGAGTCGCCAGCTTCGCGCCGCCCTGTGCGGCGCAGGGACGTTTCCGCGGATCGATCCCGTAAAATCGCGCCTCCAAGGAGCGTTGCAGCGCATCCCTCACCCCACGGGCAAAGAGGCGACCGCGTCAGGCTTGGACCCCCCCGATGCAACGACGCTCGCCTGACCCTCTGCCCAGGTGCGACATGTCCACGACGCCTTCGTCTTCCGCCACCCCTTCGTCGACGCCCGCTGCTGATGCCGCGCGCGCCGTGCCCCCCATGCGCCTGTCCGGCCTCGAGCCGGTCGAGATCGGCACCGCCGGCCAGCTCTTCGTCAACATCGGCGAACGCACCAACGTCACCGGCTCCAAGGCCTTCGCGCGCATGATCCTGAACGGCCAGTTCGAGGACGCGCTGGCCGTCGCGCGCCAGCAGGTCGAGAACGGCGCGCAGGTGATCGACATCAACATGGACGAGGCCATGCTCGACAGCCAGGCCGCGATGGTGCGCTTCCTGAACCTGATCGCGAGCGAGCCCGACATCGCGCGCGTGCCGATCATGGTCGACAGCTCCAAGTGGGAGGTGATCGAGGCCGGCCTGCGCTGCATCCAGGGCAAGGGCATCGTCAACTCGATCTCGATGAAGGAAGGGGTCGAAAAATTCAAGCACGAGGCGCGGCTGATCCGCCGCTACGGCGCCGCCGCGGTGGTGATGGCCTTCGACGAACAGGGCCAGGCCGACACCTGCGAGCGCAAGATCGAGATCTGCGAGCGCGCCTACCGCATCCTGGTCGACGAGGTCGGCTTCCCGCCCGAGGACATCATCTTCGACCCCAACATCTTCGCGATCGCCACCGGCATCGAGGAGCACAACAACTACGCGGTCGACTTCATCGAGGCCACGCGCTGGATCAAGCAGAACCTGCCGGGCGCGCGGGTGTCGGGGGGCGTGTCGAACGTGAGCTTCAGCTTCCGCGGCAACGACCCGGTGCGCGAGGCGATCCACACGGTGTTCCTGTATCACGCGATCAAGGCGGGCATGGACATGGGGATCGTCAACGCCGGCATGGTCGGCGTGTACGACGATCTCGAGCCCGAGCTGCGCACGCGCGTGGAGGACGTGGTGCTCAACCGCCGCCCCGATGCCGGCGAACGCCTGGTGGAAGTGGCCGAAAGCGCCAAGAGCGGCGCCAAGGACGAGAGCAAGAAACTCGAATGGCGCGGCACGCCGGAACATCCCGTGCATGTCAACCAGCGGCTGTCGCATGCCATGGTGCACGGCATCACGGACTTCATCGTCGATGACACCGAGGAGGCCTACCAGGCGACGATCGCCAAGGGCGGCCGCCCGCTGCACGTCATCGAAGGCCCGCTGATGGACGGCATGAACATCGTGGGCGACCTCTTCGGCCAGGGCAAGATGTTCCTGCCGCAGGTGGTGAAGTCGGCCCGCGTGATGAAGCAGGCGGTGGCGCACCTCATTCCCTACATCGAGGAAGAAAAGCGCCAGGACGAGGCCGCGGGCCGCGACGTGCGCACCAAGGGCAAGATCGTCATCGCCACGGTCAAGGGCGACGTGCACGACATCGGCAAGAACATCGTCACGGTCGTGCTCCAGTGCAACAACTTCGAGGTCGTGAACATGGGCGTGATGGTCCCGTGCCACGAGATCCTCGCGCGCGCCAAGGTCGAGGGCGCGGACATCGTGGGCCTGTCGGGCCTGATCACGCCGAGCCTCGAGGAGATGCAGTACGTGGCCGGCGAGATGCAGAAGGACGACCACTTCCGCATCCGCAAGATCCCGCTTTTGATCGGCGGCGCGACCACCAGCCGCGTGCACACGGCCGTGAAGATCGCGCCCCACTACGAAGGCCCGGTGGTCTACGTGCCCGACGCGTCGCGCAGCGTGAGCGTGGCGCAGTCGCTGCTGTCGGAGCAGGCAGCCAGCTACATCGCCGAGATCAACGCCGACTACGACAAGGTGCGTGAACTGCACGCCAACAAGAAGCAGGTGCCGCTGTGGCCGCTCGCGAAGGCGCGCGCCAACAAGACGCCGATCGACTGGTCGGGCTACGTGCCGCCGGTGCCGAAGTTCACCGGCCGCCGCGTGTTCCGCAACTTCGACCTGACCGAGCTGGCGAAGTACATCGACTGGGGGCCGTTCTTCCAGACCTGGGATCTGGCCGGGCCTTTCCCCGCCATCCTGAAGGACGAGATCGTGGGCACCGAGGCCGTGCGCGTGTACGCCGACGGGCAGCGCATGCTCAAGCGGCTCATCGAAGGCCGCTGGCTCACCGCGAGCGGCGTGGTCGGCTTCTGGCCCGCGAACACGGTGAACGACGACATCGTGCTCTACACCGACGAGTCGCGCACCGAGGCCGCGCTCACCTGGTGGGGCCTGCGCCAGCAGACCGAGAAGCAGATGATCGACGGCGTGATGCGCCCGAGCCGCTGCCTCGCGGACTTCGTCGCGCCGCGCGAGAGCGGCCTGAAAGACTATGTGGGCATGTTCGCCGTGACCGCGGGCATCGGCGTCGACAAGAAAGAGAAATACTTCATCGACGACCTCGACGACTACTCCGCCATCATGCTCAAGGCGCTCGCCGACCGGCTGGCCGAGGCCTTCGCCGAGGCGATGCACCACCGCGTGCGCACCGACCTGTGGGGCTACGCGCCCGACGAGTCGCTCGGCAACGAGGAGATGATCGCCGAGAACTACCGCGGCATCCGCCCCGCGCCCGGCTATCCGGCGTGCCCGGACCACAGCGTGAAGCAGCCGATGTTCGAACTGCTGAACTGCGCCGAGATCGGCATGACGCTGACCGACAGCCTCGCGATGATGCCGGCGGCGAGCGTGAGCGGCTTCTACCTGAGCCACCCCGAGGCGACCTACTTCAACGTCGGCAAGATCGGTCACGATCAGCTGCAGGACCAGGCCGCCCGTCGGAAGAAGAGCGAGGCGGACCTGGAGCGCCTGCTTGCTCCGAACCTTTGACATGACCTACTGGCGAACAAGAAGCCAGCGCAGGGGATTGCTATTCAAACGCTGATGTTTGCAGCCGCGCACTACGCGGCGCTGGCCGTCTTCGTCGCCAGCTGCTGGGGCCTCGGGCGGGCGCTGCTCGGCCGCTTCGGCGCGCCGGCGCCGAGCGACGTGTGGCTGGATTCGGCCATGGCCGTCACGGCCGGCATGGGGATCTTCATCTGCGTCTTCCAGGCCTTCGGCATCGCCGGCCTGTTCACGCGGGGCGTGGTCGTGGGCATGGTGGCGCTCGGCCTGGTCGCGGCGATTCCGCAGCTTCCCGCGTGGCTTCGGCAGGTGCGCCATCGCGAGCTGCCGGCCGCGCTGTCCTGGCTCGAGAAGCTGGGGATGGTGGTGCTGGCGCTGGTCGCGGTGACCACGCTCGCCTCGCCGCTCGCGCCGCCGGCCGCCTTCGACGAGCTGATGTACCACCTGCCGTACGCGCGCGAGGTGGCGCACAGCGGTTCGCTGGGCATCTACGAGTGGCTGCGCTACCCCTGGTTCCCGTACAACTACAACCTGCTCTATGCCGGCGCGCTGATGGTCGGCGACGACGTCTTCCCGCATTTCCTCAATGCGCTCGCGGGCTGGACCTCGGTGCTCATCGTCTACCGGCTCGGCGTGCTTCACATCAACCGCGTCGTGGCCTGCGTCGGCGCCGCGATCTGGCTGGGCATGGGCGACTATTCCGGCGCGCTCATCGACACCAGCGTGGCGCTGTTCGTGCTCGCGGCCTGCACGGCCCTGTGGTGGTGGCGCGAATCGCCGCCCGCCGCCAGCGCGCGGTGGCTGGCGCTCGCGGCCTTCTTCCTCGGCGTCGCGGCCGGTTCGAAGTACCAGGCGCTCACGGTGCTGCCGCTCTTGGGCGTGTTCGTGCTCTGGCACGAGCGCCGTCCCCGCGTGCTCGCCGTGGCGCTGCTGTGCTTCCTGGTGCCCTGCGTCTACTGGTATGCGCGCAACGCGATCACGACCGGCGATCCGTTCAACCCGATCGGCGCGCGCGTCTTCGGCTTCACCAACTGGAACGCGGAGGACTACCGCCTGCAGCTGCAGGACGTGCGCGACCATGCCTCGCTGCCGAGCGTGCTCATCTGGGCGGTGCTGGCCGTGCCCTTCAGCGCGCACTGGAAGCGTTCCGCCGCGCTGCGGGCGGCGACGGTGTTCTGCATCTATTCGCTGTTCGTGTGGACCCTGACCTCGCGCTATCCGCGCTACCTGACCTCGGCCTTTCCGCTGCTCGCGCTGACGGCGGCGGTCGGCTGGCAGACGGTCTTCGGCGGCATCGCGGCCAAGCTGCGCCGCTCGATGCCCGGGCGCGACCGCAGCGGGGCGCTCGACCGCGCGGGGCGCGCACTGGCGATCGTGCTGCTGGTGGCTGCCGTCGGCGTGGTCTTCTACAAGACGCGCGAGAAGGTGACGATGATCGCGGTCACGCCCGAGCAGCGCGAGGCCTTCCTGCGCCAGCACGTGCCCGGCTACGCGGTGATGAACTACCTGCGCGAGCACGCGAAGGGGCAGGTCTACCAGATCGCCCTCAGCGAGGCGACCTACTACGGCCCGAGCCCGGTCTGGGGCGACGCCATCGGGCCGTGGCGCTATTCGGACTTCATCATCTTCCCGCCCGCGGACTATGCGAAGAAGCTCGCCGACAAGGGCTTCGAGGCCATTGCCGTATCGCTGCCGACGGCGACCTATCTCGAAAGCCAGCCCGGCTTCCGGGAGCAATTCGCGCTGATGTACGAGAAAGACAATGCCAAGGCCTACCGGATCCGCCAGTACAAGCATGACCGAACACCTTGAACCGCCGCGGCCGCTGCGCATCGCGGCCGTCATCCCCTGCTACAACGAGGCGCTGGCGATTGCGCAGGTCATCGAGGAGTTCCGCGCGGCGCTGCCCGAGGCCGAGATCCATGTCTTCGACAACAACTCGACCGACGACACGGCCGCCGTCGCGCGCGCGCACGGCGCGCTCGTCACGCACGTGGCCCTGCGCGGCAAGGGCAACGTGGCGCGCCGCATGTTCGCGGACGTCGAGGCCGACGTCTACGTCATGACCGATGGCGATGCCACCTACGACCTCGGCGAGGTGCGCCGCCTGATCGACATGCTGGTCGAGGGCAACCTCGACATGGTGGTCGGCTCGCGCGTGGACGCCGGCGACGACGCCAAGACCTACCGGCCGGGCCACCGCTTCGGCAACCGCCTGCTGACCGGCGCGGTCGCGAGCCTGTTCGGCGGGCGCCTGGCGGACATGCTCTCGGGCTACCGCGTGTTCTCGCGCCGCTATGCCAAGTCCTTCCCGGCCGTGTCGAAGGGCTTCGAGATCGAGACCGAGCTCACGGTGCATGCGCTCGAACTGCGCATGCCCTTCGCCGAGGTGCCCGTGCCGTACCGCTCGCGGCCCGAGGGCTCCGAGAGCAAGCTCTCGACCTACCGCGACGGCTGGCGCATCCTGCGCACCATCTTCAAGCTCTTCGTGAGCGAACGGCCGCTGCTGTTCTTCAGCGGCGCGGCCGCGCTGCTGGCGCTGGTCTCGCTCGTGCTGGCCGAGCCGCTCGTCGTCACCTACCTGCGGACCGGGCTGGTCCCGCGCCTGCCGACCGCCGTGCTCGCCACCGGCACCATGCTGATGGCGATGCTGTCCTTCGTGTGCGGCATCGTGCTGCACACCGTGACCATCGGCCGCCAGGAAGCCAAGCGGCTGCGCTACCTCGCCATCCCGGGCGTGCGCCACCGCGCCGAGCCATGAGGATCGGCAGGGAGTTCCTGTCCTTCGCGATCGTCGGCGCGCTCGGCTTCGTGGTCGACGTCGGCGTGCTCTACCTCGCCTCCCCGCACCTGGGCTGGTACGGCGGGCGGATCGTCTCCTGGTGGGTGGCCGCGACCGCGACCTGGCTGCTCAACCGGCACTTCACCTTCCGCGCGCGGCCGTCGGGCCGCTCGATCGCGCTGGAATACGCGCACTACATGCTGACGATGGCCGGCGGCGCGCTGGTCAACTATGCGGCCTACGTGCTCACGCTGCGGTGGGCCGGCGGCGCCTGGGGGCCGGCGCTCGGCGTCGCGGTCGGCAGCTGCGCGGGCCTCGCGGTGAACTTCCTGTCGGCCCGCTACCTCGTGTTCCGGGCCGCGCGCCGGCCCTGAGGGCCGGCCTCAGTGCGCGCCTGACACCACCGCCGGCACCTCCGTCGCGGGCGGCGTGTTGCGGCTGCGCCCGCAGCGCACGATCCCGTCGATCATCACCATGCCCACGCCGGGGATGTCGCCGAGCTGCACGCTCTCGAGCAGCGTCTTGCCGGCCGTGTGCTGCGCGCGGTCCATGAACACGAAGTCCGCGGCGCGGCCCGGCTCGATCAGGCCGCAGTTGAGGTTGCGCATGCGCGCGGTGTTGCCGGTGGCGAAGCAGAACACCAGCTCGGCCGGGATGCCCGCGAACGACGACAGGAGCGAGACCATGCGCAGGATGCCCAGCGGCTGCACGCCCGAGCCCGCCGGCCCGTCGGTGCCGAGGATCACGCGGTGCGGGCACTTCAGCTCGATGGCCGCACGGGCGGCCGCGACCGCGGTGCGCTCGTTGCCGTTGTGCACGATCTCGATGCCGCGCGAGCTCTTCTCGCACAGCTCGCACACGTGCGCCTCGGGCAGCGAGGTGTGGCCGCCGTTGATGTGGCCGATGATGTCGGCGTCGGCCTCCAGCACCGTGTCCTTGTCGATGTAACCCGAGCCCGGCACCGAGGGGCCGCCGGTGTGGATCGTGCTCTGGATGCCGTACTTGCGCGCCCAGGCGACCATCTCCTTGGCCTCGTAGCCGGCCTTCACCGTGCCCAGGCCCACCTCGCCCAAGAGGCCCACGCCGGCTTCGGCGAGCTCCTTGAAGTCGCTCTCGACCATGCCTTTCTCGATCACCGGCGCGCCAGCCAGCACCTTCACGCCGGCGGGACGGAAGGCGTCGAAGGCGCGCTGCGCGGTGATCGCGAGCGCCTTCAGTCCGACGATGTCCTTGGGCCTGCCGGGGTAGTGGACCTCGCCCGCGGAGATCATGGTGGTCACGCCGCCGTTCAGGCTCGACTCGATCCAGTTGAGCTGGCTCTGGCGGGGCGTCCAGTCGCCGGCGACCGGGTGCACGTGGCTGTCGATCAGGCCCGGCGCGACGCAGGTCTTCTTCGCGTCGATGACGGTCTTCGCGCCCTCGGTGTCGCAGTCCTTCTCCTTGCCGACCTGCGTGATCAGCCCGTCGTTCACGACGATGGTGTCGGCATCGAGGATGGGTTTGTCGATGTCGCCCGACAGCAGCAGGCCTATGTTCCGGATGACGACCTTGCCTGATTGTGCGGCGCTTGCGAGTTCTGCCATTGACTAGCCTCTTCGTGGGTTGAAACGGTGCTTGCCTCGTCGGGGGCTCCGGCATCGACCGTGCGCAGCACCGTCTCGATCACGAAGTCCTCCCAGTGCGCGAGGGCCTCCGGCGCTTCGAGCGTCTCGCCGAGGAAGGCGGACAGCGTGTGCCGGTTCGACATGTAGAAGTAGCCCGTCGACGCGATGAGCAGGTAGAGATCGCGCGGCGCCACGTCGGCGCGGAACAGGCCCTGCGCGACGCCGCTGGCCATGATCTCCTGGATGATCGCGATGGCGCGCGACGAGTATTCGCTGGCCCGCAGCGACTTCGCGATGTGCCGGCCCTTGTGCAGGTTCTCGGTGTTGAGCAGCGTGACGAATTCGGGATTGCGGCGGTAGTACCCGAGCACGAAGCGGATGACCGCGGTGAGCGATTCGACTGGGCGGGACGCATCGAGGTCCAGCGCCGCCTCGGCCTCGTCCATGCGCCGGTAGATGCCTTCGATCACCGCGATGAAGAGGCCTTCCTTGCTGCCGAAGTAGTAGTAGATCATGCGGTCGTACGACTTCGCGGCCTTCGAGATCTTCTCGACGCTGCCGCCCTCGTAGCCGTACTTGGCGAACACCTTGGTCGCCGCGCGCAGGATGCTTTCGCGCGTGGCCTGCGCCGCGGCCTCGCGCACGCCGGTGCGGCGCTGGGGCTTGGCGGTGGCGGCCTTGCGCTCGGACATCAGAGCTTATTTTTCGGCAAACGCGCGCTCGACGACATAGTCACCGGGCGTGCTCGTGTTGCCTTCCTTGAACCCGCGCCCTTCGAGGATGTGCTTCAGGTCCACCAGCAGGCCCGGGCTGCCGCAGAGCATCACGCGGTCCTCGGCGGGGTTCAGCGGCGGCAGGCCGAGATCGTCGGTGAGCTTGTTGCTCTCGATCAGGTCGGTGATGCGGCCCATGTTGCGGAACTCCTCACGCGTGACCGTGGGGTAGTAGAGCAGCTGCTTCTCGATCATCTCGCCCAGGATCTCGTGCTTAGGCAGGTGGTCGACCACCAGGTCGTGGTAGGCCAGCTCGTCCACCTGGCGCACGCCGTGCACCAGGATGACCTTCTCGTACTTCTCGTAGGTCTCGGGGTCGCGGATGATGCTCATGAACGGTGCGAGCCCCGTGCCCGTGCCGAACAGGTAGAGCCGCTTGCCCGGCAGCGTGTAGTCGATGAGCAGCGTGCCCGTGGGCTTGCGGCCCACGATGATGGTGTCCCCCACCTGGATGTGCTGCAGCCGCGAGGTGAGCGGGCCCTCCTCGACCTTGATGCTCAGGAACTCGAGGTGCTCTTCGTAGTTGGGGCTGACGATGCTGTATGCGCGCAGCAGCGGCTTGTTGTTCACCTTCAGGCCGATCATGGTGAAGTGGCCATTGGAGAAGCGCAGCGCCGGATCGCGCGTGGTGGTGAAGGTGAACAGCCGGTCGGTCCAGTGATGGACGCTCAACACTCGTTCTTCGCTGAATGCACTCATAAGGGTCAGGAATGTTTACGAACGGAAAGAGGACAGCCCCCTATTGTCGGCGACTGGGGTCCCGCCCCGCTTCCGTGTCAGTCATAACACCATTGCAAGCCTCGGGCCTGTTTGATACATTGAACTTCAATGTAGTGTTTGCCACATGAAAGTGTAGGGAATGCTACACAAACGCCACCTTCGGCACAAGCGGGCAACGGGCACGGTTGTTGCACGCCCGCCGGCCTGATTTGCACGAGAGCCCCGCGATGACCGAACACACGAAGACAGACGGATTGCCTGGCATGGACATGCCCGTGCTGCCCGACGCCACGGGGCGTGCGCCGCTGCGCAACGAGCGCATGAGCGCGGCCAAGGTCGAGTGCAATGCCTGCCCGGTGCTGTGCCAGATCTCCGAGGGCCGCACCGGCGCCTGCGACCGCTACGCCAATCGCGAGGGCGTGCTGGTGCGCGTCGATCCGGTCGTGCTGCTGCGGCGCGAACTGTCGAGCGAATCGCCGGTCCTCGTGCCTTTCGCGCGGGAAGGCGCCGAGGCCGCCACCCAGGCGCCGGCCCAGGCGCCCGACTGGAACGGCGATCTCCTTCGCGCGGACGAGGTCTTCGTCACCGGCGTCGGCTCGTCCACCACCTACCCCGACTACAAGCCGGCGCCCTTCATCGTCGCCTCCAAGGCCCACGGCGTCGACATGGTCACCGTGGTCACCGAAGGCATCTTCAGCTACTGCAGCTTCAAGGTGAAGATCGACACCGACCGCTTCCTCGGCGCCGAGCAGGCCAACGTCCGCTACAAGGGCGAAGTGGTGGGCCATGTCACCACGGCCGAGTACGGCTCGCAGATGCTCTCGCTCGGCGGCGTGCACCACCTCACCGGCGGCAGCAAGAAGGAAGGCCGCATGACGGCCGAGCTGATGCAGCTGCTGGGCAACAAGAAGGCGGTCGAATGCGTGATCGACGGCGGCGCCAGCATGGTGATCCAGGCCGGCCGCGCGCCGATCGTCAACGGCGTGGAAGAGCAGCGCATGCGCGTGGGCTGCGGCTCGGCGGCCATCGGCATCTTCGCGCGGCAGCTCTTCGGGCATGCGGACGAGGTGGTGGTGGTCGACGATCACATCACCGGCGTGCTCACCGAACACCAGGCCGGCCGCTGCCTCGACATGCCGGCCTCGGGCATCCAGATGCGCGGGCGCAAGTCGACGCCCGGGCGCTACTTCCAGGTCGCCAATCCAGGCACGGGCTGGGGCGGCACCGACATCAGCGATCCGCTGTCGATCATCGAGGGCTGGGAGCCGGGGGTCGCGCGGCCCGGGCTCAGGCTGCTGATGACGTCGACCACCGGCGAGCATGCGCAGTGGTACGTGCTCGACGAGCAGCTGCGTCCCGTCGAGCAGGCCATGCCCGAGGAGGTGCGCCGCATCGTCGACCGCATCGGCGAGAACTGCGAGCCTTCGCTGTGCACCGTGCTGTTCCTCGGCGGCGCGGGCGGCAGCCTGCGCGCGGGCGTCACCGAGAACCCGGTGCTGCTCACGCGCGCCATCAAGCGCGCGCTGGTCAACGTGACCTGTGGCGGCGCGCCGGCCTATGTGTGGCCCGGCGGCGGCATCACCGTGATGGCCGACGTGATGCGCATGCCCGACAACAGCTTCGGCACCGTGCCCACGCCCGCGATCGTCGCGCCCATCGAGTTCAGCATGCGGCAGGACGACTACCAGGCGCTCGGCGGGCACATGGAGCACGTGTTCTCGCTCGAGCAGGCGCTCGCGCGCGGTGCCTGGCACAACGACGGCGCACCGCTTGCGCGCCAGTGGCAACGCATCGACGCAGCCAACCCCTGGCCGCTCGGCCAACCCCCGATGCTGGGTTGAGCATGGGTGCCGCCCGGCCGCCCGAAGGCACCCGCACCGCAGTGCGAAGCATGAAGGCTTCCCCATGACCGCCCAACGCAGCGCCCTCGACGGTGGCCGCTGGCATTTGAATCACGGTCCCATCGACATCGTCGCCGAAGCGCACGGCGACGCGGTCGAGGTGGCCGTGGCGCACGAGCTCGCGTGGCGGCGCTTCGGTACGGTGCTGGGCGAACTCGTCGGCGAGCTCGCGCTGCTGCGCCAGCCGGTCGGCGCCGACTGCCCCCTGCGCGGGCCGATCGCGCAGCGCATGTGGCGGGCCTGCGCGCCGTTCAGCGCCGGCTTCATCACGCCGATGGCGGCCGTGGCCGGTGCGGTGGCCGAGGAGCTCATCGGCTGCTTCGACCGCCCCGGCATCGAGCGCGCCTGGCTCAACAATGGCGGCGACATCGCGCTGCATCTCGCGCCGGGCCAGTCGGCGCGCGTGGGGCTGTTCGCGGACCTGGCGCGATTCGATCTGCGCGACACGGGTCCGCTCGCGACCGACGGTCGCTTCGAGATCCGGGCCGAGCATCCGGTGCGCGGCGTCGCGACGAGCGGCTGGCGCGGCCGCAGCTTCTCGCTCGGCATCGCGGACAGCGTGACCGTGCTGGCCGCCACCGCCGCCGAGGCCGACGCCGCCGCGACCGTGATCGCGAACGCGGTGAACGTCGACGACCCCGGCATCCATCGCCTGCCGGCGAACGAATGCAAGGACGATAGCGACCTCGGCGACCTGCTCGTCACGCGCGATGTCGAAGCCCTCTCGGCCGCGCAGGTGCACCGCGCACTCGACGCGGGCGTTGCATGTGCCCAGGCGCTGCAGCGCGCGGGCCGCGTGTGGTCCGTGGTGCTCGTTTGCCAGGGTCAGTGGCGGATGATCCAGCCCTTAAGCTCGCAGGGAATGCTGCGGCCGTCCGAGGCGACGGCGCACCTCGCAGCCGGTGCAGTTGGTTCAGTATTTGCTTAACGAAAAGCAGGACGAGTTTTCATGATCGATATACGCCGTGTCTTCACCCAGGTCGAGCACATCCACCACGAGTTCGGACCGCGCGCCGCAACGCCGCTGGTGCGCGGCGCGATCGCGGCGGTGCTGACCAATCCGTTCGCCGGCCGCTACGAGCCCGACATCCTGCCGATGATGAAGCTGCTCGATCCCGTGGGCCTGGACATGGCCCACCGCCTGCGCGCCGCGATGGACGTGCCGGTGGAGCGCATCGCCACCTACGGCAAGGGCGCGATCGTCGGCGCAGCCGGCGAGCTCGAGCATGGCGCGCTGTGGCACGTGCCCGGCGGCTACGCGATGCGCGAGCTGCTCGGCTGGAAGGGCGACCGCGATGCCTATCGGCAGGGCAAGGCCGAGGAGAAGACGGGGCAACCGGGCAACGCGCTCGCGATCGTGCCCTCGACCAAGAAGGTCGGTGCGCCGGGCACCACGCTCGACGTGCCGCTGACCAACATCAACGCCAGCTACGTGCGCGGCCAGTTCGACGCCTTCGAGGTGCGCGTGCCCGGTGCGCCGGCGGCCGACGAGATCGTCTTCATCCTTGCGATGAGCACCGGCTACCGCGTGCACGACCGCGTCGGCGGCCTGCGTGCCGAAGACATCAGCAAGTGGGACGGGCTGCGCTGAGCCCGCCGCTCCCGCCCCTCCCGCGCCATCCAGAGACACACAAGGAAGCACAGCCATGACCGCCAACATCCGCAAGCTCGTCGTGCAGGTCGACGAAACCCGCAAGGAAATGGGCAAGGCCATCGAGCCGCCCACGCGCCGCGCCGTCGCCATCGCGGTGATCGAGAACCCCTACGCCGGGCGCTACAGCGAATCGCTCGACGAGCTGGTCGACATCGGCGAGGAGCTCGGCGCACTGCTGGGCCGGAAGGCGGTCGCGGCGCTCGGTATCGAGCCCGGACAGGCGCAGAGCTACGGCAAGGCCGCGATCGTCGGCGAGGCCGGCGAACTCGAGCATGCGGCCGCGATCCTGCACCCCAAGCTCGGCGCGCCGCTGCGCGCGGCGGTGGAGAAGGGCGCCGCGCTGGTGCCCTCCGCCAAGAAGCGCGGCACGCTCGGCACCGCGATCGACGTGCCGCTCGGCCACAAGGACGCGGCCTTCGTGCGCAGCCACTTCGATGCCGTGGAGGCGCGCGTGTCCGACGCGCCCCGCGCCAACGAGATCGTCGTCGCCGTCGCGGTGACCGACAGCGGCCGTCCGCTGCCCCGCATCGGCGGGCTGCAGGTGTCCGAGATCAAGGGAGTCGACGGCCTTCGATGAGCCGCATGCCAACATTCACTTTCATTCATTCGACTTCGAGGAGATTCCCATGACCCCCCTGCGTTTCGCCTTCGGCGCGGCTGCCGTCGCCACGCTCGTCACCGCCCTCGTTCCTGCGCATGCGCAGGGCGTGATCAAGATCGGCGAGATCAACAGCTACAAGGCCCAGCCCGCCTTCCTCGAGCCCTACAAGAAGGGCATGGAACTCGCCGTCGACGAGATCAACGCGGCCGGCGGCGTGAACGGCAAGAAGATCGAGCTGATCACGCGCGACGACAACGCCAACCCCGGCGACGCCGTGCGCGTGGCCGAGGAGCTGGTGTCGCGCGAGAAGGTCGACCTGCTCGCGGGCACGTTCCTGTCGAACACCGGCCTCGCGGTGGCGGACTTCGCCAAGCAGAAGAAGTTCTTCTTCCTCGCGGGCGAGCCGCTGACCGACAAGCTCACCTGGCAGGGCGGCAACGCCTACACGGTGCGCCTGCGTCCCGGCACCTACATGCAGGCCGCGATGCTCGTGCCCGAGGCGGCCAAGCTCAAGAAGAAGCGCTGGGCGCTGGTCTATCCCAACTACGAGTACGGCCAGTCGGCGGTGGCCGCGTTCAAGCAGCTCCTGAAGGCCGCGCAGCCCGACGTCGAGTTCGTCGCCGAGCAGGCCACGCCGCTCGGCAAGGTCGACGCCGGCAGCGTGGTGCAGGCGCTCGCGGACGCCAAGCCCGATGCGATCTTCAATGTGCTGTTCGCGGCCGACCTCTCGAAGTTCGTGCGCGAGGGCAACACGCGCGGCCTCTTCAAGGACCGCGACGTGGTGAGCGTGCTCACCGGCGAGCCCGAGTACATGGACGCGCTGAAGGACGAGGCGCCCACCGGCTGGATCGTGACCGGCTACCCGTGGTACGGCATCACCACGCCCGAGCACAAGAAGTTCGAGCAGGCCTACCAGGCCAAGTTCAAGGACTATCCGCGCCTGGGCTCGGTGGTGGGCTACAGCATGATCAAGTCGGCCGCCGCCGGCATCGCCAAGGCCAAGAGCAGCGAGCCCGACAAGCTGGTCGCCGCCTTCAAGGGCCTGCAGGTGGACACGCCCTTCGGCAAGATCACCTACCGCCCCGAGGACAACCAGTCCACCATGGGCGCCTTCGTGGGCCGCACCAAGAACGAGGGCGGCAAGGGCGTGATGGTGGACTACGTCTACCTCGACGGCGCGGATGCCAAGTACCAGCCTTCCGCTGCCGAGATCAAGAAATCGCGCGCCGCTGACTGAGTGAGCGAGGCGAACGGGCCATGAGCTTTTCCGGTTTCATCGTCCAGCTGCTCAACGGGCTGGCGAGCGCGTCGTCGCTGTTCCTCGTGGCGGCGGGGCTGTCGCTGATCTTCGGCGTCACGCGCATCGTCAACTTCGCGCATGGCTCGTTCTTCATGGTGGGCATCTACGTGGCCTACACGCTGGTCGAGCGGCTGGGCGGGGGGCTTGGCTTCTGGCCCGCGCTGGTGCTCGCGGCCCTCGCGGTCGGCGTGCTGGGCGCACTGATCGAGGTCGTGCTGCTGCGGCGCATCTACAAGGCGCCCGAACTCTTCCAGCTGCTCGCGACCTTCGCGCTCGTGCTGGTCATCAAGGACGCGGTGCTGTGGCTCTGGGGGCCGGACGAACTGCTCGGCCCGCGCGCCCCGGGGCTTGCGGGGTCGGTGGCGATCCTCGGTCGGCAGTTCCCCTCGTATGACCTGTTCCTGATCGTCGTCGGGCCGGTGGTGCTGGGCCTCGTGTGGATGCTGCTCACCCGCACGCGCTTCGGCACGCTGGTGCGCGCCGCGACGCAGGACCGCGAGATGGTCAGCGCGCTCGGCGTCAACCAGGCGTGGCTCTTCACCGCGGTGTTCGCGCTCGGCGCGCTGCTGGCGGGGCTCGGTGGCGCGCTGCAGCTGCCGCGCGAGCCCGCGACGCTGGAGATGGACCTCAACACCATCGGCGCCGCCTTCGTCGTGGTGGTGGTCGGCGGCATGGGCTCGCTCCCCGGCGCCTACGTGGCCGCGCTGCTCATCGCCGAAATCAAGGCGATCTGCATCTGGCTTGGCATGGTCGACGTGTTCGGGCTCAGCGTGTCGTTCTCCAAGCTCACGCTGGTGGTCGACTTCCTCGTGATGGCGGTGGTGCTGGTGTGGCGCCCGTGGGGCCTGTTCGGCCGGCCGCAGGCGCCGAGCCGCTACGTGGGCATGCAGGAAGAACCGCTGCGCCGGCCGAGCCGCACCTACCTGATCGCCGCCTCGGTGTTCGGCCTCGTGCTGGCCGCGGCGCCGTTCTTCACCGCCGATTCGCCCTACACCACGGTGCTGATGATCGACCTGATGATCGCCGCGCTGTTCGCGACCAGCCTGCACTTCATCATGGGGCCGGCGGGCATGCATTCCTTCGGCCACGCCGCGTACTTCGGGCTCGGCGCCTACGGCGCGGCGCTGCTGGTGCGCGCGAGCGGCATGCCGATGGAGCTCGCGCTCATCGTGGCGCCACTGGTGGCGGCGGTCGGCGCCTTCGTCTTCGGCTGGTTCGCGGTGCGGCTCTCGGGCGTGTACCTGGCGATGCTCACGCTCGCCTTCGCGCAGATCACCTGGGCGATCACCTACCAGTGGGACAGCTTCACCGGCGGCAGCAACGGCCTGACCGGCGTGTGGCCCTCGGCCTGGCTCTCGGACAAGCGCGCCTACTACTGGCTCACGCTGCTGCTGGTGGGCGCGGGTGTGCTGTGGCTGCGCCGCGTGCTGTTCTCGCCCTTCGGCTATGCGCTGCGGGCGGGGCGCGACTCGGCGCTGCGCGCGGATGCGATCGGCATCGACGTGAAGCGCATGCAGTGGGCGGCGTTCGTGATCGCCGGGATCGCGGCGGGGTTGGCGGGGGCGCTCTACGCGTTTTCCAAGGGCAGCATCTCGCCGGAATCGCTCAGCGTGAGCAAGTCGGTCGACGGGCTGGTGATGGTGCTGCTCGGCGGCATCCAGACGCTGGCCGGACCGATCGTCGGCGCGGTGACCTTCACCTGGCTGCACGACGCCGTCGCGCGCAACACCGACTACTGGCGGGCGATGCTGGGGGGAATCATCCTGCTGCTCGTGCTGCTGTTTCCGCAGGGGATCGCGGGGTTTGCCAAGCAACTGTTCGATCGGCGGAGGCATGTGGCGGAGGCGGCTGAGCTTAAGGGGGCGGGGGTGTGATGGCGCTTGCTTTTGCTTTTGAGGGCGGGGGCCGGGTCTCGCCCCGGCGGGCGACCTACTTTCTTTTGCTTCGCCAAGAGAAAGTAGGCAAAGAAAAGGCGACCCTGCTGTGGGCGTCCCTCCGCTTCGCTGCGGGCAACCTGCGGTGCTCGCTTTTCGCGGGGTCCGCGCAAACTCGCTTCGCTCAAACACGCGCG